>NZ_CP104285.1:2735252-3419065 GCF_025244905.1 Enterobacter mori | reverse complement strand
CGTGATTGTGATTAACCCGGTGGCAGTTGCCAGCGTGCTGGTCTACGTGATTGCAGCGTCCGTTGCGCTGTACTTTATCTACCTGTTCATTTTCGCGGGTCTGAATCGCAAAGAGCGTGCCCGACTGCTGGTTTGCTTTATCCTTCTGGTCTCCGCCGCGTTCTTCTGGTCTGCGTTTGAGCAAAAGCCAACGTCGTTCAACCTGTTTGCCAACGACTACACTAACCGCATGATCGGCGATTTTGAAATTCCGGCGGTGTGGTTCCAGTCGATCAACGCCCTGTTTATTATCCTGCTGGCCCCGGTGTTCAGCTGGGCATGGCCGAAGCTCGCGAGCATGAACATTCGCCCGAGCAGCATCACCAAGTTTGTTATTGGTATTCTGTGTGCCGCGGCAGGCTTTGGCCTGATGATGCTGGCCGCACAGAATGTGCTGAACAACGGTGGGGCGGGCGTATCGCCGTTCTGGCTGGTGGGCAGTATCCTGATGCTGACGCTCGGCGAACTGTGTCTCAGCCCGATTGGCCTGGCGACCATGACGCTGCTGGCGCCGGAGAGAATGCGCGGTCAGATGATGGGGCTGTGGTTCTGCGCCAGTGCGCTGGGTAACCTGGCAGCGGGCCTGATTGGCGGCCACGTGAAGGCCGACCAGCTGGATATGCTGCCGGATCTCTTTGCGCGCTGCTCCATCGCGCTATTGATTTGTGCCGCTGTACTGATCGTTCTCATTGTCCCGGTGCGCCGCATGCTGGAAAATGCGCAAACTAAACCGGCTACGGAAGCCTGATACTATTCAGCCTGCCGGGGCAGTTATCCTGTCCCGGCCCAACTTAACAGGAGAGAGCATGTCGATTACCTGTCCGGACTGCCACGCAGAGCTTGAGCCGCAAAACGGTATCGCGCACTGCGACAGCTGCAATAAAGATATTCCCCTCGAAGCACGCTGTCCTGACTGCCACCAGCCGCTTCAGGTACTCAAGGCCTGCGGCGCGGTGGATTATTTCTGCCAGAACGGCCACGGTCTTATCTCTAAAAAACGCGTGGAGTTTGTTCGGGCCTAAGGTTAATCGCACACGCAGCCTTCCCCTTTCTGCCACAGTTCGACCAGCGACTCGGGCGCTTCCTGCTCGGGCACCAGCACGATGATATCGGCGTAGTGCGCCTGATTTTGCCCGGTCCAGATAATCTGGATACGGAAATAGCGCTGGTCGCCGCTGCCGGGTGAAGAGGCCTGTCCTGGCGGCTGGCCGCGTGGAAAAGCCTGCTCCAGGATGCTCACCAGGCGCTGGCGCTGGGCCTCATTGAGCGAGGAGAGCGCGATGGTGCGCTGTCCGCTCAGCTTAGGAATAAAAGCGACGCCGCCTTCCCGGGCCAGCTCAACCACGGCGTCATCCGTCAGTTCCGGAACCTGCATTTACAACACTCCCACCTGTTCCCAGGCTTGTTTAATGGCCGCACCAGCGTCGCCACCGGAGCGTTTCTCTCCGTGCGCTATCGTCAGTTTTGCGAAGGCCTCAAAATCCGCATCCTGCGCCAGATTGCGATCGCAAACCGTGTCGTACCAGGCATAACCCGCTTTTTCCCAGGCGTAGCCGCCGATCGCCGTCGCGGCCAGATAAAATGCCCGGTTGGGGATGCCGGAGTTCAGATGCACGCCGCCGTTGTCCTCGCGCGTTTTAATGAAATCTTTCATGTGCGCAGGCTGCGGGTCTTTGCCCAGCAGAGGATCGTCATAGGCGGTGCCGGGTTCAGACATCGAGCGTAGCCCTTTGCCGTTGATCCCTTTCGCCAGCAGCCCTTCGCCAATGAGCCAGTCAGCGTTATCGGCGGTTTGCTTCAGATGGTATTGCTTCACCAGCGAGCCAAATACGTCCGACAGCGACTCGTTCAGCGCGCCCGACTGCTCAAAGTAGATAAGCCCGGCCTCGGCCTCGGTCACGCCGTGGCTCAGCTCGTGCGCTACCACGTCAATGGCGATGGTAAAGCGGTTAAATATTTCCCCGTCGCCGTCGCCGAAAACCATCTGCTGACCGTTCCAGAAGGCGTTCTGATATTCCCGGCCATAGTGAACGGTGCCGGTCAAAATAAGCCCTTTATTATCGAGCGAATCACGCTGATATTCTTTCCAGAAGAAATCATGAGTAATACCCAAATAATCGTAGGCTTCATCCACCGCCACATCGCCGTTTGAAGGCTGGCCTTCGTAACGCACCTGCGTACCCGGCAGCTCCTGGGTCTGCTTCGCGTCGTAAATATCGCGCTCCAGCTGTCCGGCTTTATTCACGTGCGGCGCGGCAGGTTTGCCCGGCATATGGGCCATCAGCGTCTGGACATGGGTTAAAGTCTGACGGGCATAGCGCTGCTGCGGCTCGGAACCGCTTTCGATAATACGACGAAGAATATAAGGGGGAATAACGCTATGAAGATGGGGCATGCTGCTCTCCTTATTAAAAAAGGGAATAGCAGCAGTATAGTAAGTAACCGGCGAAGAATTATCCGGTTTTACGCTGACGGGTCTTTTTCACCGGTTTAATTGATTTCACTTCGCTTTCTACCCAGCCATCGGAAAGACGCGTCGTCAGCACATCGCCGGTATTCACCTGTTTGGTTTGCTTCAGCACCTGGCCGTCCGTCGCCGTCGTCACGCTATAGCCGCGCGCCAGCGTGGAGAGGGGGCTGACCGCTTCAAGATGGGTCACGGCATTGCCAAAGCGTTCGCGGGTGGTGCTTAGTCGGGCGCGGACAGTCTCCGCCAGACGATACTCCAGCTGCTGGATCCGCGTTTGCGCACGATAAATTTTAGGCTGCGGGTTCTGCTGGTTCAGGCGCTGCGTCACGCGCTGCTGGCGCGATACCGCGCGCTTAAGCTGCGCGTCCACCGCAACGCTCATGCGCTGACGCAGACGTTCCAGCACGGTCTGCTGACGCGCCAGGCGCAGCTGCGGGTGCTGCTGCTGCAAGCGGTGATGAAGCTGAGTAAAGCGGCGGGTCCGGTTGGCGAGGAAGTAATCCATCGCCATCTCAAGACGCTGCTGTCCGTTCTGAATCTGACGCAGCAATTCCAACTGGTTGCGGCTGACCACTTCTGCCGCCGCGGACGGCGTAGGCGCGCGCAGATCCGCGACAAAATCGGCAATCGTCACGTCCGTTTCGTGGCCGACGGCGCTCACCACAGGGATAAGGCTTGCAAAGATTGCCCGCGCCACGCGCTCGTCGTTAAAACTCCACAGGTCTTCCAGCGAGCCGCCACCGCGCCCGACGATTAATACGTCACATTCCTGACGGGCGTTAGCCAGCTCAATGGCGCGAACTATCTGCCCTGGCGCATCATCACCCTGAACGGCGGTCGGGTAGATGATGACGGGCAGGGAAGGGTCGCGACGCTTAAGCACGTGTAAAATATCGTGCAGCGCTGCACCGGTTTTCGAAGTGATCACCCCAACGCAGTGGGCGGGTGAGGGCAGCGGTTTTTTGAACTGCTGGTCGAACAAACCTTCCTCAGAGAGTTTGGTTTTAAGCTGTTCGTACTTCTGCTGCAGCAGACCTTCGCCCGCAGGCTGCATGCTCTCGACGATAATCTGATAGTCGCCGCGCGGCTCATACAGGGTGATATTGGCGCGAACCAGAACCTGCTGCCCGTGCTGAGGGCGGAACGTCACGCGGCGGTTGCTGTTGCGGAACATCGCGCAGCGCACCTGGGCGGTGTCGTCTTTTAAGGTAAAGTACCAGTGTCCGGAGGAGGGCTGCGTGAAGTTAGAGATTTCACCGCTGATCCAGACCTGCCCCATTTCCTGCTCAAGCAGCAAACGCACCGTCTGATTCAGGCGGCTGACAGTATAAATTGAGGGGGATTGAGAGGATAACATGTGAGCGGGATCAAATTCTAAATCAGCAAGTTATTCAGTCGATAGTAACCTGCTGAGAGGCGATCGCAAGCATTTTTTCAAAAAAGTGTAGATGCAATCGGTTACGCTCTGTATAATGCCACGGCAATATTTAACCACCCAGGTCAGAGATATTGCCCATGCTACGTATCGCTAAAGAAGCACTGACGTTTGACGACGTCCTCCTCGTTCCCGCTCACTCCACCGTTCTGCCGAATACTGCCGATCTCAGCACGCAGTTGACGAAAACCATTCGCCTGAACATTCCTATGCTCTCTGCGGCAATGGACACCGTGACTGAAGCGCGCCTGGCTATCGCCCTGGCACAGGAAGGTGGCATTGGCTTTATTCACAAAAACATGTCTATCGAACGTCAGGCAGAAGAAGTTCGCCGCGTGAAGAAACATGAATCCGGCATCGTGTCTGACCCACAGACCGTTCTGCCAACCACCACGCTGCACGAAGTGAAAGCTCTGACCGAACGTAACGGCTTTGCCGGTTACCCGGTTGTGACCGAAGAGAACGAACTGGTCGGTATTATTACCGGTCGTGACGTGCGTTTCGTGACTGACCTGAACCAGCCTGTCAGCGTTTACATGACGCCAAAAGAGCGTCTGGTCACCGTTCGCGAAGGTGAAACCCGCGACGTGGTGCTGGCAAAAATGCACGAAAAACGCGTTGAAAAAGCGCTGGTTGTTGACAGCAGCTTCCACCTGCGCGGCATGATCACCGTTAAAGATTTCCAGAAAGCAGAACGTAAGCCTAACGCCTGTAAAGACGAGCATGGCCGTCTGCGCGTCGGCGCTGCGGTTGGCGCAGGTGCGGGTAACGAAGAGCGCGTTGACGCACTGGTTGCTGCGGGCGTTGACGTCCTACTGATTGACTCCTCTCACGGCCACTCCGAAGGCGTTCTGCAACGTATTCGTGATACCCGTGCCAAATACCCTGACCTGCAGATCATCGGCGGTAACGTTGCAACTGGCGCAGGCGCTCGCGCGCTGGCAGACGCTGGCTGCAGCGCGGTGAAAGTGGGTATCGGCCCTGGCTCTATCTGTACCACACGTATCGTGACCGGCGTGGGCGTTCCGCAGATCACCGCAGTGTCTGACGCGGTTGAAGCGCTGGAAGGCACCGGTATTCCAGTTATCGCTGACGGCGGTATCCGCTTCTCTGGCGACATCGCCAAAGCGATCGCTGCGGGCGCCGCTGCCGTGATGGTAGGCTCCATGCTGGCCGGTACCGAAGAATCCCCGGGCGAAATCGAACTCTTCCAGGGCCGTTCTTACAAATCTTACCGCGGCATGGGCTCCCTGGGCGCGATGTCCAAAGGTTCCTCTGACCGTTACTTCCAGACCGATAACGCCGCTGACAAACTGGTACCGGAAGGTATCGAAGGTCGCGTTGCCTATAAAGGCCGTCTGAAAGAGATCATTCACCAGCAGATGGGCGGCCTGCGCTCCTGTATGGGTCTGACCGGCTGTGGTACCATTGACCTGCTGCGTACTAAAGCGGAATTCGTACGCATCAGTGGTGCGGGTATCCAGGAGAGCCACGTTCACGACGTGACGATCACCAAAGAGTCCCCGAACTATCGTCTGGGCTCCTGATTTTTCTTCGCCCGACCTCGTGTCGGGCGATTTATTTAATCTGTTTCACTTGCCTCGGAATTAGCGTCAATGACGGAAAACATTCATAAACATCGCATTCTCATCCTGGACTTCGGTTCTCAGTACACTCAGCTGGTGGCGCGTCGCGTACGTGAACTGGGCGTTTACTGTGAGCTGTGGGCGTGGGATGTCACGGAAGCACAGATTCGCGAATTCAATCCAAGCGGCATCATCCTGTCCGGCGGCCCGGAAAGCACTACCGAAGAGAACAGCCCGCGCGCGCCGCAGTACGTGTTCGAAGCTGGCGTGCCGGTATTCGGCGTGTGCTACGGTATGCAGACCATGGCAATGCAGCTGGGCGGCCACGTAGAAGGCTCCAACGAGCGCGAGTTTGGCTACGCACAGGTAGAAGTTGTGACCGAGAGCGCGCTGGTGCGCGGTATCGAAGACTCCCTGACCGCAGACGGCAAGCCGCTGCTGGACGTGTGGATGAGCCACGGCGACAAAGTTACCGCCATCCCGTCTGACTTCGTGACCGTTGCCAGCACCGAAAGCTGCCCGTTCGCCATCATGGCGAACGAAGAAAAACGCTTCTACGGCGTGCAGTTCCACCCGGAAGTGACCCACACCCGTCAGGGTATGCGCATGCTGGAGCGCTTCGTGCGTGACATCTGCCAGTGTGAAGCTCTGTGGACTCCGGCAAAAATCATCGACGACGCCGTTGAGCGTATTCGCCAGCAGGTTGGCAATGACAAGGTGATCCTCGGCCTCTCCGGCGGCGTGGACTCCTCCGTGACCGCGATGCTGCTGCACCGCGCCATCGGCAAAAACCTGACCTGCGTGTTCGTGGACAACGGTCTGCTGCGTTTGAACGAAGCCCAGCAGGTTATGGACATGTTCGGCGACCACTTCGGTCTGAACATCGTTCACGTGGAAGGCGAGCAGCGCTTCCTGGACGCGCTGAAAGGCGAGAACGATCCGGAAGCGAAACGTAAGATCATCGGCCGCGTGTTTGTGGAAGTGTTCGACGAAGAAGCGCTGAAGCTGGAAGACGTAAAGTGGCTAGCGCAGGGCACCATCTACCCTGACGTGATCGAGTCTGCGGCTTCCGCAACCGGTAAAGCACACGTCATCAAATCTCACCACAACGTGGGCGGCCTGCCGAAAGAGATGAAGATGGGCCTGGTTGAACCGCTGCGCGAACTGTTCAAAGACGAAGTGCGTAAGATCGGTCTGGAACTGGGTCTGCCGTACGACATGCTCTACCGTCACCCGTTCCCGGGTCCGGGTCTGGGCGTGCGCGTGCTGGGCGAAGTGAAGAAAGAGTACTGCGACCTGCTGCGTCGCGCGGACGCTATCTTCATTGAAGAGCTGCACAAAGCTGACCTGTACAACAAGGTCAGCCAGGCGTTCACCGTGTTCCTGCCGGTTCGCTCCGTCGGCGTCATGGGCGATGGCCGCAAGTACGACTGGGTTGTCTCCCTGCGTGCGGTGGAAACCATCGACTTCATGACCGCGCACTGGGCGCACCTGCCGTATGACTTCTTAGGCCGCGTGTCTAACCGCATCATCAACGAAGTGAACGGTATTTCCCGCGTGGTGTATGACATCAGCGGTAAGCCACCGGCTACGATTGAGTGGGAGTAATTTCCCGCTGAATTAACCCCAAACCCCTCTGCCTGTGCAGGGGGGTTTTTATTTCCTTACTTCCCCTCACCCAACCGATACGCCAGCGCCACCACCAGCGACTGCACCAGGCACAGCGTTGCCGACTGAGACCGGAACGCATCCACCTGCGCCTCTTTCACCACAAAGCAGAGATCGCTGAATGTTGCCAGCGGGCTTATCTGGCTGTCCGTAATCACAATCTGTCGCGCGCCGACGCTGGCGGCAGTTTCGCTGACCATCACCGTCTCTTCCGCGTACGGCGAGAAGCTGATCGACACTACGATGTCGCGCGCCTTAATGCGGCTGATCTGCTCGCGCAGCATCCCGCCCATGCCGTCGAGCAGGATAGGGCGACACTCCAGGTGGCTCAGGGCGTAGGTGAGGTAGGCCGCGACGCTAAAGGAACGACGCAGTCCGGCGATGTATATGGTGTCGGCATCTGCCAGCAGCTGTACCGCGCGCTCCAGCATTTCCGGTTCGGCGCGGGCGGCCAGCTGCTGCAGCGCCTGGGCGTTTGAACGGGCGAATTCCTGTAGAATATCGAGCGGCGTTTCCGGCACGGCCTCGCTCTCCATTTCGCGGAACAGCCGGGCGCGGTCACTGTAGCTGGCGGTCTCCTCCACCAGGTTCATGCGAAACAGCTGTTTCATTTCGTTGAAGCCGGTGAAGTCAAAGGCGTTGGCAAAGCGGATCAGCGTCGAGGGCGGCACGTCGGCGCGCTCGGCAATGACGGCAACCGTATCGAAGGCCACGCTGTTGGTGTTATCCAGCACGTAGCGGGAGACCTGCTGCAGCCTCTTGCTCAGGCTATCGTAGCGATCGCGGATTTGCTGCTGCAGTTCGTTCAGGCTGGTTGCTGTCGTCATCTTATCCCCCAAATACAGTCTGATGATTCTAAACGCAAAACCGCGTCTTTTAAATGTCGGCCATCCATCTGGCAGCAAAAATGAAACAGAAAATTCAGTCATTTCCTCGCCCGAAATCCCTTAATAGCGCATGCGGCGTCAGTGGTGCTGGCTGTTAACATAAAAATCCATCCTTGATCACAATAATCATCATTTATTTTATTTCAACTTAAAATGGAATATTTGTTTCATATATAGTGTCCAGTACACAGTGTTCAGGTCACAGTCACGTATCAACAGCGAGAGGTTAAGGATGGAGACGGTAGCGAATTTTATTCACGGCGAATGTGTCACCGGTTCAGGCCAGCGCGTTCAGGCGATCTTCAACCCGGCCACCGGCGAGCAGATACGCCAGGTGGTGATGAGTACGGCACAGGAAACGGAGCAGGCGATCGCCGCCGCGCAGCAGGCGTTTCCGGCGTGGGCGCGTCATGCTCCGCTTAAGCGCGCGCGCGTGATGTTCCGCTTTAAGGCGCTGCTGGAGGAGAACATGGAGCGCCTGGCCCGCCTCATCAGCGAAGAGCACGGCAAGGTCTTCTCCGACGCGGTGGGCGAACTGACCCGCGGCCTGGAAGTGGTGGAGTTTGCCTGCGGTATTCCGCATCTGCAAAAGGGCGAACACTCGGCGAACGTCGGTACCGGCGTGGACAGCCACTCGCTGATGCAGCCGCTTGGGGTCTGCGTCGGGATCACGCCGTTTAACTTCCCGGCGATGGTGCCGATGTGGATGTTCCCGATTGCGCTGGCGACCGGCAATACCTTCGTGCTGAAACCGTCGGAAAAAGATCCTTCTCTGGCGCTCGCGCTGGCGCAATTGCTGAAAGAGGCTGGCCTGCCGGACGGCGTCTTCAACGTGGTGCAGGGGGATAAAGAGTCCGTTGACGTCCTCCTGACCGACCCGCGCGTGCAGGCGGTGAGCTTTGTCGGCTCCACGCCGATTGCCGAATACATTTACCAGACCGCGTCCGCCCACGGGAAGCGCTGTCAGGCGCTGGGCGGCGCGAAAAATCACTGCATTTTAATGCCGGATGCCGACATGGAGATGGCGACCAACGCCATCATGGGCGCGGCCTACGGCGCGGCGGGTGAGCGCTGCATGGCGCTCTCGGTAGTGCTGGCGGTGGGGGATAACACCGCCGATGACCTCTGCGCCCGGCTGGAAAAACAGATTTCCGCGCTGCGCGTTGGGCCGGGTCTCGACCAGACGCCGGAAAACGAAATGGGGCCGCTCATCTCCTCCGCGCACCGCAGCAAGGTGCTGGGCTACATCGAGAGTGGGGAAACGCAGGGAGCGAAACTTCGCGTGGACGGCCGCAGCTTCAGCGTGAAGGGCCACGAGCAGGGCTATTTTGTCGGGCCGACGCTGTTCGATAACGTCACCCCGGAGATGACCATCTATAAAGAAGAGATTTTTGGCCCGGTGCTTTCTGTGGTGCGCGTAGCAGATTACGCCAGCGCGGTGGATCTGATTAACCGCCATGAATATGGTAATGGCTCGGCGATCTTCACCCGCGACGGCGGCTGCGCGCGCCGCTTCTGCGAAGAGGTGCAGGCGGGCATGGTGGGGGTCAACGTGCCGATCCCGGTGCCGATGGCATTCCACAGTTTCGGTGGCTGGAAGCGCTCCATCTTCGGCGCGCTCAACGTCCACGGCAGCGACGGCGTGCGTTTCTACACCCGAATGAAAACCATCACCGCGCGCTGGCCGGAAATGCAGCAGGAGACAGGCGCTGCGTTCTCCATGCCGACGCTGGGCTGACAGGAGGCGTTATGCAAACCGAACGTATGACCATGGCCCAGGCGCTGGTCCGGTTCCTTAATCAACAGTACGTCAGCGTGGATGGCCACGAAGCGCCTTTCGTGGAGGGCGTGGCCACCATCTTTGGGCACGGCAACGTGCTGGGTATCGGCCAGGCGCTGGAGCAGGACCCCGGCCATCTGCAGGTGATGCAGGGCTGCAACGAGCAGGGCATCGCCCACATGGCGACGGGATTCGCCAAACAGCACCGCCGTCAGCGCATCTTTGCCGTCACCTCCTCCGTCGGGCCGGGGGCCGCCAATATGGTCACGGCGGCGGCCACCGCCACGGCGAACCGCATCCCGCTTTTACTATTGCCGGGCGATATCTACGCCAGCCGCCAGCCGGACCCGGTGCTACAGCAGATCGAGCAGTATCACGATCTCAGCATCAGCACTAACGACTGCTTCCGTCCGGTCTCCCGCTACTGGGACCGCATCAACCGCCCGGAGCAACTCATGAGCGCCATGTTAAGCGCGATGCGAACGCTTACTGACCCGGCAGATACCGGTGCGGTGACGATTTGCCTGCCGCAGGACGTGCAGGGGGAAGCCTGGGATTACCCGCTAAGCTTCTTCGCGCGTCGCGTACACCACATCGAGCGCCGTCCGCCTGACCCGCAGCGCCTGGCGCAGGCGCGGGCGCTGATTGCCCGCAAGCGTCGCCCGCTGGTGGTGTGCGGCGGCGGCGTGCGCTACTCCGGCGCGCATAAGGCGTTTCGCGAATTCGTCGAGACGCTGCAGCTGCCGTTTGCCGAAACCCAGGCCGGAAAGGGGGCGTTGGTAAGTGACCACCCACTTAACCTCGGTGGCGTAGGCGTGACGGGCGGGATGGCGGCCAACCAGCTCGCCCCGCAGGCTGATCTGGTGATTGGCATCGGCACGCGCCTGACCGACTTTACCACCGGCTCCAAGGCGCTCTTTTCCCATCCGGACGTCGAATTCCTGCTGCTGAACGTGGCCGAGTTTGACGCCCTGAAGCTGGACGCCACGGCGCTGATTGCCGACGCTCAAACCGGGCTCCAGGCATTGACCCACGCGCTTGGCGAGTATCGCAGCGGCTGGGGAGAGGCGATCGCCGAAGTCAAATCCGCCTGGCGCGACGAGTGCCGCCGCCTCTGGGATCGCCAGTGGCGTCCTGACGACGCGCCTGAAGTGGCGGGGCACCTGGATGCGCAGCTGGCGGAGTACGGCGAGACGCTCAACACCCGCCTGACCCAGACGCGGGTGCTGGGGCTGATCAACCAGCATATTGAAGATAACGCCGTCGTGGTGGGTGCGGCTGGTTCGCTGCCGGGCGATTTACAGCGTCTCTGGCAGGTCAAAACGCCGGACAGCTATCACCTGGAGTACGGCTACTCCTGCATGGGCTACGAGATTGCGGCAGCCATCGGCGTGAAGCTCGCCAGACCCGAACTGCCGGTGTACGCCATGGTGGGGGATGGCTCCTACATGATGCTGCACTCCGAGCTGCAAACCGCCGTTCAGGAGGGCATTAAAGTCACCGTTCTGCTGTTTGATAACGCCAGCTTCGGCTGCATTAACAACCTGCAGATGGGGCACGGCATGGGCAGCTTTGGCACGGAAAACCGCCATCGCAACCCGGAAAGCGGGCGGCTTGACGGGCCGCTGGTGAAGGTCGACTTCGCGCAAAACGCGGAAAGCTATGGCTGCCGCGCGTGGCGGGTGAACGATGAGCAAAGCCTGCTGGCGGCGCTGGAGGCGTCACGCGCGCATCCGGGCCCGACGCTGCTGGACATCAAGGTGCTGCCGAAGACCATGACCCACGACTATGCCTCGTGGTGGCGAACCGGTGATGCGCAGGTGGCGAAGTCGTCTGCCGTGCGTGAGGCCGCGGAGCAAACGCAGGCGCAGGTGAAAAAAGCCCGTCAGTATTAAGTTTTTCCGCCGTTACGAAATTTTCATTTCATTTTTATTTTTCCTCTCACCCCAGCCCTCTCCCCAAAGGGGAGAGGGAGAAAAGACCGCGCCGTACCGTCCCCTCTCCCCTTTGGGGAGAGGGTTAGGGTGAGGGGCACATCTCCCGCGATGTTGTGAGATTGATAACAAAATTTATCTCATTCATCTCAAAAGTGTTAACCCACACTCAAAAACATAATTTTCACTATTTATAAAAATGAAATAAATGTTTTATTTATAGAGTCGTTAGTTCACAGCATTCACCAACACCGGGAGCCGTTATGTTTAACATTGCTTTACTGGGCGCTGGCCGAATTGGCCAGGTACATGCAGCTAACATCGCCAGCCACGGCGCGACCACGCTCTGGTCCGTGGTTGACCCGAATCAGGAATTTGCCACCCGTCTCGCCACGCAGTATCAGGCCCGCCAGCAGAACCTGATTGAGGCGATGACCGACCCTAACGTTCATGCCGTGCTGATCGCCTCCGCCACCGATACCCACGCGGACCTGATTGAAATGGCCGCCCGCCACGGTAAGGCCATCTTCTGCGAAAAGCCGGTACACCTTGACCTCGCCCGCGTGCGCGACTGCCTGAAGGTGGTCAAAGAGTACGACGTGCCGCTGTTCATCGGCTTTAACCGCCGCTTCGACCCGCAGTTCCGCCGCGTGAAAACCGACGCGCAGGCCGGGCGCATCGGCAAACCGGAATCGCTGCTGATCATCTCCCGCGACCCGTCACCGCCGCCTGCTGAGTACGTGCGCGTCTCCGGCGGCATGTTCCGCGATATGACCATTCATGACTTTGACATGGCCCGTTTCATCATGGGCGAAGAGCCGGTGTCGGTGTATGCCCAGGGCAGTAACCTGGTGGATCCGGCGATTGGCGAGGCGGGGGATATCGACACCGCGTTTATCGTTCTGAAATACGCCTCCGGCGCGATGGCGACCATCGTTAACAGCCGCCGTTCATCTTACGGCTACGACCAGCGCCTGGAGCTGCACGGCTCCGAAGGGCTGCTGTGCGCGGGCAATATTCTGGAAAACCAGGTGCAGCACTACGGCAAACAGGGCTGCACCAGCGCGCTGCCGGAACACTTCTTCCTGCAGCGCTACAAATCCGCTTACGCCGCGGAATGGGAACACTTTGTTGCGGTCCTGCGCGGCGAAGCGGTGCCTGACTGCAGCGGCGATGATGGTGAACGTGCGCTGTACCTTGCGGATAAAGCGCTGGAGTCACTGCGTAGCCAGCGTGAGATCGTCCTCTAAACACCACAACCCTACACAGAGAGACATAATAATGAAAAAACTGATCGTAGCCGCCCTCATCGCCATGACGTCCGGGGCCGCCCTCGCCGAAAACGAGCAAATTGTTTTCAGTACGCCAAATCTGGCCATGCCGTTTGAAGTTCACATGCAGCGTACGGCGGTGAAAGCCGCAAAAGAGATGGGCGTGAAGCTTCAGGTGCTGGACGGGCAGGGCAGCTCACCAAAACAGGTGGCTGACCTGGAAAACGCCATCACCCGCGGGGCGCAGGGCTTTATCGTCTCCCCGAACGACGTGAACGCGGTCTCAAGCGCGGTGGATGAAATTCAGGATGCGAAGCTGCCGATCGTCACCCTTGACCGCTCCGTCGACAGCCAGAAGAAGGTGCCGCACTTTGGCGCCAACAACTACAAAGGCGGCCAGGCAATTGGCGACTTCGTCAAAACCAAATTTCCCGACGGTGCGGAAATCATTCTGCTGACCGGCCAGCCGGGCTCCTCCTCTAACATCGAACGCACCAAAGGGATCCGCGATAGCCTGAAGGCGGGCGGGGATAAGTACAAGATTGTCGCCGATCAGACCGGCAACTGGATGCGTTCGGAAGGGATGCGCATCGTTGAAAGCGTGCTGCCTTCGCTGCCGAAACGCCCGCAGGTGATCCTCTCCGCCAACGACGATATGGCGCTGGGCGCGATTGAAGCGCTGCAGAGCCAGGGCGTGAAGCCGGGCGAAATCCTCGTGACCGGGTTTGATGCGGTGCCGGAAGCGCTGGCCCGCGTGCGCGACGGCTGGCTGGCGGTAACGGCGGATCAGCGTCCGGGCTTTGCGGTGAAGACGGCGATGAGCCAGCTGGTGGCCAACGTGCGCGAGAAAAAAGCCATCACCGGGGCCGACTACCCGCCGACCCTGATCACCAAAGAGAACCTGCAGCAGGCTGAGCGTATCGGTGAGGCCGGTAATTAATATGTCCCGAGCCGCCTTTGGCGGCTCATCATGAGGAGGAGCAGACTGATGTTGCAACCCTTACTGAAAGTGACCGACCTGGCAAAAAGCTTTTCCGGCGTCTGGGCGCTGAGCAGCGCTCAACTGACCGTCGGCAGCGGAGAAATTCACGCCCTGCTGGGGGAAAACGGTGCGGGGAAATCCACCTTGCTGAAGGCGCTCGCGGGCGCGCAGCCGCAAACGCGCGGGGATATCTGGTTCAACGGCGAAACGCTGCCGGTGGATGACTCCCCGGTGGAGCGCCAGAACAAGGGCATTATCACTATCTATCAGGAATTCAACCTGCTGCCCAACATGACCGTTGCGGAAAACATGTTTCTCGGACGCGAGCCGCGTAAACGTAGCCTGATCGTCGATGAAAAGGCGGTAAACCAGGAGGCGCAGGTCATTCTCGATTACCTGCAGCTGAACGTTGCGCCGACCACGCCGGTCGCCCGTCTGAGCGTGGCCCAGCAGCAGATGGTGGAGATCGCCCGGGCGCTGACCCTCAACGCCAGGCTAATCATTATGGACGAACCGTCCGCCGCGCTGAGCGACAGCGAGGTGGAAAGCCTGCACCGCGTGGTGCGGGAGCTTAAAAACCGCGGCGTGAGCATTATTTACGTTACCCACCGGCTGCACGAAGTTTTCCAGCTCTGTGACCGCTTCACCGTTTTTCAGGACGGCCGCTTCACCGGCACCGGCGCGGTGGTGGAGACCAACGTAGAGCAGCTGATCCGCCTGATGGTCGGACGCGACGTGGCCTTTAATCGCCGCCCTGCCAGCGAAACGCATCATGAAGACAAACCCGTCCGCCTGGCGGTGAAGGGGCTGAGCCGCGAAAAGCCGCCGCTGGATCCGCACGGCATCGCCCTGCACGACATCAGCTTCCACGTCCACGCCGGGGAAGTCTTAGGCATTGCCGGGCTGGTGGGCGCGGGACGTACCGAAGTGGCCCGCTGCCTGTTTGGTGCAGACGCGTTTACCTCGGGGAGCTTTGAGCTGGACGGCGTGCCGTACCAGCCGCGTGACCCGCTTTATGCCCTCGACCACGGCGTGGCGCTGGTGCCGGAAGACCGCAAAAAAGAGGGGGCGGTGCTGGGGCTGTCGATTCGCGACAACCTGTCGCTCTCCTGCCTCTCCTCGCTGCTGCAGTGGCGCTGGTTCGTGAACACCCGCAAAGAGGACGATCTGATTGAGTCCTACCGCCAGGCGCTGCAGATCAAAATGGTCAACAGCGCGCAGGAGGTGCGCAAACTCTCAGGCGGTAACCAGCAAAAAGTGATCCTCGCGCGCTGCATGGCGCTCAACCCGCGGGTGCTTATCGTCGATGAGCCGACGCGCGGTATCGACGTGGGGACCAAATCGGAAGTGCACCAGGTGCTGTTTGATATGGCGAAAAAGGGCGTGGCGGTGATCGTGATCTCCTCCGATCTGCCTGAAGTGATGGCGGTGTCTGACCGGATCATCACCCTCAGCGAAGGTCGGGTGACCGGCGAGATCCACGGTGACGACGCTAACGAAGAACGGCTGATGACGATGATGGCCATCAACCACAACGCCCTGAACGCGGCATAACGGAGTTTCTCATGACGCAGATGATTTCTAAAACGCAGGTCCCGGTCAAACGCGCCGGTCGCATCGATCCCATCGCCTTCTTCGAGCGCTTCGGGGTGCTGATTTTCATGATCCTGCTGCTGATCTTCTTCCAGTCGCAGAACAGCAACTTTTTCTCTGAACGCAATATTTTCAACATCCTGACCGAAGTGTCCATCTACGGGATCATGGCCGTGGGGATGACCTTCGTTATTCTGACCGCCGGGATCGACCTCTCCGTGGGCTCCATTCTGGCGGTGTGCGCCATGACCGCGGCGTACGTGATCAAAGGCGACAACTTTACCACCGTCGACCCGAACGCCTGGGGCGGCATGAGCTGGCTGATCGGGCTGGGGATTTGTCTGGCCATGGGCACGGCGATTGGCTTCCTGCACGGCCTGGGCGTCACCCGCCTGCGCCTGCCGCCGTTTATTGTCACCCTCGGCGGCATGACCATCTGGCGCGGCCTGACGCTGGTGATCAACGACGGTGCGCCGATTGCCGGTTTCGACCCTGGCTACCGCTGGTGGGGACGCGGGGAGCTGCTCGGCATCTCTATTCCTATCTGGATCTTCGCCATCGTCGCCGTCGGCGGCTATCTGGCGCTGCATAAAACCCGCTGGGGCCGCTTCGTCTACGCCATCGGCGGCAACCCGGAGGCGGCACGCCTGGCGGGGGTGAACGTGAAGCGCGTGCTGGTCAGCGTCTACGTGCTGATCGGCTGTCTGGCCGGGCTGGCGGGCTTCATCCTGAGCGCGCGTTTGGGAAGCGCCGAGGCGGTGGCCGGGATCTCCTTTGAGCTGCGCGTCATTGCCTCGGTGGTGATCGGCGGCACCTCGCTGATGGGCGGCTACGGGCGCATCGGCGGCACCATTATCGGCTCCATCATCATGGGGATTCTGATTAACGGCCTGGTGTTAATGAACGTCTCGGCCTACTACCAGCAGATTATCACCGGATTAATTATCGTTCTGGCGGTGGCATTCGATACCTATGCCAAGAGCCGTCGCGGCGCACTGTGAGGATCGCAATGAAAGAGGTTCGTATTGGATTAATTGGCACCGGGTATATCGGCAAGGCACACGCTATCGCCTATGCCCAGGCCCCGACGGTGTTCAACCTGCGCGGCAGGCTGGTGCGCGAGATGGTGGCGGAAGTCACGCCGGAGCTGGCGGCAGAGCGCGCGCAGGCGTTTGGCTTCAACCGCTCCACCGGGGACTGGCGGGCGCTGGTGGCCGACCCGGCCATTGACGTGGTGGATATTTGTTCACCCAACCATCTGCATAAAGAGATGGCGCTGGAGGCGATCCGCCACGGCAAGCACGTTTACTCGGAGAAGCCGCTGGCGCTTAACGCCCACGATGCACGCCAGATGGTCGACGCCGCGAAGCGGGCAGGGGTGAAAACGCTGGTGGGGTTCAACTACATGAAGAACCCGACGGCGCAGCTGGCGAAGGAGATTATCGCGCGCGGCGAGATTGGTGAGGTGATCCACTTCTACGGCACCCACAACGAAGACTATATGGCCGACCCGCTGTCGCCCATTCACTGGCACTGCTTTAAAGAGACCGCCGGGCTGGGGGCGCTGGGGGATCTCGCGGCGCACATCGTCAATATGGCGCAGTACCTGGTGGGGGAGATTGAGCAGGTCTGCGGCGATCTGAAGATCGTGGTCCCGGAACGCCCGGCGAAGGCCGGATCGTCAGAGATGATTGCCGTCGAAAACGAGGATCAGGCCCACGCGATGGTGCGCTTCGCGGGCGGGGCGCAGGGTGTGATTGAAACCTCCCGCGTCGCCTGCGGCCGCAAGATGGGGCTTTCGTACGTCATTACCGGAACGAAAGGCGCCATCAGCTTCACCCAGGAGCGCATGGCGGAGCTGAAGCTCTATCTGCATGACGATCCGGTGAACCGTCAGGGGTTCCGCACGCTGCTCGTTGGCCCGGCGCACCCGGACTACGGCGCGTTCTGCATGGGGGCGGGCCACGGGATTGGCTTTAACGATCAAAAAACGGTGGAGGTGCGCGACCTGGTGGACGGGATTGCCGCCGACGCGCCGATGTGGCCGGACTTCGAAGAGGGCTGGAAGGTGTCTCGCGTGCTGGACGCGATTGCACTCTCGCACCGGGAAGGCCGCTGGCTGAACGTGAACGACATTGTCTGAAGAGGGTTCAACGTGGAAAAGCAGTTTGATGTGATATGCATGGGCCGCGTGGCGGTAGACCTCTACAGCCAGCAGATTGGCGCCCGTCTGGAAGATGCGTCGAGCTTCGCCAAATACCTCGGCGGCTCGTCCGGCAACGTGGCGTACGGCACCGCGCGCCAGGGCCTGCGCTCGTCGATGCTGGCGCGCGTCGGCGATGAACATATGGGCCGCTTCCTGCGGGAAGAGCTTAACCAGGTGGGCTGCGATACCAGCCATCTGATTACTGATAAAGACCGCCTCACGGCGCTGGTGCTACTCGGCATTAAAGACCGGGACACCTTTCCTCTGATTTTTTATCGCGATAACTGCGCGGACATGGCGATTACCGCCAGCGATGTGGACGAAAGCTACATTGCCTCCGCACGGTGTCTTGCCATCACCGGGACTCACCTTTCTCATCCTCAGACCCGCGACGCGGTGCTGACGGCGCTGGGCTCTGCTCGCCGCCATGGCGTTCGTACGGTGCTGGACATCGATTATCGTCCGGTGCTGTGGGGGCTGACCGCTTTAGGCGACGGCGAAACGCGCTTTATCGCCGCCGATAAGGTCACCCGCGAGCTGCAGGAGGTGCTGCACCTCTTTGACGTCATTGTCGGTACCGAAGAGGAGTTTCACATTGCGGGCGGCAGCACGGATACCCTGCAGGCGCTGGGGCAGGTGCGCGCCGTCAGTGAAGCAACGCTGGTCTGCAAGCGCGGCGCGCTCGGCTGCTCGGTCTATACCGACGCCATTCCGCCCCGGCTGGACGACGGCCTGACGGTGACCGGCGTGCGCGTGGAGGTGCTGAACGTCCTCGGGGCGGGGGACGCGTTTATGTCCGGCCTGCTGCGCGGCTACCTGAACGACGAAGGCTGGGAGCAGGCGTGCCGCTACGCTAACGCCTGCGGCGCGCTGGTGGTCTCGCGCCACGGCTGCGCCCCGGCGATGCCGAGCAAAATCGAGCTGGATGACTATCTCTCCCGCGCCGAGAATGTGCCGCGCCCGGATCTTGACCCGCATCTTAACCATCTCCACCGGGTGACCACTCGCCGCCGCGAATGGCCGGAGCTGTGCGTGATGGCCTTCGACCACCGCAGCCAGCTTGAGGATATGGCGATGCAGTGCGGCGCGTCGCTTAAGCGCATTCCGGCGCTGAAGCAGCTGATCCTGCAGGCCAGCCGCGAGGCGGCGAGCCGCGCCGGGCTGGAGGGCAAAGCAGGTCTGCTGTGCGACGGCACCTTTGGTCAGGATGCGCTGAACGCGATCACCGGGGAAGGGTGGTGGATTGGGCGCCCCATCGAGCTGCCGGGCTCGCGTCCGCTGGAGATGGAGCATGGCAACATCGGCACCCAGCTTATCAGCTGGCCGCAGGAGCACGTGGTGAAGTGCCTGGTCTTTTTCCACCCGGAAGATGCCCACGGCCTGCGCCTGGAGCAGGAGCAGAAAATTGCCGAGGTGTACCACGCGTGCTGCCAGTCCGGGCACGAGCTGCTGCTGGAGGTGATATTGCCCGCGACCATGCCGCGCAGCGACGAGCTCTACCTGCGCGCCATCTCCCGCTTCTACAACCTCGGCATTTACCCCGACTGGTGGAAACTGCCGCCGCTCTCCGCTGAAGGCTGGATGGCGCTGAGCGAGATCATCGAACGCCGCGATCCGCACTGCCGCGGGGTGGTGATCCTCGGCCTGGACGCCCCGGCGGAACAGCTGCGCGCCGACTTCAGAGCCGCAGCGGGGCAGACGGTAGTGAAAGGCTTTGCCGTGGGGCGCACGCTGTTTGGCGATGCCTCTCGCGCGTGGCTGAAGCACGATATTGACGATGCGCAGCTGGTGGCGCGCATCCGGGACAACTACCTGCAGCTTATCGCCTGGTGGCGCGAGCGCGGACACGCATAATGGAGACGACAATGAGTGTGCAATTAGGCATTAACCCGCTGACGTGGACGAACGACGATCTGCCTTCTCTTGGCGCGGAGACGTCGCTGGAGACCTGTCTGAGCGAAGGTAAAGAGGCCGGTTTTGCCGGTTTCGAATTGGGCAATAAATTCCCACGCGAAGCGCGCCTGCTTGGCCCCATCCTGCAGCGCCACGACCTACAGCTGGTCTCCGGCTGGTACTCCGGTCGCCTGCTGGAACGCAGCGTGGAGGAGGAGATTGCCGCCGTGCAGTCCCACCTGACGCTGCTGCGCGAGCTGGGAGCGAAGGTGCTGGTCTTTGCGGAAGTGAGCGGCTGCATTCACGGCGAGCAGCAGACCCCGGTGCATCTGCGCCCGCGCTTCCCGCAGGCGCGCTGGAAGGAGTATGGCGAGAAGCTCACCGAATTTGCCCGCTACACCCAGCAGCAGGGCGTGCAGATTGCCTACCATCACCATATGGGCACGGTGATTGAATCTGCCGAGGACGTGGACAACCTGATGACCCACACCGGCGAAGAGGTTGGACTGCTGCTGGATACCGGTCATCTGACCTTTGCCGGAGCCGATCCGCTGGCGGTGGCGCAGCGCTGGGCGTCGCGCATCAACCATGTTCACTGCAAAGACGTGCGTGCCGACGTGCTGGCGGACGTGAAAAACCGCAAAACCAGCTTCCTCGATGCGGTGCTGAGCGGCGTGTTTACCGTGCCGGGCGATGGCAGCGTCGATTACCCGCCGATTATGCGGCTGCTGAAAGCGCAGGACTATCACGGCTGGCTGGTGGTGGAGGCGGAGCAGGATCCGGCGATTGCCCATCCGCTGACCTACGCCCGTCTGGGGTATAACAACCTGAGCCGCCTGGCGCGCGATGCCGGACTGATTTGAGGAGGGGACATGTCACGTCTGTTATCACGCTGGCAACAGCCGAACGCGGAGGGGCGCACCCAGTCCGTCACGCCGGAAAGCGCAGGGTGGGGCTATGTCGGCTTCGAGGCGTATGAGCTGCAGGAGGGGCAGACGCTGACGCTGCCCGCCGT
Organism: Enterobacter mori; assembly: GCF_025244905.1. Classification (NCBI taxonomy): domain Bacteria; kingdom Pseudomonadati; phylum Pseudomonadota; class Gammaproteobacteria; order Enterobacterales; family Enterobacteriaceae; genus Enterobacter; species Enterobacter mori. The sequence continues at coordinate 3,398,306 of NZ_CP104285.1, read as the reverse complement.
CAGCGAAGAGCGCTGCCTGGTGCTGGTCGCCGGACGCGCCTCCATCAGCACGCCTTCCGCGCGGTTTAACGACATCGGCGAGCGGATGAGCCCGTTCGAGCGCATTAAGCCCTGGGCGGTGTACGTCACTCCGCAGGAGACGGTGCAGGTGAAGGCCCTGACGAGGCTGGAACTGGCGGTCTGCGCCGCCCCCGGCAAAGGCACGTATCCGACGCGACTGATTGCGCCGCAGGATATCGCCGGCGAAGCGCGCGGCAAAGGTCACAACCAGCGCTACGTGCATAATATTTTGCCGGAAGATAAGCCTGCCGACAGCCTGCTGGTGGTGGAGGTGTGGACCAACGAGGGCTGCACCAGCTCGTATCCGAGCCACAAGCACGACACGGATAACCCGCCGCAGGAGACGTATCTGGAGGAGACCTACTACCATCGCCTCAACCCGGAACAGGGGTTCTGCATGCAGCGCGTCTACACCGACGACAGAACGCTGGATGAGTGTATGGCGGTCTATAACCGTGACGTGGTCATGGTGCCGAAGGGCTACCATCCGGTGGCGACAATGGCAGGGTATGACAGCTATTACCTCAACGTGATGGCCGGGCCGGTGCGCAAATGGATGTTCACCTGGGAAGAGGACCACGCGTGGATTAATCGGGATTATCCCGGCGCTAGCAGGGACTGAAGCAGCCTTTGTTGCCGGGTGGCGCTGCGCTTACCCGGCCTACGAAACGGCTTTTTTTGCCGGGTGCGCTGCGCTTACCCGGCCTACGAAACGGCTTTTTTTGTCGGGTGGCGCTGCGCTTACCCGACCTACGAAACCGTAGGCCCGTGCAAGCGCAGCGCCGCCGGGCAAAAATTGCGCTCACCGCATCCGCCAGGCCTGCTCAATCGTGCGGGCGATAGCCTCCGGCTGGCTTACCATCGACACGTGGCTTGCCGTCACCTCGGCGGTTTTCGCATGGATCGTCTTTGCCATCGCCCGTTCAAGATCGGGGTTGATCATTCGGTCATTGTTGCTGACCACAAACCAGCTCGGTTTATCATGCCACGCCGCGTGGGTCACCTTTTCACCAAACGCATCGGCCTTAATTGGCCCCTGCGTGGCCGCGATTGTGGTTTGTTCATCAGGCTTCACATCCGGCGCGAAATCCTTCCTGACGGCGTCAGTTGGCAGGTATAAATAGCCGTCCGCCGTTTTAGCAATGTCCGCGCTGCCCGGCGGTGCAGGGTAGCTTCCTGCCAGATCTGCCGTCGACTGGCCGGAATCCGGCGCGAACGCCGCCACATACACCAGCGATTTCACCCGCGCATCGTTGCCCGCCTCGCTAATCACGGTGCCGCCCCAGGAGTGACCCACCAGCACCACGTCCCCCTGCGCGCGGGCGATGGCCCGCTTTGTGGCCGCAACGTCATCGTTGAGCGACGTGAGCGGGAGCTGGACGGCAATGACCTCGGCGTGCTGTTTCTGCAACAGGGTAATCACCTTATTCCAGCTGCTGCCGTCGGCAAACGCGCCGTGCACCAGCACAACGCTGGTTTTACTCTGTGCGAAGGCGCTGGCGGAAAGCGCCAGCAGGCCTGCCGTCAGTACAGACAGTGCTTTCATCTTCAGACTCCTTAAAAATGGTGGACCGCCGCGTGGGGCGGTACGGTGAATTCAAGGGTTTTGTGGTCGAGCGGCTTATGCGTCGGGTCGGCCAGAATAATCGTCACCTTGTGCTTACCGGCGGGCAGCCCCACCAGGATCACAGGCTCGCCGCTGGCGTCCGCCCAGTGCCACGGTGCGTCATCCACCACCACGTGAATGTGCCCGATGTGCGGGGTGACCTTGAGCGCGTCGGGCCCGAATACCGGCTCGATGCGCAGGTTTTCGGCACGGTACTGGATAAACACCGCGCCTTTGCTCAGCGGCCCGGCAAGCGGGGGATCGACGATCAATTTTGCGGGCGGTTGCGGGTGTTCCAGTGGGGCAACGGCGGCGGGGCCGTTGACATCGGCGGCGCTAAGATTGTCCAGCGGTGCGGCCTCGGCATGTGCTACAGATGCCAGGACAAGCAAGGGTATAAGTGCATAACGACGAATCATCGGTCTTTCCTCCGGTTATGAATGGCGACAGGGAAAGAAAACCATTTTTATGTATCGGAGATATTTGCCGGAGGCGACGTTTTGTACCCGTTTGTCAGCGTGGTGCTCTGGATACAGTGCGATACACTTTGCCTGCCGGGACGGCGCACAATCGCTATCGCCAGCCCGGCAATCAACAGCGTCAGCCCCGTTGATACCCACATTGCGCCTGCGATCCCCAGCGTTTTATTCAGCCACGCATAGGCAAACGGTGAGGCTGCCGCCGTCAGCTGGCCGGGGATAAGCAGCATGCCGGTGCGGCGGGCATAGCTTTCGGTGCTGAACAGTTCCAGCGGCAGCGTGGCTTTCACGATGGTGACCAGCCCGTTGATGGCGCCGTAACCCAGCACAAACCCGGCTGCGCACCAGACAAACTGGGAACTGCTTAGCCCAACCAGAAAGCAGAGCGGCATGGCGAGCGCGGTGAAAAGCGTGAGTTTGACGGGGGTTAAGCGGGCACCCGCCATGACCTCCAGCGAGCGAGCAGCCGTCTGGCCGATCCCCCACAGCATGCCGATGGCGACCGGCAGGCCGAAGCTGGCGATAAACTCCGGCAGATGGGTGGAGGTGCCGTTCGAGACAAAGGTGATGAGGGCAATGAAGGCGGCATAAAGCCAGCCGTTATGTCGTTCATTGCGTTGAGGCGGCGCGGCGGTTTTCGCGGTTACCGTCAACCGCTGGTGGGGAAGCGTTCGAATCAGCATCGCGCTCAGCAGGCCGAAGAGAGCATAGACGTGTAGCGCCTCCTGCCAGCTCATAACCTTAAGCAGACCATCGCCCAGCGGCCAGAAGACGGCGGAAGCCAGCCCGCCCGCCAGCGTGACGCGTGAGATCGTTCTTCGCGCCTGCTGTCCGTAGAGATTCACCAGCGCGGCGAACAGCGCATCGTACAGCGACAGGCGCATCCCGACGCCGCACAGTAGCCAGGCGCAGTACCAGCCAGACAGCGTCTGGGTATACGCCATCCCTGCGCAGCTAGCGGCAATCAGCAGCGTGCCGCTCATCACCGTCTTTTGGCCGCCAAAGCGCGCCAGCAGGCGGGCGACAAACGGCGAAACCGCCGCCATCACCAGCATCGCCAGCGTCAGGCCAAGGTAAATCTGCGGTGACGACCAACCCCGGTCGGCTGAAATCGCCAGCGCAAAAGTGCCGGGCATATAAAACGAGATCCCCCAGTTGATGAGCTGATTGCACCCGGCAGTGAGGGCGAGGTGGCGAGGCAGGGCAGGTGTTTCCATTGTCTTTCATTCCGTTATGCAGTTGTCCAGAGCATAGCGAGCGCGGTATTGTGCTGGCAGGTCAGAAACCTTATGCGCGGTATAAGAGAAACTTTGAATGACGACGCTTAATCTGGGCTATCTCGCGACATTCCGTCTGGTGATCCAGCGCGGCAGCTTTTCAGCGGCGGCGGATGTGCTGGGTATTTCCCAGCCCGCCGTCAGTCTGCAAATACGCCAGCTGGAGCAGTTTCTGCAAACGCGTCTGGTGGAGCGTACCGGGCGGGGGATTAAAGCAACGGCTGCCGGGCAAGCCTTGCTGATACACGGTGAGCGCATCGAACAGGCCGTCGATGAAACCCTTCGTTCCGTTAGCGCGTTCAATCACGATGTCAGCGGTACCATTACGCTTGGCACGGGCGCGACCGCCTGTATTCATCTTCTGCCGCCATTGCTGCAGCAACTGCGCAGTGACTATCCGCTTTTACGCGTAGGCGTGACGACGGGCAATACGCTCGATATTGTTCGCGCCATTGAAGAAAACCGACTCGATATGGGACTGGTGACGCTGCCCGTCAGCGGGAGGGCGCTGGACGTGATGCCAGTGATGGACGAAGAATTCGTGTTTATCGCGTCGCTGGAGCAGCAGGCGATGTTTACAGACTTAAGGCCTGATGCACTCCATACGCAACCGCTGATTGCCTTTGAGTCGGGCAGCGGAACCCGGGCATTGATTGACGGCTGGTTTGAGGCAAGTGGTTTAACGATTGCACCGGCTATGCAACTCGGCAGCATTGAGGCTATCAAACGGATGGTGCGTTCGGGGCTTGGCTACAGCATCGTGCCGAAAATGGCGGTGGAGCAGAGGGCAGACCGTGAAGGATTATGCGTCAGTTCTCTTTCGCCCGTACTGCAACGGCAGCTGGCTGTGGTGATGCGTCAGGATAAGATCCTTAGCAAAGGAATTTCAGGCATTATTCGGATCCTACAACAGCATCCGGAACGCTAGCGTTCGGGCGTTTCGACGGTCAGGCTGGATTGCTGCGACTGGATTTTGTCCTGGTGGTGATACCAGGCGCCGATGGAGGAGTAAACAAAGCGGCCAAAGAAAAACAGGAAGCTGATGAGCAGTATGATGCGGGTCATCCGGGTGTTAAATCGGTGTCGTTTGTGCATACGCGTGGCCTGACTCACTGTGTTTTTCCTGGGTATACCCTTCCGGGCGATGCGGATATTAAGGCACAGCGGGAAGAAAGGGTCAATTCTGCGATATGTAAATAACCGTCAATGTTTACATTAACTCATGTTATTAAAAATAATATATCTATTTATCGTATTGATAAGTTCAGGAAAAAGAGTCTCAAAAAATCTGAGAAAGATTTATTTGAATATATTAGTTTGATTTATGTCAACGGTTTCCCTGCGCCGATAATTAAAATCCCTCCTCCACTGCGTCCGTTCCGTACATTGCCGGACGACGAGTATGTCAGGTTGGATGCCTGTCTTCTTATACCCTCTGGAGCGAAAGGGTTTTAAACGGGCATCTATGAAAATTCTCCCTTTCCTGAAAAAAAATAAAGATCGCTGGTGGGCTCTGCCGTTTATATTACCCATCACGCTGTTGCCTGTTTGCAGTATGGTAAATACCTTCGCGCAACTGGGCGACGGTATTGTGACACTTTACTATCTGCCTCTCTTTTTCCTGCTTTCACTGATGATGTTTTTTGGTCTGGAAGCCCTTCCCGGGATCGTGTTGGCGCTGTTTTTCCGTTACTACGCGTCTGTTGGGATGTTTGAAACGGTCGCTGGGATATTCCATTTTATCATCCCTTTGGTGCTCAGCTGGGGCGGTTACCGCGTGTTTGCCCCACGACGCAATATGACGGCCTATGGGGATATACGGCTGATGTCGCAGCGCATTTTCTGGCAGGTTTTCTGTCCGGCAACACTGTTTTTGCTGCTGTTTCAGTTTGCGGTTTATCTTGGCATTTATGAGAGCCGTCAGAGCCTCGCGGGATTAAACCCCCTTAACATTCGAACGCTCATTAACTATCAGGCGCTGCTGGTCAGCGGACTGACCGGCGTTCCGCTGAGCTATCTGCTCATTCGCCTGATACGCCATCCTCGCTACTTTAACGGGCTTATGTCCCAAATCCGCGTCCAGATTGACAAAAAAGTGACGGTCCTTGAGCTGTTGATTTGGACTATCGCACTGGTTGGGCTGCTTTCGCTGCTGCTGCTGCCGATGAATGAAAACAGCTCAATTTTCAGCACTAACTACACCTTATCGTTACTGATGCCCGTGATGCTCTGGGGAGCAATGCGTTTTGGCTATAAGCTGATGTCGATAATCTGGACGCCGGTGCTGCTGGTGTCGATTCACTTTTTCTACCGCTACATTCCGCTGCACCAGGCCTATGACATTCAGCTGGCCATTACCTCATCCAGCTATCTGGTCTTTTCGTTTGTGGTGATTTATATGTCGATGCTGGCGACATGCCAGCGTGCCGTGAATACGCGATCCCGCAGGCTGGCGCTGCTCGACCCTGTGGTGCACATGCCCAACCTGCGCGCGCTGTCGCGCGAGCTTGCTAAAAACCCCTGGTCTGCGCTGTGCTTGCTGCGTATCCCTGAGCTGGAAGTGCTGGGGCGCAACTACGGTGTACTACTGCGCATTCAGTACAAGCAGCAGCTGGCGCACTGGATTAATGGCACACTTCAGCACAATGAGCGGGTCTATCATCTGACCGGTTGCGACCTGGCGGTGAGGCTCAACGCCGAGTCGCATCAGCAGCGTATTGATACTCTGGATGAACATATCAAGCAGTTCCGCTTTCTCTGGGACGGCATGCCCTTGCAGCCTCAGGTGGGCGTCAGTTACTGCTATGTCCGCTCACCGGTTAACCATCTCTATCTGGTGCTGGGTGAGCTGGGTGTGGTGGCCGATCTGTCGCTTTCCTCTAACCATCCGGAAAACCTTCAGCAGCGTGGTGCCGTCCATCTGCAGCGCAGCCTGAAGGATAAAGTCGCGATGATGAGCCGCCTGCAAAAGGCGCTCGATAACGACGCATTCACGCTGCTCGCTCAGCCTGTCCGCGGCCTGCGTGGTGATAGCTATCATGAAGTCTTACTGCGGATGGCAGACGCAAACGGTGTATTGATCTCGCCTGATCAATTCCTGCCCGTCGCCCAGGAGTTTGGGCTCTCTTCGCGGGTGGACCTGTGGGTGCTTGAGCATACGTTGCGCTTCCTGGCCGCGCATCGCGAAAGGCTGCCCGGCCAGCGTTTTGCCATTAATCTGGCTCCTCCAACGGTGTGTCGGGTACAGTTCCCGATCGAGGTGAGTCGCCTGCTGGCGAAATACGCCATTGAGCCGTGGCAGCTAATTTTTGAAGTCACGGAGTGCAGCACCTTCTGCAATGCGGAGCAGGCGCTACATATCCTCCGGCAGCTGCAAAAAATGGGGGTGCGCATTGCGATTGATGATTTTGGTACTGGCTACGCGAGCTATGCGCGGCTGAAAAGCGTGGACGCCGACATCCTCAAAATCGACGGCAGCTTTATTCGCAACATCGTCAACAACAGTCTGGATTATCAGATAGTGGCGTCGATTTGCCATCTGGCGCGAATGAAGAACATGCTGGTGGCGGCGGAGTATGTGGAAACTGAAGAGATACGTAGCGCGGTATACGCGCTAGGTATCGATTATGTACAGGGTTATCTGATCGGCAAGCCGGTTGCTCTTGAATCCTTGCCTGAAGAGGAGGCGTCTCAGGCAGACGCCTGAGACATTACGCGGCGACGTCGGCGCTCTCTTCTTCAATTTTGAGCAGCCAGCCGGTGACAGCTTCCCAGTACTGTTGCTCTTTTTCCAGGTCCAGCAGGACCAGCGCGTTCTGGCTAAACCAGTCGTGCGGGAAGCTCAGCGTCCAGTGGTGGTCGTCTGTTTTCAGCTTTAACGTTGGGGGCGTCGTCGTCGCCTGACGCTGGTTATTCAGCAGCACGCCCAGACGCAGCAGCTGAATAAGCGGCAGGAACTGCTTTTTCTTGAACAGCGTAAAGCGCGGCAGATCGTCGAGCTTGATGGCTTTACGGTGGTAACGCACCAGGGTGGCCATCATGGTCTGCTGCTCCTGATTAAAGCCGGGCAGATCGCTGTTTTGCAGGATATAGGCCGAATGGCGATGCATCCCGCTGTGATTGATGTTCAGCCCCACCTCGTGCAGCATCGCGGCCCATTTCAACAGCGCAGCAAGCTGCGGATGCGCAAGTTTAGGGTTCTGCTCCTGCCACTGATCGTACATCTGCTCCGTGGTTTCCAGTACGCGCTTCGCCTGCTCGCGGTCGATGTTGTACTGGTTCGCCAGGCTCTGCGCGGTGCGGCTGCGAATGTCCTGATGGCGGAAGCGGCCCTCCATCTCATACAGCACGCCTTCACGGAGCGCGCCGTCTGAAAGACGCAGTTCCTTAATCGCCAGCGCATCAAACACGCCGCACAGGATCGCAAGCCCTGGTACGAAGACTGATTTTCGCTCATCGGACAGGCCCGGCAGGCTCAGGGCGTCGAAGCTTTTATGCTTCAGCACTTCTTCGGTGAGCAGAACCAGACGCTCAGGGGTAATAATTCCGTCTTTTTCACCCATTGCCAGCAGCACTTCATGGGCGGCTTTAATCGAGCCGGATGCGCCCAGCGCCACGTTCCAGCCCTGAATGCGATACTGCCACGCCAGGTTTTCCAGCTTCTGGATAGCGGCCATGCGCGCGCGCTGGAAGTTTTCGCGGGTGATGGTGCCGCCCGGGAAATACATCTGCGCGAAGCTCACGCAGCCCATGCGGCGGCTTTCCACCAGACGCGGCTCGAAGTCTTCACCAATCACCAGCTCCGTTGAGCCGCCGCCGATGTCGATCACCAGCTTGCGGCCTTTCTCCGGCTGCGTATGCTCAACGCCCATAAAAATCAGGCGCGCTTCTTCGTTACCGGAGATGATCTCAATCGGGTAGGGGATAACCTTCTCTGCGCGCTTGAGAAACTCCGGCGCATTCAACGCCTGACGCAGCGTATGCGTTCCCACGATGCAAACGCTGGAGGGTGAAAAACCCTGCAGGCGTTCCGCAAACAGCGACAGGCAGTTTAAGCCGCGCTCCATCGCCTCTTCGCTGAGCATGCTGCGCGCGTCCAGACCATCGGCCAGATGCACGCGCTGCTTCAGACGACCGATGATCTGTAACGCACCATCCACCTCACGGGCGATGACCATGTGGAAACTGTTTGAACCAAGATCGACCGCGGCGAACTCCTGCGGTCGTGGCGTATTATCATTTATCGGCATAGGTTAATCGGGTTGCTCGAGTGATTTGATGTAATCGTAAATCGCCAGCTGTGACCGCACTTTTCGGCGATTGCCGCGCGGTACATAGCGATTACTGAGTTCTTTGTCGATATAACGTGCTTTCACCGTATCGCTAAACAAAATCTCGATAATATCGAGGATCTGCTGTTTCAGGCGCGGGTCCAACAGCGGAGCCGCTACTTCAATTCTGTAATCAATATTGCGCGTCATCCAGTCTGCAGAAGAAAGATAAACCCGCTTGTCGCCAGCATTATCGAAAATGTAGATTCGGTCATGTTCCAGATAGCGGTCAACGATGCTGATCACGCGAATATTGTCGCTGATGCCTTCCAGTTCCGGGATCAGCGAACACATACCGCGGATCAGCAGATTAACCGGTACACCGGAGCTGGACGCCGCATATAGCCTGTCCACCAGACCTTTATCGACGAGGTTGTTGAGCTTCAGCGTGATGCCCGACGATAACCCGTTCTGCGCGTTGGCGATCTCTTTGTCGATCATATCGTACAGCAGGCGGCGCGAGTTCTGCGGTGACACCAGCAGGTAGTCGAAGCTGACCGGACGGTACGGGTTCTCGATAAAGTTGAATACCCGACGCACTTCGTTGGTGATGCGCGCATCGGCGGTTAAGAGCGAGTAGTCGGTATAAATACGCGCGGTTTTCTCGTTAAAGTTCCCGGTACCGATGTGGGCGTAACGCACCACGTCGTCTCCTTCTTTACGGGAGATCAGGAACAGCTTGGCGTGAATTTTCAGCCCTGGCGCGGAGAAGATAACGTGCACGCCCGCTTCCGTCAGACGGCGCGCCCAGTGGATGTTCGCCTCTTCGTCAAATCGTGCCTGCAGCTCGACCACGACCGTCACTTTCTTGCCGTTGTGCGCCGCGTGGATCATCGCGTCGATGATGCGGGAATCTTTTGCTACGCGGTAAATGTTGATTTTTATCGCCAGCACGTTCGGGTCGAACGACGCCTGACGCAGCAGCTCCAGCACGTGTTCAAAGGTGTGGTACGGATAGTAAAGCAGGACATCGCGCTCGCGGATGGCGTCGAATCCGTTACGGAATTTATCGAACCAAAGATGGCGCAGGCGCGGCAGCGGTTTGTTCACCAGATTGGCTTTGCCGACGTTCGGGAAGCCAATAAAGTCTTTAAAGTTGTGGTAGCGCCCGCCGGGAATGATCGAGTCGTAGCGGGAGATGGTCAGCTTCTCGCGCAGCATTTCAACCATCGCGTCCGGCATATCGCGCTGATAGACGAAGCGGACCGGCTCGGCTGTCAGACGCTGCTTGAGGCTGGAGGACATCAGCTCCATCAGGCTGGCTTCCATCTCGTGCACCAGGTCATATTCGGCGTCGCGGGTCATCTTCATCGAATAGGCATTTAACGCATCGTAATCGAAGAAGCCTTTAAAGATGTCGTCCAGGCAGTAGCGCAGGATGTTATCCAGCAGGATCATCGGCTTGCGACGGCGCGGGGTTTCCGGCGGCAGGTTCACAAAGCGAGGAACCTTATCGGACGGGATCTCCAGCAGCGCGTAGCTGATATTCTCACCGCGAATAATTTCGACCGCCAGATAGGTGTAATCGTCCTTCAGGAACTGGACCAGATCGGTTTCGCGGTTAATCAGAATTGGGGTGATGTGCTGGCGCAGATAGTGTTTAAAGTAGTGGCGCAGCCAGGTCTGTTGATTTGCGGAGAGCTGGCGTTCGTTAATCAGGAAGATTTGGTTGCGCGCCATTTCCAGCAGCAGCTCGTTGTAGAGGCCATCAAATTCCTGATCGGCTTTCATGACGCGAGACTGGATTTTTCCAAGCAGATGGCGCGAGTGGGAATTTAACCCCTGCTCTTCGCTGATGATGATCCGCCGCTTCAGTTCGGCAAAGCGAACCTTATAGAACTCATCCAGGTTGTTGGAATAAATGCCCAAAAAACGCATACGCTCGATCAGCGGGTTACTTTTGTCTGCCGCTTCCTGGAGTACACGCTCGTTGAATGCTAACCAGCTTAGCTCTTTCTCGATATATAACTTTTCCTGACCCATTACAGCTCACACTCCAGTTCAATCACAGGACGTGGTAAATCCGTCTCGTCCTTATTATGGCGAGCATTTCCACGATATGTCCAACAGTGCCAGAAAAGTATGACAGTTATTTTTTTGTTGGGGAATTTAGAGGGTTGGGGAAGGGATTGTCGGGTGGCGCTGCGCTTACCGCGACCTACGTGACCGTAGGCCCGTGCAAGCGAAGCGCCGCCGGGCAATACAAACAGATTACTCTTCGGCCGCATAACCCTGCGGGGGTAACTTCACGCCGTCCAGCCAGGCTGCGCCCTCGCGCATCTCCAGACGCCCCTCAACAAACCAGCTTACCACCAGCGGGTAAATGGCGTGTTCCTGAGTCTGTACGCGTTCGGTCACGTCGTCTTCGTTGTCACCTTCAAAGACCGGGACTTTGGCCTGCAGGATCACCGGGCCACCGTCCAGTTCGTCGGTGACGAAATGGACAGAGGTGCCGTGCTCCTCGTCGCCGTTTTCCAGCACCTGACGATGGGTGTGCAGGCCCGGATATTTCGGCAGAAGAGAAGGGTGGATATTCAGCAGACGTCCGGCGAAGTGTTCAACAAAAGCCGGGCTCAGAATACGCATATATCCCGCCAGCACGACCACGTCCGGCGCGTAGGCATCAATCTCCTGAATCAGCTCGCGGTCAAAGGCTTCACGTCCGGCGAACTGGCTGGCTTCCAGCGCGTGCGCAGGAATGTTCGCTTCCCGCGCGCGCTCAAGGCCGAACGCGTCGGCCTTGTTGCTGAAGACTGCCCGAATGGTGCCATTGATTTTCTTCTGTTTGCAGGCGTCTATGATTGCCTGCAAATTGCTTCCGTTGCCGGAAATGAGCACCACGATGTTTTTCATTCAATGACCACACGCTGTTCGGAATCGGAAGCTTTAATCGTACCGATTTTCCACGCGTTTTCACCTTTTTCCGTCAGCAGCTTAACGGCTTTATCCGCTTCGCTTGCCGGCAGGGCGATAACCATACCTACGCCGCAGTTAAAGGTGCGGTACATTTCGTGAGAGCTCACGTTGCCTGCGGTCTGGAGCCAGTTGAAGACGGCTGGCCACTGCCATGAGGATTCGTCGATCACCGCCTGGGTGTTGTCCGGCAGAACGCGCGGGATGTTTTCCCAGAAACCGCCGCCGGTCAGGTGGGCAATGGCGTGAACGTCGACGCTCTCGATCAGTTCCAGCACGTTTTTCACATAGATGCGGGTCGGTGCCAGCAGATGGTCAGCCAGCGGTTTACCGTCCAGCTCGGTGGTCAGCGGGTCGCAGCCGCTCACTTCGAGGATTTTACGTACCAGGGAATAACCGTTTGAGTGCGGACCGCTGGAGGCCAGCGCGATCAGCACATCGCCGTCGGCCACTTTGCTGCCGTCGATAATTTCTGATTTTTCTACTACGCCGACGCAGAAGCCTGCGACGTCATAATCTTCACCGTGGTACATGCCCGGCATTTCAGCGGTTTCGCCACCGACCAGCGCACAGCCAGACTGCAGACAGCCTTCGGCGATACCGTTAATCACGCTGGCAGCGGTATCCACGTCCAGTTTGCCGGTCGCGTAGTAATCGAGGAAGAACAGCGGCTCTGCGCCCTGTACCACCAGATCGTTCACGCACATCGCGACCAGATCGATACCGATCGTGTCGTGACGTTTCAAATCCATCGCCAGGCGCAGTTTGGTGCCTACACCGTCAGTACCCGAGACCAGAACAGGTTCACGATATTTTTGCGGCAGTGCGCACAGCGCGCCGAAGCCACCCAGGCCACCCATCACTTCCGGGCGGCGGGTTTTCTTCACCACACCTTTGATTCGGTCAACCAGCGCATTACCTGCGTCAATATCAACACCGGCATCTTTGTAGCTGAGAGAAGTTTTGTTGGTCACGGCTTAAATCCCCACGCGATTGCATAGCTAGTAAGAAAAATCGGCGCAATTCTAACAGTCCAGGCAAACGTTTGCGAGCCTATTCTGGACGTGGGGATCTTTTTTTATGTGTACCCCGTGGATGCAGCCAAACTTGACTCTGTTCACGAAAATGAAACCGGTTTCGGAGAACTGCTTGCAACGGGTATTCCCTTTGCACATCATCGAACTGAAACCGGTTTCTGTAATTGTTTTTGCAGAAAATAACGCAGAATGAGGGAAAGCAAATGTCAGGATTTAAAGCAGGTTTTCTGTGGGGTGGGGCCGTAGCGGCACATCAGCTTGAAGGCGGCTGGAAAGAGGGCGGCAAAGGCGTGAGCGTGGCCGATGTGATGACCGCAGGCGCGCACGGCGTGCCGCGTGAAATCACCAACGGCGTGCTGTCGGGGAAAAATTACCCTAACCACGAAGCCATCGATTTCTACCATCGCTATAAAGAAGACATCAAACTCTTTGCCGAGATGGGCTTCAAATGTTTCCGTACCTCTATTGCCTGGACGCGTATCTTCCCGAAAGGCGACGAACGGGAGCCTAACGAGGCAGGTCTGAAATTCTATGACGATCTGTTCGACGAGTGCCTGAAGCACGGCATAGAACCGGTTATTACGCTTTCCCACTTCGAGATGCCGTTCCACCTGGTCACCGAATATGGCGGCTGGCGCAACCGAAAGCTGATCGACTTCTTCGTTCGTTTCGCAAAAGTGGTTTTCCAGCGCTATCAGCATAAAGTGAAGTACTGGATGACCTTTAACGAGATCAACAACCAGGCCAACTTCCACGAAGACTTTGCGCCGTTCACCAACTCTGGCCTGAAATACGCGCCGGGCGAAGACCGCGAGCCGGTGATGTTCCAGGCGGCGCACTATGAGCTGGTGGCCAGCGCCCTGGCCGTGAAGGCGGGACGCGAGATTAACCCGTCGCTGCAGATCGGCTGCATGATTGCCATGTGTCCTATCTATCCGCTGACCTGCGCGCCGGACGATATGATGATGGCGATGAACGCCATGCACCGACGCTACTGGTTCACCGACGTGCACGTGCGCGGCAAGTACCCGCAGCACCTGCTGAACTACTTCGAGCGTCGCGGCTTCGCGCTGGATATTACTGATGAAGATAAAGCGGCGCTGACGCAGGGCTGCGTGGACTACATCGGGTTCAGCTACTACATGTCCTTCGCCACCAAGGCGACGGCGGACAATCCGCAGCTGGATTACGACGAGAGCAAAAGCCTGGTCTCTAACCCGTACGTACAGAAATCCGACTGGGGCTGGCAGATTGATCCGGTGGGGTTGCGTTACTCCCTGAACTGGTTCTGGGATCACTACCAGCTGCCGCTGTTTATCGTTGAAAACGGCTTTGGCGCGATTGACGTGCAGGAGAGCGACGGCACGGTGAACGACCAGTACCGTATTGATTACCTCGCCGCGCATATCAGCGAGATGAAAAAAGCGGTGGTGGAAGACGGCGTGGATCTGATGGGCTACACCCCGTGGGGCTGTATCGACCTGGTCTCTGCCGGCACTGGCGAAATGAAAAAACGCTACGGCTTTATCTTTGTCGATAAAGACAATGAAGGCAACGGCACGCTGAACCGCAGTAAGAAAAAGTCGTTCGACTGGTATAAGCAGGTCATTGCCAGCAACGGAGAGCAGCTATAATTGCCCGGTGGCGCTGCGCTTACCGTGCCTACACGTCCCGTAGGCCGGGTAAGCGTTAGCGCCACCCGGCAGAATCCCGCACCCAAGCCGGAGCCCAGCCTCCGGCTTTTTCATTTTTGATTGATGCACGTCAAGCAACATGGGTATGGTCTAATCCGAAAAAAGCGGTATAATCCCGCGATTTTTTTGCGGATGCCACCTCAGAGGAGAAAGAGAATGAAGATTGTGGAAGTGAAACACCCACTCGTTAAACACAAGTTGGGCCTGATGCGTGAGCATGACATCAGCACGAAGCGTTTTCGCGAACTGGCTTCTGAAGTGGGCAGCCTGCTGACCTACGAAGCAACCTCCGATCTGGAAACGGAAAAAGTGACCATCGAAGGCTGGAACGGCCCGGTACAGGTTGAGCAGATCAAAGGTAAGAAAATTACCGTGGTGCCAATCCTGCGTGCCGGTCTCGGCATGATGGAAGGCGTGCTGGAGCACGTGCCAAGCGCGCGCATCAGCGTGGTGGGGATCTACCGTAACGAAGAAACCCTTGAGCCGGTTCCTTACTTCCAGAAGCTGGTGTCTAACATTGACGAGCGTATGGCGCTGGTGGTTGACCCCATGCTGGCGACCGGCGGTTCAATGATCGCCACCATCGACCTGCTGAAAAATGCAGGCTGCAGTAGCATTAAGGTGCTGGTTCTGGTGGCTGCACCAGAAGGGATTGCGGCGCTGGAAAAAGCGCACCCGGACGTTGAGCTGTATACCGCGTCTGTCGACCAGGGGCTGAACGAGCACGGGTACATCATCCCGGGGCTCGGCGATGCCGGCGACAAGATCTTTGGTACGAAATAATCGAATAACGATAAATAAGCCGACTTTGATAGTCGGCTTTTTTTTGAATAAAACACCAACAATACTACACAGAGGAAAACACTATGACGCGCCGTGCTATCGGGGTGAGTGAAAGACCGCCGCTTTTACAGACGATCCCGCTTAGTTTGCAGCACCTGTTCGCCATGTTTGGCGCAACCGTGCTGGTGCCAATCCTGTTCCACATTAACCCGGCTACCGTGCTGCTGTTCAACGGCGTTGGTACGCTGCTGTACCTCTTTATCTGTAAAGGCAAAATCCCGGCCTATCTCGGGTCGAGCTTCGCGTTTATCTCCCCGGTGCTGCTGTTGCTGCCGCTGGGTTATGAGGTCGCGCTGGGCGGCTTTATTATGTGTGGCGTGCTCTTCTGCCTGGTCTCCTTCATCGTGAAGAAAGCGGGTACCGGCTGGCTGGACGTGATGTTCCCCCCTGCGGCGATGGGCGCAATCGTTGCCGTCATCGGCCTGGAGCTGGCGGGCGTGGCGGCGAATATGGCCGGTCTGCTGCCTGCGGACGGTCAGTCCCCGGATTCCAAAACCATTATCATCTCGCTGGTGACGCTGGGCGTGACGGTGTTTGGCTCCGTGCTGTTCCGCGGTTTCATGGCGATTATCCCGATCCTGATCGGCGTGCTGGCAGGCTATGCGCTCTCCTTCGCAATGGGCGTAGTGGATACCACCCCAATTGCCGAAGCGCATTGGTTTGCGCTGCCGACCTTCTACACCCCACGCTTTGAGTGGTTCGCTATCTTCACCATTCTGCCAGCCGCGCTGGTGGTGATTGCGGAACACGTCGGCCACCTGGTGGTGACGGCGAACATCGTCAAACGTGACCTGATCCGCGACCCGGGCCTGCACCGCTCCATGTTTGCCAACGGTTTCTCCACCATCATCTCCGGTTTCTTTGGCTCCACGCCAAACACCACCTACGGCGAAAACATCGGCGTGATGGCGATTACCCGCGTCTACAGTACCTGGGTTATCGGCGGGGCGGCGATCATCGCCATTCTGCTCTCCTGCGTGGGCAAGCTGGCGGCAGCGATTCAGATCATTCCGGTGCCGGTGATGGGCGGCGTTTCTCTGCTGCTGTACGGGGTGATCGGTGCCTCCGGTATCCGCGTGCTGATTGAATCCAAAGTGGATTACAGCAAGGCGCAGAACCTGATCCTGACCTCCGTTATCCTGATCATCGGCGTGAGCGGCGCGAAGGTGCACATTGGTGCAGCTGAGCTGAAGGGCATGGCGCTGGCGACCATCGTGGGTGTAGGCCTGAGCCTGATCTTTAAGCTGATTTCCGTTCTGCGCCCTGAAGAAGAAATTCTGGATGCTGACGATAGCGAAAAAGCACCACATTGATCCTTTAAGCGGGCGGACGATCCGCCCGTTTCTCTCCTTCCGGTTCCGTGCTAAACTCGTTGCCGATTTTATGTAAGATCTGGTTGAGGTATTTCTGAACGGACCGGCACAGCTCTCTTTGCCACTTTATCTCCCTGACGACGAAACTTTTGCGAGTTTCTGGCCGGGTGATAACCCCTCTTTACTGGCTGCACTGCAAAACGTGCTGCGCCAGGATCACAGCGGATACATCTATATCTGGTCACGCGAAGGCGCGGGGCGCAGCCACCTGCTGCATGCCGCCTGCGCGGAGCTTTCAGCGCGCGGTGATGCGGTAGGCTATGTGCCGCTGGATAAACGTACCTGGTTCGTGCCTGAGGTGCTTGAGGGAATGGAACACCTCTCGCTGGTCTGCATCGATAATATCGAATGCGTGGCGGGTGATGAGCCGTGGGAAATGGCGATCTTTAACCTCTACAACCGCATTCTGGAATCGGGTAAAACCCGACTGCTGATCACCGGCGATCGTCCACCGCGTCAGCTGAATCTGGGGCTGCCGGATCTGGCGTCTCGTCTGGACTGGGGACAAATCTATAAGCTTCAGCCGCTGTCGGATGAAGATAAGCTTCAGGCGCTACAGCTGCGCGCAAAGCAGCGCGGGTTTGAGCTTCCGGAAGACGTGGGCCGTTTCCTGCTGAAGCGGCTGGACCGCGAAATGCGCACGCTGTTTGACACGCTCGATCAGCTCGATCGCGCCTCCATTACTGCCCAGCGCAAGCTGACCATTCCGTTTGTGAAAGATATCCTTAAGCTTTGAGTTTTTGCCCGGTGGCGGTTACGCCTTACCGGGCCTACGAAAAGCGCTCCCCTTGTAGACCGGATAAGGCGCAGCCGCCACCCGGCTAAAGATCCCCCAACAGATGCTCCACGAGCAGCGGAATCGGTCTTCCCGATGCTACGCTCTTACCATTCTCACGCCACAGCGCCGTGCCGCTGATGTCCAGATGCGCCCACGGAATGGTCGGCGGACAGAAGTGATGCAGCAGCCACGCCGCCGAGGCGCTGATTGCCGCATTGTTGGTCGGCGTGTTGCACAGATCGGCAATGGCGCTGTCGGTCTGTTTTCTCAGCCGGGCGTCCAGCGGCAGGGACCACACTTCATCGCCACTCTGCTTACCCGCCAGCGTCAGCGCCGCGCGCAGCGGTTCATCCTGCGTCATTAATCCGCTCAATTCATACCCCAGCGCTTTGACGACTGCGCCGGTTAAGGTCGCCATATCAATGATATAGCGCGCCTGCGGATGGCGCTGGCTGGCCCAGGCGATGGCGTCTGCCAGCACCAGTCGGCCTTCGGCATCGGTGTTGTTGATTTCCACCGTGGTGCCGCTGCAGGCTGTCGCCACCGTGCCTGGCTGCATGGCATCAGGGCCAATGGCGTTTTCCGCCAGCGCCAGCACGCCCATAATGCGTACGGGTAATCCCAGCTTTGCCACGGTCAGCATCAGCCCCAGCACGTTAGCCGCGCCGCACATGTCGTATTTCATTGTGTACATGCCCGCGCCGTCCTTCAGCCACAGGCCGCCGGTATCAAAGGTAATGCCTTTGCCGACATAGCAGCGCACCGGGCCGTCATTCACGCCGTCATAATGAAGCGCCAGCAGGCGCGGCGGACAGGTCGCCCCTTTGCCAACGGCATGCAGCAGCCCCAGACCTTGCTCAACGATTTGCTTTTCATCCAACACCTCACACCGTAGGGCAGGGAAGGCGGCACAGAGCTTTTGCGCCTCTTCGACGACAAACTGCGGCGTGCAGCGATCCGACGGCGTATCGGCCAGGCGTCGCGCCGCGACCATGCCGTGGGCGATGGCCTGCTGCTGGCGGAAAATGACCGCCAGTCGGTCCTGCTGTTCGGGTAAGCAGAGTGCGGTGATGCGCTCAAGACGGACCTTGTCATTGGTTTTTTTCAACTGCAAATCGCTCAGCCTGTGCGCCTGATTAAAGAGAAAACGCAGCACCTGCACCAGCACCACATCGTCGATATCAGTCACGTCCAGTATCAGCTCGGGGCTGACGGGCGAGGCCAGCAGCGGGCGCAGCGCCGTCAGTAATTCTGCAGTCAGGCTATCCTGCCAGAGCGCATCGGGCAGCAGGGTGATCCGGGCAAACGGCGCGCAGCCAAAACGGGTATCTGCGATGCTGTCAGACTCGCGCATTTCCTCGATAAGCGCATTTTGCGGCAGAAGGTGACAGCTGGCGCGGGCAATCAAATGGCTCTGTGGCTTTGCGTCAGAAAGCGCGGTGATAAACTGATACGTAATCATCATGACTCCTCAATCGGCGCGCGGATCCGCGCGGCGTAGGCCTGCATCCATTCTTCGTCCACGGCGTGATAGTGCGTTTTCTCCCGCAGTCGCTCGGTACGATAAACAGTGAGAGGCTGGCGAGCTGTCGCCACCACGAACGAGAAGGTTTTGATGTTGGTAGCGGCACCAAATTCGCCCCTGTTGTTCATGCACACCACGGAGAGATCGCCCACGCGACCAAAGCGTGACATCAGCTTGTCCTCCAGTTCGAACACCACGGAATCTGCCGCCTGCTGCGGCGTCATACCCTGCGCCATCCTGCGGACGATTTCGTAGCTGGTGCAGCCTTTCATCAGATCTTCACCGACGCCCGTGGCGGTGGCGGCACCGGTTTCGCTGTCGCAGTAAAAGCCGGAGCCAATAATGGGTGAATCACCAATGCGGCCGCGTTTTTTCATAAACAGCCCGCTGGTGGAGGTGGCGACGCTCATCGAGCCCTGCTTGTCGAGGCCGATAATGCCGACGGTGTCATGCCCGTCGTAAGGGCTTAGGCCTTTATCCAGCGTTTCGCGGCAGCGCTTGCGGTAGTGCTGCATGGCGCGTTCGGTGAGCATGGTTTTGTCGGCGAAGCCCTGGCTCAGCGCCCATTCCCGCGCGCCCTGGCCGACCAGCAGGCTGTTGTAGCGCTGGCGGCTGAGCGCGTGCGCCACGCGCACCGGGTTGGCGATATCCACCAGATTGCCCACGGCACCAAAGGCCAGCGTGTCGCCGTCCATATAGGCGGCGTCCAGCTCCACCTCACCGTTTTCGGTGGGGAGTCCGCCGTAGCCGACGGATTTATACAGCGGAAAGTCCTCGACGGCGGCGACGGCATCCACCACCGCCGCAGCGACAGGTTTGCCCGCAGCCAGCGCAGAGGCAGACTCCGTGACGCCTTCAAGCGCCATTCGCCAGGTGGCGATAATTCCCCACATGCTTTACTCCTGTTTTGCAAGGGTGGTGTCGGTTTGCGTAACGCTGGCTATTTCCGCCGCGCGGTACTGTTTATCCAGGATACGCATGAAAGGCAGATACAGCATGGCGCCAATCAGCAGGTTGAGAAGCTGCATGACGCTGCCGCTCAGGTGCCCGGTGACGATAAAGCCGCTGATCACCGGCGGCAGCGTCCAGGGAATAAACACCCCGGTGGTGACGGCCACGGCACCAATTTTCATCGCCGCATACTGCACGGTAACCAGCACCAGCGGCACCAGGTTGAACGGGATAAGCATGATCGGGTTCATGATCACCGGCAGGCCAAACAGAATCGGCTCGTTGATGTTGAACACCGACGCGCCCGCGCCGAGGCGCGCCACTTCGCGCATGTTTTTACTGCGGGCGAAAATCAGCATCGCAATCACCAGCGACAGCGTGGCCCCCGCGCCGCCCATCCAGATCATGTCAAAAAACTGTTCGGTGATAATGTGCGGCGGCGTTGTGCCTGCCTGAATCGCCGCGATGTTGTCGGTCTGGTTCTCCATCCACAGCGGTCGAATGATGCCGTTGATCATCGAGCCGGAGTTAATGCCCACTGACCACAGAATGGTGATGCTGAACACCGTCATCAGCGCGCCAAAGTAAGAGGTGCCGTAGTGGCGCACCGGCGTGGCAACCACGTCGTAAATAAACTGGTGGATGGTGTTGTAGTGGGTGTTTTCAAAGACGATGCGGATACCCAGCACCAGAATCATCACCAGCAGGGCCGGGATCAGCGCGGCAAAAGACTCCTGCACCGCTGGCGGTACGCCGTCCGGCATTTTGATCACCAGTTTTTTGCGCTTCAGCCAGCAGAACAGCTCTGTCCACAGCAGGGAACCAATCATCGCCACGAACAGCCCTTTGCTGCCAATCCACTCCACCGGAATGACGGTAATACTGCCGTTTTCCGCCACTTTGACAAAGGGCGTCAGGATGAGAAAGGCGACCAGCGCCAGGATGCCGCAGGAGATACGATCCTCGCCATAGTGTTCCGCCAGGCGGAAGGCGACCAGGAAGCTGATGAACAGCGACATGGTGGAGAACACCGCGTTGAACGGGATTTCAATAATGGCGCTCCAGCTCTCACCAAAGGCCTGAGACATAAACTGCTGATAGGCTTGATTCGGGAAAGAGGAGATCACCAGCAGAATAGAGCCGACGATGATAAACGGCATGAATGACACGTAGGCACCGCGAATGGCCCCGAGATGACGCTGCTGGGCCGTTTTGGCCGCCAGCGGCATCAGTTTTGCTTCAAGAAATCCCAGAACATTGTTCATTGTGAACTCCGTACAAGATTGAGTGGCGTTGTTTATGTTATGTCTGTGGATTATCAGTGAAGCGCGGCGAGCGAAAGGTGAAATCGGTCACAAAGCAATCGCTGATGTTATATAAATCTCATATGATTAGTTAACGGAAATGTTGCGATGGAAATTAAACTGCACGCTAATGCCACCACCACACCGCGTATCCGTCGCTACCTTCAGCAGTCAGATAAAAGCGATAGAGAGCTGGCCGTTGAGCTTGGGATCTCGGTCACGACCGTCAGGCGCTGGCGTAACCGCGAGCAGGTTTCGGATAACCAGACGACACCGAAAATGACACACAAAGTGATGAGACAAGAGCAGATCGCACTGGTGAATGCCCTGCGTGACGTCCTGGGCGCGCCGTTAGATGAATTGCTGCAGATGGTCAACGGCGTGCTGGGGATCCCCGTTTCCCGGGCGACATTGAATCGCTACCTCAAACCGGCCTCTGCAAAACAAAAAGGGGCTCCGTTGCAGGGGAAAAAGGCGCTGAAGGTAGGCATTATGCCGCGCGCGCTGACGCTGCATCATCTGCCTTTGTCGCTGCATATGGACGATGGCGGGGAGCAACACCTGCTCTGGGCGCGTGAACCGGTGAGCGGCTGGTGCTATGCCCGGCTTTATGCGGGACTCTCGCCTCAGATGCTGAATACCTGGACGCAGGCGCTGCTTGAGGCCTGCCCGGCTGATATACAATCTATTGAGACTTTTGGCTTTGAGGTGACGCTAACCGCGCAGAACGTGGCTGTGAAAACGCATCCACATAAACACAATGCGCTTCAGGTGGCGGTGCCGTTACGCGATATTATTCCACGCGTGAATGATGAACCCGCAAGCGCGGTGCTGATCGCGCTGTGTGAGTTTTACAACCGGGGAAAAGCGCAGAAAAAACTGGGGGAAAGTACGCCGCAGGCCTTTCTGGAAGCGCTGCGGCATAAGGACTAGAGGATCTCGAGCACGTCTTCCGGCGGACGTCCAATGCGCGCCTTACCGTTTGCCACCACAATCGGGCGTTCAATCAGCTTTGGATTCTCAACCATCGCCTGCACCAGCTGGTCCTCTGACAAACGTGAGTCATCCAGATTGAGCGACTTATACAGATCTTCTTTCTGGCGCATCAGCTCTCTGGCGCTGCCCATTCCCAGCATGTGCAGCAGCTGACGAAGGGTTTGTGCATCCGGCGGCGTTTCGAGATACAGCACCACCTCTGGTTCAACACCGTTAGATTTCAACAGGTTGAGGATATCCCTGCTCTTGGAGCAGCGAGGGTTATGGTAGATTTTTACCGCGTCTGTCATGTTTTTTCTTCCTTATTACATCTTTTCGTACGGCTTGAAGCGTTGCTGCAAAGCGCGCAGCTGATCGATGCGCGCATCGTAGCGGGCCTGCTGCAGGCTGCCGAGTTTGACCTGCGAGCTGGCGCTGCTCAGCATAGAAATGGCTTGATCGAGACGACCGACCAGCGCAAAGCCTTCGGCACGTGCCGCAAGCTCCTGATCGCGGTTACCGAGCTGGCCTTCAACCTGAGCGAGCAGATCCCAACCGTTTTGATCGTCTTTATTGTTAAAGGTGTAGCGGTTCAGAATGGTCGCCGCTTCGGCAGGCTGACCGCCCTGTAAGTAAGCGTTCGCCAGGTTAAGCTGCAACACCGGGTTGGTGCGAACGTCTTTTGCCCCTTTCAGGCGGTTGATGGCGTCGGTGGCTTTTTTCTGCCCCAGATCGATATCGGTTGCCAGGTCGAGATACCACGGGTTGTTTGGCTCGGCGGCCAGCAGCGGCTGCAGCGCTTTACGTGCCTCATCATACTTACTGGCTTCCATCGCCTGTAGCGCCTGACCATACTGAGCCGCGTTTTTCTCCCGCACGTTGCCTTTGGAGAGTGCATCCAGCAGATCGCTGGTGAGCTGGTTACGCCCGGAATTGTACATCCCCAGCGTTCTCACCTTTGCCATGTAGAAATCTTGTGAGGACTGCACCACAACCGGACGCATCTGGTTGGCACGGTTACGGGCGTCCGACAGTCGGCTTTCAGGTAACGGGTGCGTCAGCAGGATTTCCGGTGGGCGTGAAGAGTAACGCGCCTGATCGAGCAGTTTTTCGAGGAAGCTCGGCATGGCCTGCGGGTCAAAGCCTGAACGCTGTAACACCTGAATCCCGATGCGGTCCGCTTCCTGTTCGTTTTGCTGGGTAAAGCTGATCATCCCCTGACGCGTTCCCGCCAGCGTACCGGTCAGTGCCGCCATCCCGGCCTGCGGGCTGGCCATCGCCAGCAGAATGGAGCCCAGCGCGCCAACCCAGGTCAGCGGGGCGTTACGTTTCTGATCTTCCATCGCACGCGCCAGATGACGCTGGGTAACGTGCGAAATTTCGTGCGCCATAACGGATGCCAGCTGGCTTTCGTTATCGGAATAGCGGAATAACGCCGAATGCAGCACCACGTTACCGCCAAAGAAGGCGAAGGCGTTGATTTCGTCGTTATTGATTAAATAGAAGTGGAAAGGGGTTTTTACCGAGTCGGCGTGCGCGACCAGCCGCATGCCCAGACCATTGATGTACTGCACCAACAGCGGGTCATTGATCAGCGGCGCGCTGCCGCGCAGCTGGCGAACGTAGTAATCACCCATCTGCATCTCCTGACCGATGGAGAGCGTGCTTCCTGCTGTGGTACCCATGTCCGGCAACGAGTCGGCCGAATCAGCGAAGGCGGGTGCAGCCTGACCGACAGTCAGTGCGGCGATAAGTGTCGCAACCAGTGTTTTTCTCAACTGCCTGAACATAACCACTGTCCTGTATTTTGGATGTGTCAATTTGACCGATGAACCGGCATATCGTTCATCTCCACTGACTTGCGAGTGTAGCCGTGTTGCGACATGAAGAAAATCCAATTCATCAGGCTTTTGCGAATCGTTACAGTGATACAAAAAGCGAAAGTCTTTTTTGTGACAGTTAGATACAATTCACCGTCTCACTCCCGCCATTCGATTCAGGGAAGGGTTGTATGCTCGAAATGTTAATGCAGTGGTATCGGCGTCGGTTTAGCGACCCCGAAGCCATTGCTTTGCTGG
Source organism: Enterobacter mori (assembly GCF_025244905.1). Taxonomy (NCBI): domain Bacteria; kingdom Pseudomonadati; phylum Pseudomonadota; class Gammaproteobacteria; order Enterobacterales; family Enterobacteriaceae; genus Enterobacter; species Enterobacter mori. Next base: position 3,374,083 of record NZ_CP104285.1, on the reverse strand, counting down.
TCATTCTGGTTGCCGGGTTCGGCATCCTGTTCTTCTTTAGCGGCCTGCTGGCGCCGCTGCTGGTGGCGATTGTGCTGGCGTATCTGCTGGAATGGCCCACCGCGCGTCTGGAACATATCGGCTGTTCCCGCCGCTGGGCGACCAGCATCGTACTGGTGCTGTTTGTCGGCATATTGTTACTGATGTCCTTTGTGGTGATGCCGGTTGCCTGGCAGCAGGGGATTTACCTGATCCGTGATATGCCCGGCATGTTGAATAAACTCTCTGATTTCGCCGCCACGCTGCCGCGTCGTTATCCCGCGCTGATGGATGCCGGGATTATTGACGCGATGGCTGAAAACATGCGCGCCCGCATCATGACGATGGGCGACTCGGTGGTGAAATACTCTCTGGCCTCGCTGGTCGGCCTGCTGACGCTGGCGGTTTACCTTGTGCTCGTGCCGTTAATGGTCTTCTTCCTGGTAAAAGATAAAGAGCAGATGCTGAACGCCGTCAGGCGCATTCTACCGCGTAACCGTGGTCTGGCAGGGCAGGTCTGGCAGGAGATGAACCAGCAGATCACCAACTACATTCGCGGCAAGGTGCTGGAGATGATTGTGGTGGGTGTCGCGACCTGGATTGGCTTCCTGATTTTCGGCCTGAACTACTCGTTGCTGCTGGCGGTGCTGGTCGGATTCTCGGTCCTGATCCCTTACATCGGCGCGTTTGTGGTGACCATTCCGGTGGTGGGCGTTGCGCTGTTCCAGTTTGGTCTGGGCACTGAGTTTTGGAGCTGCTTTGCGGTATACCTGATTATTCAGGGGCTGGACGGTAACCTGTTGGTGCCGGTGCTGTTCTCGGAAGCGGTGAACCTGCATCCACTGGTGATTATTCTATCGGTGGTGATTTTCGGCGGGCTGTGGGGATTCTGGGGCGTGTTCTTTGCCATTCCGCTGGCAACGCTGATTAAAGCGGTCGTGCACGCGTGGCCGGATGTGCCAGCGGTGGAAGAGCAGTAGGTTTTTTTGCGGGCTGATGCCCTCACCCCGGCCCTCTCCCACGGGGAGAGGGGGAAAACACTAGAAACGGCAACCTGGGTTGCCGTTTTGCATTTACCTTGTAGGTCGGGTAAGGCGAAGCCGCCACCCGACACTCACTTTCAGGCACTTTGTTTCAGCCAGTTCAACACCACGTCATGGTGGTTGCTGGTTTTGAAGTCGTCAAACACATGCTCAACTTTACCGTCAGCGTCAATCAGGAAGCTGATGCGGTGAATACCGTCGTAGGTTTTACCCATAAACGATTTCTCACCCCAGACGCCGAACTGCTCGCAAACCTGGTGATCTTCATCGGAAAGTAGCGTGAAGTTCAGGATCTCTTTTTCCGCAAATCGTGACAGCTTTTCTGGCTTGTCAGTGCTGATGCCCAACACTTCTACACCGACTTTTTTCAACTCATCCATGTTGTCGCGTAAACCGCAGGCCTGTACGGTACAGCCCGGCGTCATGGCTTTCGGGTAGAAATAGACCAGAACACGCTGTCCCTGGAAGTCGGTCAAATTTACTTGCTCGCCGTCTTGATCCGGCAAGCTAAATTTCGGTGCGATGTCACCGGCTTTCAGTGGATTCATTACTCAACTCCATCCTGTTCGTGCTGCGAATAATTTACGACGCTTATACTGCCCTGCGCGTTTAATTCTGTACAGAGGGCTTTGAACGCTTGCTCGATATTTGACGCATCCTGTGATGCAGGGCTGTGCGCGGTAATTTGAATAAAAAGCACCGGAAGCGCAGGGTCATCGCTTGGCTGCGTACGGGAAACCAGTTCGGCAATATTCATCTGATGGCTGTCAAAAAGCGCCGTAAAACGCTCAATCAGATGCGGTGAATCAGGCACTTCAACTTGTACCCAGACGGTGGAAGGCAGTGCCGGACGCGGACGCGCAGTGGTGCGCTTCATCACTATCAGCAAATCCAGCTCGGCACCCTTCAGCGGCAGGGTTGATTCAATCAACGTAATGGCGTTCCATGTGCCGGAAAGCAGCATAATAAACGTGAACTCATCGCCAAGCATAGCGAGACGGCTATCTTCGATATTACAGCCGCAGCTGCTTACGTGGCGGGTGATGGTGTTCACGATACCCGGCCTGTCAGCACCCAGCGCAGTGATAACCAGGTAATGTTGTGATGAGGTTGTCAAACCTGTTCTTCCTTTGCTTGGTTAAGTCTTCCTAAGGAAAGCATAAAAAAAACATGCATACAACCGCCTGAGCGCCTCAGGTCGCTTGCTTTTATTACAGTTCCAAACGTAACATTGAGGCTCTTGTTCGCACAGAGGATGGCTCATGTTCACGGGAAGTATTGTCGCGCTTGTTACACCGATGGATGAAAAAGGTAATGTCTGCCGGTCAAGCATGAAGAAGCTCATTGATTACCATGTCGCCAATGGAACCTCGGCGATCGTTTCGGTAGGGACTACCGGTGAATCTGCTACGCTGAGCCACGAAGAGCACGGCGATGTGGTTATGCTGACCCTGGAGCTGGCTGATGGACGTATCCCAGTCATCGCAGGAACAGGGGCTAACGCAACCGCAGAAGCTATCAGCCTGACTCAACGTTTTAACGACAGCGGCATCGTTGGCTGTCTGACCGTCACGCCTTACTACAACCGTCCAACTCAGGAAGGCTTGTTCCAGCATTTCAAAGCCATCGCAGAACATACTGACTTGCCACAAATTCTGTATAATGTGCCGTCCCGTACCGGTTGCGATATGCTGCCGGAAACCGTTGGCCGTCTCTCGAAAGTAAAAAATATTATCGGGATTAAAGAGGCGACAGGGAACTTAAGCCGCGTTCATCAGATCAAAGAGCTGGTTTCAGACGACTTTATCCTGTTGAGCGGCGACGATGCGACCGCGCTGGACTTTATGCAGCTCGGTGGTCATGGCGTGATCTCCGTAACGGCGAACGTTGCGGCCCGCGATATGGCGGAAATGTGCAAACTGGCCGCGGCCGGTCATTTTGATGAAGCTCGCGTGATTAATCAGCGTCTGATGCCATTGCACAATAAATTATTTGTCGAACCCAATCCGATCCCAGTGAAATGGGCGTGTAAGGAATTGGGACTTGTAGCATCCGACACGCTGCGTCTGCCAATGACACCGATTACCGACCACGGTCGTGAAATTGTCGCTGGCGCGCTGAAGCATGCCGGTTTGCTGTAAAGTTTAGGGAGATTTGATGGCTTATTCAGTACAGAAGTCGCGCCTGGCGAAGGTTGCGAGTGTTTCGCTTGTTATGCTGCTCGCTGCCTGTAGTTCGGACTCGCGCTACAAGCGCCAGGTGAGCGGTGATGAATCCTATCTGGATGCGGCGCCGCTTGCTGAACTTCACGCACCGGCTGGTATGATCCTGCCGATTCAAAACGGCGATTATAATATCCCCGTCACTAACGGCAGTGGTCTTGTCGGTAAAGCGCTTGATATTCGTCCACCTGCTCAGCCTCTGGCGCTGGTGAGCGGCGCGCGTACCCAGTTTACCGGTGATACGGCATCCCTGATGGTTGAAAACAGCCGCAACAGCACGCTGTGGCCGCAGGTTGTCAGCGTTATTCAGTCGAAGAACTACACGATTGATAAACGCGATGATGCCAGCCAGACGTTAACAACGGACTGGATCGAGTGGAACCGCCTGGATGAAGATCAGCAGTACCGTGGTCGTTATCAAGTCTCCGTTAAGCCGCAGGGTTATCAGCAGGCGGTTACCGTTAAGCTGTTAAACCTGGAGCAGGCGGGTAAACCGGTTGCTGATGCTGCCTCCATGCAGCGTTACAGCACCGAAATGCTGAACGTCATTGCAGCGGGTCTGGATAAGAACGCGACTGATGCCGCTAACGCAGCGCAGAACCGCAGTGGTTCGTCCTTCGACGTGCAGAGCGCGGCGGATGATACCGGCCTGCCAATGCTGGTGGTTCGTGCACCGTTTAACCAGACCTGGCAGCGTCTGCCAGCGACGCTGGAAAAAGTGGGCATGAAAGTGACCGACAGCACGCGTTCAACCGGTAGCATGACCGCAACCTACAAGCCGTTGTCTGACAGCGCATGGCAGGAACTGGGCGCGAAAGATCCGCAGCTTGCCTCTGGTGACTACAAAATTCAGGTAGGTGACCTCGATAACCGCAGTAGCCTGCAGTTTATCGATCCGAAAGGTCACACGCTGACCCAGTCGCAGAATGATGCGCTGGTCGCCGTCTTCCAGGCGGCATTCAGCAAATAAATACAAGGGCTGGTGAATCCAGCCCTTTTTATTTTCGTGCCACGCAAACGTGTGCGTGGCATAATATCCCCAGTTTTGAACACAAATCATCACACCAGGAGTAATGAAGATGCAGAAGCAAGCTGAGTTGTATCGTGGCAAAGCGAAGACCGTATACAGCACGGAAAACCCGGATCTGTTGGTGCTCGAGTTCCGCAATGATACGTCAGCAGGGGATGGCGCACGCATTGAGCAGTTCGATCGTAAAGGCATGGTGAACAACAAGTTCAACCACTTCATTATGAGCAAACTGGCCGAAGCGGGTATCCCGACCCAGATGGAAGCGTTATTGTCCGATACGGAATGTTTGGTGAAAAAACTGGACATGGTTCCGGTTGAGTGCGTCATTCGTAACCGTGCCGCGGGCTCCCTGGTGAAGCGTCTCGGCATTGAAGAAGGTATCGAACTGAATCCGCCGCTGTTTGACCTGTTCCTGAAAAACGATGCCATGCACGACCCGATGGTCAACGAATCCTACTGCGAAACCTTCGGCTGGGTGAGCAAAGAGAATCTGGCACGCATGCAGGAGCTGACCTACAAAGCGAACGACGTGCTGAAAAAACTGTTTGATGACGCAGGGCTGATCCTCGTCGACTTCAAACTGGAGTTCGGTCTGTTCAAAGGCGAAGTGGTGCTGGGCGATGAGTTCTCCCCGGACGGCAGCCGCCTGTGGGATAAAGAAACCCTGGATAAAATGGACAAAGACCGTTTCCGTCAGAGCCTGGGTGGACTGATTGAAGCGTATGAAGCGGTTGCTCACCGTTTAGGCGTTAAGCTCGACTAATCTCCTCAATTGCCAAAGGATATTCGTATCCTTTGGCGTCTTACCCTTGTTTACTATGGTAATCCTGTCATTAACCGCCTACGATCATAGCTATTATTAATGGAATAGTTCGAGGTGGTTATGCGCTGGCAAGGGCGTCGTGAAAGTGACAATGTAGAAGACAGGCGCAGCAGTGGCGGCGGCGGACCTTCAATGGGCGGCCCCGGCTTCCGGTTGCCCAGTGGAAAGGGCGGTATCATCCTGCTGATTGTGGTGCTGGTCGCGGGGTATTACGGCGTGGATCTCACCGGTTTGATGACCGGAGAGCCTCTCCAGCAACAGCAATACTCTCAGCGCTCCATCAGCCCGAACGAAGATGAAGCGGCCAAATTTACCTCCGTTATTCTTGCGACCACAGAAGAAACCTGGGGCCAGCAGTTCGAGAAAATGGGGCGAACCTATCAGCAACCGAAACTGGTGATGTACCGCGGTGCGACGCGCACCGGATGCGGCACCGGACAGTCCGTGATGGGGCCGTTCTACTGCCCGGCGGACAGCACTGTCTATATCGATCTCTCATTTTACGATGACATGAAAAGCAAACTGGGTGCCGACGGCGATTTTGCTCAGGGCTATGTGATCGCGCATGAGGTCGGCCACCACGTGCAAAAATTGCTCGGCATCGAGCCTAAAGTACGTCAGCTTCAGCAGAATGCCTCCCAGGCGGAGGTGAATCGTCTTTCCGTGCGTATGGAGCTGCAGGCAGACTGCTTCGCCGGCGTCTGGGGCAATAGCATGAAACAGCAGGGTGTTCTGGAAACGGGCGACCTTGAAGAGGCACTGAATGCCGCGCAGGCCATTGGCGATGACCGTCTCCAGCAGCAAAGCCAGGGCAGAGTGGTGCCAGACAGTTTCACTCACGGTACATCGGAGCAGCGTTACAGCTGGTTTAAACGCGGCTTCGACAGCGGTGACCCTGCGCAATGTAATACCTTCGGCAAAGCGATGTAATGTTGCCGTTTGAACATCTGATTAGCCAGCTCAGGCGTAAAGGTCATCGTCGTTTGGTTGTACTCAGCGGAGATGTGGACTGGACATTGACGCAGGCGGTGGCTCTGCGCGATGCCCAGCCCGGAGACTGGCTCTGGCTGGATGAACACCCGTCGAAAGCCATCAGCAGGCTGCTGGGGCGTGAGTTCCAGCACGCGGTTTTTGATGCTCGCGCGGGGTTCGACGTCTCGGCCTTTGCCGCCCTCAGCGGAACGCTGCGCGCCGGGAGTCTGCTGGTGCTGCTGGTTCCGCCTTTCTCCGTCTGGGCGGAAACACCGGACGGCGACGCTGTTCGCTGGAGCGACAGCGCCGAGCCTATCGCCACGCCGCATTTTGTGCACCATTTCCAGCGCACCATCGCCGCCGACCCTGACACCATTCTGTGGTGCCAAAACCAACCGCTAACGCTTCCTCCGTTTCCTCCTGATACCCCTGACTGGCAGCCAGCCAGCGGCGACCCGCAGCGTGAGCAGGCTGACATCCTGCGCACACTCCTGGCCATGAATACTGGCGTCGTGGCGGTCACGGCACCTCGTGGACGCGGAAAGTCAGCGCTTGCAGGGATGTTGCTAAAGCGTATTCAGGGCACTGCGGTCGTGACTGCACCTGCGAAAGGGGCAACGGATGTCATCGCCCGTTTTGCGGGAGAGCATTTTCACTTTATGGCACCGGATGCGCTGCTCGCTTCGACGCTGCAGGCCGACTGGCTGATTGTCGATGAGGCGGCCGCCATTCCGGGACCGCTTCTTGAAAAGCTGGTTGAACGTTTTCCCCGCGTTCTGTTGACCACTACCGTTCAGGGTTATGAAGGAACAGGTCGCGGTTTCCTGCTGAAGTTTTGCGCCCGGTTCAGCGGGTTGCAGTCTTTCACCTTATCAACACCGGTTCGCTGGGCGGCCGGGTGCCCCCTTGAGCGGGTGGTGTCTGACATTCTGCTGTTTGACGATGCGCTCATCGACCAGAAACCGGAAGGTGACGTGCGTTTAGCGTCGCTGGAGCCGCAGATGTGGGAAAGCAATCCGGCGCTTGTGGCTGGCGTTTATGAGCTGTTATGTGCCGCGCATTACCGCACCTCCCCGCTTGATTTACGCAGGATGATGGACGCGCCGGGCCAACATTTTACCGTTGCTGAAACCGACTCAACCCTCGCCGGTGCCCTCTGGCTGGTGGAGGAGGGCGGCTTATCCCCTGGGCTTAGCCGCGCGGTGTGGGCGGGCTTTCGTCGGCCTCGTGGGAATCTGGTGGCGCAGTCTCTGGCTGCCCACGGCGGCTCGCCTCTGGCGGCGACACTTAAGGGCCGACGGATCACACGTATTGCCGTTCATCCCCGTCGTCAACGGGAAGGTATTGGTCGTCGGCTTATCCGTAGCGCCAGCGGGGAGGATTATCTCTCCGTGAGTTTTGGCTATACCGACGAGCTGTGGCGCTTCTGGCAGCAGTGCGGCTTTGTGCTGGTGCGGATAGGCAGCCACCGCGAAGCGAGCAGCGGCTGCTTCACCGCGATGGCGTTGCTGCCGCTCAGCGAGGCGGGGCATCAGCTGTGCGCGCAGGCACATCAGCGTCTGCGACGTGACGCCCGGGTGCTCTCGGCCTGGAATGGCGAAAAGATCCCGGTATCAGAGGGCTGGGAAGCTACCCTTAATAATGACGACTGGCAGGAGCTGGCGGGGTTTGCCTTTGCGCATCGGGCGTTCTCGACCTCCGTTGCCGCGTTAACCCGCCTGCTGTTAAACGTGGACATGCCGCTCCCGCTTTTGCGCGGAAAATTGGCGGGGGAAACGGATAATGCCGGGCGAAAATCCTTGCTGGCGAACCTGCGAAAAGAAACAGCACAAGCGCTTGAAAGTCTTGATGAAACACGCTGCCAGCAGTTGAAAGACGATATTATGCAATGGCAATTTTTTCAATGACTTCATCAGTAAAGTGGCATGGTCATTACCCCACAGAGGCGTAGAATCCTGCTCATCACTTAAGGAGATCGCCATGAAACACGACCATTTTGTTGTTCAAAGCCCTGAAAAACCGGCAAAACAGTTACTGCTGCTGTTTCATGGTGTTGGCGATAATGCCGTCAATATGGGGCAAATTGGCAGCTGGTTTGCGCCGGTTTTCCCGGATGCGCTGATTGTCAGCATCGGCGGCGTAGAGCCTTGCGGCCCTGAAGGTCGCCAGTGGTTTTCGGTGCAGGGTGTGACGGAAGAGAACCGTCAGGCCCGCATCGATGCCATCATGCCGACTTTCATTGACACCGTACGCTACTGGCAACAGCAGAGCGGCGTGGGCGCTGACGCCACCGCACTGATTGGTTTTTCACAGGGGTCAATTATGTCGCTGGAGAGCGTGAAAGCGCAGCCGGGGCTGGTATCCCGCGTGATTGCCTTTAACGGTCGTTTCGCAACGTTGCCCGACTGCGTGACGACGCAGACCACCATTCATTTGATCCACGGTGGTGAAGACCGGGTGATTGAGCTTTCACATGCGGTTGCCGCGCAGGAATCGCTTATCCGCGCTGGTGGGGACGTCACGCTGGATATCGTTGACGATCTGGGGCACGCGATTGACGACCGCAGCATGCAGTTTGCGCTCGATCGTTTGCGTTATACCGTGCCGAAGCACTACTTCGACGAAGCGCTCAGCGGTGGTAAGCCGAATGATGATGATATTGTAGAGTTTATGTGAGAAAAAACGCCCCTCACCCCCGGCCCCTCTCCCCAGAGGGGCGAGGGGTGTTTTGTTCCCTCTCCCCTTTGGGGAGAGGGTTAGGGTGAGGGGGGGTTAACAATTACTTCTTCTGGTCCTTTTTCGGCCAGTCGTCGTCATCGTCCCACTTGTCGTTAAAATCACGATGTGGCGGAAGATCCGGTTTGTTGGCGAGGAACTTCTTATGGTCAACGCGCTTCAGATCTTTAATCACGTTCAGCAGCACGCCTACCAGAAACACCAACACCAGAATCCACCAGTACTTTGAAAGCCAGTCCATTCGCTAATCCTCTAAGCAGTCGTCAGGCGACGAGCTGCTCCATAATACGTTGATACATACGGGCCAGCAGTTGTAAATCAGCCGCGTTGACACATTCATTGATTTTGTGAATGGTCGCGTTTACTGGACCCAGTTCGACAACCTGTGCACCCATACGGGCGATAAAGCGTCCGTCAGAGGTGCCGCCGGTTGTCAGCAGCTGTGGCTTAATTTCATTATAGTGTGCGATGGCATTCACTACCGCATCCACCAGCTTTCCGCGCTGCGTCAGGAACGGTTGGCCAGACACCCACCACTCCACGGTGTAGCGCAGCTGGTGTTTTTCCAGCAGTGCGATCACGCGGGCTTTGATCATCTCGTCGGTCAGTTCCGTGCTGAAGCGGAAGTTGAACTGGACAAAGCAATCGCCAGGGATGACGTTGTTGCTGCCGGTTCCGGCCTTGATGTTGGCAATCTGCATGCTGGTCGGCGGGAAGAACGCGTTGCCTTTGTCCCACTCGATCTCCACCAGTTCGTTCAGCATCGGCGCGGCACGGTGCACTGGGTTGTCGGCCAGGTGTGGATAGGCGACGTGCCCCTGCACACCGTGAATGGTCAGATTACAGGTCATGGACCCGCGACGACCGTTTTTCACGACATCTCCCACCACTTCGGTGCTGGAGGGTTCACCCACCAGGCAGTAGTCCAGCCGTTCGTTGCGCGCCATCAGCGCGTCAACGACTTTCACGGTACCGTTATGGGCGCTGGCTTCTTCGTCAGAGGTGATCAAGAACGCGAGACGATTTTTATGATTAGGATGCTGGGCAACGAAACGCTCTGCGGCCACGACCATGGCCGCCAGTGATCCTTTCATGTCTGCCGCACCGCGGCCAAACAGCATACCGTCGCGGATGGTTGGTTCAAACGGTGGATTGATCCAGCGGTCTGCATCACCCGCGGGAACCACATCCGTATGCCCGGCAAACGCCAGCGTTTCCCCCTGACCGCGCCAGGCCCAGAAGTTCTGCGTATCGCCAAAATCCATGCGCTCAACGGTAAAACCGATGGCACGCAGACGCTCAATCATTAATGCCTGACAACCTGCATCGTCCGGGCTAAGGGAAGGACGGCGGATAAGCTGCTGAGTCAGCTCAATGACCGGGCATGACATAGACTACACCTCAACGAAAAAGTCAGAATAAAGGGTTTCACTGAAACCCAGCAGCATAGGCTGACCTGGCTTGCAGAGCAATGGGCGTTTGATAATAGCTGGCATTTCAAGCATCAGTTTTGCCGCGCTGTCTGCATCGGTTATACCGGCGCGGACGGATTCATCCAGTTTACGCCAGGTGGTGCCGCGAGTGTTTAGCAGGGCTTCCCAGCCCAATTCGCGGATAGCGCTATGCAGAAATTCTGCATCAAGCCCATCGGCACGGTAATCGTGGAAGCGGTACTCCACGCTGTTCGCTTCCAGCCAGCGGCGCGCTTTTTTGATGGTGTCGCAATTTTTAATGCCGTACATCACAACCATAGTGAATCCTTTTGTTCTTATGCAGAAAGAATGTTCAATAAATTCGAAGATATATCCTTAAGTGGAATATAACACATTCAGGAATTCTCTTGATTTACAATTCTCCTTAATTCACCTCACATCTGTAAGCTGAATATTCTTTCATCATTTAAGCATAGATGTCTACCAGGTTTAAATCTCTAATAAACTCAGTGGTTAAATATCTTCTCACCTGCTCGTATGGTTATTTCAAAATATTGCTGGCGGTCACACAAAATTTAAGGGAGTGCGTTCATATTTATCATAAATCCACCGGGGGGAGCGGGGTATAATCACTGCAATTGGTTAAATAGTCTTCACAATGATGATACGTTTCCGTAGAATGCGCATAATAATAAGAGAGGTTGTTATGATTGAACGTGAACTGGGGAACTGGAAAGATTTTATCGAAGGCATGCTTCGTAAATGACATTCAGTAAAAATTGCAAGCGCACTTAAATAAGTAAAATAACCATAGTGTGAATGAATCACACAATAAAAAGGCGGCTACGAAAGCCGCCTTTTTATTTCATTGGTTACTCAGGCTTTTCCTTCAACGGGAAGCGACGTCGCACCAGCACAAAGAACAGCGGCACGAAATAAATCGCCAGGATCGTGGCTGAAATCATCCCCCCCATCACCCCGGTACCGACCGCATGCTGGCTGCTGGAACCGGCACCCGAACTGGTCGCCATCGGCAGCACCCCGAAGACAAACGCCAGAGAGGTCATCAGAATCGGGCGTAAGCGCTGGCGGCAAGCGTACAGTGTTGCGGCTAGCAGGTCCTGACCTTTCGCATTCATCTCATTGGCAAATTCCACGATCAGAATGGCGTTTTTGGCCGATAAGCCAATAACAGTCAGCAGCCCCACCTGGAAGTAAACATCGTTCTCCAGGCCACGCATCCAGGTTGCCAGCAGCGCACCGATGACGCCCAACGGCACCACCAGCATCACCGAGAACGGTACTGACCAGCTCTCATACAGTGCGGCAAGGCAGAGGAAAACCACCAGCAGCGACAGGGCGTAAAGCGCAGGGGCCTGTGCGCCGGAGAGCCGCTCCTGATAAGACATCGCCGTCCACTCCAGGCCAAACCCGGTTGGCAACTGCTGCACCAGTTCTTCCATAATATCCATCGCGGTACCGGTGCTGACGCCCGGCGCGGCTTCACCTACGATCTCCAGCGCCGAATAGCCGTTATAGCGTTCCAGGCGCGGTGAGCCGGTTTCCCAACGCGAAGTGGCGAAGGCGGAGAACGGCACCATGCCACCTGCGTTATTACGCACATACCAGCGGTTAATATCATCCGGCAGCATACGGTATTTGGCGGCAGACTGAACGTAGACCTTCTTCACGCGGCCGCGATCCATAAAGTCGTTGACGTAGCTTGAGCCCCAGGCCGTTTGCAGCGTGTCGTTGATGTCATCAATGGATACGCCCAGCGCCTGCGCTTTACGCTGGTCGATATCGACCTGCAGCTGCGGGCTGTCATCCAGACCGTTGTGACGTACGCGGGTCAGCTGTGGATCCTTGCTGGCCAGATCGAGCAGTTTATCGCGCGCAGCCATTAAGGCGTCATGCCCGGCTCCGGCGTGATCCTGCAGTTCCATATCAAACCCGGCGGAACTCCCCAGACCGCTGATGGCCGGAGGGCTGCTGGCAAATACGCGCGCTTCTTTGATATGGCTGAAGGCTTTCGTCGCGCGTTCAATAATGGCAAACGAGGAGCCTGTGTCGCTGTCGCGCTGATCCCAGTCTTTCAGACGCACGAACATGCGTGCGACGTTCTGCCCGTTCCCGCCCGGACCCGAGCCGACGGTGGAGAAGACGGAAACAACGTTATCTTTCTCTTTGGTGTGGAAATAGTTTTCAACCTGCTGCACCACTTTCAATGTTTGTTGCTGGGTAGAACCACTTGGCAACTGTACGGAGGTGATAAACATGCCGCGATCTTCCAGCGGCAGGAAGGAGGTTGGCAGACGCAGGAACAGGAACACCATTCCGCCTAACAGCAGGACATAAATCGCCATCCAGCGCGCGCTGCGATGCAGGATCTTACCCACCCCCGCCTCATAGCGCGCCGCATTGCGGTTGAACATGCGGTTAAACCAGCCGAAAAAGCCTTTTTGCCCGTGATGCTCGCCTTTATGTAACGGCTTGAGGAGGGTGGCGCAGAGGGCAGGGGTGAGGATCATCGCCACCAGCACCGAGAGCACCATCGCGGAGACAATCGTGATGGAAAACTGGCGGTAAATCGCACCGGTGGTGCCGCCAAAGAAGGCCATTGGGATAAACACCGCTGAGAGCACCATCGCAATACCGACCAGCGCGCCCTGAATTTGCCCCATCGATTTCCGCGTTGCTTCGCGCGGCGAGAGTCCTTCTTCGCTCATGATACGTTCGACGTTTTCCACCACTACGATGGCGTCATCCACCAGCAGCCCAATCGCCAGCACCATCGCGAACATGGTTAAGGTATTGATACTGTAACCAAAGGCATACAGCACGGCGAAGGTGCCGAGTAGCACCACCGGAACGGCAATGGTGGGAATAAGCGTCGCGCGGAAGTTTTGCAGGAACAGGTACATGACCAGGAACACCAGCCCGATCGCTTCCAGCAGGGTTTTCACCACGTCCTCAATGGAGGCTTTAACGAAGGAGGTGGTTTCGTAGGCGACTTTGTATTCCAGCCCGTGCGGGAAATAGTGCGACAGTTCGTCCAGTCGGTCTAATACCAGCTGCGCGGTAGCCATTTCGTTGGCACCAGAAGCCAGTTTGACCCCTAAGCCGGATGCCTGGTTGCCGTTAAAGCGGCTCAGGTAGTCATACTTTTCCGCGCCCATCTCCACGGTCGCGACATCGCCCAGGCGGACTTCAGAGCCGTCCTGATTGACCCGCAGGGTAATATTACGGAACTGCTCGGGCGTCTGGAGCAGAGACTGAGAGTTAATGGTCGCGTTCAGCGCCTGGTTATCGACAGACGGTGTACCGCCCAGTTGACCGACGGCGATCTGAGCGTTTTGCGATTCGATGGCGTCAGTCACGTCTTTAGCCGTCATCTGCACGCTGTTAAGCTTGTTGGGATCCAGCCAGATGCGCATGGAATACTGCGAGCCGTAGGCATCGATATCCCCCACGCCGTTAATGCGGCTGAGCGGATCCTGGATATTACTCGCCACGTAGTCCGCGATATCCTGTTTATCCATCGAGCCATCGGTGGAGACAAACGCGATGGTCAAAATATTGGTGTCACCGGTTTTACGTACGGTGACGCCCTGGTTCTGCACCGCCTGCGGTAGCTTACGCAGGGCCGACTGCAGCTGGTTTTGCACCTGCTGCACCGCCTCATCCGGGTCGGTTCCCGCCGTAAAACTCAGCGTCACCGTGGCCTGACCGGTGGCGCTACTCTGTGAGGACATGTACATCAGGTTATCGAGACCCGTCATGTTCTGCTCGATCACCTGGGTGACGGTATTTTCCAGCGTCTGGGCTGATGCGCCAGGATAGTTTGCTGTGACCCGCACATTTGGCGGCGCCAGATCGGGGTATTGCTCAACAGGAAGTGATGTAATCGCCAGAACACCTGTCAGACATAACAGAATGGCAAGTACCCAGGCAAAAATGGGGCGATCGATGAAGAAATTCGCCATGAAAGTGTGACCTCGTTTTGCTGCACGTCATTATTGTTTATTGCCCGCATAACTTTAGCGGTTAGGCCCAGGTCAAACGTGGAGAAATAAAGGAGATAATGTAAATTATCATGCGCTTTTCCCTGCGCCTTCCCCTTTACCGTTATTTACCCGCCAGCGCAGTGGGCGTGCGGAAGGTGACGATAACCTCCGTTCCGCCATTTTTCGGCTGAGAAAAGCGCAGCGTTCCGCCAAGCCGTTCCGCACGTTCGCGCATGATGTTCAGCCCGTAATGGCCCGGCGGTTCATTCGCCTCGCCAATACCAATACCGTTATCGCGTACAGCCACGCTGTGCGTACCGTCAGCAGCGGTAATGCAACTGACGGTGATCTCGCTCGCGTCGGCATGTTTGATGGCGTTCAGTACCGCTTCACGCACAATCTGCAGCAAATGCACCTGTTTTTGCGCATCCAGCGCCAGGGATGAGAGTCGACAATCGAGAACCAGCTTCGCCTTCGTCTGGGTTTGCAACCCCTCGAGAGACTCCTGCAGCGCGGCGGGCAAGTTTGCGTGGTTGAGCGTCAGGCGGAAGGTGGTGAGCAGTTCACGCAGCTGGTGCCAGGCGTTGTTAAGCTCGCGCGAGAAGTCCGTGATGATGGCCTGCGCCTGCGCATTCTCTTCCGGTACGGCGCGTTTGAGCAAGGCAAGCTGAATGCGCAAATAGGACAACACCTGCGCCAGCGAATCATGCAGCTCGCGGGCGATGGTGGCGCGCTCTTCCATCAATAGCAGCTGTTGATAGTGTTTTTGCGCCTGGTTGAAGTAAAGCCCGCGCCCCAGCATCGTCGCCACGCTCTTCATCAGCGGGAGTGACACGCCCCCGGTCTCGCTCTGCCAGCGCAGTTCGCCATACAGGGTGTCCTGCATCAGAACAGGCAAACTGTGCAGTTCCGCACCTTCGACTTCGCTTCCTTCGAACAGTTGCCAGTCGTCACTGGTCCGCAGCGCCAGATAATTTATCTGCGTGTATTCATGCACGATCTGCAAAATATGCCTGAAACAATGGCTGTCTATCTGTCCGGTATTCAGCGCCTGAGAACATTTGAACAACATTTCGAGCTGCTGGTGCGCCTCATTCAGGTGCTGCGTCTTTTCCGCCACGGATTGCTCCAGCGAGCGATAAAGCGAATGCAGTTCCGCTGACATATGGTTAAACGCGCGGGAAAGCTGGCCCAGCTCGTTGGGCAGGGCGGTATCCGGTGCGGGCGTATCAAATTGTCCCTGTTCGATACGTTCACTGGCCGCGACCAGATTGTTCAGCGGCAGTACCACCTGACGGCGGATCCGCCGCAGCGTAGCCAGCGCAAGCAGCAGAATGCTCAGTCCGCCTGCCAGCGACATCAGGATCACCCGCTGAATTTTATGTTCGGTGTAGTGCTGAAGCGCCAGCACAAAGGCATCAATACGGCCGACAAAATCCTCAATGTGGGCCTGATACCATGCGGTGTCGCCGCTGGCGATGCGCTGGCTCATCTCCTGCCAGGCAAGATGCAGCTGGTGGTAGCGCTGTTTAACATCGTCAGGCACATACCAGCGGTTTAACGTCCGCAGCGCAGGGGCGCTCAGCGTCTGCTGCCAGGCTTCACGGTGTTCCATAAGTAACGGGCTGGCGCGCTGCATCTCGTAGCCCAGGCGGTAGCTCTGCATACGCAGCGAACCCGCAATGTTAATCGCCTCCGCGTCTCGCTGGCTGCTGGCGAGGGTCATCAGCGCGATGGCGCTGGTCATAACGGATAACACAATCATCGAAAAGAAAGCCCGAGCCAGGCTTCCGGAAACAGGGCGTTTAACGGTCACAAATCAGCTTCCTGAATAAATTGATCTGCCACAGGTTCACTGGAGATAGTTCGGCTTTCTGGGCATTTGAACATTGCCTGAACACGTCACCGTGGCTAAATACAGTACATATAGAAAGAATAAGGTTATTGAACCAAAAACAGGTGTCGTTATGAATCGTTTTATTATGGCCAACAGCCAGCAATGCATAGGGTGTCGTGCCTGTGAGGTCGCGTGTGTGATGGCGCACAACGATGAGCAACATGTTCTGAGTGAGCACCATTTTCATCCACGCATTACGGTCCTCAAATCAGAGGGGAAGAACAGTCCCGTTACCTGCCACCACTGTGAAAATGCCCCCTGCGCGCACAGCTGCCCGAACGGGGCTATCAGCAAGCACAGCGACAGCGTACAGGTGAATCAACATAAATGCATTGGTTGCAAAGCCTGCGTGGTAGCCTGCCCGTTCGGCACGATGGAAATCATCGTTACGCCGCTGAATAGCGCGAGCGTGAAAGCGTCGGCGCACAAATGCGATCTCTGCCTGTCGCGGCCTAAGGGGCCTGCCTGTATTGAAAACTGTCCGGCTGACGTGCTCACGCTTGCCACACCCGCCGTGCTGGATAACCTGTCGAAAGCGCGGCGCACGCGCACCGCGCGACTGGAAGCGCAGCCGTGGCACGGCGAGGCGGTGCAGCAGGTTCAGCCGCAAACCAAACGACAGCAGATGCACAATACCCCTCCACGGGGCGAGCCAGACAAGCTGCCGGCGCAAGAACGCGCCTGTCATTTTAATGAAATCTATCTGCCGTTTCGGGCTGAACAGGCCAAACGTGAGGCGTCCCGCTGCCTGACCTGCGGGGAGCACAGCATCTGCGAGTGGACCTGCCCTCTGCACAATCATATTCCGCAGTGGATAGCGCGCGTCAACGCGGGGGATATCACTGGGGCGGCAGAACTCTCCCATCAAACCAACTGTTTACCGGAAATTACTGGCCGCGTTTGCCCGCAGGACCGCTTATGCGAAGGTGCCTGCACGCTGCGCGATGAGTCTGGTTCCGTGACCATTGGTAATATCGAGCGCTACATCTCAGACCAGGCGCTGGCGATGGGCTGGACGCCGGACATGAGCGACGTCCTCCCGGTGGACAAGCGGGTGGCCATTATTGGCGCAGGCCCGGCAGGGCTGGCGTGCGCCGACGTGCTGGTGCGCAGCGGCGTGAGCGTGACGGTTTATGACCGCCATCCGGAAATCGGCGGATTGCTGACGTTTGGCATTCCCGCCTTCAAGCTGGATAAATCCCTGCTCGCGCGGCGCAGAGAGATATTTACCGCGATGGGGATCCGGTTTGAACTCAACTGCGAAGTGGGACGCGATGTCGCTCTGACACAGCTGCAGCGTGATTATGATGCCCTGTTTATTGGCGTAGGAACCTACCGCTCCATGAAGGCCGGTATCCCTCATGAAGATGCGCCGGGTGTCTATGACGCGCTGCCGTTCCTGGCGGCGAACACCCGCTATGTGATGGGGCTTGCGTCGACCGCCTCGGAGCCGTATATCGACACGCAGGGGCTGAATGTGGTGGTACTCGGCGGAGGGGATACGGCGATGGATTGCGTACGAACCGCGCTGCGACAGGGTGCTACCAAAGTGACCTGTGCTTATCGCCGGGATGAGGCCAATATGCCGGGGTCGAAAAAAGAGGTGAAGAACGCGAAAGAGGAGGGGGCGGCGTTTGAATTTAACGTCCAGCCCGTCGAGCTGATGCTTGCCCCTGACGGGAAGGTCAACGGTATCCGGATGCTTCGCACCGAACTGGGTGAACCGGATGCGCAGGGGCGTCGGCGTCCCGTTCCGGTTGCAGGCAGTGAGTTCGTCCTGCCTGCCGATGCGGTGATTATGGCGTTTGGCTTTAACCCGCACGCAATGCCCTGGCTGCAGGCCCAGGGCGTGGAAACGGATGACTGGGGGCGCATCATTGCCTCTGTCGAAGGACACTATCGGTACCAGACCAGCAACCCGCAAATTTTTGCCGGAGGTGACGCTGTGCGCGGTGCCGATTTAGTGGTTACTGCAATGGCTGAGGGGCGCCATGCGGCGCAGGGTATTCTCGACTGGCTTGAGATAACAGCGCCGCAGGCGCACTAAATCCGACCGGCGACAAAGCGAGCTCCACGGCGTAGTATAAATGCACTCATTATGTCGTGGAGCCCGTATGACCCTCAAAATTGACGTTATTAAAGACAAAATCCTGTCCGAAAATTACTTTGTCCTGCGTAACATCACCTATGATTTAACGCGTAAGAATGGTGAAGTGATCCGCCACAAGCGCGAGGTCTACGACCGTGGCAATGGCGCAACCATTTTGCTTTACAACCGTGAAAAACAGAGCGTGGTATTGATTCGCCAGTTCCGGGTGGCGACATGGGTGAATGGTAATCCTGACGGACGATTAATTGAAACCTGCGCAGGCCTGCTTGATGATGATGAGCCTGAAGTTTGTATCCGCAAAGAGGCCGTTGAAGAAACGGGCTTCGAAGTGGGTGAGGTGACAAAGGTGTTCGAACTGTTCATGTCGCCAGGCGGCGTGACGGAAATTGTCCACTTCTTCATTGCGGAATACAACGATGCGCAGCGTACTCACCGGGGCGGTGGCGTTGAGGACGAGGATATTGAGGTGCTGGAAATGCCGTTTTCTCAGGCGCTGGCAATGGTGAGAAGTGGAGAGATCAGGGACGGTAAGGCCGTAATATTGCTGCAGTACTTACAAACGACCGGGATGATGAGTCCTTCTTTCGAACGGTGATAGATTACATTTCAGATAAATCTATCCGATAAATCCGATTGAGCAAGCCCGGTTCGGACACGAAGATACTGCCCAGTTTGACGTTTTCGTTTCCGGGATTGTGCCATTCATGCGCTACTGCGTTTTTATTCTCTTCCTGTTTTGCGTGCTACCTGCGCCACTGGTGTGGGCTGCTCCTGCCCAGCAGTCCTTCTCTGACTGGCAGGTCACCTGCAATAACCAGAATTTTTGTGTTGCGCGCAATACCGGTGAACATCGTGGTCTGGTCATGACGCTCAGCCGCAGCGCGGGCGCGAAAACAGACGCCACGCTGCGGATCGATCTCGGTGGGCTTTCTGCCCCCGCCGTGAAAGAGCCAGATATCGCGCCGCGACTGCTGCTGGATGACGTACCGCTTAAGCTTTCGCCTCAGCACTGGCAATTAACGCCCTGGCATCTGAAGACTGACGATGCCGCCACCATTACCGCTTTTTTGAAAAACATTCAGGAAGGGCACGCCCTGACGTTGCATGGTGGTAAGCAGGTTATTTCACTGGATGGCCTGAAAGCGGCACTGCTGTTTATCGACGCCCAGCAAAAACGCGTCGGCAGCAGAACAGCCTGGATAAAAAAAGGGAACAGTCCGCCGCTGAGCGTGCCGCCCGCACCCGCATTAAAAGAGGTGGCGGTCGTCAACCCGACACCGACGCCGCTGACCCATGAAGAGCTGAACGACCTGCTGGATTATGGCACCTGGCGGATGAATAACAGTCAATGCTCGCTTGATCCGAACCGCCGTGAAGTCCGCGTGACCGCGTTAACCGATGACAAAGCGCTGTTGATCGTCAGCTGTGAAGCAGGGGCGTATAACACCGTCGATTTGGCATGGCAAGTTTCGCGCAAAAAGCCGTTTTCTGCCCGTAGCGTCAGGTTGCGTCTGCCATTTACCCCTTCAAGCGACAGCAGTGAGATGGAGCTGATGAATGCCAGCTTCGATGAGAAAACGCGTGAGCTGACCACGCTGGCGTTAGGGCGGGGCATTGGGGATTGCGGGATCCAGACGCGCTGGCGTTTTGACGGCCAGCGCTTCCGCCTGGTCCGCTATGCGGAAGAGCCCAGCTGCGATAACTGGAACGGGCCAGATGCCTGGCCCACGCTGTGGATCACGCGATAGTTTTTTGCCGGGTGCCGGCTGCGCCTTACCCGGCCTACAAATCTTGCGGCCTGTGGCAATGTGCCGGGTGGCGGCTGCGCCTTACCCGGCCTACAAATCTTGCGGTCTGTGGCATTGTGCCAGGTGGCGGCTGCGCCTTACCCGGCCTACGAATCTTGCGGCCTTAGGCCTCGAGCCTGTGTTGTAGATCCCTGCAGTGGACTGCCCCTTCTCCACAAGTGACAAACCGGACAGTATCATGGACCGGTTTTCCCGGTAATCCGCATTCACAAGGTTGGTTTCACTATGGAACAGGAACTTCACTTTATTGGTATCGATGTCTCCAAAGCTAAGCTGGATGTCGATGTGTTGCGACCTGATGGCCGTCACCGCAGCAAAAAGTTTACTAACACCCCTAAAGGTCACGAGGAGCTGCTCAGGTGGCTCCGCAGCCATAATGTGGCTCCGGCCCACATCTGCATGGAGGCGACCAGCACCTATATGGAAGACGTCGCGGCTTCCCTCAGCGATGCCGGTTTCACCGTATCCATCATCAACCCGGCTCTGGGTAAAGCCTTTGCGCAGAGCGAAGGCCTGCGCAGTAAAACCGATGCCGTGGATGCCCGTATGCTGGCAGAGTTCTGCCGGCAGAAGCGTCCGGCAGCCTGGGAGGCACCGCATCCGGTGGAGCGCGCGTTGCGGGCGCTGGTACTGCGGCATCAGTCCCTGACGGACATGCACACGCAGGAGCTGAACCGCCGTGAGACGGCGCGGGAGGTGCAGATGCCGAGCATTGATGCGCACCTTCTGTGGCTGGAAGCGGAGCTGAAGCGGCTGGAGAAACAGATAAAGGACCTGACGGATGACGACCCGGACCTGAAGCACCGGCGAAAACTGCTGGACAGCATACCGGGTATCGGTGAAAAGACGTCGGCGGTGCTGCTGGCGTATGTGGGGCTGAAGGACAGGTTCGGGCAGGCGCGGCAGTTCGCGGCGTTCGCAGGGCTGACACCGCGGCAACATGAATCCGGAAGCAGCGTAAACAGGGCAAGCAGGATGAGTAAGGCTGGCCATGTCTCGCTTCGCAGGGCGCTGTATATGCCCGCGATGGTGGCGCTGTACAAAACGGAGTGGGGAAAAGGATTCAGGGCGCGTCTGGAAAAGAACGGTAAGGGAGCGAAGCTGATAATCGGAGCGATGATGCGTAAGCTGGCGCAGGTGGCGTATGGCGTTCTGAAATCAGGACGCCCGTTCGATGCCACACTGCATCAGGAAAATGCTTGCGTGGCATAACAGTATCTACAAATCTTGCGGTCTGTGGCATTGTGCCGGGTGGCGGCTGCGCCTTACCCGGCCTACGAATCTTGCGGCCTGTGGCCATGTGCCGGGTGGCGGCTAAGCCTTACCCGGCCTGCGAATCTTGCGGCCTGTGGCAATGTGCCGGGTGGCGGCTACGCCTTACCCGGCCTACAAAAACCGAACCGTAGGCCGGGTAAGCGACAGCGCCACCCGGCAACGAAGACCGCACTACAGCACGCTCAGCGCCTTCTCCACCACGTTCTCAACGGTAAAGCCGAAGTACGGGAACAGCTTGTCGGCCGGGGCGGATTCACCGTAACCATGCATCCCGACAATTGCCCCTTTCAGACCCACATATTTGTACCAGTAGTCTGCAATACCGGCCTCTACCGCCACGCGCGCCGCGACGCTGGACGGCAGGACCGATTCCCGATACGCCTCATCCTGCGCATCAAAAATATCCGTGGAAGGCAGGGAAACCACGCGCACCGCGTGTCCTTCGGCAGTCAGTTTCTCCGCCGCTTTCACCGTGATTTCCACCTCGGAACCGGTCGCAATCAGGATCACGTCCGGCTTGCCGCCGCTGTCCTTCAGGATGTAGCCGCCGCGGGCGATGTTTTTCACCTGCTCCGGGGTACGCTCAATCTGCGCCAGGTTCTGGCGTGACAGAATTAATGCCGTTGGGCCGTTGTGGCGTTCCACCGCCAGCTTCCAGCCCACCGCTGCTTCGACCTGGTCGCACGGACGCCAGGTGCTGAAGTTCGGCGTCAGGCGCAGGCTTGCCAGCTGCTCAACCGCCTGGTGCGTGGGCCCGTCTTCCCCCAGCCCGATGGAGTCATGGGTGTAGACCATAATCTGCCGCGCCTTCATTAAGGCCGCCATGCGCGCCGCGTTACGGGCGTACTCGACAAACATCAGGAAGGTGGCGGTGTAAGGCACGAAGCCGCCGTGATGGGCGATGCCGTTGGCAATGGCGGTCATCCCGAACTCGCGCACGCCGTAGTGGATGTAGTTTCCGGCGATGTCCTCTTTGAGCGATTTGGAACCCGACCAGATGGTCAGGTTACTTGGTGCCAGATCCGCCGAGCCGCCCAGCAGTTCGGGCAGAACAGGACCTATTGCGTTCAGGGTATTTTGCGACGCCTTACGGGTGGCAATTTTCGCCGGGTTGGACTGCAGGTTTTCAATCAGCGCCTGGATTTTATCGTCCCAGTCTTCCGGCAGACCGCCGCTCATGCGGCGGGAAAACTCTGCCGCCAGTTCAGGATGCGCTTTTTTGTAGGCGGCAAATTTTTCGTCCCAGGCGTGCTGGGCTTTCTCACCGTTTTCACGGGCATCCCAGGCCCTGTAGATCTCTTTCGGGATCTCAAATGGTGGGTATTTCCAGCCCAGCTTCTGCCGGGTCAGCGCCACTTCTTCGTCACCCAGCGCCGCACCGTGCGCCTCCTCTTTGCCCGCCTTGTTCGGCGAGCCGAAGCCGATGACCGTGCGGCAGATAATCAGCGACGGTTTGTCCTTCACGCTCTGCGCTTCCTGAATCGCTTTTTTCACCGCTTCAGGATCGTGACCGTCAATCTCATGCACCACGTGCCAGTGGTAGGCTTCAAAGCGTTTTGCCGTGTCGTCGGTAAACCAGCCTTCGGTCTCCCCGTCGATGGAGATACCGTTGTGATCGTAAAATCCAATCAGCTTGCCGAGCCCCAGCGTACCCGCCAGCGAGCAGACCTCGTGGGAGATCCCCTCCATCAGGCAACCGTCACCCATAAACACGTAGGTGTAGTGGTCGACAATTTCGTGGTCCGGCTGGTTAAACTGCGCCGCCAGCGTGCGTTCGGCAATCGCCAGCCCGACCGCATTGGCTAGCCCCTGACCGAGTGGCCCGGTCGTCGTTTCCACGCCTGGCGTATAGCCGATCTCCGGGTGTCCCGGCGTTTTGGAGTGCAGCTGGCGGAAGTTTTTTATCTCCTCAAGCGGCAGGTCGTAACCGGAAAGATGCAGCAGGCTGTAGAGCAGCATCGATGCGTGACCGTTGGAAAGAATAAAACGGTCGCGATCGTACCAGGTGGGGTCATTCGGGTTGTGCTTCAGGAAGTCGTTCCATAACACTTCGGCAATATCGGCCATGCCCATCGGTGCGCCCGGATGGCCGGAATTGGCTTTCTGCACGGCATCCATGCTGAGGGCGCGAATGGCATTGGCGAGCTCTTTACGGGACATAGTTCACTCCGTGGCAAGGTTAAAGTTTGGCGGCAAGAAGATCTTCGAGTTTGCGCTGGTCGACGGCGAACAGGCGGATGCCTTCCGCCAGTTTATCGACAGCCATCGCGTCCTGGTTGTGCTCCCAGCGGAACTCCGCTTCGGTCATGGCTTTCGGTTTTGGTAAAACGGTGGAGGTCGGCACCAGCTTGCGGATCACTGTCTCTTCTTTGTCCTGAAGCTCCTGAAGCAGGTTCGGGGAGATGGTCAGACGGTCGCAGCCTGCCAGGGCGAGGATCTGCTCGGTACGGCGGAAGCTGGCCCCCATCACAATGGTTTCGTAGCGGTGCTGTTTGTAGTAGTCGTAGATATTACGGACCGATTTCACGCCCGGATCCTCATCCACCACGTACGGATCCATCGGCTGTTTCGCCTGATACCAGTCGTAGATGCGCCCGACAAACGGCGAGACGAGGAACACGCCCGCTTCGGCGCAGGCGCGTGCCTGGGCAAACGAAAACAGCAGCGTCAGGTTGCAGTGAATGCCCTCTTTTTCCAGAACCTCGGCCGCGCGGATGCCTTCCCAGGTGGACGCCAGCTTGATCAGGATGCGTGACTTATCAATCCCCTGCTCCTGGTAGAGTTCCACCAGGCGACGGGCTTTGTTAACGCTTTTTTCTTTATCAAAAGAGAGGCGGGCGTCCACTTCGGTCGACACGCGCCCCGGGATGCTTTTCAGAATTTCTGCACCAAAATTAACCGCCAGCTTGTCGCTGGCTTCGGCGACCTGCTGCTCCTGCGTTTTCCCGCGCAGTTTACCGTAGGCAATGGCGTCATCAATCAGATGATTAAAATGAGCAAGTCCGGCCGCCTTGAGCAGCAGCGAAGGGTTGGTGGTCGCATCTTCCGGCTGATAGTGGCGAATCGACTCGATATCGCCGCTGTCTGCCACCACGGTGGTGAATTGTTTGATGCCGTCTAGCTGGTTCATAAGTCATTACTCCTTGGAAATAAAAGAGTTAATCGAGTGCGTTAGTTCACACTTCTGAGAAAATCATGATGGACTTAACAAAAAAGCATAGCAGACGGGGGAGGCATTGCTTTTGAGACGGGTAACATGGCTGTTATAAATTGATAACAATTTTTAATGTGTGATGGTGAGAGTTTGGCAGCCTTCAAAGTTTAGGAGACGGCCTGAGGCGATACTAGACGGCACACCAGGGTGTGCATCAGGATCGCTTTCGTCACCCTTTTGACCGATACGTGAAAGGAAAAATAAGATGGATGAGCAGTTGAAACAGAGTGCCCTCGATTTTCACGAGTTCCCCGTCCCCGGTAAAATCCAGGTCTCCCCAACCAAGCCGCTGGCAACACAGCGCGATCTGGCGCTGGCCTACTCACCGGGCGTAGCTGCGCCGTGTCTGGAGATCGAAAAAGATCCGCTGGCGGCCTACAAATACACCGCGCGCGGTAACCTTGTCGCCGTTATTTCTAACGGCACGGCGGTGCTGGGGCTGGGCAACATTGGCGCGCTGGCCGGTAAGCCGGTGATGGAAGGGAAGGGCGTTCTGTTCAAGAAATTCGCCGGTATCGACGTGTTCGATATCGAGGTGGACGAACTCGATCCCGATAAATTCATCAACGTGGTGGCCGCGCTGGAGCCGACCTTCGGCGGTATCAACCTGGAAGACATCAAAGCGCCGGAATGTTTCTATATCGAGCAGAAGCTGCGCGAGCGTATGAACATTCCCGTGTTCCATGATGACCAGCACGGGACCGCGATTATCAGCACCGCCGCCATTCTGAACGGCCTGCGCGTGGTCGAGAAAAATCTCTCCGACGTGCGCATGGTCGTTTCCGGCGCGGGCGCGGCGGCGATTGCCTGTATGAACCTGCTGGTGGCGCTGGGTATGCAGAAGCACAACATTGTGGTCTGCGACTCGAAGGGCGTTATTTATAAAGACCGCGAGCCGAACATGGCGGAAACCAAGGCGGCGTACGCGGTAGAAGACGACGGCAAACGCACGCTTGAGGACGTTATTGACGGCGCGGATATCTTCCTCGGCTGTTCCGGCCCGAAAGTGCTGACCCAGGAGATGGTGAAGAAGATGGCGCGTGCGCCAATGATCCTGGCCCTGGCGAACCCGGAACCGGAAATCCTGCCGCCGCTGGCGAAAGCGGTGCGTGAAGATGCCATTATCTGTACAGGTCGTTCGGACTACCCGAACCAGGTGAACAACGTGCTCTGCTTCCCGTTCATCTTCCGCGGTGCGCTGGATGTGGGTGCAACTGCGATCAACGAAGAGATGAAGCTTGCCGCCGTTCACGCCATCGCGGAGCTGGCGCACGCTGAGCAGAGCGAAGTGGTCGCGTCTGCGTACGGCGATCAGGATTTGAGCTTTGGCCCGGACTATATCATTCCAAAACCGTTTGATCCGCGCCTGATTGTGAAAATTGCGCCAGCCGTTGCCAAAGCGGCGATGGACTCCGGCGTGGCGACGCGACCGATTCAGGATTTCGACGCTTACGTCGATAAGCTCACCGAATTCGTCTACAAAACTAACCTGTTCATGAAGCCGATCTTCTCTCAGGCGCGCGCCGACGCAAAACGCGTGGTGCTGGCGGAAGGGGAAGAGGCGCGGGTGCTGCACGCGACGCAGGAGCTGATCACCTTAGGGCTGGCGAAGCCGATCCTGATTGGTCGTCCGAGCGTCATCGAGATGCGCATTCAGAAGCTCGGCCTGCAGATTAAGCCGGGCGTCGACTTTGAGATCGTTAACAACGAATCCGATCCGCGCTTCAAGGAGTACTGGAGCGAATACTACGCGATCATGAAGCGTCGCGGGATTACCCAGGAGCAGGCGCAGAAAGCGGTGATCGGCAACACGACGGTGATCGGCGCGATCATGGTGCATCGCGGCGAGGCGGATGCGCTGATCTGCGGCACCATCGGCGATTATCACGAGCACTTTAGCGTGGTGCAGGAGATCTTCGGCTATCGCGACGGCGTTCATACCGCCGGGGCGATGAACGCGCTGCTGCTGCCAAGCGGCAACACCTTTATCGCTGACACCTACGTCAATGACGATCCGACGCCGGACGAGCTGGCAGAAATCACCGTGATGGCCGCCGAGACCGTACGCCGCTTTGGTATCGAGCCGAAGGTGGCGCTGCTGTCGCATTCGAACTTTGGTTCGTCTAAATCCGCGGCGGCCTGCAAAATGCGTCAGACGCTGGATCTGGTGCGTGAGCGTGCGCCGGAGCTGATGATTGACGGGGAAATGCACGGTGATGCCGCGCTGGTGGAGAGCATCCGTAACGAACGCATGCCGGACAGCCCGCTGAAGGGATCGGCCAACATACTGATTATGCCAAACGTGGAGGCGGCGCGTATCAGCTATAACCTGCTGCGCGTCTCCAGCTCTGAAGGGGTGACCGTAGGACCGGTGCTGATGGGCGTGGCGAAACCGGTGCATGTGTTAACGCCGATTGCCTCCGTGCGCCGTATCGTGAATATGGTGGCGCTGGCGGTGGTTGAGGCGCAGACGCAGCCGCTGTAAGCATTGTGAGTCGGGTGGCGCGTTCGCTTACCCGACCTACGGGTTGAGTAGGCCGGATAAGCGCAGCGCCATCCGGCAGTTACACCCAGTCCCGAACCCGAATAAACTCACGCAAGGCAGCCTCCGGGCTGCCTTCTTTTGGCTCGTAGCTGTATTCCCAGCGCACCAGCGGTGGCATCGACATCAGAATCGACTCCGTGCGACCTCCGGTCTGCAGGCCGAACAGCGTCCCGCGATCCCACACCAGGTTGAACTCCACGTAGCGCCCGCGACGGTAAAGCTGGAACTCACGCTCGCGCACGCCGTAGTCGGTGTCTTTGCGGCGTTCGACAATCGGCAGCCAGGCGTCGGTATAGCCTTCGCCTACCGCGCGCATAAAGCTGAACGCGGTATCAAAATCAGGCGTGTTGAGATCGTCAAAGAACAGTCCGCCGATGCCGCGCTGCTCGTCGCGGTGCTTCAGATAAAAGTAGTCGTCGCACCACTTTTTAAATTTCGGGTAGACGTCTTCGCCAAACGGCAGACAGAGATCGCGCGCGGTAGTGTGCCAGTGCACGGCATCCTCTTCGAAGCCGTAATAGGGCGTTAAATCGAAACCGCCGCCGAACCACCAGACCGGGTCGGTGCCCGGTTTTTCCGCAATGAAAAAGCGCACGTTGGCGTGGCTGGTCGGCACAAACGGGTTGTGCGGATGCACCACCAGCGAGACGCCCATCGCCTCGAAGCTGCGGCCCGCCAGCTCAGGGCGATGCGCCGTCGCAGACGCGGGCATGGCGTCGCCGTGAACGTGGGAAAAATTCACGCCCGCCTGTTCGAAGATGCCGCCGTTACGCAGCACCCGGCTGCGCCCGCCGCCGCCCGCGTCGCGCTGCCAGCTATCTTCCTGAAATTCACCGCCGTCTGCGGCGGCCAGTTTCCGGCAAATATCATCCTGCAGCTGCAGCAGGAAAGTTTTGACCAGCTTTGCATCGGGTTTCATCAACGTTTCCTGGAGTGCGCTTTCTGGTTATCGAACCAGTTGAAGTAGCTGATAATGCCGGAAGCGATGGCGTTGGCGATCTTCTGGCGAAACGCCGTGGTGCCAAGCAGTCGCTCTTCTTCCGGGTTGGTAATAAAGGAGGTTTCAACCAGCACCGAGGGAATCGACGGCGATTTCAGCACCACAAACGCAGCCTGTTCGGTACCTTTACTGTGCAGACGGTGCACCGGCTTAATCTTCTTCAGAATATGCGAGCCGAGCGTCAGGCTGTTTTTGATGGTGTCCGTTTGCACGAGGTCGAACAGCACCTGCTGCAACAGATGGTCTTTATCGGTGGCTTTCTTTCCGGCGACTTCATCCGCGCGGTTTTCGCGGTCGGAGAGGTATTTTGCCATGGCGCTACTGGCACCGCGGTTGGAAAGCGCAAACACCGATGCGCCTGCTGCAGAAGGATTGGTAAAGCCGTCGGCGTGGATCGACATAAACAGATCCGCGCCGTGCTGGTGGGCGATCTCCACGCGGTCGTACAGCGGAATGAAGGTGTCGCCGGAGCGCGTCAGGCGGGCGTCAATGCCGTTGCTGCGTAAAATCGATCGTACATTTTTTGCAATCGCCAGCACGACGTGTTTTTCTTTCGACCCGTTTTTGCCGATGGCGCCGGTATCGATGCCGCCGTGGCCCGGATCGAGCATCACCAGACGCTTCGCGCCCGGCTTTTTGGCTTTCGGTTTACTGTGTCCGTTGCTGGTTTTAAGCGTGCTCTCGTCTTTTGCCTGAGCCTGCTTAGCGATGCCCGTTAACGTTAAGGCCGCCAGCCCCGCTTTGAGAACCTGACGACGCGATGTGAGTGCTTTTAATGGTTTGAATGTGCTCATGCGGCCTGAATAGTAAAAATTGCGATCCTGGTGTTATATCGTATCGTGATTACCGTTACGACAGTCCTTATTGATAATTGTTTTACTTTTCATTTCAATACGTGACAAAGTGACATTATGCCAAATTTTGGCGAGATTTTCCCCGGTTATTGGCTAAACGCAGGGTTCACGCCATAATCACTGTTTTAAAACCCAAAAAGGCGGTTAATACCATGGAGATACGCGTTTTTCGCCAGGAAGATTTCGAAGAGGTGATTACCCTTTGGGAGCGCTGCGATCTGCTGCGTCCGTGGAACGACCCGGAAATGGACATCGAACGTAAGGTGAATCACGACGTCAGTTTGTTTCTGGTCGCAGAAGTGAACGGTGAGGTTGTCGGTACGGTGATGGGCGGTTACGACGGCCACCGGGGCTCGGCCTATTATCTGGGCGTGCATCCGGAATACCGGGCGCGCGGCATTGCCAATGCGCTGCTCAATCGCCTGGAAAAGAAACTCATCGCCCGCGGCTGTCCGAAAATTCAGATTATGGTGCGAGAAGATAACGACGTGGTGCTGGGCATGTATGAGCGTCTGGGCTACGAGCACGCTGACGTACTGACCCTGGGCAAGCGTTTGATCGAAGATGAAGAGTACTGAGATCCATCCGGCAGACTATGACGCGCAGGGCCGCGTCAGGCTGCCTTTTCTGTTCTGGTGCGTTCTGCTGCTACAGGCCCGCACCTGGGTGCTGTTTGTAATGGCCGGAGCGTCGCGCGGGCAGGGCGACACGCTGCTGAATCTCTTCTATCCCGATCACGATGCATTCTGGATTGGATTACTGCCGGGCATTCCGGCCGTGCTGGCGTTTTTGGTCAGCGGACGGCGGCATCTGATCCCACGCTTTTGGGGGGCGCTTCGCTGGCTGCTGATCCTTGCCCAGATTGCGCTGCTCTTCTGGCAGCCGGTACTCTGGTGGTACGGTGAGCCGCTCACGGGTATCGGTATTGCGCTGGTCGTAGCCGATATCGTGGCGCTGCTGTGGCTGCTGACCAATCCACGCCTTCGCGCCTGTTTTAGGCATCAGGATGATTAATTCGGCACTTTTTGTCGAAGTCGCACTCCAACAAGCGTTGATTTACTCAGAAAGGACGTTTTAATGAAATCGCTGCGTTTACTTTTATGCGCTCTGCCGCTGGCGTTAACCGGCTGTTCGACGCTCTCCTCTATTAACTGGTCTGCAGCCTATCCGTGGAACTGGTTTGGTTCTTCAACCGAAGTGACCGAGCAGGGCGTAGGAAAAATTACCGCGTCAACGGCGCTGGATCAGGATGCGATTCAGGATGCCCTGAGCAGCGATTATCGCCTGCGCAGCGGCATGAAAACTGAAAATGGCAATATCGTGCGTTACTTCGAAGCGATGAAGGGCGACACGCTGGCGCTGGTGATTAACGGCGATAAAGGCACGGTAAACCGTATTGCGGTGATGGATGAAGACATTCCAACCGCAACCGGTGTGAAAGTGGGTACGCCGTTTAACGAACTGTATAAACAGGCGTTCGGCAACTGCACCAGCGTGCCGTCTGACGACAAGGTTGCGGTGGAATGTAAGGCTGAAGGCAGCCAGCACATCAGCTACCTGTTCACCGGTGAGTGGAGCGGCCCGGAGGGGTTAATGCCATCTGACGACACGCTGAAAAACTGGAAAGTGAGCAAAATACTCTGGAAGCAGTAATTTGCGCCTGAACAAACCGTCTTGCTGAAATCCGGGTATAATAGCCGCCATCAATGCCACACTGACGTGGCATCTTTATTTCAGGAGGAGCGATGTCTCAGGTTCAGAGTGGCATTTTGCCAGAACATTGCCGCGCGGCGATTTGGATTGAAGCCAACGTTAAAGGGGACGTGGATGCCCTGCGTGCGGCCAGTAAAGTGTTCGTTGATAAACTGGCGACCTTCCAGGCTAAATTCCCGGAAGCCCACCTTGGCGCCGTTGTTGCCTTTGGCAATAACGTCTGGCGTCAGCTGAGCGGTGGTGAAGGGGCGGAAGAGTTAAAAGACTTTATCCCTTACGGCAAAGGCCTCGCACCCGCCACGCAGTACGACGTGCTGATCCACATTCTTTCTCTGCGTCATGACGTGAACTTCTCCGTAGCCCAGGCTGCCGTTGAGGCCTTTGGCGACAGCATCGAGGTGCAGGAAGAGGTTCACGGCTTCCGCTGGGTGGAAGAGCGCGATCTGAGCGGCTTCGTTGACGGCACCGAAAACCCGGCGGGTGAGGAAATTCGTCGCGACGTCGCGGTGATCAAAGACGGCGTGGACGCGGGTGGCAGCTACGTGTTCGTGCAGCGCTGGGAGCACAACCTCAAGCAGCTTAACCGCATGAGCGTGCACGACCAGGAGATGATGATTGGCCGAACCAAAGAAGCCAACGAAGAGATCGACGGCGATGACCGTCCCGTTACTTCTCACCTGACCCGCGTTGACCTCAAAGAAGACGGAAAAGGGCTGAAGATTGTCCGCCAGAGCCTGCCGTACGGTACGGCCAGCGGCACGCACGGCCTTTACTTCTGCGCCTACTGTGCGCGCCTGTATAACATTGAACAGCAGTTACTGAGCATGTTTGGTGATACCGACGGCAAGCGCGACGCCATGCTGCGCTTCACGAAACCGGTGACCGGCGGCTACTACTTCGCCCCGTCCGTTGAGCGTCTGCTGGCGCTGTAATGCCCCTCACCCTGACCCTCTCCCCAAAGGGGAGAGGGGATTAATGCCTTATTCCCTTTTCTGCTTCTAAATCACCAAACGGTATATAAAACCGTTACTCCTTTCGACCTCGTTATAAATATTATGACTATAAGATAGTCATCACATTTATAAGGGTGCGCAATGGCCATTACTGTACTAAAAAAAGGATCGCTGGCACTGGCAGGTTTACTGCTGGTGGCGCAGGCGCAGGCGACTGAACTGTTGAATAGTTCGTATGACGTCTCCCGCGAGCTGTTTGCCGCCCTTAATCCACCGTTCGAACAGCAGTGGGCGAAAGACAATAACGGCGACAAGCTGACCATCAAGCAGTCCCACGCAGGGTCGTCCAAGCAGGCGCTGGCGATTTTGCAGGGTCTGAAAGCGGATGTGGTGACCTATAACCAGGTGACTGACGTGCAGATCCTGCACGACAAAGGCAAGCTGCTCCCGGCGGACTGGCAGAGCCGTCTGCCTAACAACAGCTCGCCGTTCTATTCCACCATGGGCTTCCTGGTGCGTAAGGGCAACCCGAAGAACATCCACGACTGGAACGACCTAGTGCGTTCCGACGTAAAACTGATTTTCCCGAACCCAAAAACCTCCGGTAACGCCCGCTATACCTATCTGGCGGCGTGGGGCGCGGCGGATAAAGCTGACGGTAACGATAAAGCGAAGACCGAACAGTTCATGACCCAATTCCTTAAAAACGTCGAAGTGTTTGATACCGGCGGCCGCGGCGCGACCACAACCTTCGCTGAGCGCGGTCTTGGCGATGTTCTGATCAGCTTCGAATCTGAAGTAAACAATATCCGTAAACAATACGAAGCGCAGGGATTCGAAGTGGTTATCCCGAAAACCAACATCCTGGCCGAGTTCCCGGTGGCCTGGGTGGATAAAAACGTGCAGGCAAACGGTACCGAGAAAGCGGCAAAAGCCTATCTCAACTACCTGTACAGCCCGCAGGCGCAGACCATCATTACCGATTACTACTACCGCGTGAACAACCCGGACGTGATGAACAAGCTGAAAGATAAATTCCCGCAGACCGATTTGTTCCGCGTGGAAGACCATTTCGGCTCATGGCCTGACGTGATGAAAACGCATTTTGTCAGCGGCGGTGAGTTAGACAAACTGCTGGCGGCGGGACGTAAATAATGTTTGCAGTCTCGACAAAACGCGTGCTGCCGGGCTTTACCTTAAGCCTTGGGACCAGCCTGCTGTTCGTCTGCCTGATCCTGCTGTTGCCGCTCAGCGCGCTGGTGGTGCAGCTCTCTGATATGAGCTGGGCCCAGTACTGGGACGTGATCACCAACCCGCAGGTAGTGGCGGCCTATAAGGTCACGCTGCTGTCGGCGTTTGTGGCATCGATTTTTAACGGCGTGTTCGGCCTGCTGATGGCGTGGATCTTAACTCGCTACCGTTTCCCGGGTCGCACGCTGCTTGATGCGTTGATGGATCTGCCGTTTGCACTTCCGACGGCGGTTGCGGGCTTAACGCTGGCGTCGCTGTTCTCGGTTAACGGTTTTTACGGCGAGTGGCTGGCAAAGTTTGATATCAAAGTCACCTATACCTGGCTCGGTATCGCGGTGGCGATGGCCTTCACCAGCATTCCGTTTGTGGTGCGTACCGTACAGCCGGTGCTGGAGGATTTAGGCCCGGAATACGAAGAAGCGGCTGAAACGCTGGGTGCGACGCGCTGGCAGAGTTTCCGCAAGGTTGTGCTGCCAGAGCTTTCTCCGGCGCTGCTGGCGGGCGTGGCGCTGTCGTTTACCCGAAGCCTCGGCGAGTTTGGTGCGGTGATCTTCATCGCCGGGAACATCGCGTGGAAAACGGAAGTGACCTCGCTGATGATTTTTGTGCGTTTGCAGGAGTTTGATTATCCGGCTGCGAGCGCGATTGCTTCGGTGATCCTCGCCGCGTCGCTGCTGCTGCTGTACTCGATTAACACTCTGCAAAGTCGCTTTGGTCGACGTGTGGTAGGTCACTGATGGCGGAAGTTACTCAATTGAAGCGTTACGATGCGCCCCGCATCAACTGGGCAAAATGGTTTCTGATTGGGACGGGCGTGCTGGTATCCGCACTTATTCTCGTTGTGCCAACGGTCTATATCTTTGTCCAGGCATTCAGTAAAGGGATTATGCCCGCTCTGGAAAATCTGGCGGACCCGGATATGCTGCACGCCATCTGGCTGACCGTGCTGATTGCGCTGATCACCGTGCCGGTCAACCTGGTGTTCGGTACGCTGCTGGCCTGGCTGGTGACGCGCTTCAACTTCCCTGGACGTCAGATGCTGCTGACCCTGTTGGATATTCCGTTTGCCGTGTCGCCTGTTGTTGCCGGTCTGGTTTACCTGCTCTTTTACGGCTCGAACGGTCCGCTTGGTGGTTGGCTGGATGAGCATAACCTGCAGATTATGTTCGCCTGGCCGGGCATGGTGCTGGTGACTATCTTTGTCACCTGTCCGTTTGTGGTGCGCGAGCTGGTGCCGGTGATGCTAAGCCAGGGCAGCCATGAAGACGAAGCGGCGGTGCTGCTGGGCGCCTCCGGCTGGCAGATGTTCCGTCGCGTCACGCTGCCGAACATCCGCTGGGCACTGCTCTATGGCGTGGTGCTGACCAACGCCCGCGCGATTGGCGAATTTGGTGCGGTGTCGGTGGTGTCCGGCTCGATCCGCGGCGAAACCCTGTCGCTGCCGTTACAGATTGAATTACTGGAACAGGACTACAACACCGTCGGTTCCTTTACTGCCGCAGCGTTGCTGACGCTGATGGCGATTTTGACCCTGTTTTTGAAGAGTGTGGTGCAGTGGCGTTTAGAGAATCAGGAAAAACGTCAGCATCAGGAGGGAAATCATGAGCATTGAGATTGCCAATATTAAGAAGTCTTTTGGTCGCACGCAGGTGCTGAATGATATCTCGCTGGATATCCCTTCCGGACAAATGGTCGCGCTGCTGGGGCCGTCTGGTTCCGGTAAAACCACGCTGCTGCGTATTATCGCCGGGCTTGAGCATCAGACCAGCGGACATATCCGCTTTCACGGTACCGATGTGAGCCGTCTGCATGCCCGCGACCGTAAGGTAGGCTTTGTGTTCCAGCATTACGCGCTGTTCCGCCATATGACGGTGTTCGACAACATCGCGTTTGGTCTGACGGTGCTGCCGCGTCGCGAGCGTCCAAATGCGGCAGCCATCAAAGCCAAAGTGACCAAACTGCTTGAGATGGTGCAGCTTGCGCATCTGGCAGACCGTTTCCCGGCCCAGCTTTCCGGCGGGCAGAAGCAGCGTGTCGCGCTCGCGCGCGCCTTAGCCGTTGAGCCACAAATTCTGCTGCTGGATGAACCCTTTGGCGCGCTGGATGCGCAGGTGCGTAAAGAGCTGCGTCGCTGGCTGCGTCAGCTGCATGAGGAGCTGAAGTTTACCAGCGTTTTCGTGACCCACGATCAGGAAGAAGCGATGGAAGTCGCGGACCGTGTCGTGGTCATGAGCCAGGGCAATATTGAGCAGGTTGACGAGCCGGAGCAGCTCTGGCGTGAACCGGCGACCCGTTTTGTACTGGAGTTTATGGGCGAGGTGAACCGTCTGCAGGGCACCATTCGCGGCGGTCAGTTCCACGTGGGTGCGCACCGCTGGCCGCTGGGCTATACCTCCGCGCATCAGGGGCCTGTCGATCTGTTCCTGCGTCCATGGGAAGTGGACGTCAGCCGTCGCACTAGCCTGGATTCACCGCTGCCGGTACAGGTGCTGGAAGCTAGCCCTAAAGGTCACTACACCCAATTGGTGGTACAGCCGCTGGGCTGGTATACCGAGCCGCTGACCGTGGTGTTGCGTGACGAAGAGCCGCCGCACCGGGGTGAGCGCCTGTTTGTGGGCCTGCAGCATGCCCGTATTTATCATGGCAATGAGCGTATCGAGACGCGCGAGGATATTGCTCTGGCGGAGTCGGCCTGATAGGTTAGGATTACGTAGTTTTGCTACAGTTATCACTGTGTCTTGTAGGCCGGGTAAGCGAAGCGCCACCCGGCTTTTTTTATTGAGTAAAAAACGTGAATACACTCGAAAACACCATCGGCAACACGCCTCTGGTCAAGCTTCAGCGCATGGGACCAGACAACGGCAGCGAAATCTGGGTCAAACTCGAAGGCAATAACCCGGCGGGTTCGGTGAAAGACCGTGCCGCACTGTCGATGATTGTTCAGGCTGAAAAACGCGGTGAAATCAAGCCGGGCGACGTGCTGATTGAGGCCACAAGCGGCAACACCGGTATCGCGCTGGCGATGATCGCCGCGCTGAAAGGCTACCGCATGAAGCTGCTGATGCCGGACAACATGAGTCAGGAGCGCCGCGCCGCGATGCGTGCCTACGGAGCCGAGCTGATTCTGGTGACCAAAGAGCAGGGAATGGAAGGCGCACGCGACTTAGCGTTAGAAATGGCCGAGCGCGGTGAAGGTAAACTGCTCGATCAGTTCAACAATCCGGACAACCCGTACGCGCACTACACCACTACCGGCCCGGAAATCTGGCAGCAAACGGACGGACGCATCACCCACTTTGTCTCCAGCATGGGTACCACCGGCACCATTACCGGCGTATCGCGTTTTCTACGCGAGCAGCAGAAAGCCGTCACCATTGTTGGCTTGCAGCCGGAAGAGGGGAGCAGCATTCCGGGGATTCGCCGCTGGCCTGCGGAATACATGCCGGGCATCTTTAATGCACAGCTTGTGGACCAGGTGCTGGATCTTCACCAGCGCGAGGCGGAAAATACCATGCGTGAGCTGGCCGTGCGCGAAGGCATCTTTTGCGGCGTCAGCTCGGGCGGCGCGGTAGCGGGGGCGATTCGGGTGGCAAAGGCAAACCCGGGGGCCGTAGTGGTGGCAATTATTTGCGATCGCGGCGATCGTTACCTTTCTACGGGCGTCTTTGGTGAAGAGAGTTATTCGCAGGGGGCGGGGATTTAAGCGTCATGGAGATGATTCTATTCCGGGATAATACCCGGGCGCAGCAAACCGATATTGTCGCGGTGCAGTCGCAGGTGGTTTACGGTAGCGTGGGCAACAGTATCGCTGTACCAAATATTCGCACGCATCGTCTGAACGTGACTGCCGTACCGACGGTGCTGTTCAGCAACACGCCGCACTATGATACCTTCTACGGTGGGGTGATCCCCGACGAGTGGTTTAGCGGCTATCTTAAGGCCCTGAACGAGCGCGAGATCCTGCGCGAGCTTAAGGCGGTCACCACCGGCTATATGGGCAGTGCCAGCCAGATAAAACTGCTGGCCCAGTGGCTCAAGACCATCAAAGTGCAGCATCCCGATCTGCTGGTGCTGGTCGACCCGGTTATCGGCGATATCGACAGCGGGATGTACGTGAAACCGGATATCCCTGAAGCGTATCGGGAGCACCTGCTGCCGCTGGCGCAGGGGATTACGCCGAACGTCTTTGAGCTGGAAGTGTTAAGCGGCAAACCGTGCCGGACTCCTGAAAGCGCGATTGTCGCCGCGCAGGGGTTGCTCTCAGATACGTTGAAATGGGTTGCGATCACCAGTGCGCCGGTGGCCGATGACCCGGAGAATATCCACGTGGTGCTGGTGAGTAAAGAAAGCGTGACCGTGAGCGCGCACCCTCGTGTCGAAACCGATCTGAAAGGGACGGGCGATCTGTTCTGTTCGGAACTGGTCAGCGGAATTGTCGAAGGCAAAACCATTGCTGAGGCGATTCGCAAAGCAGGTGACCGGGTGACGGACGTGATGGTTTATACCCAGTCGAAAGGTTACGACGAACTTATTCTCCCCGCATAAACAAAAATGGCGCCCGAAGGCGCCATTTCTTTGTGCGGCAAGAATTACTTCTTGATGCGGATAACCGGGGTTTCGCCCACGGTAACGCTGCCGGACAGTTTGATCAGTTCTTTGATTTCGTCCATGTTGGAGATAACAACCGGAGTCAGAGTAGACTTCGCTTTTTCTTCCAGCAGTGGCAGATCGAATTCAATCACCGGGTCGCCAACTTTCACACGCTGGCCTTCTTCCGCGATACGTTTGAAGCCTTCGCCTTTCAGTTCAACGGTGTCGATACCGAAGTGAACGAACAGTTCGATACCGCTATCAGATTCGATAGAGAACGCATGGTTGGTTTCAAAAATTTTACCGATGGTGCCGTCAACTGGAGCAACCATTTTGTTGCCAGTTGGTTTGATAGCAATGCCATCACCAACGATTTTCTCAGCAAACACTACATCCGGCACGTCTTCGATGTTGACGATCTCGCCGGAGAGCGGAGCAACAATCTCAATAGTTCCGGAGTCTTTCTTATCATCAGAAACCAGAGATTTCAGTTTATCGAACAAACCCATGATCTTCTCCTAAGCAGTAAATTGGGCCGCATCTCGTGGATTAGCAGATTGTTTTTTCTTCAATGAACTTGTTAACCAGCGTCATTAACTCGTCCGTTGTCGGTTGAGCAAGAGCCTGCTCTGCTAACACCTTCGCATCTTCGAAGTTCGTGTTACGGATAATCTTCTTAATGCGCGGGATGGAAATGGCGCTCATAGAGAATTCGTCCAGACCCATACCCAGCAACAGAAGTGTAGCACGTTCGTCGCCTGCAAGCTCACCACACATGCCAGTCCATTTACCTTCTGCATGAGAAGCATCAATGACTTGCTTAATAAGCGTCAGTACGGACGGTGACATTGGCTGGTAGAGATGTGAAATCATATCATTACCACGGTCAACTGCCAGGGTGTACTGCGTTAAATCATTGGTACCGATACTAAAGAAATCAACTTCTTTGGCTAAATGACGCGCAATTGTTGCGGCTGCAGGTGTTTCAACCATCACACCCACTTCGATTGACTCGTCAAACGCTTTACCTTCGTCACGCAGTTCCTGTTTGTAGATTTCGATCTCTTTCTTCAGTGCACGCACTTCTTCAACAGAGATGATCATCGGGAACATGATGCGCAGTTTACCGAAAGCGGATGCACGCAGGATAGCGCGAACCTGGTCACGCAGGATCTCTTTGCGATCCATGGCGATACGCACTGCACGCCAGCCCAGGAACGGGTTCTCTTCTTTCGGGAAGTTCATGTACGGCAGCTCTTTGTCGCCACCGATGTCCATGGTACGGACGATAACCGCCTGAGAGCCACAGGCTTCAGCCACGGCTTTGTACGCAGCGAACTGTTCTTCTTCAGTTGGCAGCGCGTCACGGTCCATGAACAGGAATTCAGTACGATACAGACCCACACCTTCCGCACCGTTGCGCTCAGCGCCTTCAACGTCGCGTACGGTACCGATGTTCGCGCACACTTCTACCTGATGGCCGTCCAGCGTAATGGCTGGCAGATCTTTCAGTTTAGCGAGTTCCGCTTTCTCGGTTGCAACCTGCTCCTGAACGGCGCGCAGCTGCTCGATCTCTTCGTTAGTTGGGTTGACGTAAACCTGATTGTTTACGGCATCCAGAATCAGATAATCGTCGTTTTTCACCTGAGCAGTGACGCTACCGGTACCCACGATGGCAGGCAGTTCCAGAGAACGCGCCATGATAGAGGTGTGGGAGGTACGGCCACCTGCATCAGTGATGAAACCCAGCACCTTTTTCAGGTTCAGCTGTGCGGTTTCTGACGGGGTCAGGTCGGCGGCAACCAGGATCACTTCGTCCTGAATCGCGCTCAGATCGATAATGGCCAGACCCAGGATGTTGCGCAGCAGGCGCTTACCGATGTCACGTACGTCAGCCGCACGCTCTTTCAGGTATTCATCATCCAGTTCTTCCAGGGCAGTTGCCTGACCTTCGATAACTTCATGCGCAGCCGCGTCGGCCGTCATGCCTTTATCTTTAATCAGGGCTATGATTTCCTGCTCCAGCTCCTCATCTTCGAGCAGCATGATGTGCCCTTCGAAGATGGCTTCTTTTTCTTCACCGAAAGTTTCGCCAGCTTTAGTTTTGATCGCTTCCAGTTGCGCAGATGCCTTGGCACGACCGCTCAGAAAACGTTCAACTTCCTGATCAACCTTGTCGGCAGAAATTTTTTTCCGGTCAATGACGATTTCGTCTTCTTTCAGCAGCAATGCTTTGCCGAAAGCGATACCCGGGGATGCTAAAATGCCTGAAATCATAACCCTACCTTACTTGTGACTGATATTGAAAAGAACCCGTAAACTTACTCGAGCTCAGCCATCAGTTTAACCAGATGCTCAACTGCTTTCTGCTCGTCTTCACCTTCCGCAGAGATGGTGACCACGGTGCCCTGAGTCAGGCCCAGAGTCTGCAGTTTGAACAGGCTTTTTGCGCTAGCGCTTTTGCCGTTGGAAGTTACAGTGATTTCAGAAGTGAAGCCTTTCGCTTCTTTAACAAACTGAGCAGCAGGGCGGGTGTGCAGACCGTTCGGAGCGGTAATGGTAACTTCTTGCTGGAACATTGTATTTCCCCAACTTATAGGTTTAGTGTTGTGGAACTAAAGTCTAGCCTGGCGGCTTAACTTTAGCCTGTATTGTTAGCGCTGACGTTTCAATCGTCATTAAACATTATGCAGCGAAAGCAAGACTTGAACCAAATCATAAAATCGATTCAGCAAGGCTATTTCGTTCACTGATTAATTTCACGCATCAAAATAATTGCTGGTTTAAATACCAGACACAACGGGGTGAAGCAATGCCAGGAGGGGTAAAACTTTGAAGCAGGCCACAAAAAAGCACCTAAAAAGGTGCTTTTTTACGCGTTTTTAACATGCTGGCATCACTGTTGCAGTTCTTTCTCAGTGAAGAGATCGGCAAACAGTGCGGTGCTCAAGTAACGCTCACCCGAAGAAGGAAGGATAACCACAATATTCTTGTTGGTAAAGGTCTCATCTTCCTGAAGTTTGAGTGCGGCCGCAACGGCAGCACCGGAGGAGATACCCGCCAGAATGCCTTCTTCATCCATCAGACGACGTGCGGTTGAGATCGCTTCTTCGTTAGTGATGGCAACGACTTTATCGATCAGCTTTAAATCCAGGTTACCCGGAATGAAGCCCGCGCCGATGCCCTGAATTTTATGCGGGCCAGGCTTGAGTTCTTCGCCCGCCAGCGCCTGAGCGATAACCGGTGAGTCGGTGGGTTCAACGGCAACGGTAATCAGGTCTTTTTTACCTTTCGTGCCTTTAATATACCGGGATACGCCGGTTAGCGTTCCGCCGGTACCTACGCCGGAGATAAACACGTCAACCTGACCGTCCGTATCTTCCCAGATTTCCGGACCGGTAGTTTTCTCATGGATTTCCGGGTTAGCCGGGTTGCTAAACTGCTGCAGCAGCAGATATTTTGCTGGATCGCTGGCCACAATCTCTTCGGCCTTCTGAATGGCACCTTTCATGCCTTTCGCGCCTTCGGTCAGAACCAGGTTTGCACCCAGCGCTTTCAGCAGCTTGCGACGTTCAATACTCATGGTTTCAGGCATGGTGAGCGTCAGCTTGTAGCCACGCGCCGCAGCGACATAGGCCAGAGCGATACCGGTGTTGCCACTGGTCGGCTCAACCAGCTCAACGCCTGGTTTCAGCACACCCCGTTTTTCCGCATCCCAAATCATGTTTGCACCGATGCGGCATTTTACGCTGAAGCTTGGGTTACGTGATTCGACCTTCGCCAGAATGCGTCCATTACCGATACGGTTCAGTCGAACCAGGGGCGTGTGACCGATAGTCAGCGAGTTGTCTTCATAAATCTTACTCATGGCCTGTCCTTAACTGTATGAAATTGGGATACCGACCCAGCATACCTGTTGAACAGGTAGGGGGAAGTAAGGAATTCGCATATCTATATACTGCAAGGAAATAATGGGGATCAGTATGGAATAAGGGGAGGCATAAGCCACCCCTGCTTTACACATTTTTGCATTATTTCCATAACGCGTGCTTAGCACGGTAGCAGTCCACCCACATCGCCGTCGCGCCGCAAACGGCGACGGGCATGATGAACAGATTCAGGAACGGGATCATGGTGAACAGGCTGGTCAGCGCGCCAAACTGCATATTGGTCACTTTTCGCGTACGCAGGGCGATGCGCATTTCTTTAAACGGCACCTTATGGTTATCGAACGGGTAGTCGCAGTACTGAATGGCCAGCATCCAGGCGCTGAACAGGAACCACAGCACGGGTGCTACCGTCTGGCCGATACCGGGCACGAAATACAAAATAAGCAACACAATCGCGCGGGGAAGGTACCAGGCAAACTTCTGCCATTCGCGTTTCATGATGCGCGGGAGATCTTTCATGATCCCCAGTACGCCCGTGTCCGGCGGCGTTGCGCCGGTGAGCCGTGCTTCGAGTTGTTCTGCCAGCAGGCCGTTAAACGGTGCGGCTATCCAGTTCGCAATCGTCGAGAAAAAATAGCCAAACACCAGCAGCACGGAGATCACCGCCACCGGCCAGAGAAGGTAGTTAAGCCACTGCAGCCAGTCCGGCACGTAGCTCATCAGCGACGGGATCCAGCTCTCGAGCTTCGTGAACAGCCACCAGAACGCGCCGCCCATCAGCACAATGTTGATGAGCAGGGGGAGTATGACGAAACGGCGAATACCCGGTAGAGAAACCAGTTTCCAGCCCTGAGAAAAATACCAGACACCGCTGCGCGGGGATGAAGAAGATGTTGAAACCATAACCAGGCTGTACTCCTTTTTACACAACCAGTGGAATTGCCCGCCTATATTATCCAGTTACGGAGCAATGACCAGTTCGGAAATGTTCGAAAAAACAGCAAAAAGCACGTTTTAGCGCATCTTTATGCTGTGAATGCTCTGCATACACTTGCACTTGAGTTAAACGGCAAATACTCTTAGTGAGTAAATGTTTGCCGTGGTGGCAAGGTGTTAGAACAACAGAGAATATAATGATGCAGGATTTGCGTCTGATATTAATCATTGTTGGCGCGATCGCCATAATCGCTTTACTGGTACATGGTTTCTGGACCAGCCGTAAAGAGCGTTCTTCTATGTTTCGCGATCGCCCACTGAAGCGCATGAAGTCCAGTCGTGATGACGATGACGTTGAAGACGACATCGACGGAGTTGACGACGACGGCGTGGGTGAAGTTCGTGTTCATCGGGTCAATACTGCGCCCGGCGCTGGTCATGGGGAGCAAGAAGCGCCTCGTCCTTCGCAGCACCAGTATCAACCGCCGTATGCTTCTGCACAGCCGCGCCAGCCAGCGCCGCAGCCTGTGGAAGAACCGGTGCGTCAGCCGCCGCAACAGCCGGTTCATCAGCAGCCTGCTGCGCCGCAACCTGCGCCTCAACAGCCTGTGCAACAACCTGTACAGCAGCCAGTGCAGCCGATTCAGCAACCGCAACAGCAGCCTGTCCAGGTGCAGCCTGCGCCTCAGCCTGCTCCCGTGGCACACGTTGAGCCAGAGCCCGTTGTAGAGCCGGAACCGGTTGTCGAAAAACCGCAGCGTAAAGAAGCGGTAATCATCATGAACGTTGGAGCCCATCACGGCAGCCACCTTAATGGTGACGTGCTGCTCAACAGCATTGAGCAGGCAGGTTTCAAATTTGGCGACATGAATATATTCCATCGTCACCTGAGCCCTGACGGGAGCGGCCCGGCGCTGTTCAGTCTGGCAAATATGGTCAACCCGGGTACCTTTGACCCGGAAATGACCGGTGATTTCGTGACGCCGGGTGTGACTATCTTTATGCAGGTTCCGTCCTACGGTGACGAGCTGCAAAACTTCAAGCTGATGCTGCAGTCCGCTCAGCACATTGCCGACGAAGTGGGTGGTGTGGTGCTCGACGATCAGCGTCGAATGATGACCCCGCAGAAATTGCGCGAGTATCAGGACCGCATCCGCGAAGTTAAGGAAGCCAACGCGTAATCGTCGCGTTTACTTCAACTCCTCCTCAACCCCCGCCTGTCGGGGGTTTTTTCTCATTGATGGTGCGATATGGACTCAATCGAACAACAACTCACTGAACTGCGAACCACGCTTCGCCATCATGAATACCTCTATCATGTTATGGACGCGCCAGAAGTACCGGATGCGGAGTACGACCGCCTGATGCGCGAGTTGCGCGAACTGGAGGCGCAGCATCCAGAACTGATTACGCCGGACTCCCCGACGCAGCGCGTCGGGGCGGAACCGCTGGGTGCTTTCAGCCAGGTTCGCCACGAAGTCCCGATGCTGTCTCTGGATAACGTCTTTGATGAAGAGAGTTTCCTCGCGTTTAACAAGCGCGTGCAGGATCGTCTGAAGAGTAGTGATAGCCTGAGCTGGTGCTGCGAGCTGAAGCTGGACGGACTGGCGGTTAGCATTCTTTATGAAAACGGCGTGATGGTGCGTGCCGCGACGCGTGGTGACGGTACGACGGGCGAAGACATTACCACCAACGTGCGAACCATCCGTGCCATCCCACTGAAATTGCGCGGTGAGAACATTCCAGCGCGTCTTGAGGTTCGTGGCGAAGTGTTCCTGCCCCAGGCGGGCTTCGAGAAAATAAACGAAGAGGCACGCCGCACTGGCGGGAAGGTGTTTGCTAACCCTCGTAATGCAGCGGCTGGCTCCCTGCGCCAGCTTGACCCGCGCATCACCGCGAAGCGACCGCTTACTTTCTTCTGCTACGGCGTGGGTATCCTGGAAGGCGGTGAACTGCCGGATACGCACCTCGGACGTCTGCTGCAGTTTAAAGAGTGGGGCTTGCCGGTAAGCAACCGCGTTCAGCTCTGCGACTCTCCGGAGGAGGTCCTGGCGTTCTACCACAAAGTGGAAGAGGATCGCCCAACGCTCGGCTTTGATATTGATGGTGTTGTCATCAAGGTCAATTCACTGGCGCTACAGGAACAGCTGGGCTTTGTGGCGCGCGCGCCGCGCTGGGCGGTGGCGTTTAAGTTTCCTGCTCAGGAGCAGATGACCTTCGTTCGCG
Source organism: Enterobacter mori (assembly GCF_025244905.1). Classification (NCBI taxonomy): domain Bacteria; kingdom Pseudomonadati; phylum Pseudomonadota; class Gammaproteobacteria; order Enterobacterales; family Enterobacteriaceae; genus Enterobacter; species Enterobacter mori. The sequence goes on along the minus strand of NZ_CP104285.1, from coordinate 3,329,537 downwards.
ACGTAGAGTTCCAGGTCGGCCGTACGGGGGCAATTACTCCCGTTGCGCGCCTGGAGCCGGTACATGTTGCTGGTGTGCTGGTGAGTAACGCCACGCTGCATAACGCCGACGAAATCGCGCGTCTGGGGTTACGCATCGGTGACAAAGTGGTGATACGCCGCGCCGGGGATGTGATCCCCCAGGTGGTGAACGTCGTTGAGTCAGAACGTCCTGACGATACGCGCGAGATTGTCTTCCCGGAGCATTGCCCGGTGTGTGGCTCTGACGTTGAGCGTGTCGAAGGTGAAGCGGTGGCTCGCTGTACGGGGGGCCTGATCTGCGGCGCGCAGCGTAAAGAGTCGCTCAAGCACTTCGTCTCCCGTCGTGCAATGGATGTCGACGGCATGGGCGATAAAATTATCGATCAGCTGGTTGAGAAAGAGTATGTCCACACGCCAGCGGATCTCTTCAGGCTGACGGCAGGTAAACTGACCGGCCTGGATCGCATGGGGCCGAAGTCAGCGCAGAATGTCGTTAACGCGCTGGAGGCGGCGAAAGAGACCACCTTTGCCCGTTTCCTTTACGCGCTGGGCATTCGTGAAGTCGGTGAAGCGACGGCTGCGGGCCTGGCGGCGTACTTCGGCACGCTGGAGGCGCTGGAAAAGGCAAGCATCGACGAGCTGCAAAAAGTACCGGATGTCGGCATTGTAGTCGCCACGCACGTCTTTAACTTCTTTGCTGAAGAGAGCAACCGCGAGGTCATCGGCAAGCTGTTGGAAGAGGGCATCAGATGGCCCGCGCCGGTGGTGGTCAACGCCGAAGAGATCGACAGTCCGTTTGCCGGTAAAACCGTGGTGCTGACCGGCAGCCTGAGCCAGCTTTCCCGGGACGACGCTAAAGCGCGTCTGGTGGCGCTGGGGGCCAAAGTGGCAGGCAGCGTATCGAAGAAAACCGACCTGGTGATCGCCGGAGAAGCGGCCGGTTCGAAGCTGGCGAAAGCCCAGGAGCTTGGCATTGACGTTATCGACGAAGCCGAAATGATGCGCCTGTTAGGAGAGTGACGTGGAGAAAGAACAGCTCGTTGAGATCGCCAATACGGAGATGCCGTTCGGTAAATACAAGGGCCGCAGGCTGATCGATTTGCCGGAAGAGTATCTGCTGTGGTTTGCCCGTAAGGATGAATTCCCGGCCGGGCGGCTGGGCGAGCTGATGGCTATCACGTTACTGATTAAAACCGAGGGGCTGACCCAGCTGGTTCAGCCCCTTAAGCGTCCTTAAGCCTTCGCGGCGCGGGTCTCTTCCTGCGCCAGCTTTTCGGTCTGGCGTTTGTAACGACGCGCCAGCACCGCACAAACCATCAGCTGGATTTGGTGGAAAATCATCAGCGGCAGCACCATCATCCCAATCACCGAGGTCGGGAACAGAATGTTCGCCATCGGAATGCCGTTCGCCAGGCTCTTTTTCGAGCCGCAGAAGACAATTGTGATTTCATCCGCTTTGTTGAAGCCGCATTTGCGTGCCACAAACACATTTACCGCAATCACTATCGCCAGCAGAATAATGCTGACGACCACGATAAACAGCAGTGAACCTGCACCAACCTTATGCCAGATGCCGTTTACCACCGCTTCACTGAAGGCGGAGTAAACCACCAGCAGAATCGACGTCTGGTCGGTTTTTGAAATCCATTTTTTATGCTTCGCCACAAACGCGCCGGTCCACGGTCGGGAAAGATGTCCAAGTACAAACGGCAGCAGCAATTGCAGACAAATTTTGCCCACCTGCTCCAGGTTGCCCTCTGCACCGTGCATGTTCATCAGCAGGCCTACCAGCAGCGGCGAGACGAAAATCCCTAACAGGCTGGAGGCGGATGCTGAACAAACTGCCGCCGCCACGTTGCCGCCTGCCAGCGAGGTAAAGGCGATGGCAGACTGCACGGTAGCGGGGAGAATGCACAGATACAGGAATCCGGTATACAGGGCTGGATCGACATTCACCGGTGCCCACCAGGCAAACAGCACGCCCAGTACAGGGAAGAGGATAAAGGTGCTGCACATCACCCACAGATGCAGGCGCCAGTGCCCGCCGCCTGCAATGATGGCCTCGCGGGAGAGTTTGGCACCATGCATAAAGAACAACAGGGCGATGGCCGCCGTGGTCAGCCCTTCAAAGAATGGAACGAAACCGCCGCGAGCGGGGAAAAACGAGGCCAGTAAAACGGTAACCACCAGGGTAAGCGTGAACGGATCAAGGATACGAAAAAGTTTCATAATCACTCCTGAAAGCAGATGTCGCTATTGTGCTTTCTTCCGTTTGAGAAATAAAATTGATTTATTGCATCCATTCATGAATTAAACAGATGAATTATTCATTACGTCAGCTTCGTGTTTTTGTCACCGTGGCGCAGGCTCGCAGTTTTAGCCGGGCGGGGGAGATGATTGGCCTGAGCCAGTCGGCCGTCAGTCATAGCGTTAAGGAGCTGGAAACGCAGACGGGAGTGAAGCTGCTTGACCGAACGACGCGTGAGGTGGTGCTTACCGAAGCGGGGCAGCAGCTGGCGATGCGTCTGGAGAGGCTGCTGGACGAGTTGAACAGCACGCTCAGGGATGTGGGGCGACTCGGACAACAGCTTTCCGGCACGGTGAGGGTGGCGGCGAGCCAGACCATCTCCGCGCATCTTATTCCTCAGTGTATTGCCGAAAGTAATCATCGCTATCCGGATATTGATTTTGTTTTGCATGACAGGCCGCAGCAGTGGGTGCTGGAGAGCATCCGTCAGGGGGATGTGGATTTCGGCATTGTTATTGACCCTGGTGCGGTAAGCGACCTGGAATGTGAAGCGGTGCTCTCAGAACCCTTTTTGTTGCTTTGTCGCGATGACGACGCGCTGGCATCGCTGCCGCACGTGACATGGCAGGCGCTGCAAGGGGCAAATCTGGTGCTACAGGATTATGCTTCAGGAAGCCGCCCGTTGATTGATGCCGCGCTTGTCGCACAAGGTGTGAAGGCAACCATTGTGCAGGAGATAGGGCACCCGGCCACGCTGTTCCCCATGGTCGAAGCCGGGATTGGGATAAGCGTACTACCGGCGCTTGCGCTGCCGTTGCCGCAGGGGAGTCGCTTAACGGTCAGGCGTTTTACGCCCTGCGTTCAACGCCAGCTGATGCTGGTTCGACGCAAAAACCGTTCTCTTTCAGGGGCGGCTCACGCCTGCTGGGACGTGGTGCGCGAGCAGGCTCAGCGCTTGATGGAAGCCCGCACGCGCGATCCCCTGTTTAACGATCAGATATAGATATCAATCTTGTGCTCAGCGGAAGGGTTGTTGACGCCTTCCGCCACTGACTGACTGCTTTCCTGTTTTGGCATCTCTTCTTCTGCCTGCTGACGCTGCAATTGCGCCAGCTGTGCCTGCAGCATAGTCAACTGAGATTCGAGTAACTCCTGCTGCTTTTGTTTTTCTTCTGTTGTTGCATCACTCAGTGCCACTTCTTTGAGTTGCTGAGTGGCTTTTGTTATCTGTTTCATCAGCCGATTGATCTGGGAGGCAATGTCATTACCACCAGAACTATTATCAGCACTGCCGATTTCCATCGCCGACAGAGAAACTGCATTGAGGGTTGTCATAATGAGATCCTTTTCGCCATAAAACAGAGGTATCGGCAAGGAAAGGATTAGCTTGAGCAAAACTGCCATATCTGGCAGGTTCGAATTGATTAAATCGCAGATAGCAAAAAAGCGCCTTTAGGGCGCTTTTTTACATTGGTGGGTCGTGCAGGATGACTCGCTTCGCTCGCCCTTCGGGCCGTCGCCGTAAACGGCTCCGGTGCCTCACTGCGTTCGGCTCGAACCTGCTGCAGGTTCGAATCATCCAGATCGCAGATAGCAAAAAAGCGCCTTTAGGGCGCTTTTTTACATTGGTGGGTCGTGCAGGATGACTCGCTTCGCTCGCCCTTCGGGCCGTCGCCGTAAACGGCTCCGGTGCCTCACTGCGTTCGGCTCGAACCTGCTGCAGGTTCGAATCATCCAGATCGCAGATAGCAAAAAAGCGCCTTTAGGGCGCTTTTTTACATTGGTGGGTCGTGCAGGATGACTCGCTTCGCTCGCCCTTCGGGCCGTCGCCGTAAACGGCTCCGGTGCCTCACTGCGTTCGGCTCGAACCTGCTGCAGGTTCGAATCATCCAGATCGCAGATAGCAAAAAAGCGCCTTTAGGGCGCTTTTTTACATTGGTGGGTCGTGCAGGATTCGAACCTGCGACCAATTGATTAAAAGTCAACTGCTCTACCAACTGAGCTAACGACCCGAAATGGTGGGCGATGACGGGCTCGAACCGCCGACCCCCTCCGTGTAAAGGAGATGCTCTACCAACTGAGCTAATCGCCCATTTCGGAACTGCTGCGATAAGGTGAGAATGGTGGGCGATGACGGGCTCGAACCGCCGACCCCCTCCGTGTAAAGGAGATGCTCTACCAACTGAGCTAATCGCCCAATCTCAATTCTTATCTACACTGCGAGTCTACTTAAAGTAGATGGTGGGTGATGACGGGCTCGAACCGCCGACCCCCTCCGTGTAAAGGAGATGCTCTACCAACTGAGCTAATCACCCCCGCTGTGTGGAGTCGCATTATAGGGAGAGTTGAAAATGAGTCAACGCATTTTCTAAAGTTTTTATTCGTTCGTCGTAAAATTAGACAAAACGATCGTGAAACGGGCAATGGCGCATGATTTCTAAACAAAAACAGTAAACTCAAGCCCGATTCAGGGAACAACATTGAGGAATCGCCGCACAGTGATAGAATATTGCCCATTGTTTTTTCCCCAAGATTTGCCGATTGCCGGCATCTTTATAACGTAAGGCCATTTCATGAAAATCAAAACTCGCTTCGCGCCGAGCCCGACAGGCTATCTGCACGTCGGTGGTGCACGTACCGCTCTATATTCCTGGCTTTTTGCACGCCACAACAAAGGTGAGTTCGTGCTGCGTATTGAAGACACCGATCTTGAGCGCTCCACGCCGGAAGCAATCGAAGCCATCATGGATGGTATGAACTGGCTGAATCTGGAATGGGACGAAGGCCCGTATTTCCAGACCAAACGTTTTGACCGCTATAACGCTGTCATTGATGAAATGCTGGTCGCGGGCACGGCGTATAAGTGCTATTGCTCCAAAGAGCGTCTGGATGCACTGCGTGAAGAGCAGATGGCGAACGGTGACAAGCCGCGTTATGACGGTCGTTGCCGCCACGACCATAGCGAGCATGCGGCTGATGAGCCGTGCGTTGTGCGTTTTGCTAACCCGCAAGAGGGTTCTGTTATCTTTGATGACCAGATCCGTGGCCCAATTGAATTCAGCAACCAGGAGCTGGACGATCTGATCATCCGTCGTACCGACGGTTCCCCAACCTACAACTTCTGCGTTGTGGTAGACGACTGGGATATGGAAATCACTCACGTTGTGCGCGGTGAAGACCATATCAACAACACACCACGTCAAATCAACATCCTGAAGGCGCTGAATGCGCCCGTGCCGGTGTATGCACACGTGTCCATGATCAACGGTGACGACGGTAAAAAACTGTCTAAACGTCACGGTGCCGTGAGCGTGATGCAGTATCGCGACGACGGTTATCTGCCGGAGGCGCTGCTGAACTATCTGGTGCGTCTGGGCTGGGCTCACGGTGACCAGGAGATCTTCAGCCGCGAAGAGATGATCGAACTGTTCTCTTTGAACTCTGTGAGCAAATCAGCGAGTGCATTCAATACCGATAAGCTGCTGTGGCTGAACCATCATTACATCAACACCATGCAGCCAGAGTATGTCGCGACATATCTGCAGTGGCACATTGAGCAGGCGAATATCGATACCCGTACCGGTCCTGAACTGGCCGATCTGGTGAAACTGCTCGGTGAACGTTGCAAAACGTTGAAAGAGATCGCCGAAAGCTGCCGTTACTTCTACGAAGAATTCGATGAGTTTGATGCCGACGCGGCTAAGAAACACCTGCGTCCGGTTGCCCGCCAGCCGCTGGAAGTGGTGCGTGACAAAATCGCCGCTATCACGGAATGGACCGCGGAGAATGTGCATCACGCTATTCAGGCAACCGCAGATGAGCTTGAAGTCGGTATGGGCAAAGTGGGTATGCCGCTGCGCGTCGCCGTGACCGGTGCGGGTCAGTCTCCAGCGCTGGACGTCACCGTTCATGCTATTGGTAAGTCTCGTAGCGTGGGGCGTATCAATAAGGCACTGGATTTTATTGCTGAGCGTGAAAGCCAGCAGTAATCAATTGCCAGTGAATCAAACGGCAGGGGAACCTGCCGTTTTTTTTGTCTGCTATTCAGCAATACCGAGCCGTGAGAGAAATTCTTTTACCCCCTCGCGCTTCAGCAATATGAGAAGACGTTCCTGTTCAACCTGCGTCATGTTCTCCAGCGAGTCGATGATTTGTGGGTGCAGGGTAGACGATGAGGGTATCCCATAGAGAGAGGGCGTTTCGGCCACCTGGTAAATCGCCTGTCGGTGACGGATGGCAGGAAGGCTAATAATATGTTCCTTCACCCGCGCATCGACATGGATCAGTCTTGCTCTTCCCCCTTTTACGCCGTTAACACCCTCCGTTTTCCATCCTTTCTGGCGTATCCAGCGGTTAACGGTTTGCCTGGCGACGCCCAGACAGTCAGCCAGTTCATCCGTGGTCATTTTGCTGCGTAATCTTTTCATATTAGTTCTGGTCGCGAATCCCTAAACGTTGCAACAATCCGGTAATCCCTTCCCGCAGTAACAGCGATGTCAGCTGCTTTTGCTCATCCGGCGTCATTTCATTTGCCAGTGTCAGAAGTAAAGTATGAAGTGAACCCTCGTAGCCGGCGCTGTCTGGCACTTCAGGCGTCTCAGACGCCCTGCGGGCACTGCGGATAAACTCCCGTACCTTTTCATTCACATGCACCAGACGCGCCTTGCCACCCTGAACGCCTGGTTTTGGCGATGTAATCCAACCTTCTTTACGTACCCATTTATTGATGGTCTGACGGCTATAGCCAGTGAGCAGGGCTAACTCTTCTGGCGTCATTCGTTCCTTGATCATGCAATTTCCTGAGTGTTCGTGGGGTTAATTAGTGGTTCATCTTATAGCACCGTTTTACGTGAAAACGTGACAGGCTTAACTCCTGACTGCGAGCAGGCTCGCAAAGTGATTCATTTGCATGATTTTTCAGCGATTGAAAGGTGGGGGCTGATTTTGCCGTTGACACTCAGCAGCGGAATTCATATTATGCCGCCCGTCAACATGACAGCTTTACGACGGGGCTATAGCTCAGCTGGGAGAGCGCCTGCATGGCATGCAGGAGGTCAGCGGTTCGATCCCGCTTAGCTCCACCAAACTCTGAACCCAACAGAGTGCGGTAAGTAAAGTAACATGTGGGGCTATAGCTCAGCTGGGAGAGCGCTTGCATGGCATGCAAGAGGTCAGCGGTTCGATCCCGCTTAGCTCCACCAAAATTTGAACCCTCGTCGAAAGACGGGGGTTTTTTTTATACCTTTGTAAAATATTCATACTGCTTTTGTTGCAATAAAACGCTTTTTCTATACCTCACCTCAACTCAAATCAATAAACGGGTCTATAAATAGACTTGAACTTGATTCGAGCAATTAATAAACCTATTATCCATCCGGTCAATGATACGCTGGTAAAATAGAATTCCTGACTGAATGAATAGAAAAGCTTACAATAATGTAAAAATATTTATGATTGCCCTGGGGCTATGCTTGATTGCAGTGCCCTTTTCCCGTTATATCTCTCCACGCGCTATTGTTAACGGGCATGATGTTTATTTAGCATGGTTGCCATTAAGTGTCATGCTGGCTGTTATTTTGTTGTTTGGCCGCCGGGCAGTTATTCCTGTTGTGTTAAGTTTTACCATCACTAATATATTTATCGTTGATTTAGCGCCGCTACAATATGCAGTTTTATTGTTTTGTCAGACGTTCTCAGTTTTCGCAGCGTGTGGCATTATCCGTCTGATGCTGGGCAGGCGCTGGCGCTACAGCGTGCCCAATAAGTACATCGGAATACGCATTTTCTGGCTTGGTTTTATGGTGCCGGTAGGTATCAAATTATCAATGTACCTGGCTGGCTATTTATTTCATTTCCCGGTGACAATCTCTACTTACTTCGGTGAAGGCACCACGATTTACAACGTTGTGGATATTCAAAGCCTGATCTGTGCGGCGTTGATTTTCACCATGATGTTCTATTATCCATTAAGAATGATTATTAATCCCCGCTACGCCAGAACATTTTGGCGGCGAAGCGTGAAGCCTGTCTTTTTTCATAAAAAACCATTGTTTGTCGTCATCTGGCTGATGCTTCTGGTCGCCTTCATGGCAATTTTATGTGCTCCATTTGAGTCACCTATAATTGCAGGATATTTGATGCCCATTATTTTCATTCTTTTCACGTTAGGCATCAGTCGCTTGAGTTATGCGCTCATCTCATTGTTTTGGGCCGTATCCGCGCTCCTGCTGCTGACTTACAACTACAACTTTCTTAACGGGGTGGAGTCGGGGCACTCGCTCTCGTTTATCCTCTCCGTACTGATTTCTTTCGCCATCTGTTTGCTTTATATGTCACGGATCTACCAGCGAAGCGAATGGATGAAACAAGGCTGGCAGGAGAGGGCGCTAACCGATCCGTTGACCGGTTTACCTAATATTCGTGCGCTGGAAGAGTTCCTGGTTATCCACCCTGACGCCAAAGTGTGTTGTCTGCGAATGGACAATCTGGAGTTCCTGAGCCGCCACTACGGCATTCTTATGCGGGTTCACTGCAAGCGGATGATTACCGCGTCGCTCCAGCCCTTACTGCAAAAAGACGAACAGCTTTTCCAGTTGCCCGGAAGTGAGCTGGTGCTGGTGCTGTTAGGGCCCGAAACCTCAGAGCGCCTGCAGCATATGATTGATCAACTGAATAGCCGCAAGATTTACTGGAACAACACCGGGCTGGATATCGAGTTTGGTGCCTCCTGGGGGGAAGTCGAAGATGGCGAGAATTTGCATCATACGCTTGGCCAGCTGAGCTGGCTGGCGGAGCAGTCGTGTGCGGCACATAACGTTCTGGCACTCACAAACAGCATTGAGGACGTCTCCGGGCAAACCACCGACAGGGTGCTGATGTTAGGGCGTATTAAACGTGCGCTTGATGCTGACGGGCTCCAACTGTATGCCCAATCGATTCAGAATGCCGAGGGGAAAGGATATTACGAAATCCTCTCCCGCCTGGAGAGCGAGGGAGAGATGATCACCCCCGATCGCTTTATTCCGCTGATTGCCCAGTTTAACCTGAGCCATCGCTTTGATCTGACTGTGGTTGAGAAGTTACTGGTCTGGCTGCGGGATAATCCCGCCACGCATGCCGGTACCCGTTTCTCTGTCAATTTGATGCCGATGACCTTGATGCAAAAAGAGGTCGCCACGGAGATTATCGCGCTCTTCGATCGCTATACCGTCCCGCCCCAGGCCGTGGTCATCGAGATAACCGAAGAACAGGCTTTCTCCAATTCGGGCAGTAGCATTAACAATATCCAGCAGCTGAGAGAGCATGGGTTCCGTATTGCTATTGATGACTTTGGAACAGGCTATGCCAACTTTGAGCGTCTAAAGCGCCTGCAGGCCGACATCATCAAGATTGATGGTTGTTTCGTAAAGGATATCTGCAGCGACAACATGGATGCGATGATTGTGCAGTCGATCTGTAATCTGGCGAAAACAAAATCGCTCTGTGTGGTTGCGGAATATGTGGAAACCCCGGCGCAGCGGGATATGTTGCTGCACTTTGGTGTCGATTATCTGCAGGGCTACCTGTTAGGCAAACCCAAACCGCTTGCCGAATTACAGGCATAAAAAAACCGGGAACTTTCAAGCTCCCGGTTTTTTTCACTCTGCGAGTTAAAGTACCAGCGCTGCGATAGAGGCAGACAGTACGCTCACCAGCGTAGAACCGTACACCAGCTTCAGGCCGAAGCGAGAAACCACGTTACCCTGCTCTTCGTTCAGGCCTTTAATCGCACCGGCGATAATACCGATGGAAGAGAAGTTTGCGAAGGAAACCAGGAACACGGACAGAATGCCTTCCGCACGTGGAGAGAGCGTGCTGGCAATTTTCTGCAGATCCATCATTGCGACGAACTCGTTAGAAACCAGTTTGGTTGCCATGATGCTGCCAACCTGCAGTGCTTCATGAGCCGGAACACCCATCACCCATGCAATTGGATAGAAGATGTAGCCCAGGATACCCTGGAATGAGATACCGAGCACCGCTGCGAACAGGGCGTTCAGGGCTGCGATCAACGCGATAAAACCAATCAGCATAGCAGCAACAATAATGGCGACTTTGAAGCCTGCCAGAATGTATTCACCCAGCATTTCAAAGAAGCTCTGCCCTTCATGCAGGTTTGACATCTGGATGTTCTCTTCGCTTGCATCAACACGGTAAGGGTTGATCAGCGACAGCACAATAAAGGTGCTGAACATGTTCAGCACCAGCGCCGCCACCACGTATTTTGGCTCCAGCATGGTCATGTACGCACCCACGATAGACATGGATACGGTAGACATTGCGGTTGCCGCCATGGTGTACATGCGGTTACGGGACATTTTGCCCAGAATATCTTTATACGCGATGAAGTTTTCTGACTGACCGAGGATCAGTGAGCTCACGGCGTTAAACGATTCCAGTTTGCCCATGCCGTTCACTTTAGACAGCAGGAAACCAATCGCACGGATAACCACCGGCAGAACGCGGATGTGTTGCAGAATACCAATCAGTGCAGAGATGAAGACGATAGGGCACAGCACCTTCAGGAAGAAGAAGGCCAGTCCTTGATCGTTCATGCTGCCAAAGACGAAGTTAGTCCCTTCGTTAGCAAACCCGAGCAGTTTTTCGAACATCTCGGAGAAGCCTCTCACGAAGCCGAGGCCAACGTTGGAGTTCAGGAAGAACCACGCAAGTAATACTTCAATGACCAGCAGTTGGACAACATAGCGAATACGAATATTTTTGCGGTCTGTGCTGACCAGCAATGCGAGTGCAGTAACGACAACGAGTGCCAGGACAAAATGAAGGACGCGGTCCATATTTGCTCCAAATATGAGGCAGGTTTAATTTTCGTGCACATTCTATGTAACAAGCGAAAAGAAAACGAGATCAAGAACACACTATAGTTACATCCTGTGACGAGTCTCAAAAATAGTGATCAACAATACATTTTTGTTATGTTAGGTAAATGAGTGAAAAGTTAAGTTTGTGTGCTAGGCTTCACAAAAGTGTGCGCTAGCTTTGTTTCGTTTAGAGCACCCGCATCTCACCTGCCCATCTATTGTCAAAAGCTATCAGAGAAATCATTACAAACCTTACAAATGATCTTGATAATCATTCTCATTTTGATAGCATTAAACATAGCAAAGGCTATATTTCAGAGGCAGAAATGACAAACAGTCGCGTAGAGGGTAGCAGTGGCAGAGCAGCGCGCAAGTTGCGGTTCGCATTAATGGGACCTGCGTTCATTGCTGCCATTGGCTATATCGATCCGGGCAATTTTGCGACCAACATTCAGGCCGGCGCCAGCTTCGGCTACAAATTACTGTGGGTGGTAGTCTGGGCAAACCTGATGGCCATGCTGATCCAGATGCTCTCAGCGAAGCTCGGCATTGCCACGAGCAAAAACCTGGCAGAGCAGATCCGCGACCACTACCCGCGTCCGGCGGTTTGGCTGTACTGGGTCCAGGCTGAAATTATCGCTATGGCAACCGACCTTGCCGAATTCATAGGGGCTGCGATTGGATTTAAACTGATCCTCGGCGTGTCGCTGCTGCAGGGGGCCGTGCTGACCGGGATTGCGACTTTCCTTATTCTGATGCTGCAGCGTCGCGGGCAGAAGCCGCTGGAAAAAGTCATCGGTGGTCTGCTGCTGTTCGTTGCTGCAGCCTATATTGTGGAGCTGATCTTCTCCCAGCCGAATCTGGCGCAGCTGAGTAAAGGGATGGTGATCCCAAGTTTGCCCACCTCTGAAGCGGTATTCCTGGCTGCTGGCGTCCTCGGTGCAACCATTATGCCGCATGTGATTTACCTGCACTCCTCTCTGACACAACATCTGCACGGTGGTACCCGTAAGGAACGCTATTCCGCGACAAAATGGGATGTCGCGTTTGCCATGACGATTGCCGGTTTCGTGAATCTGGCGATGATGGCCACCGCCGCTGCCGCTTTCCACTTTAATGGCCACACGGGGATTGCCGATCTCGATCAGGCTTATCTGACGCTGGAACCGTTACTGAGCCATGCCGCAGCAACGATATTTGGGCTGAGCCTGGTGGCTGCTGGCCTCTCTTCCACGGTGGTAGGCACGCTGGCGGGACAAGTGGTGATGCAGGGATTCGTGCGTTTCCATATTCCGCTGTGGGTGCGTCGCGCCGTCACCATGCTGCCGTCGTTTATTGTGATTTTGATGGGGCTGGATCCAACCCGCATTCTGGTGATGAGCCAGGTCCTGCTGAGTTTTGGTATTGCCCTTGCGCTGGTGCCATTGTTGATTTTTACCAGCGATAAAACACTGATGGGCGATCTCGTAAACTCGACGCTGGTGAAAAGGACCGGGTGGGCGATTGTGGTCGTGGTGGTGGCGCTGAATCTGTGGTTGTTAGTCGGAACCGCGCTGGGTCTTTAAAACAAAAAAGGAGCCTAAAGGCTCCTTTTTACGTTAGTGACGATGGCCGTGACCACCATGACCATGACCTTTACCACCGCGTCCGCCCCAGCCGCCACGACGGTCATCGCGATCGTTCCAGCCTTCACGGTAGCCGCGTTCATAGGCGTTGTTTTTATACCAGCCGCGATGCAGGCCATTATCATGCCTGCGCCAGCGGTCACCACGCCATTCATAATGACGGTTCCAGTAGTCACGGTCGCGCCAGTAGCCACCGTCCCAGTATCTGCCGTAGTCATCACGATCGCCAATTTGTAATTTTACTGATGGCAACAGGGTGATCTCGCCAGCATTGGCGACCAGCGGGGCAGAAGCCAGTAATACCGCTGCTAAAATCAGTGACCTGAACATACTCTTCTCCTTCACGATCGGGGCCTTGTGGGCCTGTTAACGCAATATTACGAGTTGGTAAAGCCTCGTTTCATCGCCTTAACTCCGAATTCATCGGTGAGAGCACTTTTTGCTAAAAGTGGCTTTAGTTTGTTCAGCCCAGTATTTCTTCGATTTGTGTCAATTCATCTTCCGAGAAATGGCGATTGTCCAGCATGCCCACCGCGTCATCAATTTGCGCGGTTTTACTTGCCCCAATCAGTACGGAGGTTACGGTGTCGTGGCGTAAAATCCAGGCCAGTGCCATCTGCGACAGCTTCTGACCACGGCGTTCGGCCAGGGCGTTTAACTTGCGCACTTTTTCCAGCTTTTCTTCGGTGAGCTGATCCGGGTTCAGGAACTTGCTGCCGCTGGCCGCACGAGAGTCCGCTGGAATGCCGTTCAGATAACGGTTGGTTAATTGACCACCTGCGAGAGGAGAGAAGGGAATACACCCAACCCCTGTCTGCTGCAGTACATCCAGCAAACCCGCTTCAGGGGCACGCTCAAACATCGAATATTTAGGCTGGTGGATAAGACAAGGCGTACCGAGGTCGCCAAGGATTTCAATTGCCTGACGCGCCAGTTCCGTAGGGTAGTTGGATAACCCGACGTACAGCGCCTTGCCCTGTCGCACCAGATGGTCGAGCGCTTTCATTGTTTCCTGAAGCGGTGTTTCCGGGTCCGGGCGGTGATGATAGAAGATGTCGACATACTCCAGCCCCATGCGCTTCAGGCTCTGATCCAGACTTGATATCAGGTATTTACGCGAGCCCCAGTCGCCGTAGGGACCGTCCCACATGGTATATCCTGCTTTCGTCGAGATAATTAACTCATCGCGCCAGGGGAGAAAATCTTCCAGCAAAATGCGCCCAAAATTACGTTCGGCTGAACCGGGAGGAGGACCATAGTTATTGGCAAGGTCGAAATGCGTAATCCCCAAATCGAACGCGCGCTGTAAAAGTTGACGGCTGTTTTCGATGAGTGTGGCATCGCCAAAGTTATGCCAAAGCCCAAGCGAGATGGCGGGCAATTTCAGCCCGCTTTGTCCGCAGCGGCGATACTGCATTGTCTGATAACGATTTTTATCCGGCTGATAACGCATGATCGTGACCTCTGACGCTGATAAGAAAAACGTGTGTATACGGTTACACTAACGCGAAGAAAGAGAGAATAGCGCAGCATTTTTTGTAAAGCATTCTTTCCAACTCCTTCTTACTGCCTTTTCTGGACAGTCATCACGCTTATTTAATACTCAAGGTGAGAACAACATTAGAAGGATACCTGTTTATGCGTACCCCATACTGCGTCGCCGATTACCTGCTGGACCGTCTGACAGATTGTGGAACCGATCATCTGTTTGGCGTGCCGGGCGACTATAACCTGCAGTTTCTCGACCATGTAATAGACAGCCCGGATATCTGCTGGGTGGGCTGTGCCAACGAGCTTAACGCGTCCTATGCCGCCGACGGTTATGCCCGATGTAAGGGTTTTGCCGCGCTGTTAACCACATTCGGCGTCGGAGAGTTAAGCGCCATGAACGGGGTGGCGGGTAGCTTTGCCGAACACGTTCCCGTGTTACATATTGTGGGGGCGCCGGGAATAGCAGCGCAGCAAAAAGGAGAGTTATTGCACCATACCTTAGGTGACGGTGAGTTCCGTCATTTTTATCATATGAGTGAACCTATCACCGTCGCTCAGGCGATCCTGACCGAACAAAATGCCTGCTACGAAATTGACCGCGTGTTGACCACCATGCTGCGCGAACGCCGTCCGGGCTATTTGATGTTGCCTGCGGATGTGGCGAAAAAAGCCGCGACTCCACCGGTAAGCGCTCTCACCGTTAAGCCTGTTCACGCGGACAATGCCTGTCTCAAAGCGTTTCGTGATGCCGCCAGGAGTCGCCTGGCCATGAGCAAGCGGACCGCGCTGCTGGCTGATTTTCTGGTGCTCCGCCATGGGCTAAAACCTGCGCTGCAGAAATGGGTGAAAGAGGTGCCGATGGCACACGCCACCATGTTGATGGGGAAAGGGATTTTTGATGAGCGGCAGGCGGGTTTCTACGGCACTTACAGTGGTTCAGCGAGCGCGGAGCCGGTCAAAGAGGCGATTGAAAGAGCTGACACGGTGCTGTGCGTTGGAACGCGGTTTACCGATACCCTGACCGCCGGGTTCACTCACCAGCTTACTCCAGCTCAAACCATTGAAGTGCAGCCTCATGCTTCCCGCGTGGGCGACGTCTGGTTTACGGGCATTCCCATGCTGCAGGCGATTGAGACGCTGGCAGAGTTATGCAAACAACATGTGCACGAAAGCCCTGCACCCTCTACACACAGTGGTTTTGCCTGGCCTGCAGAGGGCGCTTCGCTCACGCAGGAGAACTTCTGGAGCACGCTGCAAACCTTCATTCGCCCCGGCGACATAATTCTTGCCGATCAGGGCACCTCGGCGTTTGGCGCGATCGATCTTCGCTTGCCTGCGGACGTTAATTTTATCGTTCAGCCACTCTGGGGGTCGATTGGCTACACGCTGGCGGCGGCCTTTGGCGCGCAGACGGCATGCCCGGACCGGCGCGTGATTGTCCTGACCGGGGATGGTGCCGCACAGCTGACGATTCAGGAAATGGGCTCCATGCTGCGCGATAAACAGCACCCGATTATCCTGGTGCTCAATAACGAAGGGTACACGGTTGAGAGGGCCATACACGGGCCTGAACAGCGGTACAACGATATCGCCCTGTGGAACTGGACGCAGATCCCGCAGGCACTCAGCCTGGATCCTCAGGCTGAATGCTGGCGGGTCAGTGAAGTCGAGCAACTGGCGGATGTGCTGGAAAAAGTGGCGCACCATGAGCGGCTTTCGCTCATTGAGGTTATGCTGCCCAAAGCGGATATTCCCCCGTTGTTGGGCGCGATAACCAAAGCGCTGGAGGCGCGAAATAGCGCCTGATCACTTATCGTTTCGCCAGGCCATCATCATCGGTTTGCCCGCCAGCAGGAGCCAGGCGGGCAACATCACGATACAGAGCAGAGGGAAGAGGGTAGAGTCAGGCACCACGACGGCGGCCATAAACAGGCTCAGCCAGGCATCCCGCGTCACGACCAGTACCAGCCCGAGAATCGAGCACGAAACGGTTATCGCAGCCGGTACGGCGTCTACATGCTCGTGCAACATCAGACCTAACGCAACCCCGACAAACACTGCCGGGAAGATGCGTCCGCCTCGAAAACCGCACGCGGCGGCCACGACCAGCGCCGCCAGCTTTATCACCGCAAACAGCAGATAATCCGACACGCTGAAGACCTGACTGAATGCCAGCTGCTGCATTTCGTCCAGGCCTTTAAACAGCGTCACTTTTCCGCCGATGGCGCCCAGTATGCCGAGAAGCAGCCCACCGACGCCCAAAATCAGCACCGGATGTTTGAGCTTATGCATCAGCCGATGCAGGCGCGGAAGACACCATACCGCGACCATGCCCAGCGCAATGGCGATGGCGACCACAATTGCGCCGCTGAAGATGTCCGCGACCTGCATCTGGCCATAGTGGGGGAGAGGGAGGGAGAAGTGGGGATGGACAAAAAGGCTGGTGGTCAACGCACCGGCAGCGGCGGCCATCAGCGGCGCAAAGAGTTTATCCCAGAGCGGGACGTCATTATTACCGCTCAGCGTCTGGGAGAAGATCAGCGCGGCGGCGACGGGAGTGCCGAACAGCGCGCCGATGGTGCCGGCAGAGGCCAGGATCGTCCAGTCCAGCGCGTTAACGCGCGGTAAAATGCGCGAACCCAGGAAAACCGCCAGCGCGATATTGACCGCCATGATCGGATGTTCAGGCCCCAGGCTGACGCCGCCCGCCAGACCCACGATCAGCGCAACGATCAGTCCCGGCAGCGCTGCCGGGCTG
Organism: Enterobacter mori; assembly: GCF_025244905.1. Lineage (NCBI taxonomy): Bacteria > Pseudomonadati > Pseudomonadota > Gammaproteobacteria > Enterobacterales > Enterobacteriaceae > Enterobacter > Enterobacter mori. Next base: position 3,312,534 of record NZ_CP104285.1, on the reverse strand, counting down.
ACGGGCGCGCCGATCAACGGTTCCTGCGCGGGATCGGGCCCGGCATGGTCCGGACTGAAACGAATCACCAAACCCACTGCAATACCGGTGAGCGTCAGCATGACGATAATCCATACAGGAGAATCAGGGCTGAAGCCAATATTGGCAGGCAGGGCGGTCCATAACATCGTTTGCAGTACCGACGCGACTTTCATCACGACGATGAGCACCAGGCTTGAAGCAACGCCAATAACGAGCGCCGGTATTGCTAATAACAGCATGGTTCTGGCTCGCGGGTGGAGCATGATGATTTCCTTGTACAAAACGGTATAACGTTACTTTGCACAATCAGCTTTATGGCAATAGTGCAAAAGGTGCTGAAACGGTAAAGTTATTCTGTGACGAAGATCGATAATCCTGGGGCATTCACTTTCTGGTCGTTGTTGTTATCACGCCTTGAATTTACAGTGTTCCAAAGATTTATTCTGACTTTAGCGGAGCAGTAGAAGAATGACAAAGTATGCTTTGGTAGGTGATGTGGGCGGCACGAACGCGCGCCTTGCACTCTGCGATGTAAATAGCGGTGACATTTCCCAGGCGAAAACCTATTCAGGGCTGGATTATCCAAGTCTGGAAGCCGTGGTTCGCGTATATCTTGAAGAGCATAAGGTCAGCGTCGAAGACGGCTGTATCGCTATTGCGTGCCCGATTACCGGTGACTGGGTGGCTATGACCAACCACACCTGGGCCTTCTCCATTGCCGAAATGAAAAAAAACCTCGGCTTTGCGCATCTTGAAATTATCAATGACTTCACGGCAGTATCGATGGCGATCCCGATGCTGAAGCCGGAACACCTTATCCAGTTTGGCGGCACGGCGCCGGTCGAAGGCAAGCCGATTGCGGTTTACGGCGCGGGAACCGGGCTGGGCGTCTCTCACCTTGTCCACGTCGATAAGCGCTGGGTCAGTCTGCCGGGTGAAGGCGGTCACGTGGATTTCGCACCGAACAGTGAAGAAGAGGGCATTATCCTCGAAGAGTTACGTGCTGAGATCGGCCACGTTTCTGCTGAGCGCGTGCTGTCGGGCCCCGGGCTGGTCAATTTGTACCGTGCGATTGTGAAATCTGATGGCCGTCTGCCTGAAAATCTGCAGCCTAAAGACGTGACCGAGCGCGCACTGGCGGACAGCTGCATCGATTGTCGTCGTGCCTTGTCCCTGTTCTGCGTGATTATGGGTCGCTTCGGCGGCAACCTGGCGCTGACGCTGGGCACGTTTGGCGGCGTCTATATTGCGGGCGGTATCATGCCGCGCTTCCTCGAGTTCTTTAAAGCCTCTGGTTTCCGCGGCGGCTTTGAAGATAAAGGACGCTTCAGAAGCTACGTGCAGGACATCCCTGTTTACCTGATTGTGCACGATAATCCTGGGCTGCTTGGCTCTGGTGCGCATTTGCGTCAGGTTCTGGGGCAAATTCTCTGATGTTAATTCCCCTCTCCTGCGGGAGAGGGGAACGCTCACAGGTGCATCAACTGGCGAAACTCTTTTACCTTGCTGCGGCTCACCGGCACCTGGAAGTCGAGATCCTTCAGACGCAAAATATACGTGTTGTTAAACCAGGGTTCGATCTCTCGGATCTTGTTCAAATTGACGCAAAACGAACGATGGCAGCGAAAGAAGTGCGCCGCGGGTAGCTTGCTGCAAAACTCGGTGATGTTCATCGCCATCACGTACGATTCACGTCGCGTATAGACAAACGTCATCTTTTCATGTGCTTCGGCGTAATAAATATCGTCGATAGGCGTGACGATAATCCTTTCATCTTTCACCAGATTAATGGTGTCATTCTCCCGGATAGCAGGGCTTGCGGTCGCAGGCGCGGCTTGCTGTTTCCATGCCCCTTCCAGCTTTTGCAGCATGCTGATAATACGCGACTCCTGATAAGGCTTCAGGATGTAGTCAAACGCTTCCAGCTCGAAGGCCTCCACGGCGTGCTCTTTCCACGCGGTAACAAAGACAATAAAGGGCTTGTGGGCAAACTGATTAATATTTTGCGCCAGCAGCACGCCATCCAGCGACGGAATATTAATATCGAGAAAAATGGCATCGACCCGGTTGTGCTGGAGGAACTTCAGCACGTCCAGGCCATCTTCGAAGGTGCCTACAATCTCCATCTGGCTGTGCGTTTTGATGAGCCAGCTCAGCTCCTGTTGAGCCAGAACCTCATCTTCCACAATGATGACTTTCATCTGTAACTCCGGCCTATGGCATCAGGGATATCGGTGCATGAACGGGGGTGCGTTCATTCGGCACGTAAAACGCGATTTCTGTGCCCGGCTCCAGGCGATGAATGTGCAGCCCGTCGCCGTACAGCAGTTTGACCCGGTGGTGGACATTCAAAAGGCCAATCTTATTGCCCGGCATTTCGTTGGATCCCACGCGTTCAATGACCTTTGGGTCGATACCGTGGCCGGTATCGCGCACCGCAATGCGCACGCGATTACCGCTCTCGGTTACGCTAATGGTCACTACACCTTTGCCTTTGCACGGCTGAATACCGTGGACAATGGCGTTTTCCACCAGCGGCTGGATCAGCAGGCTTGGGATCACGCAGTTGACCTCTTCATCAATATCGTAAATGACGGTGAGCTTATCGCCAAAGCGGGCCTGCTCGATCGCGATGTAATCTTTGATTTGATAAAGCTCTTTTTTGATGTCGATCTGCTCGTCATCTTTCAATTCAATGTTGTAGCGCAGATAGCGTGACAGGTTGAAAATAAGCTGGCGGGCGGTGTCCGGATTAAGGCGAATGGAGGAGGAGATGGCGTTCAGCGCGTTAAACAGGAAATGAGGATTAATTTTACTTTGCAGCGCGCGTAGCTCTGCCTTATTTGCCATTTCGCGCAGCTGCTCCGCGCGCGAAACTTCCAGTTGAGTTGAGATGATTTGCGACAGACCAATTGCCATTTCCTGCAATGAGGAGGTGATCTGGTGCGCATGGCAGTAGTAAATCTTCAGCGTGCCCGTGACGACCCCTTTCTCCCACAATGGGATCACCAGCATGGAATGTATTTCGGGCGTCCTGTGAGCTTCATCATTGTTTTTAATGATGATTTTACCGTAGTTGATCGCCTGTCGGGTGGTCGGGCTGATGGTGTCGTCGTTGTCACGATAGTTGTGTTCCCCGACGCCCACGTAGGCCAGCACGTGGTCGATATTGGTGATGGCGACGGCATCGGCGTGAATATCGCGACGGATGATATCGCAGACCTGGCGTAAAGACTCAACGTTAACGTGGCGGAACAGCGGCAGCGTTTTGTTGGCAATATCGAGTGCCAGCTTGGCTTGACGTGCGGCGCTGGCCTCTTTTTCCCCTTCCACACTCTGCACCAGCAGCACAATAAAGCCGATGCAGACGCTGCCGAGGATCATCGGAATACCGATTTTCGAGACAATATCCAGCCCAAGAGCGGTCGTGGGCGCCCACAGTACAACCAAAATCATGGTCAAGGTTTCACACACCATGCCCGCGATGATCCCGGCGCGCCAGTGCTGTTTTTTTGGGAATTTGCGGTTAATCCAGCCGGAAAGGATCCCGGCGATAATGCTGGTAATAAAGCACGGAATAGCCGTCACGCCGCCGATATCAATCAAATAGCGGTGTGTACCGGCAATCAATCCGGTGATCACCCCAACCCAGGGGCCAAACAGTATTCCGCCTGACATCACGGCGATAATGCGCACGTTCACCAGCGACCCTTCGACAGGCACCCCCGACCAGGTACTGAAAAGGGCAAACATCGAAAAGATGGCGGTCACGGCCAGCAGTTCTTTTGGCGAGTGCGCTGACTTGTGCAGAAGCTCGCGGAACAGGCGAATGCGAATGAGGAAAAAAAGACAAATCAGCATTAGCGCTGCGCGATCAAATACCGCCAGCAGCATATCGAATATTTCGTGCACAAGTGAACCTGGAGAATCGGGAAAGAACCATGATAAAAAACCTGGCGCGTATTGACCAGCTATCCGTCAGGTTTATCAAATGAGGAAAAACCACAGGTTACAAAGGGGATTGTGCGGAAAGTTCTTAAGTCCGGCTGAATTTTTCTGAACGAAGCGCAGCGAGGTAATGGTTATGATAACACCATGTTAAATAACAGCTATTAAAAAAACATTTTGCGTCATCAGCCTTCCGCTTTTAGCGACAGCAGGGTTCCTGTTTTAATGCGATATCTTTTTTTTACTTTCCCTCTCGACAGCATGTTTTTTTTCAGGTTATTTTCTAAGCACGCCACATCAGTGGCAGCGTCGCTCGGACGGTCCGGGCGCTAACGTTAATCTGAGGAATCTATGGCTGAATTCAGTCCTGAACGCCGTTTTACGCGTATCGATCGTCTCCCCCCTTATGTTTTCAATATCACTGCTGAGCTGAAGATGGCTGCGCGTCGGCGCGGCGAGGACATCATTGATTTCAGCATGGGTAACCCTGACGGCCCAACGCCGCCGCATATTGTTGAGAAACTCTGTACGGTTGCCCAGCGTCCGGATACGCATGGTTACTCAACTTCTCGCGGTATTCCTCGACTACGTCGTGCCATTTCCCGCTGGTACCAGGATCGCTACCAGGTGGACATCGATCCTGAAAGTGAAGCCATTGTCACCATCGGCTCGAAAGAAGGGCTGGCACACCTGATGCTGGCGACGCTGGATCACGGTGATACCGTGCTGGTGCCAAACCCCAGCTATCCGATCCATATCTACGGTGCGGTGATTGCTGGCGCGCAGGTGCGTTCTGTACCGCTAGTGGAAGGCGTAGACTTCTTTAACGAACTGGAACGCGCGATTCGTGAAAGCTACCCGAAACCAAAGATGATGATCCTCGGTTTCCCGTCGAACCCAACCGCCCAGTGCGTAGAACTGGAATTCTTTGAAAAAGTCGTTGCACTCGCCAAACGCTACGACGTGCTGGTGGTTCACGACCTTGCCTATGCGGATATTGTCTACGACGGATGGAAGGCACCTTCAATTATGCAGGTGCCGGGTGCACGCGATGTGGCGGTCGAGTTCTTCACGCTGTCGAAAAGTTACAACATGGCGGGCTGGCGCATTGGCTTTATGGTAGGTAACAAGACGCTGGTAAATGCGCTCGCACGTATTAAGAGTTACCACGACTACGGCACATTTACGCCGCTACAGGTTGCTGCAATTGCTGCGCTTGAAGGCGATCAGCAGTGTGTACATGATATTGCCGCCCAGTATAAGCGGCGTCGCGATGTGCTGGTGAAAGGTCTTCATGAAGCGGGCTGGATGGTAGAAATGCCGAAGGCATCCATGTACGTCTGGGCTAAAATTCCTGAGCCCTATGCGGCAATGGGGTCGCTGGAGTTTGCCAAGAAGCTCCTGCAGGATGCGAAGGTGTGCGTCTCACCGGGCATCGGTTTTGGCGATTATGGCGATACCCACGTGCGGTTTGCGTTGATTGAAAACAGCGACCGCATTCGTCAGGCGGTCAGGGGGATTAAGAGCATGTTCCGGGCTGACGGGCTTCTCTCATCAAAAAGTGTGGCTGAACAGCCCGAAACCTGACGACACAAAAAAACAGGCGCCTTGAGCGCCTGTTTTTTTGACTGCATGTTCTTTGCTAGATCATCAGGGCAAAGGTTCCGGCCCAGACTAAAACAATCACCGAAATGCCCATAAAGAAATATTTCACGTTTCATCACTCCGCGTATCTTGTGGTACGCATTCAAAAACAGAGTCCACCTGATTATAGAGAGTTGAAATCGGGCTAAAACGGAAATCGGAATTATCCCGCTACGCCTCAGACTCCACCTCAGAATTCTGCGCTTCCCATTGTCAGACGGCGCTAATGTACGCCTAAAAATGGGGGGTGACAAGTGGGATTTTTCTAAATACTTTCCGATACTTACGAGTGTCGTGGAACGGCGACAGTTTGATTTCAGTACGCAATAAATTCCCGTTGAGCGACGCAGAAAAAAGACGGTTGCTCAGGGTAATTACAGGTGATTGAAAAGGTTAGTTTCTTAGCGAAACTAACCTTCTGGAAGGCTTAAATATAGAGAGAGGCTTCGCCCAGCGGACGGGTTTTGAAGCGGCGGTGCATCCACAAATACTGCTCAGGTGCACGCATGATCTCGAACTCGATAACCTTGTTGATAAAGGTCGCGGCTTCACACTCATTTTCCGGGTAGTTGGCCATTTCGGGGGAGATGTGCAAGCGATAACCTGATTTATCCGCTTTTCTGACCATCGTTACGGTCAGCATGGCGGCAGCAGAAAGGCGTGAAATCACAAAGGTGCCATTGGTCGTGGCAACGTCTTTAACCGCGAAGAAAGGCGCGAAGCTACTGCCTTTACGGCCATAATCCTGATCGGGTGCAAACCAGACGGCCTCACCTTTTTTCAGCGCACCGACCATGCCGCGCAGATTGTTACGGCTGATCATCGCCTTGTTCGAGCGCATACGACCGCGAGTCTGAACCCACTCCATCAGCGCGCTGTTGTGCGGGCGGTAGGTTGCCATCATCGGCTGGCAAAGACCCATCACGCGACCGCCGAGTTCGAGGGACATAAAGTGAACCCCGACGACCATCACGCCCCGATTCTGCGTCTGGGCACGTTTCAGGTTATCCAGACCTTCTACATCAAACCATTTACGCACGCGTTCATCAGACCAGAACCAGGCCATACCGGTTTCCAGCAATGCCATGCCGATAGATTTAAAGTTTTCAGCGATCAGCTTTTCGCGCTGCTGCGCATTGTAATGCGGAAAGCAAAGTTCAAGATTTTTACGTGCGATAGACTCGCGACGTTTAAGGAAATAGCGCGATGCGCTGCCGAGTCTGGAGCCTAGTATGCGAATCACCGGATAAGGAAGTTGTACCAGCAACCAAAGTACGCCAAGACCAAACCATGTAAACCAGTAACGCGGGTGCAAAAACGCGCGTTTGAATTTGGATTGAGACAAAATAGAGGAACCTATGTAAAGCCGGTGAAAGTAGCGCATATTGCGATACCACGTGCCTATTAGACCGTAGTACAAGGTCATGGTTGCAGGCTTTACCGATCTTTACGGCGTTACCTGGCCATTGCTGACATTGGATGGGCGGCATAATGTAGCACCGTTATACGATTTGTGCTATTACTCGTTTTTGATTAAAAAAGCGACACTTTGGCAGACCGTTGATTTTACGATTGTTATAGCGACGAGTCTCGGAGAAGTGGCATGGGACGGGGAAAAGCACGTGAGCAGTTCAGGAAGTGTCCCCTGCAGGAATCGAACCTGCAACTAGCCCTTAGGAGGGGCTCGTTATATCCATTTAACTAAGGGGACGAGGCGGCACGAGTATAACGTTAATTACACTTTGCGTTAAGCGCATTGCCGCCTGACTGCTCAAAGAGTCACCATTCAGGCCGATTTTTTTGCCGATTTTTCATTATCTTCCTGTGCCTTGAGCTCGGCCTTACGCTTGTTCGACATATCATTGCGGATTTGCGCATGGCTCAACAGCGCGAAGATAAAGGTCCCGCCGCAAATATTACCGGCCAGCGTTGGCAGGGCGAACGGCCAGAAAAAATCGCTCCAGTGAAGCGTACCATTAAAGACCAGATAGAGAATTTCAACGGTACCCACCACGATGTGCGTGGTATCGGCGAGCGCAATAAGCCAGGTCATCAGGATGATCACTACAATCTTTGCGCTGCCTGCCGAAGGGAACATCCACACCATAGTGGCGATGATCCAGCCGGAGATAATCGCATTAGAGAACATCTCTAAGGGCGTGTTTTTCATCACATCCATGCCAATTTTTACAAACGCATCCCGGGTGGGTTCATCAAATATCGGCATATACTCAAAGGCCCAGGCTGCGATGCCTGTACCAATGATATTCCCAAGCAATACCACGCTCCAGAGCCGCATCAGCAAGCCGAAATTGCCCAGGGTAGGGTTTTGCATCACCGGCAGCACGGCAGTGACGGTGTTTTCAGTAAAGAGCTGCTGGCGCGCCATGATGACGATGATAAAGCCGAAGGTGTAGCCAAGATTCTCCAGTAAAAAGCCACCGGGCACCCCCTCCAGCTGGACATGAAATATTCCTTTGGCCAGTAGCGACGCCCCCATCGAGAGACCGGCAGCAATCGCCGACCAGAACAGGGCCATGGCATCGCGTTCCATCTCCTTTTCGCCATCCTGGCGTATGTGTTCGTGGATCGCCATCGCACGGGATGGCAGGCGATCTTCATCAATCTCTATCTTCTGGCCACGCTCTTTTTCCTCACTCTCAATTTCAAGATCCTCATTGCTTTCACCAATTTTTTCTTCGCCCACGTCTTTCATAACCGCTCCTTGAGGATGAACTTTCTTTAAAGCGTAGCGGCTTTTATCGTGATGCCTGTGGGGATGCTCTTAAATTGGTGGCAATGGCAACAAAGGTGATACATCTCTTTCAAAGACATTATAAAATTGCCAGCGAAACGAATTCCTAAAGCCAGGCTATGCTGAGATCAGAGTGACGGTGGTTACTGCCCGTAATTGTGCTCATAGACATCGGGAAACGTGCTGTTACAATCACTTGCACGTTTTCATACGGAGCGCCAGATGCTCCGTTACGGATGGCAATCAACGATAGCCATACTGAACAGGGAGATAATTATGAAACTTCGGCTGTCGGCGCTTGCGCTGGGCGCGACGATGCTTGTGGGCTGCGCCAGCTCCGGGGAGCAGACGGGACGCTCCGATCCTCTTGAAGGATTTAACCGCTCGATGTACAGCTTCAACTATAACGTGCTGGATCCGTATGTGGTTCGCCCGGTAGCGGTGGCATGGCGCGATTATGTTCCGCAACCTGCGCGTAATGGATTAAGCAATTTCACCAGCAACCTGGAAGAGCCTGCGGTAATGGTGAACTATTTCCTGCAAGGTGACCCGTATCAGGGGATGGTGCACTTTACGCGCTTCTTCCTGAACTCCCTGCTGGGTATGGGCGGCTTCATTGATGTCGCTGGCATGGCAAACACAAAACTGCAGCGTGAACAGCCGCACCGTTTCGGCAGCACGCTGGGGCATTACGGTGTAGGTTATGGTCCGTATGTGCATCTGCCGTTCTATGGCAGTTTCACGGTGCGTGATGATGGCGGCGATATGGTGGATACGCTGTATCCGGTGCTGTCATGGCTGACCTGGCCGCTGTCGATTGGTAAGTGGACGGTGGAAGGGATTGAAACACGTGCGCAACTGCTGGACTCTGACGGTCTGCTGCGCCAGTCTTCTGACCCGTACATCATGGTGCGTGAGGCGTACTTCCAGAACCATGACTTCATTGCCAACGGTGGCAAGCTGAAGCCGGAAGACAATCCGAATGCGAAAGCCATCGAGAACGAACTTAAAGATATCGACTCGGAATAAATAAAAAAGGTGAGCAACGCTCACCTTTTTTGATCCCTGCGCGATTAGAACGCGTAGTTGAAGTTGGTCCCGAACAGCCAGGCTTTACCCTCAGAGGTAAACTCGTAAGGGCCTTCCTGGAACGTGACTTTCTGACCGTGCATATACGAGACGCCAGCGTCGATTGACGCATTTTCGTTGAACGCATATGTCGCGCCCGCACTCAACCAGAAGCGGTCCTGATCCGGAATAGAGATGGAACGCTTATCAGCCGGCACCGGGCTGTCATCAAACGCGATACCGGTACGGAACGTCCAGTTGTCGTCCATATAGTAGGTTGTACCCAGCGCAATACGGTATGCGTCGTGGAAACTTTCGTACTAATAGAACAGCGTCTGACCATTGCTGCCGGTCGCTTTCAACTCCTCGAACTGACTCCAGCTGGTGTACGCCAGGCTATAGTGAATCGCCCATTGAGGTGCGACGCGGTTGTAACCGGAAACTTCCCACATTTCTGGCAGATGCAGTGACAGTGAACCCGGTACGGTCTGGTTTGATGTGCCCCACGGAATGGTGGTGCCTGCACCCGGAACCATGCCGTTTACAGGGCTCAGGATGCCGCTTTTGTAATCGCCATCGAAATCAATTTTGACTTCGGAGCGATAGGTCAGACCCCAGCGGTTATTTTTGTCCAGCTCATACAGAATACCCGCGTTCCAGCCGTAGCCCCATTCATCACCTTTCAGACTGGCGATCTTATTGCTGTTTTTCGGCAGGGCGGCAGTTTGTTCACCGGAATAACGCTCGATTTTCGCATCAGCGTAGACGGCATTAAAGCCCAGACCAAAGCTCCAGCTCTCGTTCAGACGATAAGCACCGCTCAGGTTGAGGTTAAGCGTGGTCAGGTCGGTTTTACCGCCGTATTCCCCGGCCGGGTAATCGTTATTGAACTCGGTTGCCAGACCATAGTTAGAGGTAACTGACGCCCCCCAACCAAATTGTTCGTTAATCGGCGCAACGAAGTGCAGGTTGGGAACCCACGCGGTCGGCGCAATGTTATCCGCTTTCAGGCTCGCGCCGGTGAAAGGAGACTTGCCAGAAATATTGACATCAGGATCGATGTAAACAGCACCGGCAGAGAAGGTCGGGCGATCGAACATCATGATCAGCGCAGGGTTACGACTTGCGTTACCTGCGTCATCAGCAATAGCGCCTTCCCCGGAATACGCACGGCCAAGGCCAGAGGAAGAAAATTCGTTTAACTGGAAGCCCGCTGACCAGGCGGATGTTGAGACGATTGCCACTGCGACTGCCAGCGCAGTCTTTTTGAACAGGGTTTTCTGGCTCATGACCATAACCTCATTGAGTTATTTTTATTCAATAATTGTTACATACCGTAACAGGAGCGCGAAGTGTAGGGTCTGAGGTATGACATACAAATCAGACCAGTGGCGTGAGTATAGGTCTGACCAGCTAAGATGTTGCAAGTTTGTTTATTAATATTTTCAAACATGTTTCTTGAAACGAGATCTGGTTGGCAAAATTGTGACCAGCGAGACTCACCCGAAAGGGTGATTTTTGTTTTAGATCATTTTTTAGTGTGATATTGCTCACTTATCCGATTTTGCGTCATTAACGGCTGGAGAGAGCCAACGCCGGGGCGTAAAATATCAGCATCGTGTTTATCTCGCGCTTTGCGCGAATACAGAGGAAATTGAGCTATGAGTAAATGCAGTGCTGATGAAACCCCGGTTTGCTGCTGTATGGATGTTGGCACCATCATGGACAACACCGATTGCACCGCGTCTTACAGCCGTGTATTCACTAGCCGTGCCGAAGCGGAAGAAACCCTGGCCGCGCTGAGTCAGCGTGCGCGTGAAGTAGAATCCGATCCTTGCGAAATCAAGTCGACCTTTACCGAAGTGGAAGGTGGCGTGAAGCTGGACATCGACTTTGTTTTTGCGTGTGAAGCTGAAACGCTGATTTTCCAGCTGGGCCTGCGTTAATCCTTTTTGCCCGGCGGCGCTTCGCTTGCACGGGCCTACGATCATGTAGGCCGGGTCAGACAACGCCGCCACCCGGCAACATACCGCACAAATGCCTCTGCCATGCAGGGGCATTTTCTTTTTCTTCTCTGTGTTTTAGCTCGCATTTTTATGCTTCCCCGATTGGCTGAATGTAAAAAAATGGTTAAGACTGTTATCAGGTCAGACCACTTTATATTTGTGTAAAGTTTTTTACAGGGGAATGTTATGAGTCAGGCATTACCGCTTATCACCCGACAAGGTGATCGCATTGCCATTGTAAGCGGGTTGCGAACGCCGTTTGCGCGTCAGGCAACCGCCTTTCATGGTATACCGGCCGTCGATCTGGGAAAAATGGTCGTAGGCGAGATGCTGGCTCGCAGCGAAATTCCGCCTGAGGTCATCGAACAGCTGGTCTTCGGTCAGGTCGTGCAGATGCCTGAAGCCCCCAATATTGCACGTGAAATTGTTCTCGGTACGGGAATGAATGTGCATACCGATGCCTATAGCGTCAGCCGCGCGTGCGCGACCAGTTTTCAGGCGGTGGCTAACGTGGCCGAAAGCCTGATGGCGGGGACGATTCGCGCGGGTATCGCGGGCGGGGCGGACTCCTCTTCAGTGCTGCCGATTGGGGTAAGCAAAAAGCTGGCACGCATGCTCGTGGATGCCAACAAGGCCCGCACTACCAGCCAGAAACTTAAACTCTTCTCGCGTTTACGCCTGCGCGACCTGATGCCTGTTCCACCCGCGGTCGCTGAATATTCAACCGGCCTGCGCATGGGCGACACCGCTGAGCAGATGGCGAAAACCTACGGCATTACCCGCGAACAGCAGGATGCCCTGGCGCATCGTTCGCACCAGCTCGCTGCGAAGGCCTGGTCGGAAGGGAAGCTGGCCGACGAGGTCATGACCGCCTATATTCCCCCCTATCGAGAGCCTCTGGCAGAAGATAATAATATCCGTGGCACCTCGACGCTGGCGGATTACGCAAAACTGCGTCCGGCGTTTGACCGCAAGCATGGCACCGTGACGGCGGCAAACAGTACGCCGCTGACCGATGGTGCTGCAGCAGTGATCCTGATGACGGAGTCCCGCGCGAAAGAGCTGGGCATTAAACCGCTGGGGTATTTGCGCAGCTATGCGTTCACGGCGATTGATGTCTGGCAGGACATGCTATTAGGTCCGGCGTGGTCCACGCCGCTGGCCCTCGAACGAGCTGGTCTCACCCTCGCTGATTTAACGCTCATTGACATGCACGAAGCCTTTGCCGCACAAACCTTGGCAAACATCCAGCTGCTGGCAAGCGAGCGTTTCGCGCGCGATGTACTGGGCCGCGCGCACGCCACCGGCGAAGTGGATCAGAGCAAGTTTAACGTACTGGGTGGCTCCATTGCCTACGGTCATCCGTTTGCGGCCACGGGCGCGCGTATGATCACCCAAACATTACATGAACTCCGTCGCCGTGGCGGCGGGTTTGGCCTGGTCACCGCCTGCGCGGCGGGTGGCCTTGGTGCAGCAATGGTTCTGGAGGCGGAATAATGGACATGCCCTCTGCATTCAATCTTACGGTTCGCCTCGATAACGTCGCGGTTATCACTATTGATGTGCCTGATGAAAAGATGAATACCCTGAAGGCTGAATTCGGCACTCAGGTTCGCACCATGCTTAAGCAGATCCGCGAAAACAAAGCGATTCGCGGTCTGGTCTTTATTTCGGCCAAGCCGGACAACTTTATCGCCGGGGCGGATATCAACATGATCGCCCGTGCGCAAAGCGCTCAGGAAGCCGAAGATCTGGCGCGTCAGGGACAGCAGGTGATGGCCGAGATCCATGCGCTGTCGATCCCGGTTATCGCCGCCATTCACGGAGCCTGTCTTGGAGGCGGTTTAGAGCTGGCGCTGGCCTGCCATAGCCGCATTTGTACCGATGATGCAAAAACGGTGTTGGGCCTGCCGGAAGTGCAGTTAGGCCTGTTACCGGGATCGGGTGGAACGCAGCGTTTACCGCGACTGGTGGGGGTGAGTACCGCGCTGGAGATGATCTTAACCGGCAAGCAGCTTCGCGCCCGTCAGGCGCTGAAAGTGGGACTGGTCGATGAAGTGGTTCCCCACTCGATTTTGCTGGAGGCCGCCGTTGAGCTGGCGTTGAAAGGGCGTCAGGCAAAACGCCCTCTTCCTGTGCGTGAGCGCGTGCTGGCAGGGCCACTGGGGCGCGCGCTCCTGTTCAACATGGTAAGCAAAAAGACCGAGCAAAAAACCAAAGGCAACTACCCGGCGGCGAAGCGCATTCTTGAGGTCATTGAAGCCGGCTTGTCACAGGGCAGCAGCAGCGGTTATGCCGCCGAAGCAAAAGCCTTTGGTGAACTGGCGATGACGCCGCAGTCTCAGGCGCTGCGCAGCATCTTCTTTGCCAGCACTGACGTCAAAAAAGATCCGGGAAGCGATGCTGAACCTGCGCCGCTGCGTGCCGTTGGCGTGCTGGGGGGCGGGCTGATGGGCGGTGGAATTGCGTTCGTCACTGCCAGCAAAGGAAAATTGCCGGTGCGTATCAAAGACATTAATCCTAAGGGAATCAACCACGCCCTACAGTACAGCTGGCAGAACCTTGATCAGAAGGTTAAACGCCGCCATATCAAGGCAAGCGAGCGCGATAAAATACTCGCGATGATCACTGGCACCACGGACTACCGCGGTTTTACGCATCGCGATCTGGTGATAGAAGCCGTGTTTGAAGATCTGGCGCTCAAGCAGCAGATGGTGGCAGACGTTGAACAGCATTGCGGCCCGCATACGATCTTTGCTTCAAACACCTCGTCATTGCCGATTGGCGACATCGCGGCGAAAGCCTCACGACCGGAGCAGGTGATTGGGCTGCACTTCTTTAGCCCGGTCGAAAAAATGCCGCTGGTGGAAGTTATTCCACACGCGACCACCAGCCCGCAAACGGTCGCCACGGTGGTCAAGCTCGCCAAAAAGCAGGGCAAAACGCCGATTGTCGTGGCAGATAAAGCAGGCTTCTATGTCAATCGCATTCTGGCTCCCTACATTAATGAAGCAATGCGATTGCTGACGGAAGGGGAGAAGATTGAGCACGTCGATGAGGCACTGGTGAAGTTTGGTTTCCCTGTCGGCCCAATCCAACTTTTGGATGAGGTAGGAATAGATACCGGCACTAAAATTATACCTGTACTGGAAGCGGCTTACGGGGACCGTTTTAGCCCCCCTGCAAACATTGTTTCTGCAATTTTGAAGGACGATCGCAAAGGCAGAAAAAATGAACGCGGTTTCTATCTTTACGGGGCAAAAGGGCGTAAAAGCAAGAAACAGGTCGACCCTGCTGTTTATGGGCTTATTTCTGTTACCGGTCAGGGAAAACTGTCGTCAGCGCAGTGTGCTGAGCGTTGTCTGATGATGATGCTCAACGAAGCGGCGCGCTGTTTCGGCGAACAGGTGATCAAAAGCGCACGCGATGGTGACATCGGTGCCGTATTTGGTATTGGTTTCCCGCCGTTCCTTGGCGGCCCGTTCCGGTATATGGACACCCTCGGGGCGGGTGAAGTGGTTGCAATTCTGCAACGTCTGGCTTCGCAATATGGTCCACGGTTTACACCCTGTGACGAATTATTGCAGATGGCGGAACGGGGCCAGACATTTTGGCCTGCAAGGGAAACTGTCCTCGTAAGCTGAGGTCAAAGAAGGGTAAATCCTTCGGTGAGGAGACCTGTTTTGGCGAATTTGTAAACAGAGATTGACTATACTTACGCCATTGAGGTAAAAAACAGCGTTTCATTCACCGAATGGATCAGGCACAATGCCCGGCCATCGGGTTTTCTACCTCCCAGCTTTAATCGCGGGTAGTCAACGCCGGTGATTCTGGTTAACAAAAGCGGTGCAATATGCAAGTTTTTATCATGCGTCACGGCGACGCGGCACTCGATGCCGCCAGTGACTCAGTACGTCCTCTGACAGTCTGTGGCTGCGACGAATCTCGTCTGATGGCGACCTGGCTTAACGGTCAAAAAGTGGACATTGAACGCGTTCTGGTGAGTCCGTTCCTGCGTGCAGAACAGACGCTGGACGTGGTAGGGGAGTGTATGAACCTGCCTTCCAGTGTGGATGTTCTCCCTGAACTCACCCCATGCGGCGATGTAGGTCTTGTGAGTGCCTATCTGCAGGCGCTGTGCAATGAAGGTGTCGCTTCCGCACTGGTCATTTCCCACCTGCCGCTGGTCGGCTATCTGGTATCTGAGCTGTGCCCTGGCGAAACGCCGCCTATGTTCACGACCTCCGCCATTGCCAACGTCACCCTCGACGAAACCGGCAAAGGTGTCTTTAACTGGCAAATGAGTCCGTGCAACCTGAAGATGGCAAAAGCGATCTGACGTGACGTGCGATATGGCGGGGTGGCATGTGCTTCCCGCCATCCTGTCAGGGTAATTCTGGTGGCAGCCATTCCTCGACTTCAATCAACACCAGCAATGCGGCATCTCCGCCGTACTCTTTGGGTGCCTGATGAAACGCCATTACGTGTGGATGCTGAGCCAGCCACAGCGGCGTCTGTTGCTTGAGAATATGTTTGCCGTGGCCGTGCATCACGCAGGCGCAAAAAACGTGTTCGCGACGACATGCCGCAATCAACGCCCCCAGCTCCTGTTTCGCCTGCATCTGCGTTAACCCGTGCAGATCGAGAAACAGCTCCGGTGAATAGTCCCCACGGCGTAACTTTTTCAGCTCAAAATGGCTGACGTCTTCACGTACGTACTTCACAGCCCCCTGCGTGTTGAGCAGCGGCTGAAATTCATCTGAAAAATAGTGGCTGTTATCGGCCTGCTCCTGGAGCAGCCGTTTGACCGGCACTTCGCTGATTTTTTTGCGCTGAGGACGATGAACGATGGTGTCCTGCGTGATTTTACGCGTCCCGGTCATCAGCTGGCGGAAGAGTGTCTGATCCTCCTCGCTGAGCGATGTTTTCTTTTTCATTTGGCATTCTCATCTCGTATTTCCGATAGTGTACCCGACTAAACGCATTTTTTAACCTCAAGCGGTACGCGTCATTGCTGATTTATCGCCGTCTTCATGGCAAACTAGCCGCCGAAAATTATGCGAGCATGCCCTGGAGGAAAGAGTGGATAAAATTTTTGTCGATGAAGCAGTAAACGAGCTGCATACCATACAGGACATGTTGCGCTGGTCGGTTAGCCGCTTCAGCGCCGCCAATATCTGGTACGGTCACGGTACCGATAACCCGTGGGATGAGGCCGTTCAGTTAGTGCTACCGTCCCTCTACCTGCCGCTGGATATTCCGGAAGACATGCGCACCGCGCGCCTGACCTCCAGCGAAAAACACCGTATCGTTGAGCGCGTGATCCGCCGCGTGAACGAGCGTATTCCGGTCGCCTACCTGACCAACAAAGCCTGGTTCTGCGGCCACGAGTTCTATGTTGATGAACGTGTGCTGGTGCCGCGCTCGCCGATTGGCGAGCTGATTAATAATCACTTTGAAGGCCTGATTAACCATCAGCCTCAGCACATTCTGGATATGTGTACCGGCAGCGGCTGTATCGCCATTGCCTGCGCTTACGCCTTCCCGGAAGCGGAAGTGGACGCGGTTGATATCTCCACCGACGCGCTGGCCGTGACCGAGCACAACATTGAAGAGCACGGCCTGATCCATCACGTTACGCCAATTCGCTCTGACCTGTTCCGCGACCTGCCGACGCTGCAGTACGATCTGATCGTCACTAACCCGCCGTACGTCGATGCGGAAGACATGTCCGATCTGCCAAACGAATATCGCCATGAGCCGGAGCTGGGCCTGGCATCAGGCTCCGACGGCCTGAAGCTGACCCGCCGCATTTTGGCCTGCGCGCCGGATTACCTGACCGACAACGGCGTTCTGATTTGTGAAGTGGGCAACAGCATGGTACATCTGATAGAGCAGTACCCGGATGTGCCGTTCACCTGGCTTGAGTTCGACAACGGCGGTGACGGCGTCTTTATGCTGACCAAAGCGCAACTGCTCGACGCGCGCGAACACTTCAGCATCTATAAAGATTAATCCAGCGGGCTTCGGCCCGTTTCACAACGCTCAAACACAAACAACAACATCGGAGCCGTGATGGCAGGAAACAGTATTGGACAGATATTCCGCGTGACCACCTTTGGGGAGTCGCACGGGTTGGCGCTCGGTTGCATTGTCGACGGCGTACCGCCCGGCATCGAATTGACCGAAGCAGATTTACAGCACGACCTCGACCGTCGACGTCCGGGCACCTCTCGCTACACCACGCAGCGTCGCGAGCCGGACCAGGTCAAAATTCTTTCCGGCGTCTTTGAAGGGCGCACCACCGGGACCAGCATTGGCCTGCTGATCGAAAATACCGATCAACGCTCCCAGGATTACGGCGCCATCAAAGACGTTTTCCGTCCGGGCCACGCCGACTACACCTACGAACAAAAGTATGGCTTCCGCGACTATCGCGGCGGCGGGCGCTCTTCCGCGCGTGAAACCGCGATGCGCGTGGCGGCAGGGGCGATTGCCAAGAAATACCTGCAGCAGAAATTTGGCATCGTTATCCGCGGCTGTCTGACCCAGATGGGCGACATTCCGCTGGCGATCAAAGACTGGGACCAGGTCGAGCAAAACCCGTTCTTTTGCGCGGATGCAGACAAGCTTGAAGCGCTGGACGAACTGATGCGCGGCCTGAAAAAAGAGGGCGACTCCATTGGTGCGAAAGTCACCGTGGTGGCTGACGGCGTTCCAGCTGGCTGGGGCGAGCCGGTATTCGACCGTCTCGACGCCGACATCGCCCACGCGCTGATGAGCATCAACGCGGTGAAGGGCGTCGAGATTGGCGACGGTTTTGACGTGGTTCAGCTTCGCGGCAGCCAGAACCGCGACGAAATCACGAAGGCGGGCTTCCAGAGCAATCATGCGGGCGGCATTCTGGGCGGTATCAGCAGCGGGCAGCAGATTATTGCTAATATCGCGCTGAAGCCGACTTCCAGCATTACCGTGCCGGGGCACACGATAAATCGCTCTGGTGAAGAAGTTGAGATGATCACCAAAGGACGTCACGATCCGTGCGTGGGGATCCGCGCGGTGCCGATCGCAGAAGCGATGCTGGCGATCGTGCTGATGGATCACTTCCTGCGCCAGCGCGCGCAGAACGCGGATGTGACGACCACCATTCCACGCTGGTAAACATGAAAAAAACCGCAATTGCTCTGCTGGCGCTGCTCGCCAGTGGAGCCTCTATGGCCGCCACGCCGTGGCAAAAAATCACCCACCCGGTGGCGGGGAGTGCGCAGTCCATTGGTGCCTTCTCTAACGGCTGCATCGTGGGCGCGCAGGAACTTCCGCTGCAGTCGGACACCTACCAGGTGATGCGTACCGATCAGCGCCGCTATTTCGGTCATCCGGATCTGGTGCTGTTTATACAGCGCCTTGGTAATCAGGTGCATAACCTGGGGCTGGGCACGATGCTGATTGGCGATATGGGGATGCCTGCCGGGGGCCGCTTCAACGGCGGTCACGCCAGCCACCAAACCGGACTGGATGTCGATATCTTCCTGCAACTGCCGAAAACGCGCTGGACGTCTTCGCAGCTGCTGAAACCGCAGGCGCTGGATTTGGTCGCGAGCGACGGTAAGCGCGTCGTGCCCTCCCTGTGGACGCAGGATGTCTCCAGCATGATCAAGCTGGCGGCAGAAGATAACGACGTCACGCGGATTTTCGTTAACCCGGCCATCAAGCAGCAGCTCTGCCTTGATGCGGGAACCGATCGCGACTGGCTGCGCAAAGTACGCCCGTGGTTCCAGCACCGCGCGCATATGCACGTTCGTCTGCGCTGCCCGGCGAACAGCCTTGAATGTGAAGATCAGCCGCTTCCACCGCCTGGCGATGGTTGTGGTTATGAACTGCAAAGCTGGTTTGAACCGGCGAAGCCTGGAACCACTAAGCCTGAGAAGAAGACACCGCCTCCGTTGCCGCCTTCCTGCCAGGCGCTACTGGATGAGCATGTACTTTAATGGATAATTTCGTCGATCTGTTTATGGTGTCACCGCTGCTGCTGGCGGTGCTCTTTTTTGTTGCGATGCTCGCCGGGTTTATCGATGCGCTGGCGGGTGGGGGCGGTTTACTGACGGTTCCGGCGCTGCTGGCGGCAGGCATGAGCCCGGCGCAGGCGCTTGCCACCAATAAGCTGCAGGCCTGCGGCGGCTCGCTCTCGGCGTCGCTCTATTTTATCCGCCGCAAGGTGGTGAGCCTGGCCGACCAGAAGCTCAATATCCTGATGACCTTTATCGGTTCCACGTCGGGCGCGCTGCTGGTTCAGCACGTGCAGTCGGATATTTTGCGCCAGATCCTGCCGATCCTGGTTATCTGCATCGGGCTGTACTTTTTGCTGATGCCAAAGTTGGGTGAAGAAGATCGGCAGCGTCGACTGCACGGCCTGCCGTTTGCGCTCATTGCCGGGGGCTGCGTCGGTTTTTACGACGGTTTCTTTGGCCCGGGTGCAGGCTCGTTTTACGCGCTGGCGTTCGTGACGCTGGCCGGATTTAACCTCGCCAAGTCTACCGCTCACGCTAAAGTGCTGAATGCGACCTCTAATCTCGGTGGTCTGCTGCTGTTTATTATCGGCGGTAAGGTTATCTGGGCAACCGGGTTCGTGATGATGGCGGGGCAGTTTTTGGGCGCGCGCGCGGGCTCGCGTCTGGTATTAAGCAAGGGACAAAAGCTGATCCGTCCGATGATTGTTGTGGTCTCGGCGGTGATGAGTGCCAAACTTCTTTATGACAGCCATGGACAGGAGATCCTCACCTGGTTGGGGATGAACTAATGAACAGTACGCATAAATACGAACAGCTGATTGAGATTTTTGATGGCTGTTTTGCTGATGATTTTAATACCCGTCTGATTAAAGGCGACGACGAACCGATCTATCTTCCTGCAGATGCTGAGGTTCCGTATAACCGCATCGTCTTTGCGCACGGTTATTATGCCAGCGCGTTACACGAAATTTCGCACTGGTGCATCGCGGGGAAAGCGCGTCGCGAGCTCGTGGACTTTGGTTACTGGTACTGCCCGGACGGGCGTGACGCCGCAACCCAGGGCCAGTTCGAAGATGTGGAAGTGAAACCGCAGGCGTTTGACTGGCTGTTTTGCGTGGCGGCGGGTTATCCGTTTAACGTCAGCTGTGACAACCTTGAAGGCGGCTTCGAGCCAGACCGTATTGTCTTCCAGCGCCGCGTGCATGCGCAGGTGATGGAATACCTTGAAAAAGGCATCCCGGAACGTCCGGCGCGTTTTATCAAGGCGTTACAGGATTATTACCACACGCCGGAAATCACGGCGGAATGCTTCCCGTGGCCGGAAGATATTTAACAGAGGAAAGAAGATGATCGCAGAATTTGAATCACGCATTCTGGCGTTAATTGATGACATGGTGGAACACGCCAGTGATGATGAGCTGTTCGCCAGCGGTTATCTGCGTGGTCACCTGACACTGGCGGTAGCCGAGCTGGAGGCAGGTGACGATCACTCTGCTGATGCTGTTCACGCTGAAGTCACTCGCAGCCTGGAAAAAGCCATTCAGGCCGGGGAACTCTCTCCGCGCGACCAGTCTCTGGTGTTGGGCATGTGGGACAATCTGTTCCAGCAGGCTAAACGCTAAGCCGCCGCCTTCTCTTCCCTCTCCCCTTTGGGGAGAGGGTCAGGGTGAGGGGACTTGACCGCGCCCTACTTAACCTTCTTGCCCTTCAGCAGTTTCCGTACCCACAATCGATTCGGGTTGAGCCCCGCAAGCGTAATCCTGTCCAGCGGAAGCGGCTCATCGCTCATCTGGGCAGCCAGCACCTCAGCCAGCAATGGCGCGGAGCACAACCCCCTCGAACCCAGCCCACCGAGCATAAACAGCTCCGGATACACCGGTGCGCTTATCGCCGTGTCCCGGTTTTCAGCCAGATCCTGATAGGCCGCAAGCGTTGCCTCATAGTCAGGCACGCTCCCCGCCATCGGCAGGTGGTCACGCGTGGCGCAGCGCACGCCGCAGCGGGCTTCTCCCTCGCTGACGTCCACCTCTTTCGCCCACGCCGCATTCGGGAAACAGTCAATCAGGCGCTGACGGTTTTGCTGCTGATCTCCGTCGCTGTAGCGCATCTCCGTTTCGCCACGATGATAGCTCGCCCCGATGCAGTGATGGTCGTTAGACGGATTTTGCGGCGTCAGATAGCCGTCATAGCACAGCACCTGACGCAACTTGCTCAGTTCGGGCGTGGTCGGGATATGGCTAACCTGGCCACCGACCGGATAAACCGGCAATGTTTCTGTCTGGATAAACTGGCTGATGTTATGTCCGTTTGCCAGCACAACGCTGGCGTGCTGCGCCGCTTTGCCATCAGCAAAACGCAGATTCCAGCATTCTGCCCGACTAAGCGATTCCACGGTGTGGGCATAGTGCACCGTCAGCCCGCGTGACTGGGCCAGGGTCATCGCCGCCGCCGTCAGGTCGGCCGGGCACAGCCAGCCGCCGAGCGGATACTGTATGCCGCCGCAGCCGGTGTCGACGCCCGCGGTTTCAGCAACCTGCTGCGCAGTGACCGCATGGGCGATTTCTTCAGGCAGGCCCAGGGACAGCATTTGCGCGATTTTTTGCTGGCTTTTCTCATCCCAGCCGAGCTGCGTCACGCCGCACCAGTCATGGTCAAAATCAACAGGCAGAAGTTCGTACAGACGACGAGCAAACGTAAATGCTGCCGGGAAAAACTGGAACAGCGCCGGGTCGTGCGCGCTCAACAGAGGATAAAGCGCGCCCTGACGGTTGCCTGAGGCCCCCGTCGCTGGTGCTTCATCGGCGCAGTAGAGCGTGACCTGCCAGCCACGGTGCAGAAGGGCGAGCGAGAGCAGGGCGCTGGCAATGCCGCCGCCAATGAGGGCCACCTCACGTGTTGCACTGGCGCGACGGGAAAACCACGGTGCCTGAGCGGGGACAGTCAATGTCTGTTCCATCATCCCGACCAGCATGTCGCGCTTGCGGCCAAACCCCTTGGTTTTACGCATGGTAAAGCCCGCTTCCTGCAGCCCGCGGCGGACAAAACCTGCCGAGGTGAAGGTGGCGAGCGTTGCGCCCGGGCGGGCCAGACGCGCCATTGCGCTAAACAGATGCTGACTCCACATATCCGGGTTTTTGGCGGGGGCAAAACCGTCCAGAAACCAGGCATCCACTTTCTGATTCATCGAATCGTCGAGCTGATCGGTAAGCGCGTTAATGTCGCCCAGCCATAAATCCAGGGTAACGCGTCCGCCGTCCAGAATCAGACGATGGCAGCCACCCACGGCCGGTGGCCATTGCGCCTGAAGCTGCTCTGCCCAGGTTGCCAGTTCCGGCCAGCGCTGATGTGCAAGCTGCAAATCGTGCAAAGTGAGCGGAAATTTTTCAAAACTGACGAAATGTAATCTTTGGAGCGTAGCCTCGGGGTGGGCAGCGTGAAACTGATCAAACGCCTGCCAGAGGGTCAGAAAATTGAGCCCGGTGCCGAATCCGCTTTCCGCCACCACGAACAGTCTGCGCGGATGCGTGGGGAATCGGGTGCCGAGCTGGTTTCCGTCGAGAAAAACATAACGTGTCTCTTCAAGTCCGTTATCATTAGAAAAATAGACGTCATCAAAATCTCGGGAAACAGGTGTACCCTCAGCGTTGAATTCGAGGTTGGCGGGTTGTATAGCGTTTTGTTTCACGTAAGTTACTCGTCTGACAGGCAGTGGCACGATCTTAACGATGTGAGCCCATCGGTGCAAATTTCCTCAGAAATTGTCTGATCGGACTTGTTCGGCGTACAAGTGTACGCTATTGTGCGACTCGAAACTTACTATAGTGCGACTTACAGAGGTATTGAATGAAACGTGCAGTGATTACTGGCCTGGGCATCGTTTCCAGCATCGGTAATAACCAGCAGGAAGTCCTGGCATCTCTGCGTGAAGGACGCTCCGGGATCACTTTCTCTGAAGAGTTTAAAGATTCGGGAATGCGTAGCCACGTATGGGGTAACGTCAAACTGGACACCACCGGTTTGATCGACCGTAAAGTGGTTCGTTTCATGAACGATGCCTCTATTTACGCCTATCTTTCCATGCAGGAAGCGATTGCTGATGCTGGCCTGAGCGAAGACGTTTATCAGAACAACCCGCGTGTTGGTCTGATTGCCGGTTCCGGTGGTTCGTCTAAAGCGCAGGTATTCGGTGCGGACGCAATGCGCAGCCCACGCGGCCTGAAAGCAGTAGGTCCGTACGTTGTGACCAAGGCGATGGGTTCAGCCGTTTCTGCCTGCCTGGCAACACCGTTCAAAATTCACGGCGTAAACTACTCCATCAGCTCCGCCTGTGCGACTTCCGCACACTGCATCGGTAACGCGGTTGAGCAAATCCAGCTGGGTAAACAGGACATCGTATTTGCTGGCGGCGGCGAAGAGCTGGGCTGGGAAATGGCCTGTGAGTTCGACGCGATGGGCGCACTGTCCACCAAATACAACGAGACGCCAGATAAAGCGTCCCGTACCTATGACGCACACCGCGACGGTTTCGTTATCGCGGGCGGCGGCGGTATGGTTGTGGTTGAAGAGCTGGAACACGCTCTGGCTCGCGGCGCTCATATCTATGCTGAGATCGTTGGCTATGGCGCAACCTCCGACGGTGCAGACATGGTTGCTCCATCCGGCGAAGGCGCAGTGCGCTGCATGAAGATGGCGATGCACGGCGTTGATACCCCAATCGACTACCTGAACTCCCACGGTACGTCTACTCCAGTAGGCGACGTGAAAGAGCTGGGTGCGATCCGCGAAGTCTTCGCGGATAAGAGCCCGGCGATCTCTGCAACCAAAGCCATGACCGGTCACTCTCTGGGTGCGGCTGGCGTGCAGGAAGCGATCTACTCTCTGCTGATGCTCGAACACGGCTTTATCGCGCCAAGCATCAACGTGGAAGAGCTGGATGAGCAGGCTGCTGGTCTGAACATCGTAACCAAACCAACGGATGCGACGCTGACGACCGTTATGTCCAACAGCTTCGGTTTCGGCGGCACCAACGCCACGCTAGTAATGCGTAAGCTGAAAGCATAAGCGTTTGAATGTATAGTAGAAGGGAGCCTGATGGCTCCCTTTTTTATGCCTGAATTCGGAGTTATGCATGACGGCCGTAACCTCAGAAAAAAACGCCACGTCCGGGAACACCTCGCTGTTCCGCATCGCTTTTGCGGTATTTCTTACTTACATGACCGTTGGCCTGCCGCTGCCGGTGATCCCGCTGTTTGTTCATCAGGAACTGGGCTATGGCAACACCCTGGTCGGCATTGCCGTGGGCATTCAGTTTTTAGCCACGGTTTTAACCCGCGGTTACGCCGGACGCCTGGCGGATCAGCACGGTGCAAAACGCTCGGCGTTACAGGGCATGTTTGCCTGCGGCCTGGCGGGCGGCGCATGGCTGCTGGCCGCGCTCCTGCCGGTAGACGCCGCGTATAAATTTGCGCTGCTGGTGCTGGGCCGTTTAATCCTTGGCTTTGGTGAAAGCCAACTGCTGACCGGTACCCTGACCTGGGGGATGGGGCTGGTTGGCCCTGCGCGTTCGGGCAAGGTCATGTCGTGGAACGGGATGGCCATCTACGGTGCTCTGGCAGCAGGTGCTCCGCTGGGACTGCTGATCCACAGCAAGTTTGGTTTTGCGGCACTGGCGTGTACCACCATGGTGCTGCCGCTGCTGGCGTGGGCATTTAATGGTTCAGTGCGAAAAGTCCCGGCCCATAAAGGCGAACGCCCATCCCTGTGGAGCGTCGTCGGCCAAATCTGGCAGCCGGGTCTCGGCCTGGCGCTGCAGGGCGTGGGTTTTGCGGTGATTGGTACCTTCGTCTCCCTGTACTTTATGAGCCGTGGCTGGGCGATGGCGGGCTTTACGCTCACCGCGTTTGGCGGCGCGTTTGTGCTGATGCGCGTGCTCTTTGGCTGGATGCCGGATCGCTTCGGCGGCGTGAAGGTGGCGGTGGCCTCGCTGGTCATTGAGACCGTGGGTCTGCTGCTGCTCTGGCAGGCGCCCAATGCCTACGTTGCGCTGCTGGGGGCGGCGCTGACCGGCTGCGGCTGTTCGCTGATTTTCCCGGCGCTTGGCGTTGAGGTGGTGAAACGCGTGGCCCCGCAGGTGCGCGGCACCGCGCTCGGTGGGTATGCCGCGTTTCAGGATATCTCCTACGGGGTCACTGCGCCGCTGGCGGGACTGCTGGCGACATCCTTTGGCTATCCGTCGGTATTTCTTGCCGGGGCCGTTTCAGCGGTAGTGGGGATTGTGGTGACGCTGGTGGCGTTTCGCAGATCGTAGTTTTATGCCCGGTGGCGCTTCGCTTACCGGGCCTACAACCGGACGAACCGTAGGCCGGGTAAGGCGTAGCCGCCACCCGGCAGTTTTAAGCAACCAGCCAGAAAATCGCCAGCGCAATCAGCAACGCAATAAACATCAACCCCGGACGCGCAGAGAGCGTTCTGAACGTCTCGACGACTGGCGCAAACAGCGGGCTGTAAATCGGCTGAATGTTCCGTGCTTCAGGAATGCCGCCTTCGCGCTCGGCGCGACGGACAAAGATCTGATTCAATATATCCTGCACCTGCGCGGTGGTCAGCACCGTTTGTGGCGTGGCCTGCCAGGTCTGCTGGACATAATCCCGAACCGCCTCAAACTCGTGCGGTTCGAGCGGTTGTTTCAATGCTGCCTGAACCGTGTGCAGGGTAGGGGTAGTTTGCGTGCTGAGCGTCTGGCGCGCCTGCAGCCAGGTGACCAGATGCGTAAACTGTCTGGCCGGGATCAACTCGCCGCTTTTCACGTCGGACAGCTCCAGCATGGATTGCCAGATGAGTTTTGTCGACTCGCCGGTAGCGGCGGCCAGTTTGGTCACCATCTGCTTGAGCGTGTTGTGCTCGGCAGGCAGCAGCGGACGCTCGGTCGCCGGGCGCTGCTGAGGCTGTGGAATCGACAGCTGATTAGTTTGCAGCAGCGTCAACACGGTTTTGAGCTGATCGGGCGTGAGCTGGCTCAGGGCAGTCTGGCCATACTGTTGGCGAATAAAATCACTGACCGCCTGGCGATTGTTCCCCTGGCCCAGTAGCTCGGTCAGTTGCGACACAATCTGGCGAGTGGTGTGATGCTGCTGCGCGGCGTTGATTCGCTGGTTAAGGTTCTGCTCGGCAGCAGGGAAGTGGCGCGACTGCAGCGGTGCGTCGTTCTTCACGCCCAGGTCATGCTTCACCCCGGCCCAGACTTCCGCGTTTTGTTGCGACGTCAGCGCAATCAGGCGCGTGATCAGTCGCTCCAGCACGGTGCGCTGTTGCGTGGAGAGCGGCTGTTCGCCTGCAACACTCGGCGGCGTTAAGGGGCCTTCACCCGGAGGGCGCGGCGGCGTACCTGAAATAGGCTGCATCGTCGGAATCCTTAAAGTCAAAACTCAGCGTTAACCCGGCGGACATATATGCCTGGCGGCGAGATTATGGCACACTTGGCAGGTTTTCTTCCTCTCAAACAGGTACTCAGACGTGAAAATCCTCGTTGATGAAAATATGCCTTACGCCCGCGAGCTGTTTAGCCGCCTTGGCGACGTTAAGGCTGTCCCTGGTCGCCCGATTCCGGTCAACGAACTGGATGATGCCGATGCCCTGATGGTACGCTCGGTGACCAAAGTAAATGAGACGTTGCTCTCCGGCAAAACGGTGAAATTTGTCGGGACCGCAACGGCAGGGACCGATCATGTGGATGACAAGTGGCTTAAGCAGGCGGGGATCGGCTTCTCTGCCGCGCCGGGCTGTAACGCCATTGCCGTTGTGGAATACGTTTTCTCCTCGCTGCTGATGCTGGCCGAGCGCGATGGTTTTGCGCTGAAAGACCGCACCGTGGGGATTGTCGGCGTGGGCAACGTGGGTGGTCGCCTGCAAAAGCGTTTTGAAGCGTTAGGGATCCGCACCTTGCTATGCGACCCGCCGCGCAAAGACAACGGCGATGAAGGCGACTTCCGCTCGCTGGATGAGCTGGTTGAACAGTGTGATGTGATCACCTTCCACACGCCGCTTTTCAAAGAGGGGCCGTATAAGTCTCTTCATCTGGCCGATGAAACGCTGATCCGCCGTCTGAAGGCTGGCACTATTCTGATAAATGCCTGCCGTGGCCCGGTCGTGGACAACGCCGCACTGTTGAAATGTCTGACAGAGGGACAAGATCTGAGCGTGGTGCTGGACGTCTGGGAACCTGAGCCGGATCTCAACGTTGAGCTACTCAACAAGGTGGACGTGGGAACCGCGCATATCGCCGGCTACACGCTTGAAGGCAAAGCGCGCGGCACGACGCAGGTGTTTGAAGCCTACAGCGCCTTTATCGGCCATCCACAGCAGGTAGCGCTGGATACCTTACTCCCCGCGCCTGAATTTGGTCGCATCACTCTGCATGGCCCGCTCGATCAGGCAACGCTGAAAAGGCTGGTGCATTTGGTGTATGATGTGCGCCGCGATGATGCGCTGCTGCGTAAATCAGCGGGTTTGCCGGGTGAGTTTGATAAACTGCGTAAGAACTATGTTGAGCGCCGCGAGTGGTCTTCCCTGTATGTGATCTGCGACGACGCAACGGCGGCGACGCTGCTGCATAAACTCGGGTTTAACGCCGTTCATCATCCGGCACATTAATGTCTTCTTAATGCTCCCTGCCGGATACTCCGACAGGGACGCTTTTTTATTTCTGGAGTAAACCACCATGTCTGAAGGCTGGAACATTGCCATTTTAGGTGCCACGGGTGCCGTGGGCGAAGCCCTGCTCGAAACCCTTGCTGAGCGTCAGTTCCCGGTGGGCGACATCTATGCGCTGGCGCGTACCGACAGCGCAGGTGAGCATCTGCGTTTTAACGGTAAATCCGTCATGGTCCAGGATGCGGCAGCGTTCGACTGGACGCAGGCGCAGCTGGCATTTTTCGCCGCGGGCGCTGAGGCGACTGCGGCGTACATTGAAGAGGCGACAAACGCAGGCTGCCTGGTGATCGACCTCAGCGGCCTGTTCTCAATGGAGCCGGATGTGCCGCTGGTGGTGCCGGACGTGAACCCGTTTGTGCTGGCTGACTACCGCAACCGTAACGTCATTGCGGTGCCGAACAGCCTGACCAGTCAGCTGCTGACCGCCCTGAAACCGCTGATCGACGACGGTGGCCTGTCTCGTATTAATGTGACAAGCCTGCTGTCGGCCTCCGCTAACGGTAAAAAAGCGGTCGATGCGCTGGCCGGGCAGAGCGCGAAGCTGCTGAACGGTATTCCGATTGACGAAGACGATTTCTTTGGTCGCCAGCTGGCATTCAACATGCTGCCACTGCTGCCGGATCGTGAAGGTTCCGTGCGCGAAGAGCGTCGTATCGTCGATGAAGTGCGCAAAGTGCTGCAGGATGAAGGGCTGATGATCTCTGCTAACGTTGTGCAGTCCCCGGTCTTCTACGGGCACGCGCAGATGGTTGGCTTTGAAGCCCTGCGTCCGCTGGCGGCAGAAGAAGCGCGCGATGCGTTTAGCCGCGGTGAAGATATCGTCCTTTCCGAAGAGAGTGAATTCCCGACCCAGGTGGGCGATGCCACCGGTAGCGCGCATCTTTCCGTTGGCTGCGTGCGCAACGATTACGGCATGCCCGAGCAGGTACAGTTCTGGTCCGTTGCCGATAACGTACGTTTTGGCGGCGCGTTGATGGCGGTCAAAATCGCCGAGAAGCTGGTGCAGGAGTACCTGTACTGATGTCAGAAGTGGAACAAAAGCCGGTCCATAGAATTGCCCTCGGCATTGAATACGATGGCAGTAAATATTATGGCTGGCAGCGTCAGAACGAAGTGCGCAGTGTTCAGGAAAAGCTGGAGAAAGCGCTTTCTCAGGTAGCGAATGAGCCGATTAACGTCTTATGCGCAGGCCGAACCGACGCCGGTGTTCACGGCACAGGGCAGGTGGTGCACTTTGAAACCACCGCCGTGCGCAAGGATGCTGCCTGGACGCTGGGTGTAAATGCGAATTTACCTGGTGACATTGCTGTGCGTTGGGTGAAAGCTGTGCCGGATGATTTTCATGCGCGTTTCAGCGCCACTGCGCGACGCTACCGCTACGTCATCTACAACCAGCGTCTGCGTCCGGCAGTGTTAAGTCAGGGCGTGACGCATTTTTATGAGCCGCTTGATGCAGAACGTATGCAGCGTGCGGCGCAGTGTCTGATTGGAGAAAATGACTTTACGTCGTTTCGTGCGGTGCAGTGTCAGTCCCGTACGCCGTGGCGTAACGTCATGCACATTAACGTCAGTCGTTATGGTGCGTATGTGGTGGTAGATATCAAAGCCAATGCCTTTGTACATCATATGGTGCGGAATATTGTTGGCAGCCTGATGGAAGTGGGTGCCGGACACCAGCCGGAGAGCTGGATTGCAGAACTGCTGGCAGCGAAGGACAGAACGCTTGCGGCAGCAACGGCGAAAGCGGAAGGGCTGTATCTGGTCTCGGTGGATTATCCGGATCGGTTTGACCTGCCAAAACCGCCAATGGGCCCGCTGTTTTTAGCGGACTAAACAAAGGTGCAATTAAGGCTTAGACAATATGGACGTAATACGTTTTCTGATTGATTTCATTCTGCATATTGATGTTCACCTGGCGGAACTGGTCGCGCAGTATGGCGTCTGGGTATATGCCATTCTGTTCCTGATCCTGTTCTGTGAAACGGGTCTGGTTGTGACGCCGTTCCTGCCGGGGGATTCGCTGCTGTTTGTAGCCGGAGCGTTATCTGCACTGCCGACCAACGAC
The DNA here is from genome assembly GCF_025244905.1 of Enterobacter mori. Taxonomy (NCBI): domain Bacteria; kingdom Pseudomonadati; phylum Pseudomonadota; class Gammaproteobacteria; order Enterobacterales; family Enterobacteriaceae; genus Enterobacter; species Enterobacter mori. Next base: position 3,282,309 of record NZ_CP104285.1, on the reverse strand, counting down.
CTGAATGTCCATTTAATGGTAGTGTTGATGATCATCGCCGCGATTATCGGTGATGCGGTCAACTACACGATTGGGCGGGTGTTCGGAGAACGGCTCTTCAGTAATCCGGACTCAAAAATTTTCCGCCGCAGCTATTTAGATAAAACGCATGCCTTTTACGAGCGTCACGGCGGCAAAACCATTATTCTTGCCCGTTTTGTCCCCATCGTTCGTACCTTTGCACCGTTTGTGGCAGGAATGGGGCATATGTCCTATCGTCATTTTGCGATGTATAACGTTGTCGGTGCGCTGCTGTGGGTACTGCTCTTTACTTACGCAGGCTACCTGTTTGGCGATCTGCCAGTGGTTCAGGAAAACCTTAAGTTGCTGATTGTAGCGATTATTGTGCTTTCTGTGCTGCCGGGTGTTATCGAAATCATCCGCCACAAACGGGCGGCAGCTAAACAAGCGAAGTAAATGCACGCTGGCGGTTCGACCACTTTTTTATCCAAAGTTTCGGGCTGTTATGTTTTAATGTGCAACATTCATGGTCTGTTGGAGGCAAAAATGGCATTATTCGCCTCTTATAGCAAAACTGGCATACGACCAGGTTCAGGCAGAAAGGTTATCAATGAGCTGGATTGAACGAATTAAAAGCAACATTACCCCAACGCGTAAAGCGAGCATTCCTGAAGGGGTATGGACGAAGTGTGATAGCTGCGGCCAGGTTCTGTATCGTGCAGAGCTGGAACGCAATCTTGAAGTGTGTCCAAAATGTGACCACCACATGCGTATGTCGGCGCGCAACCGCCTGCATAGCCTGCTGGACGAAGGCTCTCTGGTAGAGCTGGGCAGCGAACTTGAGCCAAAAGACGTGCTGAAGTTCCGTGATTCCAAAAAATACAAAGATCGTCTGGCCTCTGCACAGAAAGAGACCGGCGAGAAAGACGCGCTGATCGTCATGAAAGGCACCCTGCATGAGATGCCGGTTGTTGCCGCCGCGTTTGAGTTCGCCTTTATGGGCGGCTCAATGGGGTCTGTGGTCGGTGCGCGCTTCGTGCGTGCCGTTGAGCAGGCGCTGGAAGACAACTGCCCGCTGATCTGCTTCTCCGCTTCAGGTGGTGCGCGTATGCAGGAAGCGCTGATGTCCCTGATGCAGATGGCGAAAACCTCTGCAGCGCTGGCGAAAATGCAGGAGCGCGGTCTGCCGTACATTTCTGTACTGACCGACCCAACCATGGGTGGCGTCTCTGCAAGCTTCGCAATGCTGGGCGACCTGAACATCGCTGAGCCAAAAGCGCTGATTGGCTTTGCCGGTCCTCGCGTTATCGAACAAACCGTACGTGAAAAACTGCCGCCGGGCTTCCAGCGCAGTGAGTTCCTCATCGAGAAAGGCGCTATCGACATGATCGTTCGCCGCCCGGAAATGCGCCTGAAACTGGCAAGCGTTCTGGCGAAGCTGATGAATCTGCCCGCGCCGAACCCGGATGAGCCACGCGAAGGCGTGATCGTACCGGATCAGGAACCCGAGGCCTGATAACTGAAAAGGGCAGGGCCGGTTGGCGCTGCCCTTTTGCTTTCTAATCTGTTAATGACAACCGGGCATTATGGAAAATAAAAGCATTCCCCAAGCCACGTCGCCCCTGGCCGCGTGGCTTTCTTATCTGGAAAACCTGCACAGTAAAACCATCGATATGGGGCTTGAACGCGTAAGCCAGGTCGCCGCGCGTCTTGATGTGCTCAAACCGGCCCCGTTCGTGTTCACCGTCGCGGGCACCAACGGGAAAGGCACAACCTGCCGCACGCTGGAATCCGTCCTGATGGCGGCGGGTTACAAGGTAGGCGTTTACAGCTCTCCACACCTGGTGCGCTACACCGAGCGCGTGCGCGTGCAGAACAGCGAACTGCCGGAATCGGCGCATACGGCGTCGTTTGCAGAAATTGAAGCCGCACGCGGTGAGATCTCATTAACCTATTTTGAATACGGCACTTTGTCGGCCCTGTGGCTGTTCAAACAGGCGCAGCTGGACGTGGTGATTCTGGAAGTCGGCCTTGGTGGTCGTCTTGACGCCACCAATATGGTGGATGCGGATGTCGCCGTCGTCACCAGCATCGCATTGGATCATACCGACTGGCTGGGGCCAGACCGTGAAAGCATTGGCCGTGAAAAGGCCGGTATTTTCCGGGCGAATAAGCCAGCCGTGGTCGGCGAGCCGGACATGCCGCACACCATCGCCGACGTGGCGAAAGAGAAGGGCGCTCATTTATTGCGCCGCGGCGTGGACTGGCACTATGAGGTTCAGGGCAACGGCTGGCGCTTTAGCGATGCGCAGGGCGCGCTGGACAATCTGCCGTTACCGCAGGTGCCACAGCCGAACGCGGCCACCGCGCTGGCGGCACTGCGCGCCAGCGGATTGGCGGTCAGCGAACAGGCTATCCGCGACGGCATTGAGAATGCCATTCTGCCCGGGCGTTTCCAGATCGTCAGCGAATCACCGCGCCTGATTCTGGATGTGGCCCACAACCCGCACGCAGCGGCGTATCTCGCAGGACGTCTCAAATCGTTACCAAAAACCGGGCGCGTGCTGGCGGTTATCGGTATGCTTCATGATAAAGATATCGGCGGGACGCTGGCCTGCATGGAGAGTGTGGTCGATAGCTGGTATTGTGCTCCTCTGGAGGGGCCGCGTGGCGCGACGGCTGAGCAGTTGACGGAACATCTCGGCACAGGCGCAATCTATAGTAGCGTGGCTCAGGCCTGGCATGCTGCGATGGCGGATGCTAAACCAGAAGATACCGTGCTGGTGTGTGGTTCATTCCACACGGTGGCACATGTCATGGAAGTGATGGACGCGGGGAGAACCGGTGGCGAGTAAGTTTCAGAACCGTTTAACAGGAACCATTGTGCTGGTCGCGCTCGGGGTGATTATTCTTCCGGGACTGCTCGACGGGCAGAAAAAGCATTATCAGGACGAGTTTGCGGCCATTCCGCTGGTGCCGAAACCGGGCGATCGCGATGAGCCAGACATGCTGCCAGCCGCAACGCAGGCGCTGCCTGCTCAGCCGCCAGAGGGTGCGGCAGAAGAGGTGCGTGCAGGCGATGCCGCCGCACCGTCGCTCGACCCTTCTCGCCTGGCTGCGAATAACAACATCGAAATCGATCCGGTTCCGGTGGAGCAGCCTAAGGCTGTTGAAAAACCGAAGCCTGTCGAGAAACCGCAGCCGAAGCCGCAGCGGGATAAAGCGGCAGAGCAGCTGGCCGCAGCGTCAGAAGCCCCACCACCGGCTAAACAAGACGCGGCACCGACCGGTAAAGCCTACGTTGTTCAGCTTGGCGCATTGAAAAACGCCGATAAAGTCAACGAGGTGGTGAGTAAACTGCGCGGCGCGGGATACCGTGTTTACACTTCACCTTCCACGCCGGTGCAGGGTAAAATTACCCGTATCCTGGTGGGGCCGGAAGCGTCGAAAGATAAGCTGAAAGGGTCGCTGGGTGAGCTGAAGCAGATCTCCGGGCTGAGTGGTGTGGTGATGAACTACAGCGCAAACTGATAAAATCTTGCCCCTCACCCTAACCCTCTCCCCAGAGGGGCGGGGGGATGGTTTGCTCCCTCTCCCTTGAGGGAGAGGGCTGGGGTGAGGGGGAATGGCAGACGTCCAAAGAGACGTAATAAGCCACGGCGTTGAACATTTTTTCAGCGCCTTTTTTATTTACGCGCGGGAAGGAAATCCCTACGCAAACGTTTTCTTTTTCTGTTAGAATTCGCCCCGAACTGGATGACAGGGCGTTAAATCGTGGGACACATATGGTCTGGATTGATTACGCCATCATTGCGGTGATTGGTTTTTCCTGTCTGGTTAGCCTGATCCGTGGCTTTGTTCGTGAAGCGTTATCGCTGGTGACATGGGGTTGTGCTTTCTTTGTTGCCAGTCATTACTACACTTACCTGTCTGTCTGGTTCACGGGCTTTGAAGATGAACTGGTCCGAAACGGAATCGCCATCGCGGTGCTGTTTATCGCGACGCTGATTGTCGGCGCTATCGTCAATTACGTGATAGGTCAGCTGGTCGAGAAAACCGGTCTGTCAGGAACGGACAGGGTGCTCGGGATCTGTTTCGGCGCGTTGCGAGGCGTGCTGATTGTGGCCGCGATACTGTTCTTCCTGGATACCTTCACCGGGTTCTCCAAAAGCGAAGACTGGCAGAAATCGCAGCTCATTCCAGAGTTCAGCTTCATCATCAGATGGTTCTTTGACTATCTGCAAAGCTCGTCGAGTTTTTTGCCCAGGGCATAAACCCTGAGATGTGGCTTAACGAGGAAAAGACGAATGTGCGGTATTGTCGGTATCGCCGGTTTCATGCCGGTAAACCAGTCGATTTATGACGCGTTAACGGTGCTTCAGCACCGTGGGCAGGATGCTGCGGGTATCATCACCATTGATGCAAACAACTGCTTCCGTTTACGTAAGGCGAATGGCCTGGTAAACGATGTGTTTGAAGCCCGCCATATGCAGCGTCTGCAAGGTAATATGGGGATCGGTCACGTTCGTTATCCTACTGCTGGCAGTTCCAGCGCCTCTGAGGCACAGCCTTTCTACGTCAACTCACCGTACGGCATCACCCTTGCTCATAACGGCAACCTGACCAACGCGCACGAGCTGCGTAAAAAGCTGTTCGAAGAGAAACGTCGCCACATTAACACCACTTCTGATTCTGAAATTCTGCTCAACGTGTTCGCCAGCGAGCTGGATAACTTCCGTCACTACCCGCTGGAAGCGGACAACATTTTTGCTGCCATTGCCGCTACAAATCGTCAGATCCGCGGTGCGTATGCCTGCGTGGCGATGATTATCGGTCACGGCATGGTTGCTTTCCGCGATCCAAACGGCATTCGTCCTCTGGTGCTCGGCAAACGTGAGCTCGGCGATGGTCGTACGGAGTATATGGTCGCCTCTGAAAGCGTGGCGCTGGACACTCTGGGCTTTGAATTCCTGCGTGACGTTGCGCCGGGCGAAGCGGTCTACATCACTGAGAAGGGCCAGCTGTTTACCCGCCAGTGTGCTGACAATCCGGTCAGCAATCCGTGCCTGTTCGAATACGTTTACTTCGCCCGTCCGGACTCGTTCATCGACAAAATTTCCGTGTACAGCGCGCGCGTGAACATGGGTACGAAGCTCGGCGAGAAGATTGCCCGCGAGTGGGACGATCTCGATATCGACGTCGTGATCCCTATCCCGGAAACCTCCTGCGATATCGCGCTGGAAATCGCGCGTATTCTGGATAAGCCATACCGCCAGGGCTTCGTGAAGAACCGCTACGTTGGCCGCACCTTTATCATGCCGGGCCAGCATCTGCGCCGTAAGTCCGTACGTCGTAAGCTGAACGCCAACCGCGCTGAGTTCCGCGACAAGAATGTACTGCTGGTGGATGATTCCATCGTTCGCGGTACGACGTCTGAGCAGATTATCGAAATGGCACGCGAAGCCGGTGCGAAGAAAGTGTACCTGGCATCTGCAGCGCCAGAAATTCGCTTCCCGAACGTGTACGGCATCGACATGCCAACCGCGACCGAGCTGATTGCTCACGGTCGTGAAGTGGACGAAATTCGCCAGATTATCGGTGCCGACGGCCTGATTTTCCAGGATCTGAACGATCTGATCGACGCGGTGCGTGCCGAGAACCCGGACATTCAGCAGTTCGAATGCTCAGTGTTTAACGGCGTGTACGTGACGAAAGACGTTGACCAGCAGTATCTCGACTACCTGGATTCTCTGCGTAACGACGATGCGAAAGCCGTCCAGCTGCAGAACGATCTTGAAAGCTTAGAGATGCACAACGAAGGCTAACGCCTGAGCAGGTGAGGGCGGGTGCCCTCACTTGCAACTCCCTGTAAAATCCTGCACAGTCAGCCCTGAATTCAGCAAGGGCAAAAATCATGAAACGACTCATTATCGGTATCAGCGGTGCCAGCGGAGCCATCTACGGCGTGCGCCTGTTGCAGGTGCTGCGTGACGTACCTGAAGTAGAAACCCATCTGGTGATGAGCCAGGCGGCGCGTCAGACCCTGTCGCTTGAAACCGACCTCTCCCTGCGTGACGTTCAGGCACTGGCGGATGTTGTTCACGATGCCCGCGATATCGCTGCCAGTATCTCTTCAGGCTCGTTTAAAACGGCGGGTATGGTTATCCTGCCCTGTTCAATAAAAACGCTTTCAGGCATTGTGAACAGCTATACCGACACTCTGGTAACCCGCGCCGCGGATGTGGTGCTGAAAGAGCGTCGTCCACTGGTGCTCTGCGTGCGGGAAACACCGCTGCATCTGGGGCATCTTCGTCTAATGACGCAGGCGGCTGAACTTGGGGCCGTCATCATGCCGCCGGTCCCGGCGTTCTACCATCGCCCGCAAACGCTGGATGACATCATCAACCAGACCGTTAACCGCGTGCTGGACCAGTTTGATATTGACCTGCCGGAAGACCTTTTCACCCGCTGGCAGGGTGCCTGAATTTGTGCACAAACAAAGTGCATGAAAAGACAAGTTGCCCTGTTTCAGGGCAATTATGCAACGGCGATCATATCCTCGACATTTAATTCGTTTTTTCCCTTCTTCCCTCTCCGGTTCGTTCGGCAGACCTGCTATCTTTCACCACTAAGGCAATATCGCAACGTTTTATTAACATATTTAACGTCGAATTTTTGACCGGACGGGAATGTGGCATAAGACCTGCAAGAGAAGCCTGCAACACAACACACTACACAATACATAATAAAATCACGGTACTTGAGGGTAAATGTATGAAGAAGACGGTTCTGGCTCTGTCTTTGCTCGTGGGGTTAAGTGCAGCAGCAGGTAGCTACGCAGCACTGCCACAGACGGTTCGTATCGGTACAGACGCAACCTACGCGCCATTCTCTTCCAAGGATGCGAAAGGCGATTTCGTGGGGTTTGATATCGATCTGGGAAATGAAATGTGCAAACGCATTGCGGTGAAATGCACATGGGTGGGCAGCGACTTTGACGCGTTAATCCCGTCGCTGAAAGCCAAAAAAATCGACGCCATTATCTCTTCTCTCTCCATCACCGAAAAACGTCAGCAGGAGATCGCCTTCTCTGAGAAGCTCTACGCTGCGGATTCTCGTCTGATTGCGGCCAAGGGTTCCCCGATTCAACCGACCATCGACTCGCTGAAAGGCAAGCATGTCGGCGTGCTTCAGGGCTCGACGCAGGAAGGTTTTGCCAATGCTAACTGGCGTGAGAAGGGCGTGGACGTGGTGGCTTACCAGAACCAGGATCTGATTTACTCTGACCTGGCGGCAGGCCGTCTGGATGCCGCATTCCAGGATGAAGTCGCCGCGAGCGAAGGCTTCCTGAAGCAGCCAGCCGGTAAAGAGTACGCCTTTGCGGGCCCGTCCGTGAAAGACAAAAAATACTTTGGTGACGGCACCGGTATCGGCCTGCGTAAGGACGATACCGAGCTGAAAGCCGCCTTTGACAAAGCCTTCGCTGAGCTGCGTAAAGACGGTACCTATGACAAACTGGCGAAGAAATACTTCGACTTCAACGTCTACGGTGACTAACGCATAACGGTGATGCACTGACATGGTGCGTCGCTGGTGTGGGTGATTCAATATGGTGCAGATTGTGCACCATATTGGGTCGTCTCGTGCATACTTAAGCATTTATAATGCAAAAAATCCCGCCAGAAGGGCATTATTCTTTGCCTGACAGCGTGGATTAATGGCACATTAACCGCACCCCGTCGTCGTAAAAAACCGTATGAAGACAGTTTGTTGAGGATAGATATGAAAAAACTCGTGTTGTCACTCTCTCTGGTACTGGCCTTTTCCAGCGCCACCGCGGCATTCGCAGCCGTTCCGCAAAAAATTCGTATTGGTACTGACCCTACCTATGCCCCCTTTGAATCGAAGAATGCGAAGGGTGAACTGGTGGGTTTTGACATCGATCTGGCCAATGAGCTGTGCAAACGTATTAAAGCGCAATGTACCTACGTTGAGAACCCGCTGGACGCCCTGATCCCGTCGCTGAAAGCGAAAAAAATCGACGTAATCATGTCCTCTCTTTCCATCACTGAAAAACGCCAGCAGGAGATTGCCTTCACCGACAAACTCTACGCGGCGGATTCTCGTCTGGTGGTGGCTAAGTCTTCAGACATTCAGCCTACCCTTGAGTCGCTGAAGGGCAAACGCGTCGGCGTGCTGCAGGGCACCACGCAGGAAACCTACGGCAACGAACACTGGGCGCCGAAGGGGATCGAAATCGTCTCTTATCAGGGCCAGGAAAATATCTACGCAGACCTGACGGCAGGCCGAATTGATGCGGCATTCCAGGATGAAGTCGCGGCAAGCGAAGGATTCCTGAAAACGCCGGTGGGTAAAGATTACAAATTTGGCGGCCCGTCCATTAAGGACGTGAAGTTGTTTGGTGTGGGCACCGGTATGGGCCTGCGCAAAGAAGACAACGAGCTGCGTGAAGCGCTGAACAAAGCCTTCGCCGAAATGCGTGCTGACGGCACCTACGACAAGCTGGCGAAAAAGTACTTTGATTTTAATGTTTACGGTGGCTAATCGCCCCGTCAAATAACGTGCGGCCCCTCCCGCTCAGGGAGGGGAAAAGACACGGTTCCACCACTCACGACACGACAGGGCACGCGGTATGCTGTACGGATTTTCTGGCGTTATTTTACAAGGCGCGCTTGTCACCCTTGAGCTGGCTATCAGCTCCGTGGTACTGGCGGTGCTGATAGGTCTGGCGGGCGCAGGGGCAAAGCTGTCGGCAAATAAACCCCTGGCGCTCATATTCGAAGGCTATACCACGCTTATTCGCGGCGTACCCGATCTGGTGTTGATGCTGCTGATTTTTTACGGTCTGCAGATCGCGCTGAACGGCATTACTGACGCCGTTGGCATGGAACAGATCGATATCGACCCAATGGTAGCCGGTATTATTACCCTCGGTTTTATCTACGGTGCTTACTTCACGGAGACCTTCCGTGGCGCTTATATGGCCGTCCCGAGAGGGCACATTGAAGCGGCAACCGCATTTGGTTTTACCTCCTCACAAACGTTTCGCCGGATCATGTTCCCTGCCATGATGCGCTATGCGCTACCGGGCATCGGTAACAACTGGCAGGTTATCCTCAAAGCGACAGCGTTGGTCTCGCTGCTTGGTCTGGAAGACGTCGTCAAAGCGACTCAGCTGGCGGGCAAGAGTACCTGGGAGCCCTTCTACTTTGCGGTAGTCTGTGGCGTGATCTATCTGGTGTTTACGACGGTCTCCAATGGTGTGCTGCTTCTGCTCGAGCGTCGCTATTCCGTGGGTGTGAAGAGGGCTGACCTGTGATTGAGATTATTCAGGAATACTGGAAATCCCTGCTGTGGACGGATGGCTACCGCTTTACCGGCGTGGCGATTACGCTCTGGCTGCTGATTTCTTCCGTGGTGATGGGCGGTATTCTGGCGGTGTTTCTCGCCATTGGCCGCGTATCGAACAACAAATTTATCCAGTTCCCGATCTGGCTGTTCACCTATGTGTTTCGCGGTACGCCCCTGTATGTGCAGCTGCTGGTGTTCTATTCGGGAATGTACACGCTGGAGATCGTGAAAGGCACAGAGATGCTCAATGCGTTCTTCCGCAGCGGTCTGAACTGTACGGTTCTGGCGTTGACGCTCAATACCTGCGCCTATACCACTGAGATCTTTGCGGGGGCGATCCGCTCTGTCCCTTACGGTGAAATCGAAGCGGCGCGGGCGTACGGCTTTTCGTCGGTGAAGCTCTATCGCTGTATCATTCTACCGTCGGCGCTTCGCATTGCGCTGCCTGCGTACAGCAACGAAGTGATTCTGATGCTGCACTCCACCGCGCTCGCATTTACCGCGACTGTGCCGGATCTGCTCAAAATCGCGCGCGATATTAACTCCGCGACCTATCAGCCGTTTACTGCGTTTGGCATTGCGGCCGTGCTCTATTTAATTATCTCTTATGTTCTGATTAGCCTGTTCCGTAAGGCTGAAAAACGCTGGTTGCAGCATATAAAACCTTCGACGCACTGAGAAAGATGATGGCTGAGAACAAATTAAACGTTATTGATTTGCACAAACGCTACGGCGAACATGAAGTGCTGAAAGGGGTGTCGCTGCAGGCGAACGCAGGCGATGTGATCAGTATTATCGGCTCATCCGGCTCGGGTAAAAGTACCTTCCTGCGCTGTATTAACTTCCTCGAAAAGCCGAGCGAAGGCTCGATTGTGGTGAGCGGGCAGAATATTAACCTGGTGCGCGATAAAGACGGCCAGCTGAAGGTGGCTGATAAGCATCAGCTGCGCCTGCTGCGCACGCGCCTGACAATGGTGTTCCAGCACTTCAACCTCTGGAGCCACATGACGGTGCTGGAGAACGTGATGGAAGCGCCGGTTCAGGTGTTGGGGCTGAGCAAGCAGGAAGCCCGCGAACGCGCGGTGAAATACCTGGCGAAAGTGGGTATCGACGAGCGCCAGCAGATGAAGTACCCGGTGCATCTCTCCGGCGGTCAGCAGCAGCGTGTCTCCATCGCCCGCGCGCTGGCGATGGAGCCCGAGGTGCTGCTGTTCGACGAACCGACCTCCGCGCTGGACCCTGAACTCGTTGGCGAAGTGCTGCGCATCATGCAGAAGCTGGCCGAAGAGGGCAAAACCATGGTGGTGGTGACGCACGAGATGGGCTTTGCCCGTAACGTCTCCAACCACGTTATTTTCCTGCATCAGGGGAAAATTGAAGAGCAGGGGCATCCGGACGAGGTGCTGGCGAACCCGCAAAGCCCGCGTTTGCAGCAGTTCCTTAAAGGATCTCTGAAGTAAGAGGGCACAGGCCGCAGTGCGGCCCAATCGCCCGGTGGCGCTTCGCTTACCGGGCCTACAAAAACCGTAGGCCGGGCAAACGCAGTGCCGCCCGGCATTCAGGCCGCACCACACTCCAACCGATATACCCAGTCGTCATACCGCACGCCGTCAATCTCATACGCTTTTTCCAGCACCTGCGTACGCACAAACCCCGCCTTCTCCAGCACCCGCACCGAACTGCCGTTGTCCGCCAGCACGTACGCGTTAATCGCTTTTACGCTGGTCTGGTTAAACGCATAGTCACATACCGCGCGCAGCGCCTCGCTGGCGATGCCTTTTCCCTGTGCGGCAGGCACAACCGTGTAGCCGATATCCGCCTCTTCACGGTTCTCAGGGCTGATCTGCAGGCCGATATCGCCCAGCGGCGTATCGTCACCCCGGAAGCGAATTACGAATACATGCTCCGCCATCAGGCGCGCGGCAAACACGCGTCGGGTCTCTTTTTCGGGTGCAATCGCGGCCATATAGCGCATGACGTCGCGGTTTTCGCGTAGCGTGCGGAAGAACGCCCAGTCAGAGGGTTCGAAAGGGGTGAGATGAAGCCGGGGAGTGGTGATGGTTGCCATTGTTACGCCATTTCATCGGGACATGGCGTATCACTGTAACATATTCACCGCACCACATCCCCCAGTGCCTCTTCTAAATCATACCAGCGGAACGCAAACCCGGCCGCTTCCAGCCGTTTTGGCAGCGCGCGCTGTCCGCCTAGTACCAGCACAGAGGCCTCACCCATCATCAGGCGAATGACCGTCGCAGGCACGCGTAAAATCGCCGGACGATGCAGGGCATGCCCCAGCGCGTGGGCAAACTGTTCATTACGCACCGGATAAGGCGCAACCATATTAAACGGCCCGCGCAGATCGTTATCCAGCAGCCAGATAATGCCGTTGACCATATCATCGATATGGATCCACGCCAGATACTGACGCCCGTTGCCCATTGGCCCGCCGAGCCCAAGCTTGAAGGGAGGAAGCATTTTACCGAGAATGCCACCTTTCGGCGCGAGCACCACGCCGGTACGCAGCAGGCAAACACGGGTTCGATCGCTCTGCGCCGCGCAGGCGATACGCTCCCACTGGGCGCAGAGTTTATGGGTAAATTCGTTGTGCGGCGGCTCCTCTTCGGTCACTACCACTTCGCCGAGATCGCCGTAATAGCCCGTCGCAGAGCCTGAGATGAGCACCGATGGCGGCGTATGGCTGTTGCGAATCAGCTCAACCAGCTTCTCGGTGATAGTCCAGCGACTGCTGCACAACCGCTGCTTCTGCTCTTCGGTCCAGCGCTTGTCGGCAATGGGTTCACCCGCGAGGTTGATGACGGCGTCAAAGCCGTCCAGATTCTGCCGATCGGCCAGACCTTTCCAGACGTCGACACCGGCCCCCAGCACCTGACGGGCTTTCTCAGGGCTGCGCGTCACCACGGTAATCTCGTGATGCAGCGCGTGCAGACGGGGAATGAGATGACGACCAATCAGGCCCGTACCGCCGGTCAGCAGAATCTTCATACAACCTCCAGGTTTATGCCTGGCGTCGCCAGCTTAACGTCATGGAGACGGAGTCGGCGTAACGCAGGGCGTGAAGTTTATCGATCTCGACTTCAGCATAAGTGACCCAGTGATGTTCGCGTGCGATGTCGAGCACATCCTGAGTTAATTTTTCCAGCAGAGAGAAGCGGTTGTTCTCCACGTACTGGATAATGTTTTTGGTGATTGTGCGATAGTTCAGCGCGTCATTGATATCTTCGCTGGCCCGCGCTTTGTCTGCGGGGTAGTGAATAACCACATTGATGACAATATCCTGCCGGTTGGCAATCTCTTCCTCTTTGATACCGATGAACGTCCGTAAGCGTAAATTTTTTATACGTATAATCGCGTCATGCTGTGACATTGCAGGTCTTCTCCGTGTCAGTATTTGCTGCCCCATAATACATGAGAGCGAGTCATGCACCCAACGGGGCAGTGGTCTAAATCTGCTGGATTATTTGCATGGCGCGCTCGGTCGCAGGGCGGGTCCGAATACGTTCAAACCAGTTATTCACGGCAGGATATGCCGCCAGGTCAATACGGTGCTTTTCATGGGTGTTGATCCACGGCCAGCAGGCGATATCGGCAATGCTGTAATGATCGCCTCCAAGCCACGGCGTTTTCTCCAGCCGACGGTTTAGCACGCCATATAACCGCTGGGTTTCAACCTGATAGCGTTCTATTGCATAGGGAATGGGCTGCGGGGCGTAGGCGGTAAAGTGATGGTTTTGCCCGAGCATCGGCCCGAGACCGCTCGACTGCCAGAAAAGCCATTGCAGGGTGTGATGACGCTCACGCAGTTCACCGCTCAGCAGCTTGCCGGATTTCTCCGCCAGATAGAGCAAAATCTCCCCGGATTCAAACAGACTTAACGGCCTGCCACCGTCGGCAGGCAGATTATCAATAATGGCCGGAATTTTATTGTTGGGCGATATCGCCAGAAAGACCGGCCTGAACTGATCGCCTTTGCTGATATCCACGCGAATGATCCGGTACTCCAGTTCGGCTTCTTCCAGGAAAAGGGTGATCTTATGGCCGTTTGGGGTAGGGGCATAGTAAAGGTCGATCATTCTCAACTCCTGTCAGTGTGAAAAGTGATGCCATAAAAATCAGTATAGGTGCCTGTTGTAAATCGTGAGTTTTCATCAAGTGACAGCGAGCCAAAGAGATTATATGTTGAGTGAAAACCGTTCAGCCAATGAGGAAGTTATGAACCAGCCTGCGATAACGTTGTGGTCCGATAGCTGTTACTTTTCACCCTATGTGATGAGCGTTTACGTCGCTCTGGCGGAAAAAGGATTGTCTTACACCCTGAAGACCATCGATCTGGACAGTGGCGAACACCTGAAACCGCAGTGGCAAGGTTACGACCTGACCCGACGCGTGCCGGTGCTGGAGATTGACGGTTTTGCATTGAGCGAATCCTCGGCGATCGATGAATATCTTGAAGATCGCTTTGCGCCGCCGGAGTGGGAGCGCATTTATCCTCACGATCTGCAAAAGCGCGCCCGTGCGCGTCAGATTCAGGCGTGGCTGCGTAGCGATCTGGTGCCGATCCGCGTTGAACGTTCCACTGACGTGGTTTTCGCCGCCGTGAAAAAGCCCGCGTTGAGCGCAGAGGGCAGCTCCAGTGCGCAAAAGCTGATTGAGACCGCGTCAGCGTTGCTGGCGCACGGCAACCCGAATCTCTTCGGCGAGTGGTGCATTGCGGATACCGATCTGGCGCTGATGCTGAACCGTCTGATCCTCAACGGCGACGAGGTTCCGCAACTGCTGGTGGATTATGCTGCATTCCAGTGGCAGCGCGCTTCCGTACAGCGCTATGTGGCACTCTCCGCTAAGCGCGCGGGCTGATAAGCCCTGGCGCTTCAGGTATGATAGGGGCAGTCTGTTTTCCTGAGGAGTGACTGATGAAACTGATGTTTGCGTCGGATATCCACGGATCGCTGCCCGCTACCGAGCGCGTTCTTTCTCTGTTTGCCCAAAGCGGGGCACAGTGGCTGGTGGTGCTGGGCGATGTGTTAAACCATGGCCCGCGAAATGCGTTGCCGGAGGGTTATGCACCCGCGCAGGTGGCGGAAAAATTGAATGCGCACGCCTCGCGTATTATCGCGGTGCGCGGTAACTGCGACAGTGAAGTTGATCAGATGCTGCTGCATTTTCCCATCACTGCGCCCTGGCAGCAGGTCCTGCTGGAAAAGAGCCGTCTTTTTTTGACTCACGGGCATCTTTTTAGCCCGGAAAACCTTCCGGCACTCGCCGCTGGCGATGTCCTGGTTTATGGTCATACTCATATTCCGGTAGCGGAAAAACGCGGTGAGATTTATCACTTTAACCCCGGTTCGGTCAGCATTCCGAAAGGCGGTAATCCGGCGAGCTATGGCATGCTGGACGGAAATACCCTGAGCGTTATCGCACTTAATGATCAGCAAGTTATTGCGCAGATAGCGATTAATCCGTAAGTTACACCTCAACTGCAAACGCGCCGAAAGAGCGCTTAGACGAGAAGGTTTCCCGATGGTGGAGCAGAATCATTTGGCAAGTACTGAGTGGGTTGACATTGTCAGCGAAGAGAATGAAGTGATCGCGCAGGCCAGCCGCGAACAAATGCGTGCGGAGCGACTGCGTCACCGCGCAACGTACATCGTCGTGCACGACGGCATGGGCAAGATTCTGGTCCAGCGCCGCACGGACACCAAAGATTTTCTCCCCGGTATGCTGGATGCCACGGCGGGCGGCGTTGTGCAGGCAGATGAAGTGCTGCTGGATTCCGCGCGTCGCGAAGCAGAAGAAGAGTTAGGTATCGCCGGCGTGCCGTTTGCCGAGCACGGCCAGTTCTATTTCGAGGACGAAAACTGTCGCGTCTGGGGCGGGCTGTTTAGCTGTGTCTCTCACGGGCCTTTCGCCCTGCAGGAAGAGGAAGTGAGCGAAGTCTGCTGGATGACGCCGGAAGAGATCACCGCGCGTTGCGACGAATTCACCCCGGACTCCTTAAAAGCGCTGGCGCTGTGGATGACCCGCAACGCCAAAAACGAATCCGCTAAGCCAGAAAGCAAAGCGGAAAAAGAGGAAGAGGCGGAGTAAGCCTAACAGCTTTCCCGCAGGCAGAGGCTGGACGCGATAGGTTTATGGTCGCGCCAGTCTCCATCATTCAGACGTTCCAGCAACGCTTTCCCGGCTTCAATTCCAATCTTACGATGCGGTACCGCCATGGTCGTCAGCGGCGGCTGACAGACGCGGCTCACATCGCTATCGCCAAAGCCTACCACGGCTAAATCGTCCGGCACTTTAATGCGTCGACGCTGGCATTCATAGAGTGCACCGCAGGCCAGTTCGTCCGAGACGCACACCAGCGCATCCAGCTCCGGCCACGCCAGCAGGAATTCCGGCAACTGTGCCGCGCCCGTGGAGAAATTGGGCGGCATGGCGGCGTTAATTACTCTGTTCGGCGATAAATGGTGGCGAAGCATGGCTTTGTACCAGCCCTGCAAATGCTGCTGGAAAATCCACTGCTCCTGGTTGGCGCACAGCAGGCCAATATTTTGATAGCCGCGCTTAATCACCATTTCCGTCAGTTCGTACATCGCCGCCACGTTATCAATGCCGATATTCATATCAATCGGATCGGCGCGCATCGCCCCCATTTCCATCACTGGAATGGAGGCATTTTTCAGCCAGTGGCGCACGGTATCGGTATGCTCGACGCTGAGCAAAATGGCGGCGGCGATATTTGACGCCAGCAGCGTTTCCAGTAATTTCTCTTCCTGCTCAAGACGATGCTGGGATTCTGCCAGCATGATCTGATATCCGGCGGGTTGCAGCACCTGCTGTAGCCCGGCGAACATCTCCGAGCAACCGGCTTCGGAGAGGTTAGGAACAACCATTGCGATCGTCCAGGAAGAGGCCGATGCCAGCGCGCTGGCGGCAAGATTAGGCATATAACCCAGCTCCTGCACCGCAGCGTCTATTTTTTCTCGCAGTTTATCGGAAACCTGTTCGGGCGTGCGGAGCGCACGGGACACGGTCATTGTGCCCACACCGGCAAGCAGTGCGACATCGGCCAGCGTCACCTTACCGGTACTGCGTCGTTTTCGGGTTAGAGACATACACCTTCCTGCTAACAGGGCGCGACTACTTTCATCCTTCGCTTCACGTGAAAGGCAGTATACGCCTTAAATCCCTTTTTTTGCTGT
This sequence comes from Enterobacter mori, assembly GCF_025244905.1. NCBI lineage: Bacteria > Pseudomonadati > Pseudomonadota > Gammaproteobacteria > Enterobacterales > Enterobacteriaceae > Enterobacter > Enterobacter mori. The sequence continues at coordinate 3,265,720 of NZ_CP104285.1, read as the reverse complement.
GATTTAGCACTGCGATTGCAATTTGATAGCGCTATCACATTTCTGCATGTTAACTGTTGGTAGCGCTATCTTTGTGATCGCGATCGCAGTCAATCAGTGATGCGTTGAATAAAGTTTGCTCATCTTAAGCGTGAAGCGGGAGTGAAAAGTGCTCAAAAAATGGATATATGATACAACCATCACGCTGCAGGATAGCGTGGAAAACTGGCCGCAGGCGCTGGAGCAGTGTGCGAAGCCGCTGCTGGATTTGCAGGTGATTGAGCCTGAATACGTCACCGCTATCATCCAGCAGCACCACGCGTTAGGACCTTATTATGTGCTGGCACCAGGGCTGGCGATGCCGCATGCGCGGCCGGAGGAAGGGGCGAAAGGACTCGGCCTGTCATTATTAAAACTGAAAAAAGGCGTCTCTTTCGGTGCTGGTGAGTTTGATCCAGTCGATGTGATAGTCATGCTCGCGGCACCGGACAAACATAGCCATATCGAAATGATATCCGCACTCGCAGAATTATTTTCCAGCGATGAGGATATGGCTGAATTACATCAGGCGAATACCCTGGAGGAAATTAAAGCCATTATTAACCGCTTCTGAGTTAATTCTTTAATCCGGTTTATCACAACATTACGCATCAGCGTGATGGGGCGTACTCTACTCAAAATAAGGGAACAACAATGAAAATCATGGCTATTTGTGGTTCAGGCCTGGGCAGCAGTTTTATGGTCGAAATGAATATCAAAAAGGTGCTTAAAAAGCTGGAGATTGAGGCAGAGGTTGAACACTCCGATCTCTCGTCTGCAACGCCTGGCGCGGCCGACCTGTTCGTGATGGCAAAAGACATCGCGGCCAGCGCCAGCGTGCCGGAAAGCCAGCTGGTGGTGATCAACAACATCATCGACATCAACGAACTTGAAGCGCAGCTGCGTGCCTGGTTCGAAAGACAATAACCCTGATTAGGCGAGGTGGATATGTTTATCCTTGAAACGCTGAATTTCGTTGTTGATATTTTAAAAGTCCCTTCAGTGCTGGTGGGATTAATTGCCTTAATCGGTCTTGTTGCGCAGAAAAAAGCGTTCTCGGACGTGGTGAAAGGGACCATTAAAACTATTCTCGGCTTTATTGTGCTGGGTGGTGGCGCCACGGTGCTGGTGGGGTCGTTAAATCCGCTAGGCGGGATGTTTGAGCACGCCTTTACTATCCAGGGCATTATTCCAAACAATGAAGCCATAGTGTCGATTGCGCTGGAAAAATACGGTGCTTCGACCGCGCTGATTATGGCCTTTGGGATGGTGGCGAATATTATTGTCGCCCGCTTTACCCGCCTGAAGTACATCTTCCTCACTGGGCACCACACGTTTTACATGGCGTGTATGATTGGCGTGATCCTGACGGTGGCGGGCTTTGAAGGCGTGGGGCTGGTCTTTACTGGCTCGCTGATCCTCGGCCTGATCATGGCCTTCTTCCCGGCGATTGCGCAGCGCTACATGAAGCGCATTACCGGCAACGATGAGATTGCCTTCGGCCACTTCGGCACGCTGGGCTACGTGCTGTCCGGCTGGATTGGCAGCAAGGTCGGCAAGGGCTCGCGCTCAACGGAAGAGATGAACCTGCCGAAGAACTTGAGCTTCCTGCGCGACAGTTCGATCTCCATCTCCCTGACCATGATGATTATCTACCTCATCCTGGCGGTGAGCGCCGGACGTGAGTACGTTGAGGCGACCTTCAGCGGCGGCCAGAACTATCTGGTGTACGCCATCATCATGGCGATCACCTTCGCGGCGGGCGTTTTCATCATCCTGCAGGGCGTGCGCCTGATTCTGGCGGAAATCGTCCCGGCCTTTACCGGCTTCTCGGAAAAGCTAGTGCCAAATGCGCGCCCCGCGCTGGACTGCCCGGTGGTCTATCCCTACGCGCCCAACGCGGTGCTGATTGGCTTCCTGTTCAGCTTCCTCGGCGGGATTGTGGGGTTGTTCATCTGCGGCCAGTTCAGCTGGGTGCTGATCCTCCCGGGCGTGGTACCGCACTTCTTCACCGGCGCCACGGCGGGCGTGTTTGGTAACGCCACCGGTGGACGTCGCGGGGCGATGATTGGCGCCTTTGCTAACGGCCTGCTGATCACCTTCCTGCCGGTCCTGCTGTTGCCGGTGCTGGGCGCAATTGGCTTTGCCAACACCACCTTCTCGGACGCCGACTTCGGCGCGGTCGGGATTGTCCTCGGCAACCTGGCGCGCTTCCTGTCGCCGCTTGCCATCACCGGGCTGGTTGTGGCGTTGTTCGCGCTGCTGGTGGCGTACAACGTCTTCGCGAAAAACAAACCTGCAGGCGGTAACGCGCAGGAAAACACCGGAGCCAAATCATGAATGAGAATGAAATAACTGAACTCGCGCGTCAGATCCGTCTTGAGACGCTGAAATCCCTGACGCAGCTGGGCTTTGGACACTATGGCGGCAGTATGTCGGTGGTTGAAACCCTGGCCGTGCTGTACGGCGCGGTGATGAAAATCGACCCGGCGGATCCGGACTGGCCGGAGCGAGACTATTTTGTCCTGTCGAAAGGACATGCGGGCCCGGCGCTCTACAGCACGCTGGCGATCAAGGGCTACTTCCCGGTGGAAGAGCTGAGCACCCTGAACCAGAACGGCACGCGGCTGCCAAGCCACCCGGATCGCCTGAAAACGCGCGGCGTGGATGCCACCACCGGTTCGCTGGGGCAGGGGATCTCTATTGCGGGCGGTATGGCGCTCTCGCACAAGCTGGCGGCGCGACCGAATCGGGTCTTCTGCATCGTCGGTGACGGCGAGCTGAACGAAGGGCAGTGCTGGGAAGCCTTCCAGTTTATCGCCCACCATCGCCTGAATAACCTGACGGTGTTCGTGGACTGGAACAAACAGCAGCTCGACGGCGAGCTGGACGAGATCATCAGCGCGTTCGACCTGGAGGGGAAATTCCGCGCCTTTGGCTTTGACGTTGCGACGGTGAAGGGCGACGACATTCCGGGTCTGCTGGCGGTAACCTCGCGGGTCCCCGAGGCCGAAGCGCGTCCATTAGTTGTCATTCTCGACAGTATCAAAGGGCAGGGTGTGCCGTATCTGGAGCAGCTCAGCAACTCGCACCACCTGCGGTTGACCCCAGAGAGTAAAGCGGCGCTAACCGAGACGATTCGCCAACTGGAGGCTTCACATGATTAAGGTTGCACCGGCAGGAGAGAAAGACGCCGTTGAGATGCGTAAGGTCTACGCGGGCTTTGTGGCAAAGCAGATTGAGGCCGGAAGCGAAATTATTGCCCTGGAAGCGGATCTGATGAGCTCGATGGCGATGGACGGCGTGGCGCGCGATTATCCGCAGCACGTGATTAACTGCGGCATTATGGAGGCCAACGTCATTGGCACCGCGGCCGGGCTGTCGCTTACCGGACGTAAGCCGTTCGTGCACACCTTCACCGCGTTTGCCAGCCGTCGCTGCTTTGACCAGCTGTTTATGTCCCTGGACTACCAGCGCAACAACGTGAAGGTGATAGCGTCTGACGCGGGCGTGACGGCCTGCCACAACGGCGGCACGCACATGTCGTTTGAGGATATGGGCATTGTGCGCGGTCTGGCGCATTCGGTGGTGATGGAGGTGACTGACGCGGTGATGTTTGAAGACGTGCTGCGCCAGCTTATCGACCTCGAAGGTTTTTACTGGGTACGCACCATCCGTAAACAGGCGCCGAGCGTCTATGCGCCGGGCTCGACGTTTACTATCGGAAAAGGCAATGTGCTGCGCGAAGGAACTGACATTACCCTGATTGCCAACGGCATTATGGTGGCAGAAGCGCTGGAAGCCGCGCGCCAGCTTGAGCAGGAAGGGGTGAGCGCTGCGGTCATCGACATGTTTACCCTGAAGCCGATTGACCGCATGTTAGTGAAGAATTATGCCGAGAAAACCGGGCGCATCGTCACCTGCGAAAACCACAGCATTCATAATGGGCTGGGTTCAGCCGTCGCGGAAGTGCTGGTGGAGACGTGTCCGGTGCCAATGCGGCGGGTGGGCGTCAAGGAGCGCTACGGCCAGGTGGGTACGCAGGATTTCCTGCAGAAGGAGTATGGCCTGACGGCACATGACATTGTGTCGGCGGCGAGAGAGCTGCTGTAAATAAAAAAGGCGATCAGTTAAGTGGTCGCCTTTCTTGCCGGATGGCGCTTCGCTTATCCGGCCTACAAAACCGTAGGCCCGGTAAGCGCTAGCGCCACCGGGCTTTTTAACATTACTGCTGCTGTGAAGACTGGATCGCCGTCAGCGCGATGGTATAGACGATATCGTCTACCAGCGCGCCACGAGACAGGTCGTTCACAGGTTTGCGCATGCCTTGCAGCATTGGCCCGATAGAGATCAGGTCAGCTGAACGCTGTACCGCTTTGTAGGTGGTGTTACCGGTGTTCAGATCCGGGAAGATGAACACGGTAGCGCGACCTGCAACCGGCGAGTTCGGCGCTTTGGATTTCGCAACGTCTGCCATAACGGCGGCGTCGTACTGCAGAGGGCCGTCGATCATCAGGTCAGGACGTTTTTCCTGTGCCAGACGCGTCGCTTCACGTACTTTCTCTACGTCGCTACCTGCACCAGAAGTACCGGTGGAGTAGGAGAGCATCGCCACGCGTGGTTCGATACCGAAGGCAATCGCAGAGTCCGCGGACTGGATAGCGATTTCAGCCAGCTGTTCTGCGGTTGGATCTGGGTTGATCGCGCAGTCACCGTAAACATAAACCTGTTCAGGCAGCAGCATGAAGAACACAGAAGACACCAGTGAGCTGCCCGGTGCAGTTTTGATCAGCTGCAGCGGTGGGCGGATGGTGTTCGCCGTGGTGTGAACCGCACCGGAAACCAGACCGTCAACTTCGTCCTGTTCCAGCATCAGTGTACCCAGCACCACGTTGTCTTCCAGCTGTTCGCGCGCAACGGCTTCGGTCATGCCTTTGCTCTTACGCAGCTCAACCAGACGGGCAACGTAGCTTTCGCGAACCACTTCAGGGTCAACGATTTCGATGCCTGCGCCCAGCTCAACGCCCTGAGACGCCGCAACGCGGGTGATCTCATCCGGGTTACCCAGCAGCACACATGTCGCGATACCGCGCTCTGCACAGATGGCAGCCGCTTTAACGGTACGTGGTTCGTCGCCTTCTGGCAGAACAACGCGTTTGCCCGCTTTACGCGCCAGCTCGGTCAGCTGATAACGGAAGGCTGGAGGAGACAGACGGCGGCTGCGCTCGGAGGTCGCAGTCAGGGATTCAATCCAGTCTGCGTTGATGTAGCCCGCAACGTATTCCTGAACTTTCTCGATACGCTCATGGTCATCAACCGGTACTTCCAGGTTGAAGCTCTGCAGGCTCAGGGAGGTCTGCCAGGTGTTGGTGTTCACCATGAAGACCGGCAGGCCGGTGGCGAACGCGCGTTCACACAGCTTGCTGACGCGTGGGTCCATCTCGTAGGCACCGGTCAGCAGGATCGCACCGATTTCCACGCCGTTCATCGCGGCCAGGCAGGCTGCAACCAGCACGTCTGGACGGTCTGCGGAGGTCACCAGCAGGGAACCTGCGCGGAAGTGTTCCAGCATGTGCGGAATGCTACGCGCACAGAAGGTCACGGACTTCACGCGGCGGGTGTTGATGTCGCCTTCGTTAACCACGGTGGCGTTCAGGTGGCGTGCCATATCGATTGCACGGGTGGCAATCAGATCGAAGCTCCATGGCACCGCGCCCAGAACCGGAAGCGGGCTGGATGCCTGCAGCTTAGCCGGATCAATTTTGATGACTTTCGCTTTGGAAGAGTCGTCGAAAATCTCGGACAGGTCAGGGCGAGTACGGCCCTGTTCATCTACCGGCGCGTTCAGTTTGTTCACGATCACGCCAGTGATGTTGGTGTTTTTCGCGCCGCCGAAGCTGCTGCGCGTCAGTTCGATACGCTCGTTCAGCTGCTCTGGGGTGTCAGTGCCCTGAGACATCACGAAAACGATCTCTGCGTTCAGGGTTTTCGCGATTTCAAAGTTCAGAGACTGGGCAAACTGGTGTTTGCGCGTCGGGACCAGACCTTCAACCAGCACCACTTCCGCGTCTTGCGCGTTAGCGTGGTAGTTGGCGATGATCTCTTCCATCAGCACGTCTTTCTGGTTGCTGGAGAGCAAAGATTCAACGTGGCTCATCTTCAGCGGTTCAGCTGCTGGCAGATTGGAGTTCTTGCGAACGATGGTGGTGGTCTGGTCTGGCGCATCGCCACCGGCGCGCGGCTGGGCGATTGGCTTAAAGACGCTCAGACGAACGCCTTTGCGTTCCATAGCACGGATCACGCCAAGGCTGACGCTGGTCAGGCCGACGCTGGTTCCGGTAGGGATCAGCATAATAGTACGGGACACGGTTTATCCTCTTTCGTTACCGCCGCGATTGGGCGGGTTACAAAACAGCACCGCCAGCATTGCTGGCGGTGTGGAATCAGGCAGTCAGACGGTTCGCGTCTTGCGCGATGACCAGCTCTTCGTTAGTTGGAATAACGATAGCAGGGCGGGTACCTTCTTTGTTGATGAAGCCAGACTTGCCGAAACGGGCAGCCAGGTTACGCTCGTGATCAACTTCGAAGCCCAGAACGCCCAGTTTGCCCAGGGACAGTTCACGAACCATTGCCGCGTTCTCACCAATACCACCGGTGAAGATAACCGCGTCCAGACGGCCTTCCATCAGGGCTGTGTAAGAACCGATGTACTTCGCCAGACGGTGGCAGTAAACGTCCATTGCACGTTTAGCGTCAGCTTTCTCTGCGTAGTTGTCTTCAACGTAACGGCAGTCGCTGGTCACTTCGGTCAGACCCAGCAGGCCAGACTCTTTGGTCAGCATTTTGTTGATGTCGTCAACGCTCATGCCCAGGGTGTCGTGCAGGTGGAAGATGATCGCCGGGTCGATGTCACCGGAACGGGTACCCATCACCAGACCTTCCAGCGGGGTCAGACCCATGGAGGTATCAACACATTTACCGTTGCGGATAGCGGAAACAGAACCACCGTTGCCCAGGTGGCAGGTGATGATGTTCACTTCTTCAACCGGCTTGTTCAGAACTTTTGCGGCTTCCTGAGTCACATAGAAGTGGCTGGTGCCGTGTGCGCCGTAACGACGAACACCATGCTCTTTGTACAGGCTGTACGGCAGGGCATACAGGTAAGACTCTTCCGGCATGGTCTGATGGAACGCGGTGTCAAACACGGCCACGTTTTTGTCTTTCAGATTCGGGAAGGATTTCAGCGCTTCAGCGATACCGATCAGGTGAGCCGGGTTGTGCAGCGGCGCGAAGGATGCAGAGTCTTTGATGCCCTGAATCACAGATTCGTCGATCACGACGGAGCTGGTGTATTTTTCGCCGCCGTGGACGATACGGTGACCAATCGCAGTCAGCTGAGCAGACAGTTCTGGTTTTTGTGCCAGAATAGTGTTAACGATAAAGTTCAGCGCTTCACTGTGAGCGGCGCCTGCACCTAAAGCCGCTTCTTGTTTGCTGCCGTCCATCTTCCATTTGATACGTGCTTCAGGCAGATGGAAACATTCGGCCAAACCAGAGAGGTACTCGTCACCGTTGAGCGCATCGATGATGGCGAATTTCAGTGAGGAGCTACCGCAGTTCAGAACCAGTACTAACTTACTCGACATGGAAGTACCTATTATTGATACGTGGCTAAAAAAACGTCAGTGAGTCTAAAAGCGTAACGCATGATGACCCAGACATTTATGATTAACATCATGCCAGGCGAACATTCCGGCATAATGAAAGAAATACCTATGATTTTATGCCATTTTGAACATTTTTCAGACAATGGCATAATATGCGATAATTTGACGAGTTAACGGTTTTCGTCTACGGCCCTATCAGGCTGGCACAGGATACCCGATACGGGGTAGCGATGACAAAATATTTTGAACGTTGTCATAGCCTGTTGTGGTTTTGCACAAAAATTTTAATTTTTATATGTGAAGTTGAGGTACAGCCATGTCGACACCTGAAAACCCATCCGTGAATTTCTTTAGTCTGTTTCGTCGGGGGCAGCATTACGCGAAGACGTGGCCACTGGAAAAGCGCCTCGCGCCGATGTTTATAGAGAATCGCACTATCCGCGCCACGCGCTTTGCGATTCGTTTTATGCCCCCTGTTGCCATCTTTACCCTGTGCTGGCAAATTGCCCTCGGCGGCCAGCTTGGGCCTGCCGTCGCCACCGCGCTCTTTGCGCTGAGCCTGCCGATGCAGGGGCTATGGTGGCTGGGGAAACGCTCAATTACGCCGTTGCCGCCTACAATTTTACACTGGTTTTATGAAGTCCGTGGAAAACTTGAGGAAGCCGGTCAGGCGCTGGCCCCTGTCGAAGGCAAGCCGGATTACCAGGCCCTGGCTGACACGCTCAAGCGAGCTTTTAAGCAACTTGATCAAACATTCCTTGATGACTTGTGATTGATCATCGAAACGACTAATAAAAGAAGGCACAGTAACAAACAGTTACCGTGTCTTTTTTTTTAAAGTGCAATGCGCTACAGGAGTCGAAAGATGGAAATGACCCATGCCCAACGTCTGATTTTGTCTAACCAGTACAAGATGATGACTATGCTTGATCCCGATAACGCAGAACGCTACAGCCGCTTGCAAACTATCGTCGAACGCGGGTTTGGTTTACAGATGCGCGAACTGGATCGCGAGTTTGGCGAACTGAAAGAAGAAACCTGCCGCATCGTGATCGACATCATGGAGATGTATCATGCTCTGCATGTGTCCTGGACGAATCTCAAAGATCGCCAGTCCATTGACGAGCGCCGCGTGACCTTCTTAGGCTTTGATGCCGCGACGGAAGCGCGCTATCTGAGCTACGTTCGCTTTATGGTGAATACCGAAGGGCGCTATACCCATTTTGATGCGGGCACCCACGGCTTTAACGCGCAAACCCCAATGTGGGATAAATACCAGCGCATGCTGGGCGTATGGCACTCCTGTCCGCGCCAGTACCATTTAAGCAGCAACGAAATTCAACAAATCATTAATGCCTGACGGAGGTGCGTGTGCAGTGTAAAGGTTTTCTGTTTGATCTGGACGGTACGCTGGTGGATTCGCTGCCGGTAGTGGAGCGTTCATGGTGCCATTGGGCCGACAGGCACGGCATCGACCATCAGGACGTACTGAATTTCATCCATGGCAAACAGGCCATTACCTCTTTGCGACACTTCTTAGCGGGACGTACTGAGGAAGAAATTCAGGCAGAGTTCAAATACCTCGAGAACATTGAGGCAACCGATACGGAAGGCATCACCGCGCTGCCGGGCGCGCGCGCGCTGCTTGAACATCTGAACGAAGCACATATCCCGTGGGCCATTGTGACCTCCGGCTCCATTCCCGTAGCCCATGCCCGCCATAAGGCGGCGGGTTTACCGAAGCCAGAGGTGTTCATTACTGCAGAGCGCGTCAAGCGCGGCAAGCCAGAGCCAGATGCGTTCTTGCTTGGGGCAGAGCTGCTGGGCCTTGCACCAGCGGACTGCGTGGTGGTGGAAGATGCAGCAGCGGGCGTACTGGCCGGGCTTAACGCAGGGAGCCACGTGATCGCCGTTAACGTCCCGGCGGACTCTCCCCGGTTGAGTGAGGCGGATTTTGTGCTGAATACACTGACCGCGATTAACGTCACGAAGGGACCCGACGGAGTTGTAACCGTCTCGCTAAAAATGTAATCCCATGATTTAGCCCCACATTGTTGGGGCTTTTTTATGGCAGAATTCCTTATCTTCCACTGACAAGGATAGGTTGTGAACGGTGAACTGATTTGGGTCCTGAGCCTGCTGTTAATCGCCATCATTCTTTTCGCTACAGGCAAGGTGCGCATGGATGCCGTCGCCCTGTTTGTCATCGTCGCGTTTGTGTTGAGCGGGACGCTCACGCTGCCCGAGGCATTCTCCGGGTTTAGCGACCCCAACGTTATTCTTATCGCCGCCCTGTTTATCATTGGCGACGGGCTGGTACGCACCGGCGTGGCGACCATCATGGGTACGTGGCTGGTAAAGGTGGCGGGCAGCAGTGAAACCAAAATGCTGATCTACCTGATGGTGACGGTTGCCGGACTGGGAGCATTTATGAGCTCAACGGGCGTGGTGGCCATCTTTATTCCGGTGGTGCTGAGCGTCTCCATGCGGATGCAGATCTCGCCGTCGCGCCTGATGATGCCACTGAGCTTTGCCGGTTTGATCAGCGGCATGATGACGCTGGTGGCGACGCCGCCAAACCTGGTTGTCAACAGTGAACTGATCCGCGAAGGATTCCAGGGCTTTAGTTTTTTCAGCGTCACCCCGCTTGGACTGGTCGTTCTGGTGATGGGCGTGGTCTACATGCTGCTGACCCGTTTTGCCCTGAAAGGCGAAAATCAGGATAAAAGCAAAGAGGGCTGGAAGCGACGCACCTTTCGCGATTTGATTAAAGAGTACCGTCTCACCGGGCGTGCCCGACGTCTGGCCATTCGTCCCGGCTCACCGATGATTGGCCAGCGGCTGGACGATCTTAAGCTCCGTGAACGCTACGGTGCGAACGTCATCGGCGTGGAGCGGTGGCGTCGCTTTCGCCGGGTGATCGTCAACGTTAACGGGGTGTCGGAATTCCGCGCGCGGGACGTTCTGCTGATTGATATGTCCACCGCAGAGGTAGACCTGCGTGAGTTTTGCAGCGAACAGCTGCTGGAGCCTATGGTGCTGCGCGGCGAGTATTTCTCCGACCAGGCGCTGGATGTCGGTATGGCCGAAGTGTCGCTGATCCCGGAATCAGAGCTATTGGGGAAAACCGTGCGCGAAGTCGGCTTTCGCACCCGCTATGGTTTGAACGTGGTGGGACTAAAGCGCGATGGCGTAGCGATGGAAGGTGCAGTGGTCGATGAGCCGATCCTGCTGGGCGATATCTTTCTCGTCGTCGGTAACTGGAAGCTGATAAGCCAGCTCGGACAAAAAGGGCGTGATTTTGTGGTGCTCAATATGCCGGTTGAAGAGAGCGATGCCTCACCGGCGCACAGCCAGGCACCTCACGCGATTTTCTGCCTGGTGCTGATGGTCGCACTCATGTTGACCGATGAAATCCCCAATCCGGTCGCAGCCATCATCGCCTGCCTGCTGATGGGGAAATTCCGCTGCATCGACGCCGAAAGCGCCTATAAAGCCATTCACTGGCCGAGCATTATTCTCATTGTCGGGATGATGCCCTTCGCCCTTGCGCTGCAAAAAACCGGCGGGGTGGATTTGATCGTTAAAGGCTTGATGGACGTTGGCGGCGGGTATGGGCCGTATATGATGATGGTCTGTCTGTTTATCATGTGCGCCTCCATCGGGCTATTTATCTCCAATACCGCGACGGCGGTACTGATGGCGCCTATTGCACTGGCGATGGCGAAATCCATGGGCGTGTCGCCGTATCCGTTCGCGATGATGGTGGCGATGGCGGCCTCGGCGGCATTTATGACGCCGGTATCCTCGCCGGTGAACACGCTGGTGCTGGGGCCCGGGAATTATAAATTCAGCGATTTCGTAAAGATTGGCGTGCCGTTCACCTTGCTGGTGATGGTGGTGTGCGTGGTGTTAATTCCGGTTTTATTCCCGTTTTAGCGAGAGTGCAGAAATGTAGGCCGGGTAAGGCGAAGCCGCCACCCGGCGAAAAATTACAACGGCGAATCCTGGCTGATTTCATCCAGCGATAAATGGAAGCTCGGCACAAAGACCTGCATAAAATAATCCATCTCTTCGCTGCGGCGGGACTCCAGCGTTTTTTCCAGACGCGTTTTCGCCAGTAAAAACTCGTTATTCCCCGCAGACAGCTCTTCCAGACATTTTAGGTAGGCACACAGCGCGTCGGCCTGCTTCACCAGCGACTTTTCATCTTCCGTGTACTGATGTTCATCGATGAGCGGTTCAAAGATATCGCGCAACTCTTCCGGCACCATATCAATCAGCTTCTGCTGAGCAATCTTCTCAATCGCCTTATATTCCTGCGCAATCTGCGAGTTGAAATATTTTACTGGCGTCGGCAGATCGCCGGTCAGCACTTCCGAGGCATCATGGTACATCGCCAGCAGGGCAATACGTTCGGCGTTGACCTGCCCGTTAAATTTGCGGTTCTTTATGGCGGCCAGCGCGTGAGCGACCATCGCAACCTGCAGACTGTGCTCTGACACATTTTCCGTGCGGACATTGCGCATCAGCGGCCAGCGGTTGATGAGTTTCAGGCGGGAGAGGTGGGCAAAGAAATGACTCTGACTCATAGGTTACCTTTTGTCTTTACTGCGACAGGCGTTCATTGTGCGGGGAGGGGAGGCAAGATGCAAATTTACGGATTTTGTAGGCCGGGCAAGCGCAGCGCCACCCGGCAGAAAGGCAACGTTACTGATGGTATCCAGAGAGGAAGCGCCCGAAGCGGCTGATGGCCATTTCGAGGTCATCTTCGCGCGGCAGGGTTACAATGCGCACGTGGTCAGGCCAAGGCCAGTTAAACGCCGTACCCTGAACCAGCAGCACTTTTTCCTGCAGCAGGAAGTCGAGCACCATCTTCTGGTCGTCGTGAATATTGAAGCGCTTCGCGTCAATTTTCGGGAACATATAGAGCGCGCCGTTAGGTTTCACGCAGGAGACGCCAGGAATATCGTTGATCAATTCCCACGCGCGGTTACGCTGTTCATACAGGCGACCACCAGGGACGATAAACTCGCTAATGCTCTGATAGCCGCCAAGCGCCGTCTGGATCGCGTGCTGTGCCGGAACGTTGGCACATAAACGCATCGACGCCAGCATTTCCAGCCCTTCAATGTAGCCTTTGGCGTGCTTTTTCGGACCGTTCAGTACCATCCAGCCCTGACGGAAGCCGGCTACGCGGTAGGTTTTAGACAGGCCGTTAAAGGTGACGGTCAGCAGATCCGGGGCCAGCGCGGCGATCGAGTGGTGCTGTGCCGCGTCGTACAGGATTTTGTCGTAGATTTCGTCGGCGAAAATGATCAGGTTGTGCTGGCGGGCGAGTTCGACGATCTCCATCAGCAGCTCTTTCGAATAGACCGCACCCGTCGGATTGTTCGGGTTAATGATCACGATGCCACGCGTGCGAGGCGTAATTTTCGCGCGAATATCATCAAGGTCCGGGAACCAGTCGGAGGACTCGTCACAGAGATAATGAACGGCTTTACCGCTCGACAGCGATACGGCTGCCGTCCACAGCGGGTAGTCCGGCGCAGGTACCAGCATTTCGTCGCCGCTGTTCAGCAGCGCCTGCATCGCCTGCACAATCAGTTCGGAGACGCCGTTGCCGATATAGATATCTTCAACGGTAACGTCACGCATACCGCGCGCCTGATAGTGCTGCATGATGGCTTTACGCGCGGAGTAAAGTCCTTTTGAATCGCAATAGCCTTGTGCAGTAGGAAGGTTGCGGATCACATCAACCAGAATTTCATCCGGCGCTTCAAAACCAAATGGCGCAGGGTTACCAATGTTGAGTTTCAGAACCTTATTGCCTTCTTCTTCAAGGCGTTTGGCCTCTTTCAGAACCGGGCCGCGGATGTCGTAACAGACGTTATCTAGTTTGCTGGATTTTTCGATAGGGGACATGAACCTTTAACCTTTTCGCTATTATTGCCACTCCCTGCCGTGGAAGTCTGCATGGAACAATGTACTCCCCCCTCGCTTCGTTTTGAAGGGTATACAGGAGAAGATTTTGTACAATGCGTCAATTCCTGTGGAATCTATTTCACTGCTTACAGTGAGTTCTGTTGTGCTAAGATAATGTGATAAGTATGTTCTTAAGTTGAATGTTCTGATTATTTTGAATTTAATTCCATATTATGCTGATAAAAATAAAAACCATGCTCACAACGCAGTAAGCAGTTCCCCTAAGTGACTTTTCGTAAAATCAGATGCTTCAAGACAGACTGCTGGAATAGCATGCTTTGGCTAAAAGTTACTCATGTGAAATTAATGTTAAGTGTTATTAATGAATGGTCTTAATCTAAATTAAAATTTATTTATTATTAACCAACAAAATGCAACTTTAGTTAATTTTAATAAAATTAGTTGAGAGGCTTAACAGTCCCCCTTAATCCTTAATATTGCAATAAGACTTATAAATAAAGTGGATTTGGGTTAAGATGTCTTTCAGGAAAGCAGGTGCCAGAGCCATATGTTTTGTATATCTGGAACCGCTCTTCTAAATTAATTGATTGTTATTGTTGGATTTATCTCTGGCTGGTGTGTGCCGAACACATCCTGCTACGTTAACCGCGCTGCGATAAAGATGGCCGTAAAGGTGTCATGCCTTTAATGTAATTTACAAAAACCTGCGAACATCTAAATATTTTTGAACGTTTAAGAGAATAAAAATAACGTCATGAAACGTGCTTTCTGACTGTTGATATAAAGCAGCACAATAACTATCTGTCAGGCAGTCTGCCGGGCCGGGATGCGAGGGAAACCTTCAGAGGGAATTGCTTAACTGTTACACACAGCTTCAACCCGGGCAGCTCCGCACGAGCAACCTGAAAGTGAATAGATATGATAAATGCAAATCGTCCGATAATGAATCTCGACCTCGATCTGCTGAGAACGTTTGTTGCGGTCGCCGATCTCAACACTTTTGCAGCTGCTGCTGCCGCCGTTTGCCGAACCCAGTCTGCCGTTAGCCAGCAAATGCAGCGGCTGGAGCAACTGGTCGGTAAAGAGCTTTTTGCGCGTCATGGACGTAATAAGCTCTTAACGGAACACGGTATCCAGCTACTGGGTTATGCCAGGAAAATACTTCGCTTTAATGATGAAGCATGTATGTCTTTAATGTTTAGCAACCTCCAGGGGGTGTTAACATTAGGAGCATCTGATGAGTCAGCGGATACGATATTGCCGTTTCTTCTCAATCGTATCAGTTCGGTTTATCCGAAGCTTGCGCTGGATGTTAGCGTAAAGCGTAATGCCTTTATGATTGAGATGCTCAAAGAGAATGAAGTGGATCTTGTGGTCACTACGCATCGTCCCGGGCAATTTGATTGTCTGACGCTGCGAACTTCTCCAACGCATTGGTATTGCGCGGCTGAATATGTACTGCAACAAGGTGAGCCCATTCCATTGGTCTTACTGGATGATCCAAGTCCGTTCCGCGATATGGTGCTGTCGGCGCTCAACGAGGCCAACATTCCGTGGCGTTTGGCCTATGTGGCCTCAACGCTACCCGCTGTTCGAGCTGCCGTGAAAGCGGGGCTCGGCGTAACAGCGCGTCCGGTGGAAATGATGAGTCCGGATCTCCGCGTGTTGGGTAAAAGTGATGGTCTTCCTGCGTTGCCGGATACGGAGTATCTGTTATGCCACAATGCAACCAGCAATAACGAGCTGGCGAAAGTCGTGTTTGAGGCGATGGAAAACTACCATAACCCCTGGCAATACGAGCATGTTACTCCGGAAGGGGGGGATGACTCCCTGATCGTTGAAGGGGACTTTGAGTGATCAAACACTCAAAATTCTCGTAACAAATTGTAAGTGTAAAAAAGAGCCACTCGCGCGATTTTCGCGTGAAGTGGTTTTTTTTTGGTAAAAAAACCCTTTCCGAATACAGGGTTTCATCAGATAAGCTCTATATATCAATGATCTAAATGCTTTTGGTTAAATCGTGTTCGTTTTCCGTTCTAACTTGCCGCTTCTCTGTTCAATGTTAAAAAAACAGGAAATATGTTGCCGGTTTCTTGGTTGAATTAACAAAAGCGTGTCTCAGATCAAGAAAATACTCCTATTTGGGGGGAGGAATCGTTGGCAAATCCTGTCAAAATAGGAGGGTTATTTTTTTTACTTCCAAAACGGACACGATTCAACAACCTACATTTGACGGAAAGTCATGTACCCACCAGGGTTAAAGGGCACCAAATGTTAATGAGAATCGCTCGATGTCATTTAATGTGAAGAAACCTTTGTTAAAGTTGACAAAAGGTTATAGAAAGGAGTAAAAAACCCCATCATTTTGCTGTCTATGTCTCATTTCTGACAGTTAGTGTAAGGTTATTTGTTCCTCCCCATGAATCGATGTGATGCCCATCTGCCAGCAAGAGCAGTGTCGTTGGTATCACTTTTGATGAGTAAGCAATGAGTATGTCAACATCCACAGAAGTCATCGCTCATCACTGGGCATTCGCAATCTTTCTTATTGTAGCCATTGGCCTGTGCTGCCTGATGTTAGTCGGCGGCTGGTTCCTGGGCGGTCGCGCCCGCGCAAGGCACAAAAACACACCTTTCGAATCAGGTATTGATTCAGTAGGTACCGCTCGCTTACGCCTGTCTGCCAAGTTCTATCTGGTAGCCATGTTCTTCGTCATCTTCGACGTGGAAGCGCTTTACCTTTTCGCATGGTCGACCTCCATTCGCGAAAGTGGTTGGGTGGGCTTTGTCGAGGCCGCAATTTTCATTTTAGTGTTACTGGCCGGTCTGGTTTATCTGGTGCGTATTGGCGCGCTGGACTGGACGCCTGCGCGTTCACGCCGTGAGCAGATCAACCCGGAAAACAGTATCTCTAATCGTCAGCAGTAACAGCGAGGCAATAAGATGGATTATACGCTCACCCGCATAGATCCTAACGGTGAGAATGACCGTTACCCCCTGCAAAAACAGGAGATCGTAACCGACCCCCTGGAGCAAGAAGTCAATAAAAGCGTGTACATGGGCAAGCTCGAACATGCTATGCACGATATGGTCAACTGGGGTCGTAAGAACTCCATCTGGCCTTACAACTTTGGCCTTTCTTGCTGCTACGTTGAAATGGTGACGTCATTCACTGCGGTGCATGACGTTGCGCGTTTTGGGGCAGAGGTACTCCGTGCTTCCCCACGTCAGGCTGACCTGATGGTGGTGGCCGGAACGTGCTTTACCAAGATGGCACCGGTTATTCAACGTCTCTATGACCAGATGCTGGAGCCTAAATGGGTTATCTCCATGGGCGCGTGTGCAAACTCCGGCGGTATGTACGACATTTACTCTGTCGTGCAGGGCGTAGATAAGTTCATCCCGGTGGATGTGTACATCCCGGGCTGCCCGCCGCGTCCGGAAGCCTACATGCAGGCGCTGATGCTGCTGCAGGAGTCTATCGGTAAAGAACGCCGCCCGCTGTCGTGGGTTGTTGGCGATCAGGGTGTGTATCGCGCGAACATGCAGTCTGAGCGCGAGCGTAAACGTGGTGAACGTATTGCCGTCACCAATCTGCGTACGCCTGACGAAATTTAATTTGCGCCTGTGGGCCTGGAGACTACCTTCGCATATCACTACTCAAATAGCGCGAAGCCAGGCTTAACAGTCACCACGGACCATTTGCAATGGTGAACAATATGACCGACTTAACCGCGCAAGAAGCCGCCTGGCAGACACGGGATCATCTCGATGACCCAGTCATTGGCGAACTGCGCAACCGTTTTGGGCCGGATGCCTTTACTGTTCAGGCCACCCGCACCGGGGTACCCGTTGTTTGGGTGAAGCGTGAGCAATTACTGGAAGTGGTCGATTTCCTCAAGAAATTGCCGAAACCTTACGTCATGCTGTTTGACTTACACGGCATGGATGAACGTCTGCGTACGCACCGCCAGGGTCTCCCTGCTGCGGATTTTTCCGTTTTCTACCACCTGATCTCAATAGACCGTAATACGGATATCATGCTCAAGGTGGCATTGTCTGAAAACGACATGCATCTGCCGACGATCACCAAACTGTTCCCGAACGCTAACTGGTATGAGCGTGAAACCTGGGAAATGTTCGGTATGACCTTCGACGGCCACCCGCACCTGACGCGCATCATGATGCCGCAGACCTGGACCGGCCACCCGCTGCGTAAAGACTACCCGGCACGTGCAACTGAATTCGACCCGTTTGAGCTGACCAAAGCCAAGCAGGATCTGGAGATGGAAGCGCTGACCTTCAAGCCGGAAGACTGGGGCATGAAGCGCGGTACCGAAAACGAGGACTTCATGTTCCTCAACCTCGGTCCAAACCACCCGTCTGCGCACGGTGCATTCCGTATTATTCTTCAGCTTGACGGCGAAGAGATTGTCGACTGCGTGCCTGACATCGGCTACCACCACCGTGGTGCTGAGAAGATGGGCGAGCGTCAGTCCTGGCACAGCTACATTCCGTATACCGACCGTATTGAGTACCTCGGCGGCTGCGTAAACGAAATGCCATACGTGCTGGCCGTTGAGAAACTGGCGGGAATCACCACGCCGGATCGCGTTAACGTGATTCGCGTCATGCTGTCAGAACTGTTCCGTATCAACAGCCACCTGCTGTACATCTCCACGTTCATTCAGGACGTCGGCGCGATGACCCCGGTATTCTTCGCCTTTACTGACCGTCAGAAAATCTACGATCTGGTGGAAGCGATTACCGGTTTCCGTATGCACCCGGCCTGGTTCCGTATCGGCGGTGTGGCACACGATCTGCCGCGCGGCTGGGACCGTCTGCTGCGTGAATTCCTCGACTGGATGCCAAAACGTCTGGCCTCTTACGAGAAAGCCGCGCTGCGTAACACCATCCTGAAAGGTCGTTCTCAGGGTGTTGCTGCCTACGGTGCGAAAGAAGCGCTGGAGTGGGGGACGACAGGTGCAGGTCTGCGTGCGACCGGTATTGATTTCGACGTGCGTAAAGCCCGTCCTTACTCTGGCTACGAGAACTTCGACTTTGAAGTCCCGGTGGGCGGCGGCGTTTCCGACTGCTACACCCGCGTGATGCTGAAAGTGGAAGAGCTGCGCCAGAGTCTGCGCATCCTTGAGCAGTGCCTCAACAACATGCCGGAAGGCCCGTTCAAAGCGGATCACCCGCTGACCACGCCGCCACCGAAAGAGCGCACGCTGCAACATATCGAAACCCTGATCACCCACTTCCTGCAGGTTTCCTGGGGTCCGGTCATGCCGGCGCAGGAGTCCTTCCAGATGATTGAAGCGACCAAGGGTATCAACAGTTACTACCTGACCAGCGACGGCAGCACCATGAGCTACCGTACGCGAGTACGTACGCCAAGCTTCGCGCACCTGCAGCAGATCCCCGCCGCCATTCGCGGCAGTCTGGTCTCCGACCTGATTGTGTATCTGGGTAGTATCGATTTTGTTATGTCAGATGTGGACCGCTAATTATGCACGAGAATCAACAACCACAGACCGAGGCTTTTGAGCTGAGTGAAGCAGAACGTGCCGCTATTGAGCACGAGATGCACCACTACGAAGACCCGCGTGCGGCGTCCATTGAAGCGCTGAAAATCGTACAGAAACAGCGTGGCTGGGTGCCGGATGGGGCGATCTACGAGATCGCGAAAGTGCTGGGTATTCCGGCAAGTGACGTAGAAGGCGTAGCCACGTTCTACAGCCAGATCTTCCGTCAGCCGGTTGGCCGCCATGTGATCCGCTACTGTGACAGCGTTGTCTGCCACATCACCGGTTATCAGGGCATTCAGGCTGCGATTGAGAAGAAGCTCAATATCAAGCCGGGCCAGACCACGTTCGATGGACGCTTTACTCTGCTGCCGACCTGCTGCCTGGGTAACTGCGACAAGGGGCCGACCATGATGATTGATGAGGACACTCACAGCCATCTGACGCCGGAAGCGATTCCTGACCTGCTGGAGCAGTACAAATGAAAACTGTAATTCGTACTGCTGAGACGCATCCG
The DNA here is from genome assembly GCF_025244905.1 of Enterobacter mori. Taxonomy (NCBI): domain Bacteria; kingdom Pseudomonadati; phylum Pseudomonadota; class Gammaproteobacteria; order Enterobacterales; family Enterobacteriaceae; genus Enterobacter; species Enterobacter mori. The sequence goes on along the minus strand of NZ_CP104285.1, from coordinate 3,246,044 downwards.
CTGACCTGGCGTCTGCGCGATGATAAACAGCCGGTATGGCTTGAAGAATACGAAAGCAAAAACGGCTATGCCGGTGCGCGTAAAGCCCTTGGCGGCATGGCACCGGACGATATCGTTAACGCGGTAAAAGACTCCGGCCTGAAAGGGCGCGGCGGTGCGGGCTTCTCCACCGGTCTGAAGTGGAGCCTGATGCCGAAAGACGAATCCATGAACATCCGTTACCTGCTGTGTAACGCCGATGAAATGGAGCCGGGCACCTATAAAGACCGCCTGCTGATGGAACAGCTGCCGCACCTGCTGGTGGAAGGCATGCTGATCTCCGCGTTTGCGCTGAAAGCCTACCGTGGCTACATCTTCCTGCGCGGTGAGTACATCGAAGCGGCGGAAAACCTGCGTCGCGCGATTGCCGAAGCCACCGAAGCGGGTCTGCTGGGTAAAAACATTCTGGGAACCGGTTTTAACTTCGAACTGTTCGTGCACACCGGTGCCGGGCGTTACATCTGCGGTGAAGAGACCGCGCTGATTAACTCCCTGGAAGGCCGCCGCGCGAACCCGCGTTCCAAGCCACCGTTCCCGGCAAGCTCCGGCGTATGGGGTAAACCGACCTGCGTAAACAACGTCGAAACCCTGTGTAACGTTCCGGCTATCCTCGCGAACGGCGTGGAGTGGTATCAGGGCATCTCGTCAAGTAAAGATGCCGGTACCAAGCTGATGGGCTTCTCCGGTCGCGTTAAAAATCCTGGCGTCTGGGAACTGCCGTTCGGTACCACCGCACGCGAAATTCTTGAAGACTACGCCGGCGGCATGCGCGATGGCCTGAAATTCAAAGCCTGGCAGCCGGGTGGGGCAGGGACAGACTTCCTGACCGAAGCCCACCTTGATCTGCCGATGGAATTCGAAAGCATTGGTAAAGCAGGCAGCCGTCTGGGTACGGCGCTGGCGATGGCCGTCGATCACGAGATCGGCATGGTCTCGCTGGTGCGTAACCTGGAAGAGTTCTTCGCCCGCGAGTCCTGCGGCTGGTGCACACCGTGCCGTGACGGTCTGCCGTGGAGCGTGAAGATCCTGCGTGCTATTGAACGTGGCGAAGGCCAGCCTGGCGATATCGAGACACTTGAGCAACTGTGTCGATTCTTAGGGCCAGGTAAAACCTTCTGTGCCCACGCACCGGGTGCCGTCGAGCCGCTGCAAAGCGCGATTAAATATTTCCGCGACGAATTCGAAGCAGGCATCAAGCAGCCGTTCAGCAATACCCATTCGATCAATGGTATTCAGCCGAACCTGCTGAAAGCGCGCTGGTAAAAACAGAATTTTGATTAACGCTCGAAGCAATTCGAGCCAACTGGAAGCATGCTAATGGCTACGATTCATGTAGACGGCAAAGAATACGAAGTCAACGGGGCGGACAACCTGCTGGAAGCTTGTCTGTCTCTTGGCCTCGATATTCCGTACTTTTGCTGGCATCCGGCGCTGGGCAGCGTCGGTGCTTGCCGCCAGTGTGCGGTGAAGCAATATCAAAACGCGGAAGACACGCGTGGTCGCCTGGTGATGTCCTGTATGACGCCAGCCACCGAAGGCACCTTTATTTCGATTGATGACGAAGAAGCCAAACAGTTCCGTGAAAGCGTGGTGGAATGGTTGATGACCAACCACCCGCACGACTGTCCGGTTTGTGAAGAGGGCGGTAACTGCCACCTTCAGGATATGACCGTCATGACTGGTCACAGCTTCCGTCGCTATCGCTTTACCAAGCGTACCCACCGTAATCAGGATCTGGGGCCGTTCATCTCTCACGAAATGAACCGTTGCATCGCCTGCTACCGCTGCGTGCGTTACTACAAAGATTATGCAGACGGTCAGGATCTGGGCGTGTATGGCGCACATGACAACGTCTACTTCGGTCGTCCGGAAGACGGTACGCTTGAAAGCGAATTCTCCGGTAACCTGGTCGAAATCTGCCCGACCGGCGTATTCACGGATAAAACCCACTCCGAGCGTTACAACCGTAAATGGGACATGCAGTTTGCGCCAAGCATCTGCCAGCAGTGTTCCCTCGGCTGTAACACCAGCCCGGGTGAGCGTTACGGCGAACTGCGCCGTATCGAAAACCGTTATAACGGTACCGTTAACCACTACTTCCTGTGCGATCGCGGTCGTTTCGGCTATGGCTATGTGAACCTGAAAGACCGTCCGCGTCAGCCGGTTCAGCGCCGTGGCGATGACGTCATCACCCTGAACGCTGAACAGGCGATGCAGGGCGCGGCAGATATTCTGCGCCAGTCGAAGAAAGTGATCGGTATCGGCTCCCCACGCGCCAGCATCGAAAGCAACTTCGCGCTGCGCGAGCTGGTTGGCGTGGAAAACTTCTATACCGGTATCGCCCAGGGCGAGCAGGAACGTCTGCAGCTGGTACTGAAAGTGCTGCGTGAAGGCGGTATTCATACCCCTGCGCTGCGCGAAATTGAATCCTACGATGCGGTTCTGGTGCTGGGTGAAGACCTGACGCAGACCGGCGCACGCGCGGCTCTGGCGGTTCGTCAGGCGGTGAAGGGTAAAGCACGTGAAATGGCGGCCGCGCAGAAAGTGGCCGACTGGCAGATTGCGGCGATCCTGAACATCGGCCAGCGCGCGAAGCATCCTCTGTTTGTGACCAACGTTGACAATACCCGTCTGGACGACATCGCGGCGTGGACCTACTGCGCACCGGTGGAAGATCAGGCGCGTCTTGGATTTGCGATTGCGCACGCGCTGGACAGCAACTCGCCTGCCGTTGAACTGGATCGCGACCTGCAGAACAAGGTCGACGTGATTGTTCAGGCCCTGGCGGGTGCGAAGAAACCGCTGATTATTTCCGGTACCAACGCCGGCAGCGCCGAAATCATTCAGGCAGCAGCCAACGTTGCCAAAGCCCTGAAAGGCCGCGGTGCGGACGTCGGCGTGACCATGATTGCCCGTGCGGTGAACAGCATCGGTCTGGGTATGATTGGCGGCGGCTCGCTGGAAGCAGCGTTAAGCGAACTGGAATCCGGTTCTGCTGACGCCGTTGTGGTGCTGGAAAATGACCTGCATCGCCATGCTTCTGCTGCACGCGTTGACGCCGCGCTCTCCAAAGCGCCGCTGGTGATGGTGATTGACCATCAGCGCACCGCGATCATGGACAAAGCGCACCTGGTGCTCTCTGCGGCAAGTTTCGCAGAAAGCGACGGTACGGTGATCAACAACGAAGGCCGCGCGCAGCGTTTCTTCCAGGTTTATGACCCGGCGTACTACGACAGCAACACCGTGATGCTGGAAAGCTGGCGCTGGCTGCACTCCCTGCACAGCACCGTGCAGAGCCGTGAAGTGGACTGGACGCAACTCGACCACGTTATCGACGCGGTAGTCGAAAAACTGCCTCAGCTGGCAGGCATTAAAGATGCCGCACCTGAAGCAAGCTTCCGCATTCGCGGCCAGAAACTGGCACGTGAACCGCACCGTTACAGCGGTCGTACCGCGATGCGCGCCAACATCAGCGTGCACGAACCGCGCCAGCCGCAGGATAAAGACACCATGTTCGCCTTCTCCATGGAAGGGAACAACCAGCCGTCTGCGCCGCGTTCGCAAATCCCATTCGCGTGGGCACCGGGCTGGAACTCCCCGCAGGCATGGAACAAGTTCCAGGCTGAAGTGGGTGGCTCCCTGCGCCACGGCGATCCGGGCGTGCGTCTGATTGAAGCCTCCGAAACCGGTCTGGACTTCTTCACCACCGTACCGGCGAGCTTCCAGGCGCAGGATGGCAACTGGCGTATCGCGCCGTACTACCATCTGTTCGGTAGCGACGAGCTGTCCCAGCGTTCACCGGTCTTCCAGACCCGCATGCCGCAGCCGTACATCAAGCTCAACCCGGCGGATGCCGCGAAGCTTGGCGTTAACGCGGGCGCGAACATTGCCTTTAGCTATGACGGCCAGACCATCAGCCTGCCGCTGATTATTTCTGAAGGTCTGACAGCAGGGCAGGTGGGTCTGCCGATGGGTATGCCTGGCATCGCGCCGGTTCTGGCGGGTGCGCGTCTTGATAATCTGCAGGAGGCAAAAGCATGAGTTGGTTAACGCCGGATCTTATCGACATCCTGCTGAGCATTCTGAAAGCGGTTGTGATTCTGCTGGTGGTGGTTACCTGCGGCGCATTCATGAGCTTTGGCGAACGTCGTCTGCTCGGTCTGTTCCAGAACCGTTACGGACCGAACCGCGTGGGCTGGGGTGGTTCACTCCAGCTGGTGGCGGACATGATCAAGATGTTCTTTAAAGAGGACTGGATCCCACGCTTCTCTGACCGTGTGATCTTTACTCTGGCACCGATGATCGCCTTCACCTCGCTGCTGCTGGCATTTGCCATCGTTCCGGTCAGCCCGACCTGGGTGGTCGCTGACCTGAACATCGGCATTCTGTTCTTCCTGATGATGGCCGGCCTCGCGGTTTACGCGGTGCTGTTCGCAGGCTGGTCCAGTAACAACAAATACTCCCTGCTGGGTGCGATGCGTGCTTCCGCGCAGACGCTGAGCTACGAAGTGTTCCTGGGTCTCTCCCTGATGGGCGTGGTGGCGCAGGCCGGTTCATTTAACATGACCGACATCGTCAACAACCAGGCCGACATCTGGAACGTTATCCCGCAGTTCTTTGGGTTTATTACCTTTGCTATCGCGGGCGTGGCGGTGTGTCACCGTCACCCGTTTGACCAGCCAGAAGCCGAACAGGAACTGGCCGACGGTTACCACATTGAATATTCCGGTATGAAATTCGGTCTGTTCTTCGTGGGCGAGTACATCGGTATCGTCACCATTTCCGCGTTGATGGTAACGCTGTTCTTTGGTGGCTGGCATGGCCCGTTCTTACCGCCGTTCATCTGGTTCGCGCTGAAAACCGCGTTCTTCATGATGATGTTCATTTTGATTCGTGCGTCCTTACCGCGTCCGCGTTATGACCAGGTAATGTCCTTCGGCTGGAAAGTGTGCCTGCCGCTAACGCTCGTCAACTTGTTGGTAACGGCGGCTGTCATTCTCTGGCAGCAGCCATAAGGGGCTTTAGACCATGACCTTAAAAGAATTATTAGTAGGTTTCGGCACCCAGGTACGCAGTATCTGGATGATCGGCCTGCACGCGTTTGCCAAACGCGAAACCCAGATGTACCCGGAAGAGCCGGTATATCTGCCGCCGCGCTACCGTGGCCGTATCGTGCTGACGCGCGACCCGGACGGATCCGAGCGCTGCGTTGCCTGTAACCTGTGTGCGGTAGCGTGCCCGGTAGGCTGTATCTCTCTGCAAAAAGCCGAGACGGTAGACGGCCGCTGGTATCCTGAGTTCTTCCGCATCAACTTCTCACGCTGCATCTTCTGCGGTCTGTGTGAAGAAGCGTGCCCAACCACGGCGATTCAGCTGACTCCAGATTTCGAACTGGGTGAGTACAAGCGTCAGGACCTGGTGTACGAGAAAGAGGATCTGCTGATTTCCGGTCCGGGCAAATACCCGGAATATAACTTCTACCGGATGGCGGGTATGGCAATCGACGGCAAAGATAAGGGCGAAGCAGAGAACGAAGCTAAGCCTATCGACGTCAAGAGCCTGTTACCGTAAGGAGAGGGCAATGGAATTCGCTTTTTATATCTGTGGCCTTATCGCCATCCTGGCTACGCTGCGAGTGATCACGCACACCAATCCGGTGCATGCGCTGCTGTACTTAATCATTTCGCTGCTGGCCATTTCCGGGGTGTTCTTTGCGCTGGGCGCGCACTTCGCCGGTGCGCTGGAAATCATCGTCTACGCGGGAGCCATCATGGTGCTGTTCGTGTTTGTGGTGATGATGCTGAATCTGGGCGGCTCTGAAATTGAGCAGGAACGTCAGTGGTTAAAACCGCAGGTGTGGATTGGTCCGGCAATTCTGTCGGCCATCATGCTTGTTGTGATTGTTTACGCCATTCTGGGCGTGAACGATCAGGGCATCGACGGCACGCCAATCAGCGCTAAGACAGTAGGTATTGCTCTGTTTGGCCCTTACGTTCTGGCGGTTGAACTGGCGTCAATGCTGCTGCTGGCAGGTCTGGTTGTTGCCTTCCACGTTGGCCGCGAAGAGCGTGTTGGCGAGGTGCTGAGCAACCGCACTGATGACCGCGCGAAAAGAAAAACGGAGGAGCGCGCATGATCCCCTTAACACATGGACTGATCCTCGCTGCGATTTTGTTCGTCCTGGGCTTAACCGGTCTGGTTATCCGCCGCAATCTGCTGTTTATGCTGATTGGTCTGGAAATCATGATTAACGCCTCCGCGCTGGCCTTCGTGGTCGCCGGGAGCTACTGGGGCCAGGCCGACGGTCAGGTGATGTACATTCTCGCCATCAGCCTCGCGGCTGCTGAAGCGAGTATTGGCCTGGCGCTGTTGCTGCAGCTCCATCGTCGCCGCCAGAACCTGAACATCGATTCAGTAAGTGAGTTGCGTGGATGAACATGCTTGCCTTAACCATTATTTTTCCGCTGATTGGCTTCGTGCTGCTGGCGTTTTCTCGCGGCCGCTGGTCTGAGAATCTGTCTGCGACCGTGGGTATCGGCTCAATCGGTCTGGCTGCGCTGGTGACAGCGTATGCGGGTATCGACTTCTTTAACAACGGACGTCAGCCTTTCAGCGTGCCGCTGTGGACGTGGATGTCGGTCGGTGATTTCAACATCGGTTTCAACCTGGTGCTGGATGGTCTGTCTCTGACCATGCTCTCCGTTGTCACCGGCGTGGGCTTCCTGATCCACATGTTCGCCTCCTGGTACATGCGCGGTGAAGAGGGGTACTCCCGCTTCTTCGCCTACACCAACCTGTTTATCGCCAGCATGGTTGTTCTGGTGCTGGCCGATAACCTGCTGCTGATGTACCTGGGCTGGGAAGGCGTGGGTCTGTGTTCTTACCTGCTGATCGGTTTCTACTATACCGATCCGAAGAATGGCGCAGCGGCCATGAAAGCGTTCGTCGTGACCCGCGTGGGTGACGTGTTCCTCGCTTTCGCGCTGTTCATTCTCTACAACGAACTGGGCACGCTGAACTTCCGCGAAATGGTGGAACTGGCTCCGGCGCACTTCGCTGCAGGCAACGACATGCTGTGGTGGGCAACGCTGATGCTGCTGGGCGGCGCCGTGGGTAAATCCGCGCAGCTGCCGCTGCAGACATGGCTGGCCGACGCGATGGCGGGTCCAACCCCTGTTTCCGCGCTGATCCACGCCGCGACCATGGTAACCGCCGGTGTCTACCTGATTGCGCGCACCCATGGCCTGTTCCTGATGACCCCGGAAATTCTGCATCTGGTGGGTATTGTCGGTGCGGTAACGCTGGTGCTGGCAGGCTTTGCCGCGCTGGTGCAGACCGACATCAAACGCGTTCTCGCGTATTCCACCATGAGCCAGATTGGTTACATGTTCCTGGCGCTGGGCGTTCAGGCATGGGACGCGGCCATTTTCCACCTGATGACGCACGCGTTCTTTAAAGCGCTGCTGTTCCTCTCATCCGGTTCGGTGATCCTGGCCTGCCATCACGAGCAGAACATCTTCAAGATGGGCGGACTGCGTAAGTCCATCCCGCTGGTCTATGTCTGCTTCCTGGTGGGCGGCGCGGCGCTGGCGGCACTGCCGCTGATCACCGCGGGCTTCTTCAGTAAGGACGAAATCCTTGCGGGTGCCATGGCGAATGGACATATCAATCTGATGGTTGCGGGTCTGGTCGGTGCGTTCATGACCTCCCTGTATACCTTCCGTATGATTTTCATCGTATTCCACGGTAAAGAACAAATTCACGCTCACGCAGGGAAGGGGATCACCCACCACCTGCCGCTGATTGTGCTGCTGGTACTCTCCACCTTCGTTGGCGCGATGATTGTGCCACCGCTGCAGGGCGTACTCCCGGCGACAACCGAGCTTGAGCACGGTCGCGTTCTGACGCTTGAAATCACCTCCGGTGTGGTCGCTATCGCGGGCATCCTGATTGCTGCATGGCTGTGGCTGGGTAAACGTACGCTGGTAACTGCCGTTGCCAACAGTGCGCCGGGCCGCCTGCTGGGCACCTGGTGGTACAACGCGTGGGGCTTCGACTGGCTGTACGACATGATTTTCGTCAAGCCGTTCCTGGGCATTGCGTGGCTGCTGAAGCGCGACCCGATGAACAGCATGATGAATATCCCGGCGATCCTCTCCCGCTTTGCAGGTAAAGGCCTGCTGTACAGCGAGAACGGTTACCTGCGCTGGTATGTGGCGTCCATGAGCATCGGTGCGGTTGTCGTGCTGGCGCTGCTGATGGTGTTGCGTTGATTTGATTTGAGATTGCGGTTTTGCCCGGTGGCGCTGCGCTTACCGGGCCTACGAGACCGTAGGTCGGGTAAGCGATAGCGCCACCCGACACAACAGACCGCACTCAAACGTGAATGTAGTCGAATTCGTTGAAAATCGGTCCCTTAGGGACTTTAACAAGGAATAAAAATCGCCATGTTACTACCCTGGCTAATATTAATTCCCTTCATCGGCGGCTTCCTGTGCTGGCAGACTGAACGCTTTGGCGTGAAGATGCCGCGCTGGATCGCGCTGATCACCATGGGATTGACGCTCGCGCTTGGCCTGCAACTCTGGTTGCAGGGCGGTTACTCACTGACCCAGTCTGCGGGCATTCCGCAGTGGCAGTCTGAGTTTATCCTGCCGTGGATCCCACGTTTCGGCATTACGATCCACCTGGCGATTGATGGTCTGTCGCTGCTGATGGTGGTGCTGACCGGTCTGCTCGGCGTTCTGGCGGTACTTTGCTCCTGGCGAGAAATCGAAAAATACCAGGGCTTCTTCCACCTGAACCTGATGTGGATCCTGGGCGGCGTGATCGGCGTATTCCTTGCCATCGACATGTTCCTGTTCTTCTTCTTCTGGGAGATGATGCTGGTGCCGATGTACTTCCTGATCGCGCTGTGGGGCCATAAGGCGTCCGACGGTAAAACGCGTATCACGGCGGCAACCAAATTCTTCATCTACACCCAGGCGAGCGGTCTGGTGATGCTGATTGCCATTCTGGCGCTGGTATTCGTGCATTACAACGCGACCGGTGTTTGGACCTTCAACTATGAAGAGCTGCTGAAGACCCCGATGTCTCACGGCGTGGAATACCTGCTGATGCTGGGCTTCTTCATCGCCTTCGCGGTGAAAATGCCGGTGGTTCCGCTGCACGGCTGGCTGCCAGACGCGCACTCTCAGGCGCCAACGGCGGGTTCCGTTGACCTGGCGGGCATCTTGCTGAAAACGGCGGCCTACGGTCTGCTGCGTTTCGCACTGCCGCTGTTCCCGAATGCCTCCGCAGAATTCGCACCGATTGCCATGTGGCTTGGCGTGATCGGTATCTTCTACGGTGCGTGGATGGCCTTCACGCAGTACGACATCAAGCGTCTGATTGCCTATACCTCCGTTTCCCACATGGGCTTCGTGCTGATTGCCATCTACACCGGCAGCCAGCTGGCGTACCAGGGGGCGGTGATCCAGATGATTGCGCACGGCCTGTCCGCCGCGGGTCTCTTCATCCTGTGCGGCCAGCTGTACGAACGTCTGCACACCCGCGACATGCGTATGATGGGCGGTCTGTGGGGCAAAATGAAATGGCTGCCTGCGCTCTCCATGTTCTTCGCGGTTGCCACCCTGGGTATGCCGGGCACCGGTAACTTCGTCGGCGAATTTATGATTCTGTTCGGCAGCTTCAAAGTGGTTCCAATGATTACCGTCATCTCCACTTTTGGTCTGGTATTCGCTTCCGTGTACTCGCTGGCGATGCTGCACCGCGCTTACTTCGGTAAAGCGAAGAGCGAAATTGCTGCACAAGAACTGCCGGGGATGTCGCTGCGTGAGCTGTTCATCATCCTGCTGCTGGTCGTACTGCTGGTGCTGTTGGGCTTCTATCCGCAGCCGATTCTGGATACCTCGCATAGCGCGATGGGCAACATCCAGCAGTGGTTTGTTAATTCTGCTTCTACTACAAGGCCGTAATTCGCCATGACAATAACTCCACAACAACTGATCGCGCTGCTACCGCTGCTGATCGTCGGATTGACGGTGGTGGTTGTGATGCTCTCCATTGCGTGGCGACGCAATCACTTCCTGAATGCGACCCTGTCCGTTTTGGGTCTGAACGCTGCGTTAGTCTCCCTCTGGTTTGTTGGCCAGGCGGGAGCGATGGACGTCACGCCGCTGATGCGCGTTGACGGTTACGCCATGCTGTACACCGGTCTGGTTCTGCTGGCGAGCCTGGCAACCTGCACCTTTGCGTACCCGTGGCTTGAAGGCTATAACGACAACAAAGAAGAGTTTTACCTGCTGGTACTGATTGCCGCACTGGGCGGCATTCTGCTGGCGAACGCGAACCACCTGGCCGCGCTGTTCCTCGGTATTGAGCTAATCTCACTGCCGCTGTTCGGCCTGATTGGTTACGCCTTCCGCCAGAAACGCTCTCTGGAAGCGGCGATCAAGTACACCATCTTGTCCGCTGCTGCCTCGTCGTTCCTGCTCTTCGGTATCGCGCTGCTCTATGCACAGACGGGTAACCTCTCCTTCCTGGCCATCGGCAAGAGCCTCGGCGACGGCATGCTGCACGAGCCGCTGCTGCTGGCGGGTCTGGGCATGATGATTGTGGGTCTCGGCTTCAAGCTTTCTTTGGTGCCGTTCCACCTGTGGACGCCAGACGTATACCAGGGCGCTCCGGCTCCGGTGTCGACCTTCCTGGCGACAGCGAGCAAAATCGCTATCTTCGGTGTGGTCATGCGTCTGTTCCTGTACGCACCTGTAGGTGACAGCGAAGCGGTTCGCGTGGTGCTGGGCATTATCGCGTTCGTCTCCATCATCTTCGGTAACCTGATGGCGCTGAGCCAGACCAACATCAAGCGTCTGCTGGGCTACTCATCTATTTCCCATCTGGGTTATCTGCTGGTGGCGCTGATTGCGCTGCAGAGCGGTGAAATGTCGATGGAAACCGTGGGCGTGTATCTGGCCGGTTATCTGTTCAGCAGCCTCGGCGCGTTCGGCGTGGTGAGCCTGATGTCCAGCCCGTACCGTGGCCCGGACGCAGACTCGCTGTTCTCCTACCGTGGTCTGTTCTGGCACCGTCCGATTCTGTCTGCGGTGATGACGGTGATGATGCTGTCCCTGGCAGGTATCCCAATGACCCTGGGCTTTATCGGTAAGTTCTACGTCCTGGCCGTCGGTGTGCAGGCGGGTCTGTGGTGGCTGACGGCAGGTGTCGTTATCGGCTCTGCGATTGGTCTCTACTACTACCTGCGCGTTGCGGTGAGCCTGTATCTGAGCGCGCCTCAGCAGCTCAACCGCGATGCACCGACCAACTGGCAGTACAGCGCCGGCGGGATCGTGGTACTCATCTCCGCGCTGCTGGTGCTGATCTTCGGTATCTATCCGCAGCCGCTGATTGATATCGTGCAGCGTGCGATACCGCTGATGTAAAAACAAAAACCCGCCTCGGCGGGTTTTTTTATGGTTTTCGCCCTCTCCCTGTGGGAGAGGGACGGGGTGAGGGCACCAGCCCGCACCAGGCTTAAGCCAGCTGCTTCCTGCTAATTAACGGCCCGTCAATCTTCTTCATCGAGCGGTCCAGCACTTCCTCAATCACCGACGACAGCTCGTTCAGCTCAAACTTCGCCACGTATCCGTCGGCCTTCACCTTGCGAATATGATCTTCGTTGGCGTTGCCGGACAGAGACGAGTGGATCACCACCGGAATATCCTTCAGGAACGGATCGGTCTTGATTTTACGCGTCAGCGTAAAGCCGTCCATCTCCGGCATTTCGAGGTCGGTCAGCACCAGTGCGATCTTATCGGTGATCGGCACACCCTCAGCCTGCGCCTGCGCGGCCAGCACGCCAATTTTCTCCCATGCGTCTTTGCCGGTAATGTGCAGCTGGGCAGGGATTTCCATCGCCTGCAACCCTTTCTCCAGCATCGATCGCGCCACTTTAGAATCTTCCGCGACAATCGCGACCGCACCGGGTTTGATATTGAATTTGGTGGTTTTCAGATTGGTAGCGTGCAGATCGTGGTTAGCCGGGGTGATGTCATACAGGATCTGCTCAACGTCCAGCACCATCGCCAGATCGTTGGTATCGGTCTTTTCGTCCAGACAGGCGATGCTGGTGATGTAGCGCCCGCTGACGGCGGTTTCGGCAGCGTGAACCTGCTTCCAGTCGAGACGCATGATGTTCTCAACGGACTCCACGGCAAACGCCTGCACGCTGCGGGCGTATTCGGTTATCAGCAGAATGTTCAGTCCGGTCGTCGGCTTGCATCCGGCCACGGCGGCCAGGTCAATCACCGGGATCACCTGGTCGCGAATGTTCACCATCCCCATCAGCGGAGACTTCATGCCCGCGGGTTTGGTGAACTCCGGCATCGGCACAATTTCGCGTAGCTTGAACACGTTAATGCCAAACAGCTCGGACTTATTTTCGTTCAGAGAGGTGCCAAGACGGAACAGCAACAGTTCAAAACGGTTCGACAGGGTCAGATTCGCCCTGTCATCAATATCTTTCTGGAAATTATCCATTCTACCCTCAAGAGAAATGCTGACCTTTTAATCGTTATCGGCATCCTGAGGGAAAAATGAAGGACTAAACGCTGACCTGAGTGAAATCTTCCGCCAGCTCACTCGCCGGGAACACGTGATGACACTCTGCCAGTAGGCTTGCACATCCCCGCGCGTCGTAGCGCGAGCTAACGTGAGTGATGATTAATCTCTCGACGCCTGCGTCACGGGCAAGCTGCGCCGCCTGACGCGTGGAGCTATGGCCCCGGCTGTTGGCTTTCTCTTCCATCGCCGTTTCAAGCGTCGCTTCATGCACCATCACATCTACGCCCTGTGCAAGCAGAAGCGCGGAAGGGCACGGCGCGGTATCGCCAAAGATCGCCAGCTTTTTCCCCGGCTGCGGTGGCGCGAGGTAGTCCTGACCGTTCACCGCGCGCCCGTCTTCCAGCGTGACGGTCTCTCCCTGCTTAAGACGCTGGAACAGCGGGCCGGGCTTTATGCCGTCAGCGATGAGGGCCGCGGCGTCGAGCGCGCCGGGTTTGTCGTGCTCTTCAATGCGATAACCGTAACACTCAACCGGGTGATTAAGCGGCTGGGCGGTGACGGTATATGCGCCATCGTCGAAGACCAGACCTTCGGCGATCTCGGCCACGTCGAGCGGATAATCCGTCCACGAGCCGCTCAGGCGCAGCGTCGTTTCAACAAATTCCCGGATACCCGCTGGCCCGTAAATGGTCAGCGGATTGGCATTACCGGCCATCGAGCGGCTGCAGAGCAGGCCGGGCAGGCCGAAAAGGTGGTCACCGTGCAGATGGGTAATAAAAATTTTATCCAACTTGCCCGGATGATAAGCGGTTCGCAGCAGCTGGTGCTGCGTGCCTTCACCGCAGTCAAACAGCCACAGACCGCCGCGGGTGGGGTGATGAAGATCCAGCAGGATCGCGGTCACGTTTCGTGAGCGGGTTGGCACGCCAGCGGACGTACCCAGAAAAATCAGTTCCATAACGCAATCAGCCCTTTGCCGAACGGGGAGGGGTCTAGTATAACGTGATGAACCCCAGGAAGGAGACAGACATGATCCAGTGGCAAGATTTACACCATAGCGAACTCACCGTTCATTCACTGTATGCCCTGTTGAAGCTGCGTTGCGAAGTCTTTGTTGTTGAGCAAACCTGCCCGTATCAGGACATCGACGGCGATGATCTCGTCGGCGAGAACCGTCATATCCTCGGCTGGCGCGAAAACGAGCTGGTGGCGTATGCGAGGATTCTGAAAAGCGACGACGATTTCGAACCGGTGGTGATTGGCCGCGTCATCATTAGCGATAAAGCGCGCGGTGAAAAACTGGGCTATCAGCTGATGGAGAAAACCCTGGCATCATGCGAAAAACAGTGGCCAGACAAAGTGTTATATCTCGGCGCGCAGGCGCATCTTCAATCCTTTTACGGGCACTTTGGCTTTGTGCCAGTGACGGATGTGTATGACGAAGATGGCATTCCTCATATCGGGATGGCAAGGGAAACGAAGCAGGCGTAATGGCGAGTCGTTGGCTATAGTTAGCGGACTGGTGTAACAACATGGAGAAAAATATGTCATTTCAATCCTGGGATACCCGTATCGACGACGACCTGGCCTTACTGAGCGAGACGCTGGAAGAGGTGTTACGTTCGTCCGGCGACCCTGCCGATCAGAAATATATTGAGCTTAAAGCGCGTGCCGAAAAGGCACTGCATGAAGTGAAAAACCGCGTCAGCCATGCGTCTGATAATTACTACTACCGCGCGAAGAAAGCGGTTTATCGTGCCGATGATTACGTGCATGAAAAACCGTGGCAAGGCATTGGCGCCGGTGCTGCCGTCGGGCTGGTACTGGGGCTGCTCTTAGCCCGTCGTTAACAGCGTTTTAAACGGTTAACCACTCCCTATACGTGGGTACTGATATTTCTTATGGTACCCCGTATAATATGATGTTTTAACAGGGAGAGGTTCGCGTGCATTCGATATTCCTCGCGCTGGAGCAACTGCGCACACGGCTGGCGCAAGCGTTACCCGCAACACCCGGTTTACGACATTTCGACGTCTCTTTCCCGTTAAACGACGCATTCGATCCCCTGGCCTGGCTGGGTGCTCAGCAGTGCTATCCCCAATTTTACTGGCAGCAGCGTAGCGGCGATGAAGAGATGGCTGCGCTGGGTGCCGTTATCCATTTTTCTTCTCTCGCGTTGGCCTCGCAGTTTTTGCATACGCAACATGCAGCCAGCGACACCCGCATCTGCGGCCTGAACGCCTTTACCCCGGAAAAGGGCAGCCTGTTTTTACCGCGTCTGCTCTGGCGACGTTCAGGCGGAGTTGCCACCCTGCGCCTGCAGCTGTGGAGTGAGTGTTCCCTTCAGGACGATGCACAGGTGGCACAGCGTTTTTTAGAGAGTCTTCAGGACGCCAAACCGATCCGCCCGCTCTCCGTTAAGGTTGAACGCGAAACGCACCAGCCGCAAAAACCGGAATGGTTGCGCCTTATCCGTCAGGCAACGGAGACTATCGCGCACGGCGATTTTGAAAAAGTGGTGCTCGCCCGCGCAACCGATCTGCAATGCCATCAGCCGGTAAATGCCGTTGCCCTGATGGCAGCCAGCCGCGCGCTCAACCTGAACTGCTTCCATTTCTGCATGGTTTTCGATGCCAGCAACGCGTTTCTGGGCTCTACGCCCGAGCGTCTGTGGCGTCGGCGTGGCAGTTTGCTGCGCACCGAAGCGCTGGCTGGCACCGTCGCCAGCCACGCGGACGATGCTCAGGCCCGGCGACTGGGCGACTGGCTGATGAAAGACGATAAAAATCAGCGGGAAAATATGCTGGTTGTAGAGGACATTTGCGAGCGCTTGCAGCATCACACCCAAACGCTGGAGGTGCTGCCCGCGCAGGTCGTGCGGTTGCGGAAGGTGCAACATCTGCGGCGCTGCATCTGGACCGAGCTTAAACACGCTGATGATGAACAATGCCTGCATGTTCTGCAGCCGACGGCGGCGGTGGCCGGGCTACCGCGCCAGGCGGCGCTTGAGTTTATCCAGAATGTGGAACCCTTTGACCGCGAGTGGTATGCCGGATCGGCCGGGTATTTATCGCCTGAGCAAAGTGAATTCTGCGTGGCACTGCGCTCTGCACGCGTCCACGGCGCGGCGCTGCGGCTCTACGCCGGGGCGGGGATCGTTAGCGGGTCTGACCCGGAACAGGAGTGGCAGGAGATAGAAAACAAAGCCGCCGGGCTGCGCTCTCTGCTCCTTAGGGATTAATACTGATTCGCGCATTCCCGATTCATATCAAAATTCCAAATTTTTCTATTATTTATACTGTGTCGCATTCTTGATACCGGACAAACTCATGTCAGTAAGTTCTTTTAACCGACGCTGGGCGACGGTGATCCTCGAAGCCCTGACCCGCCATGGCGTCAGGCACGTGTGTATTGCACCGGGCTCCCGCTCCACGCCGCTGACGCTGGCGGCGGCTGAAAACCGGGCCTTTATTCACCACACCCATTTTGACGAGCGCGGTCTGGGTCATCTGGCGTTAGGGCTGGCGAAAGTCAGCAAAGCCCCTGTCGCGGTGATTGTCACCTCCGGTACCGCGGTGGCGAACCTCTATCCGGCGATCATCGAAGCCGGGTTAACCGGTGAAAAACTGATCCTGCTGACGGCCGATCGCCCCCCTGAACTTATCGACTGCGGTGCCAATCAGGCGATCCGCCAGCCGGGTATTTTCGCATCTCATCCTTCGCAGACGGTCTCGTTGCCGCGTCCAACTCAGGATATTCCTGCAAGCTGGCTGGTTTCCACCCTTGACCATGCGATGGGCTCGCTGCGCAGCGGCGCGCTACATATCAACTGCCCCTTTGCCGAGCCGCTCTACGGTGAACTGAATGAAACCGGTTTGGCCTGGCAGCAACAGCTCGGCGACTGGTGGGAGAGCGAAAAACCCTGGCTGCGCGAACAGACGTACCTGGAAAGCGCGAAACAGCGCGACTGGTTTTTCTGGCGACAGAAGCGCGGCGTGGTGATTGCCGGTCGCATGAGCGCGGCTGAAGGTAAGCTGGTCGCCGAGTGGGCGCAAACCCTCGGCTGGCCGCTGATAGGCGACGTGCTTTCCCAGACCGGACAGCCGCTGCCGTGCGCCGATCTCTGGCTGGGTAACGCCAAAGCGGTCACCGAGCTGGCGCAGGCGCAGATTGTGGTCCAGATTGGCTCCAGCCTCACCGGAAAGCGTCTGTTGCAGTGGCAGGCAACCTGCACACCGGAAGAGTACTGGCTGGTGGATCCGCTGGAGGGGCGGCTCGACCCGGCGCATCATCGTGGTCGTCGTCTGGTGAGCGAGATTGACAGCTGGCTGGAACTGCATCCGGCAGAAAAGCGTAAACCCTGGGCGGTGGCGATCCCGGCACTCTCGCGCCAGGCGTGGGAGCTCACCAAAGCGCAGTGCGAAGGTTTTGGCGAAGCCGAGCTGGCGCACCGTATTCGCCACTATCTGCCCGAGCAAGGGCAGCTGTTCGTCGGCAACAGCCTGGTGGTGCGTCTGATTGATGCCTTCTCTCAGCTGCCTGCAGGCTATCCGGTTTACAGCAACCGCGGAGCCAGCGGCATCGACGGGCTGATTTCGACGGCGGCAGGCGTGCAGCGCGCCAGTGCGAAATCGACGCTGGCGATTGTGGGCGACCTCTCTGCACTGTATGACCTCAACGCGCTGGCGCTGCTGCGTCAGGTATCGGCGCCCTTTGTGCTGATTGTGGTGAACAACAACGGCGGGCAGATTTTCTCCCTGTTGCCGACGCCGCAGAGCGAGCGCGAACGCTTCTATCTGATGCCGCAAAACGTGCAGTTCGAGCATGCCGCAGCGATGTTCAGCCTCAAGTATCATCGTCCTGAAAATTGGGAGCAGCTGGATACGGCGTTAAGCAGCGCCTGGCGGCAGCCGGGAACCACGCTTATTGAGCTGGTGGTGAACGATGCTGACGGCGCGCAGAAGCTGCAAAATCTGCTGGCGCAGGTGAGCCACCTGTGATCCTGGCTGGCGTGCAGCATAACGGTAAGCCGGGTTATCCCTGGCTGGTCTTTCTGCACGGTTTTTCCGGCGATTGCCGCGAGTGGCAGGCTGTCGGGACGTCATTGCGCGATTATCCCCGGCTGTACCTCGACCTGCCGGGACACGGCGAATCTGCCGGTGTCAGCGTCGCCGGGTTTAACGATCTCAGCGATGTGCTCGCCAGCACCTTACTTAGTTACAACATACTTAACTACTGGCTGGTGGGGTACTCTCTCGGCGGCCGCATTGCGATGTTTCATGCTTGCCAGCAGCCAAAGGGCTTATGCGGCATTGTTGTTGAAGGCGGTCATCCTGGGCTGCAGGATGTGGGCCCGCGAGAGGCGCGGCTAGCGTCCGATCGCCGCTGGGCGACGCGTTTTCGAGCTGAACCGCTCCCTGACGTCTTTGCTGACTGGTATCAGCAGCCGGTGTTTGCCTCTCTTACGGATGCGCAGCGCAGCGAACTGATCGCCCTGCGTAGCCGGAACAACGGTGCGAATCTGGCGGCAATGCTTGAGGCCACGTCGCTGGCCGTGCAGCCCGACTTGCGTTCTGCACTGCGCGCGTGCGACGCCCCTTTTTATTATCTCTATGGCGAACGAGACGAGAAATTTGCGGCCATCGCCGCAGAACTGAACGCCGAACGCCACGTTATTCCTCACGCCGGACACAACGCCCACCGGGAAAACCCCGGCGCGGTCGCCGCGAGTCTGGCTCAGATACTGCGTCTTCGAACAAAGGACACTCTATGATCTATCCTGATGAACACATGCTCTACGCCCCGGTTGAATGGCAGGACTGCTCCGAAGGCTACACCGACATTCGCTACCACAAGTCCACCGACGGCATCGCCAAAATCACCATCAACCGTCCTCAGGTGCGCAACGCGTTCCGTCCGCTGACCGTGAAAGAGATGATTCAGGCGCTGGCCGATGCGCGCTATGACGACAACATCGGCGTGATTGTCCTGACCGGTGAAGGTGACAAAGCGTTCTGCTCCGGCGGCGATCAGAAAGTGCGCGGCGACTACGGCGGATACCAGGATGATGCGGGTACGCACCACCTGAACGTCCTCGATTTCCAGCGCCAGATCCGTACCTGTCCAAAACCGGTTGTCGCGATGGTCGCGGGTTACTCCATCGGCGGCGGCCACGTGCTGCACATGATGTGCGACCTGACCATTGCCGCTGAAAATGCCATCTTCGGCCAGACCGGCCCGAAAGTAGGCTCCTTCGACGGCGGCTGGGGCGCGTCCTACATGGCACGCATCGTTGGGCAGAAAAAAGCGCGTGAAATCTGGTTCCTGTGCCGTCAGTACAACGCACAAGAAGCGCTGGATATGGGCCTTGTGAATACCGTGGTGCCGATTGCCGATCTCGAAAAAGAGACCGTGCGCTGGTGCCGCGAAATGCTGCAAAACAGCCCAATGGCGCTGCGCTGCCTGAAAGCGGCCCTCAACGCCGACTGTGACGGACAGGCGGGTCTGCAGGAGCTGGCGGGTAACGCCACCATGCTGTTCTACATGACTGAAGAGGGTCAGGAAGGACGCAACGCGTTTAACGAAAAACGCCAGCCGGACTTCAGCAAATACAAACGGAACCCATAATGCGTTGCGCTCAGGTTTACCGCTGGCAGATACCGATGGACGCGGGCGTGGTGCTGCGTGAACGGCGGTTAAAAACCCGTGACGGACTCTTCGTGCATCTCCGGCAGGGCGAGCGGGAAGGCTGGGGTGAAATTTCACCTCTGCCGGGCTTTAGCCTGGAGTCGCTTGATGACGTGCAGTCCGCGCTGGTGGCGTGGGCGCGCGCGTGGCGCGAGGGGAGCGATCCGGCTCTGCCAGCGCTGCCTTCCGCTGCATTCGGCATCAGCTGCGCGCTGGCGGAGCTTGACGGAAGCTTGCCTCAGGAAGCCAACTACCGCGCGGCGCCGCTCTGTACCGGCGATCCGGACGAACTGTTCGCGCTGCTCTCCGCCATGCCCGGCGAGAAAGTGGCGAAAATAAAAGTGGGCCTGTACGAAGCGGTGCGCGACGGGATGGTGGCGAATCTGCTGCTGGAAGCGATCCCGGACCTGCGCCTGCGGCTGGACGCCAATCGCGCCTGGACGCCGCTCAAGGCGCAGCAGTTCGCGAAGTACGTCAACCCAGCCTACCGCAACCGCATCGCGTTTCTGGAAGAACCGTGCAAAACGCGGGATGACTCCCGCGCCTTTGCCCGTGAAACGGGCATCGCGATTGCCTGGGATGAAAGCCTGCGCGAAGCCGATTTTGAATTTGTCGCCGAGCCGGGCGTGAGTGCGGTGGTCATTAAGCCGACGCTGACCGGCAGCCTGGACAAGGTGCGTGAGCAGGTCTCGGCTGCGCACGCCCTGGGGCTGACGGCGGTGATCAGTTCGTCCATTGAGTCCAGCCTTGGGCTAACGCAGCTGGCGCGCATTGCGGCCTGGCTCACGCCGCAGACCATCCCTGGACTCGACACGCTGAACCTGATGCAGGCCCAGCTTGTACGTCAGTGGCCGGACAGCACATTGCCGTGCCTCGACGTTGGGGCGCTGGAGCCGTTGTTATGAGTTTTACCGACTGGCCGTGGCGGCACTGGCGCGCGCAGTGTGCGGATAAACCCGCGCTGCGCCTGGACGACGATGTTCTCACCTGGCAACAGCTATGTGCCCGCATCGATAGTCTTTCCGCCGGGTTTGTTCGTCAGGGCGTGCAGGAGGGCGACGGCGTTATGCTGCTCGCCCATAACCACCCGCAAACGCTGCTGGCGTGGCTTGCGCTGCTGCAGTGCGGTGCGCGCATTCTGCCGGTCAATCCCCAGCTTCCGCACCCCTTGCTGGACGTCCTGCTCCCGCAGATGACGCTGCGCCACGCGCTGGTGCTGGACGGTGCGTTTGACGGGCTCTCTGCCCTTAGCCTGTCAGAACACGCAGGGGAATATGCGGCCTCGTGGCAGCCGGATCGCCTGGCTTCCATGACGTTAACCTCCGGCTCGACGGGGCTGCCAAAAGCGGCGGTGCACACCTGTGCGGCGCATCTGGCGAGCGCGCAAGGCGTGCTGGCGCTGATGCCCTACGGCGGTGACGACGACTGGCTGCTGTCGCTGCCGCTGTTTCACGTTTCTGGTCAGGGGATCCTGTGGCGCTGGCTTCTGGCGGGCGGGCGCTTGACCGTGCGCAAGAAGCAACCGCTGGAGCAGGCGCTGGAGGGCTGTACGCACGCGTCGCTGGTGCCGACTCAGCTGTGGCGTTTGATTAATACTCAACACCACGTTGCGCTGAAAGCCGTTCTGCTCGGCGGAGCGGCAATTCCCGTTGAACTGACTGAGAAGGCGCGGGAGCAGGGCATTCGCACCTTCTGCGGTTACGGTCTGACGGAGTTCGCCTCTACCGTCTGTGCGAAAGCGGCGGACGGCGAGCCGGATGTGGGAACCGCTCTGCCGGGTCGGGAAGTGAAGCTGGTCGAGGGGGAAGTCTGGATCAAAGCGCAGAGCATGGCGGCAGGCTACTGGCGAGACGGTGCGCTTCTTCCGCTCACTAATGCGCAGGGCTGGTTTGCCACCCGCGATCGCGGGGAATGGCGCAACGGTCGTCTGACGATTTTAGGCCGTATGGACAATCTCTTTTTCAGCGGAGGAGAGGGGATCCAACCCGAATCGCTGGAGCGCGTTATCGCCACGCATCCGCAGATCGGCCAGGTGTTTATCGTCCCGCTGGACGACGCTGAGTTCGGACAGCGTCCGGTGGCGGTGGTGGAGTGCGAGCCGGGAACGGATATCGCGCAATTCCCTGACTGGATCCAGGGCAGGCTGGCGCGTTTTGAACAGCCGGTACACTGGCTGGTGCTGCCCGCAGAGCTAAAAAATGGCGGGATAAAAATCTCCCGCCAGGCGTTAAAACAGTGGGTCAATGCCCTGCTGAGGGGCTAGTTAGCCGATGTCCGGCTCGGGCTTGCGCTGACGTCGACGCAGCAGGCGCAGGACCGGCGGCACCACAATCACCATGATCGCCATGGCCAGCAGGATCTTCGTCACGCTGCTCTCCCACAGAATCGACATATTGCCGTTGCTAATGGAGAGGGCGCGGCGCAGGTTCTGCTCCAGCATCTCACCCAACACAAAGCCTAAAATCAGCGGCGACATCGGGAAGTGCATCTTGCGTAAGATGTACCCCAGCACGCCAAGCAGCACCATCAGCACCAGGTCGAAGGTGGTGCTATGCACCGCGTACACCCCAACCGCAGAGACCGCCGCAATGGCGGGCACCAGGAACCACAGGGGAATGGTCAGCATGCGGGTAAACAGGCCGATCAGCGGGATATTCATCACCAGCAGCATCACGTTGGCGATCAGCAGTGCCGCAATCAGGCCCCACACGATGTCCGGCTGCTCGGTGAACATCGCCGGACCCGGGGTGATGTTATAGAGCGTCAGCGCCCCCATCATCACTGCCGTGGTGCCGGACCCCGGCACGCCGAGCGTCAGCATCGGGATAAACGAGCCGCAGGCCGAGGCGTTATTGGCCGCCTCTGGCGCCGCCACGCCGCGTATATCGCCCTTACCGAAGCTGTCGCTGTTGCCGCTCAGCTTTTTCTCGGTCATGTAGGTGATAGCGCTGGCGATGGTCGCCCCCGCGCCAGGCAGGATGCCGACGAAGAAACCAATCACTGACGAACGCAGGGTAGCACCCACACACTGTGCACCCTCTTTGGCATTAAAGAGCATGCGGCCGGTTTTGCGCACCAGCGTCTGCCCGCTGCTGGTATGTTCCAGCATCAGTAATATTTCTGAGACAGAGAACAGGCCAATCACGACGACGATAAACTGCACGCCGTCGGACAGGTGAACGCTGTCGAAGGTAAAGCGATAAACCCCGGTGTTGGCATCCACGCCGACGGTGGCTAACCCTAAGCCAATCAGCGCAGATAAAAACGATTTGAGCGGGTTCTGCGCCATCATGCTGCCGAGGCAGGCGATAGCGAACACCATCAGTGCAAAATACTCCGCCGGACCAAACGCCAGCGACCACTGGGCCAGCGCAGGGGCGAACAGAATGATGCCGCCAATAGCAATCAGCGAACCGAAGAACGAGCTGACGGCAGAAATGGAGAGCGCCACGCCGCCGCGTCCCTGTTGCGCCATGGGATAACCGTCGAGCGCGGTCATAATGGCGGCGGCATCGCCGGGCACGTTCAGCAGTATGGAGGAGATGCGTCCGCCGTACTCGCAGCCGATATACACCGTCGCCAGTAAGATCAGGGCGGATTCAGCAGGCAGGTGTAGGGCAAAGGCCAGCGGCAGAAGTATCGCCACGCCGTTAATCGGACCAAGACCGGGCAGCAGGCCGACGATCGTGCCCACGAAGCAGCCGATCAGGGCGATCATCAGGTTTTCCGGGGTCATCGCTACCGCGAACCCCTGCGAGAGGTAAATCCAGGTATCCATAGCGTGCTCCGTTAGTTAAACCATGCGCCAAGGGGTAAGGTCACGTCCAGCAGGCGGTCAAAGGCGTACCAGAGCAAAATGCCCAGTACCGCACCCGAGAGCCCCGCCGTGGGCAGTGTGGCGTTAAACAACATGCCAATCACCATCGTCAGGATGGCGGTGGCAATCGGGAATCCGAGCCACTCAAAACCCCACGCGTACATCAGCAACACAATGACCATAACCAGCAGACGTTGCAGAATGCGTCTGGGCGGCCACTCCACGGTATCCGGATGGCGCAGCAGCAGGGCTACTGAGCAAAGCAGCATCAGGCCGACGATGCCCATCGGAAAGGGGCGTGGCCCCACCGGTTCATAGCTGTATTCGCTGTGGATCTGCCAGGCGACGAACAACCCGCCAATGCAGAGCAGCAGCCATATCCCGGCAAAAATACGATCGCTCATAGCGCCTCCGTTTATTTCGCCAGACCGAAGGCTTTCGCCTGTTCGCGGTAGTCATTCACCTGTTTTTTGACATACTCGTCCAGCTGCTTACCGTTGAGGTTGAATTCGAACAGCCCGCGCAGATCGCGCTGCTTTTTGAACGCATCGGTTTGCTGGAGTTTGGCGAAGGCATCCACCCACCACTGGTATTCGGCGTCGGTCACTTTCGGCCCAACGAAGAAGCCGCGAATAATCGGCCAGACCAGGTTGTAGCCTTGCTCTTTGGCGGTAGGGACGTTCGCCAGCTGGCCCGGCAGACGGTTTTCCGAGAAGACCGCCAGCACGCGGATTTTGTCCCCGCTCAGGTAAGGCACCATTTCGCTGAGATCGCCGGAAACGGCCTGTACGTGATTGCCCATCAGCGCCGTGACCGGCTCGCCGCCGCCTTCAAAGGCTACGTAGCGCATCTTGTGTGGATCCACTTTTGCCTGCTGCGCCAGCAGGGCGGCTTTCATCCAGTCCTGGCTGCCGATCGACGCACCTGCGCCAATCACCACGCTGTTCGGGTCTTTCTCCATTGCGGTCAGCAGGTCTTTCAGCGATTTCCAGGGGGAATCAGCGCGAACGGCGATCATGCCGTAATCCGTTCCGACTGTCGCAAGCCAGCGCACATCGTCCACGCCGTAGCGGCCAAACTTGCCCTGCGACAGGTTCAGCAGCGAGCCGCCGGAGAAGGCCACCACGGTGCCCGCTTCGGCAGGGCGCTGCGCCACAATGGCGTTGTAAGCCACCGCGCCCACGCCGCCGGGCATGTAGGTGACGCGCATCGGTTTTTCGATGGCCTTCGTCTCCAGCAGGCTGACCTGAATCAGTTTACAGGTGAGATCGAAACCGCCGCCCGGCTTGGCCGGGGCGATACATTCGGTGCGGGACGGGACATCCTGCGCCTGGGTGACAGAGGCACTCAACATCAATACGCTTGCAGCAAGGGTCGAAAGTAGTTGTTTTTTCATCGTTTATCCTCACGCCGGAGAACCGGGAGTACGGGTACGGGGGCTTTTTTTCTGATTATGTGAACCACCTTGTAGCGGTTCCGTTGCGTGATTGTTAAAACATTAACCTTTCATTTCCCTTTCACTGCGACACGAACTTTACAGGATGTGATATGCGTCTCTTACTGGCGGAAGATAATCGTGAGCTGGCTCACTGGCTGGAGAAAGCGCTGGTGCAGGGAGGCTTTGCCGTGGACTGCGTTAATGACGGGCGGGCGGCCGACCATCTGTTGCAGGGAGAAAACTATGCTGTCGCTATTCTGGATATCGGCATGCCCGGATTCGACGGGCTGGAGGTGGTCCATCGTCTGCGAAAGCGCGGGCAGACGCTTCCCGTGCTGTTTCTCACTGCCCGCAGCAACGTGGCGGACAGGGTGAAAGGACTGAACGCCGGGGCGGATGACTATCTGCCGAAGCCTTTTGAGCTGGAAGAACTTGATGCGCGGCTGCGCGCGCTGCTGCGCAGAAGCGAAGGGCGAACCCAGGAGCGTCAGCTTTTGGGGGCGCTGGAATACGACGATGACGGTTTTTTTCTGCTGCACGATGAACCGCTCTCATTGACGCCGCGCGAGCTCTCCCTGCTGAAGGTGCTGATGCACCGCCGGACCCGGCCCGTCTCCCGCCAGCAGCTTTTCGACCAGATTTTTAGCCTGAACGACGATGTGAGTCCGGAGAGCATCGATCTCTACATCCATCGTCTGCGCAAAAAACTGAGCGGCAGCGGGGTGAAGATTACCACCCTGCGCGGGCTGGGGTATGTGCTGGAGTGTGGCGATGAAGTGGGCTAAACCGCAGTCCCTTTATCTGCAACTTCTGCTGTTTCTGGGTTTACCGCTGCTGTTGTTATGGGGGTTATCAGCGTTTAACAGCTACGTCAGCGCCCTGCAAGCGGCGACGCAGGCTTACGACCGCACGCTGTTGTCGTCGGCGCGTACGATCTCTGAGCGGCTTGAAGTGCATAATGGCGAGCTGCAGGTGAATGTGCCCTGGGTGGTGCTCGACAGCTTTGAGCTCAACATGAATGACAGGCTGTATTACAAGGTGGTCGACCCCGCCGGACGGGTGATCTCCGGCTACGACGACCTGCCGATGATGCCCCCTTCAACCTCGCGCACTACGCTCTACCCGGCGCTGGCCTGGTTTTATCACACCGAGTATCGCGGGCAGGCGATTCGCGTGGCGAAGCTGCTTCAGCCCATCAACGAAGATAACGTCGTCGGGATGGCGGAGATCTATGTCGCTGAAACGCTGCAGTCCCGTCGCTATCTTGCCAGCCAGCTGCTCTTTTCGTCCTGGGTATCTCAGGGGCTGCTGGTCCTGCTGACGCTGATCTTAACCGCCTGGCTGTTGCGTCGCGTGCTGCGCCCGATGCGCCAGCTGTCCTCGCTCATGGTGCGTCGGGAGCCGGGGCTGCTGTCTCCGCTGCCTGAGCTACTACCCTGGTCAGAAACGCGCCTGCTGATTGTGGCCTTCAACCGCTATATTGACCGACTGCGTGGAGTGCTGTCGCGGCAGGAGCGCTTCAATGCCGATGCCTCTCACCAGCTCAAAACACCGCTGGCGGTGCTCAAAACGCAGGTCTCGGTGGCGCTGACGCGGGACGATCCGGCGCTGTGGCAGGAGAGTTTACGGGCGATGAATGTGACGCTGGATAACACCATTGTGCTGACTGAACGCCTGCTTCAGCTTTCGGCGGTGAAGCGAAAAGAGCA
The DNA here is from genome assembly GCF_025244905.1 of Enterobacter mori. NCBI lineage: Bacteria > Pseudomonadati > Pseudomonadota > Gammaproteobacteria > Enterobacterales > Enterobacteriaceae > Enterobacter > Enterobacter mori. Next base: position 3,219,793 of record NZ_CP104285.1, on the reverse strand, counting down.
GGGGGAGCGGCAGTTTACCCCGGTGGATCTGGTGCAGGTGGTGCAGAATTGTTGCTTTTCACGGCTGGCGCAGGCGCGCAGCAAAGCGATTGACCTGGGGTATGACGGTGAGCAGCAGCCGATGATCGTCGAAGGCGATGAGGTTTTGCTGGGCGAGCTGTGCGCAAACCTGCTGGAGAACGCCATCAAATACACACCGGAGCAGGGGATCGTAACGGTTTACCTGCGCGTGGATAACGGCGCGGTTGACCTGAGCGTGGAAGACAGCGGGCCGGGGATTGCGGAAAATCTGATCCCGCAGGCTATGCTGCCGTTTCGCCGTCTGGATAACGTCGGTGACGCGGCTGGGTCCGGTATCGGGCTGGCGCTGGCGAGCGATATTGCCCGGCTGCACCGCAGCCATCTGCAACTGTCTCGCAGTGAACATTTAGGCGGGCTGAGTGTGAAAATGCGCTTTCTGCTGATGGGATGAAGGCAGATATTATCAAATCGTTACAAACTAATTGTCTGACGCACGCAGAGTGCTTGATCCCGCAGTGAGGCAGGTTAAAATCGCGCGGTTTTGGGATTTATTATCTATAAATTGTGCGGGATCACGACAATGAAAAAAGTGGCATTAATGGGCTTAGGCCTGATATTTGTTTCGGCAGCGGCCAACGCTATTTCCTTCAACGGCTCGGCAGGTGAGGATTACACCCATCTGGGCTTTGGTCTGGGCACGGAAACTTCCGGCCTGGCGATGACCGGCGGCTGGACGCATAACGATGACGACGGCGATGCGGCAAGCCTCGGCCTCGGTCTGAACATTCCGCTGGGGCCATTCCTGGCGACCGTAGGCGGTAAAGGGATCTACACCAACCCGAACGACGGTGACGAAGGCTACGCAGCGGCGGTCGGCGGCGGCCTGCAGTGGAAAATTGGCGACAGCTTCGGTCTTTTCGGCGAGTACTACTACTCCCCGGATTCGCTCTCCAGCGGTATCGAAAGCTATGAAGAAGCCAATGCCGGTGCGCGCTGGACTATCATGCGTCCGATCACTATCGAAGCGGGTTATCGCTATCTGAACCTGGCTGGTAAAGACGGCAACCGCGACAACGCGCTGGCTGATGGCCCTTACGTGGGCGTGAGCGCAGGCTTCTAATCTCTTCGGCGCGGCGTTCTGTCGCGCCAGTTTCTCTCTGCTCCCCCCATTCAATTGCGCTATAGTGTTTCGACCATATAAGCGGGAGAACACAATGATTAACGTGGAGATGTTATCCACCGGCGACGAAGTGCTGCATGGGCAAATTATTGACACCAATGCAGCCTGGCTTGCCGATTTATTCTTTGAGCAAGGATTACCGTTAACGCGCCGCAACACCGTGGGCGACAATCTTGAGTCACTGGTGAACGTTCTTCGCGAGCGCAGCGAGCACTGCGACGTGTTGATTGTGAATGGTGGACTCGGCCCCACCAGCGACGATCTCAGCGCACTGGCTGCCGCCACCGCGAAAGGCGAGGGGCTGGTATTGCACGAGGCGTGGCTGGCGCAGATGGAACGCTTCTTCTCCGATCGCGGCCGCGTGATGGCACCCAGCAACCGCAAGCAGGCTGAAATCCCGGCCAGTGCGGAACTGGTTGATAACCCGGTCGGTACCGCCTGCGGATTCGCCGTTCAGCTTAACCGCTGCCTGATGTTCTTCACTCCCGGCGTGCCTTCTGAATTTAAAGTGATGGTCGAGCAGCAAATCCTGCCGCGCCTGCGCGCGCGCTTTACGCTGCCTGAGCCGCCGCTGTGTCTGCGCCTGACCACCTTTGGCCGCTCGGAAAGCGACCTGGCCCAGAGCCTTGACCACCTGCAGCTGCCGCCGGGGGTCTCGATGGGCTACCGTTCGTCGATGCCAATTATCGAACTCAAGCTGACCGGCCCGGCGACGGAAAAAGCCGCCATGCTGGCGCTGTGGCCTGAAGTGCAGCGCGTCGCGGGCGAGAGCCTGATCTTTGAAGGCACGGAAGGGCTGCCCGCGCAGATTGCCCAGAGCCTTCAGTCCCGTCAGCTGAGCGTCACCCTAAGTGAACAGTTCACCGGCGGCCTGCTGGCGCTGCAGCTTTCCCGCGTGAATGCGCCGCTGCTCGCCAGTGAAGTGGTGCCGTTCCAGCAGGAGACGCTGGCGCAGACCGCGCGCTGGGCGTCAGAACGCAGGGTGAAACACTTTGCTGGTCTGGCGATGTTTGTGGGCGGGCTGGATGAGGAACATCTTAATTTTGCGCTGGCGACGCCGGAAGGTACGCATGCGCTGCGGGTGAAAATGAGCATCACGCGCCACAGCCTGGCGGTGCGTCAGGAGGTCTGCGCGATGATGGCGCTGAACATGCTGCGCCGCTGGCTTCACGGTAAAGAGGTGGCCAGCGAGCACGGCTGGATTAACGTCGTGGAGTCGCTGTTCATCGAATGATGCGTTTGCCGGGGGCTCTCGCCCCGGCAATGCTTACCCCAGCGCTTTCGCCAGCAGGGTAATGGGATGTTCGCAGCGAAGGCTTGTGGACATCTCAATCTGCCACTTGCAGGTTTCGCAATCCGTTACCACGATATCCGCGCCGCTCTCTTCAATCTGGCGGAACAGCGGGGCGCCAATCGCCTGCGACGTTTCGTAGTTTTCACGCTTAAAGCCGTAGGTGCCCGCAATCCCGCAGCAGCGCGAGTCCAGCACCGTCAGCTCCAGCCCCGGAATAAGCCGCAGCAGCTCCAGCGTATAGAGCGACCAGCCCATTTTTTCCATATGACACGGCGTGTGATAGACCACCTTCAGCGGTAATGCCTTCAGCGGCAGCGTCTGTCCGCCGTCCAGCTTGCGCCACAGGAAGCGCGTTGCCAGCTCAATATGCTCGCGCAGTCCGGTATTATCGACATCCAGCAGGTGCGGATACTCATCGCGCAGCGTAAAGGTGCAGGTGGACGAGGTGGCCAGTACCGGGATCCCCTTGTCGACGATGGCTTCGCGCAGTGACGAGACGTTACTTTTCGCCTGCTTACGCGCTTTATCGGTAAATCCGTTGGCAATCAGCGGGACGCCGCAGCACTTCTCCTTGTTCAGTAACTGAACGCCCGTTCCCATGGCGTTCAGCACTTTTAGCAGATCTTTACCCAGCTGCTGATGGTTGTAGTTTACGTAACAGCCGTGGAAGAAGGCCACCTGGTCGGCGTACTGCGCCTGTTCCGCCGCGACGGATTTGTACCAGCGGCGGAAGGTGCCGTGGGAATATTTCGGCAGGCTGCGGTGATGGTCGATTTTAAGCGTGGCATCCAGCAGCTGGCGCACCGGTTTGAGAGAGGTCGCGGCATTCACCAGCGGAGCAAATGGTGTCGAGACGCTGCCCATCAGGTCGGTATGGCTCAGGATCGCATCGCGTAATGTGGGTTTCTGCGTGCTGTAGCGCGCGCGGGCGCGCTGGATGATATCGCCGATTTTAACATCCGACGGGCAGGCCACTTCGCAGCGTTTGCAGTTGATGCAGTATTTCAGCGCCTCGTCGTACAGCTTGCCGTCCTTCAGACGCAGGCGCTCGCCGTCCGGCCCGGCCTGCTTCGGACCGGGATAGCGTGGATTCACGCCGCTGACCGGGCAGACGGTGGTGCAGACCGTGCATTTGATGCAGCTTTCGAAACGGGTGTCGTTCATTGTGCAGCCTCCGTGCGCTGAATAATCTGCTCTGCAACGTGAAGCGCCGTGACGGCGCAAACCCCGCCGCCACAGCCCTGTGCGATGGGATCGTATCCACCCAGTACGGAGCCGATGGCGAAGAGATTGCCGATTGATTTACCGGAAAGCTGCGGGTGCAGATGCGTATCGGCGATGACGCCGAACTGCTGCCAGGGCTGCGGCGTGAAGAAATCACTCTGATACCAGTCCGCACGGGAAGCGCTCTGTCGGACATCCAGCCCCATAATGGCTTCCCGGATGCCGTCGCGTGTGCTCAGCAGCCCGTTGCTGAAGAAACTGCCGCTTGCCAATACCGCGTAGCGCGCGCGGAGCGGAATATCATCATGGTTCCGCGTCCAGATTTCGCTCACCGCGCCGTCGGTCAGGGTGATTTTTTTCACCTCATCGCCCGCCATCCATACGCCACCCTGCGCAACAAACTGGCGCTGGAGCTGGGTGTGCAGACGAATGCCCGGCACGGAAGGGGGAAGCGTAGGCAGCAGGCCGAGCGAGCAGGGCAGACGATCGGACAGCCAGCGCCAGAGCCGGTTGTCGTTTAAACCAAAGCAGGCGGGCATCAACAGGGCATCGCAGGCTTCGCCGAGCGGCCTGAGAGCGTCATACAGCAGCGGCCATTTGTCCTCGTTATCCAGAAAACGGGCGATATTCACCGCGCGGAACTCGCTCGGGTTATCGCGCAGGACATCCAGTTCAGGCAGTTCTATCTCTGCCGTTTCGGCGTTAACGCCCTGGCGACGAAGTGACGCCGCCGCGAGATGGGGCTGAAAATCCAGAAAGCCGCTAATGCCCACCACCCGCACGCGCGCGGCAGTGATGGGAGCTACGGGCACCTCCTCCGGGCTGAGCCACGCGGAGCGCAGGGTGCCGAGCGGCGTGACGCGCTGGTGATTTTGCCTGGCGCTTCCCTTCAAACGCGCGCCGCAGTCCGCCAGCAGCGCCTCGGTTTCCAGCGCAAAACGGTCAACGTTGTGTGCGCCAGTCAGGTGATAGGGATGCTCAGGCGGCAGCTTATCGCGGTACGTTTCGTCCACCAGATCCAGCGATCCCGATGAGAAGTGCAGGGCGCTCTGACCGCGGGTGATAATGGCACAGCGCAGCCCTTGCTTCGTGAGTTTGATGCCGCAGAGCAAGCCTGCCAGCCCGCCGCCGACAATCACGGTATCAAATTTCATCGTGTTGCTCCTTCTCAAGACCGCAAAGCCCCTGGTAGACCCAGCGGGTAAATTCGCTTTCGCGCAGGGCGTCCCCCCAGGCGACAGGTTGAATGCCTTTCCAGCGCTCGTTTAAAAACGCGCTGAGCTGATCGAGCGACTGGGTGGCGGTGGTGGTGTGAAAACGCTGCAGCAGACCGGCGGCACGACAGGCGCACAGCTCGCCCTGGCAGGTGCCCATGCCCACGCGGGTGCGGCGGCGAAGATCGAGCAGGCTGTTGACCGTCAGGCTCTCCACCGCGTACTGCACCTCGCCGGCGGTGACGGCTTCGCACTCGCACACCAGGCTGCGGCTCAGTCGTCCTTCACCGAGCCACTGTGGCGTTCTGTCACCGTGGCGGTAAATCGCGGATCCGCGCAGCGGCGCGGGCAGGGAGATGATTTTTTGCAGGGTTTTTTCGGTGGACTGCCGCGAGCCGGGCAGCGGCTGGTCTGCCGTCACGCATGCTTCGGTATTCCCCAGCTTGCGGCAGACGGCATCGGTCGCCCATTCGGCCATCAGGCGGTAGGTCATCAGCTTGCCGCCGGTGATGGTGATAAACCCGTCCATGCCGTCGCGCGCGGCGTGATCGAGCAGCACGATGCCCCGGCTGACGTTGCGCCCGCTCGGATCGTTGTCGCTGGCGACCAGCGGACGCACGCCCGCGTAAGCGCGAAGAATACGCGTCTGCGCCATCACCGGCGCGAGTTTTTCCCCTTCGCGCAGCAGGATGTCGACCTCTTCGGCGGTCACGCGGTTGTAGTCAATCTCGCTGTAGTCGACGTGGGTTGAGGTGGTACCGATTAACGAAATGGTGTCGCCCGGGACGAGGATATCGGCGTCGGACGGTTTGCGGCAGCGGTTGATCACGTGGTTATTGATGCGGTGGTCGAGGATCAGCAGCGAGCCTTTCGCCGGGAACATGCGCACCGACAGGTCGGCGTATTCCGCAATGCGCTGCCCCCAGATCCCCGCCGCGTTGACCACTACGGCGGCATACAGCTCGCTGTGTTCGTTGTACTGCGTATCAAGGAGCCGCACGCCACAGATGCGATGACCTTCGCGGATAAGCCCGGTCACTTCGTGCCCGGTCAGAATGCGCGCGCCGTGCTCGCGGGCGTCCAGCATATTGGCGGCCGTCAGGCGGAACGGGTCGACGGTGCCGTCAGGTACTTTTACCGCGCCAATAAGCGCCGGGTTAACCGACGGTTCCAGCCGTCGCGCCAGTGCAGGATCCATGGCCTCAGCCTGAATGCCCGCTGTGGTGCAGGCGGTAATAAAGGTCTTCTGAAAAGCGAGGTCATCTTCGGGCAGGGTAATAAAGAGGCCGTCGGTCGGCTCAATGCAGTGGCGGGCGATGCGCTTGAGGATTTGGTTTTCAGCAATACATTCGCGCGCGGATTCACCGTCGGTGACCGCATACCGCGCACCGCTGTGCAGCAGGCCGTGGTTACGCCCGGTTGCGCCTGTGGCAATGTCATGACGCTCCAGAAGCGTGACGCTCAGGCCGCGCAGGGCGCAGTCGCGAGCGATCCCGGCGCCGGTTGCACCACCACCAATGATTATCACATCGCTATAACGAGGATCGTGAATGGTCATTGTTTACCCTCTATGTTCGTTTTTTTATCATTTAGCCATATCAATTGTGTGGTTTGTTTGATTTCGAACATAAACGCGCGAAATTCGAAAGTGAAACGTGATTTCATGCGCTTTTTTGCGCATTCTGTCATATTTCTGTAACAATCTGTGCGTTGATTCACAGTAACAATCACTGCGATTTCTTAACATCCCGCCACTGGAATTCAGGTGCGAGCCACCTGCCCATTCAATTCAAGGCCACGGAGGCTGTCATGCTCAGTATCTTCAAACCCGCGTCGCATCGGGCGCGTCTGCCAGAGGCAGAAATTGATCCGCTTTACCGCCGTCTGCGTTGGCAAATCTTCCTGGGGATCTTCTTCGGGTACGCGGCGTACTACCTTGTGCGTAAAAACTTTGCGCTCGCCATGCCCTATCTGGTGGAGCAGGGCTTCTCCCGCGGCGATCTGGGGTTCGCACTGTCCGGGATCTCCATCGCCTACGGTTTTTCTAAATTCATCATGGGCTCGGTGTCGGATCGCTCGAATCCGCGCGTGTTCCTGCCTGCCGGTCTGATTCTGGCCGCTGCGGTGATGTTGTTCATGGGCTTTGTGCCGTGGGCGACGTCCAGTATTGCGATTATGTTCGTGCTGCTGTTCCTCTGCGGCTGGTTCCAGGGAATGGGGTGGCCGCCGTGCGGACGTACCATGGTGCACTGGTGGTCGCAGAAAGAGCGCGGCGGTATCGTGTCGGTGTGGAACTGTGCCCATAACGTCGGTGGTGGGCTTCCGCCTCTGCTTTTCCTGCTGGGGATGGCCTGGTTTAACGACTGGAAAGCCGCGCTGTATATGCCCGCCTTCGGCGCCATCGTCGTGGCGATTATCGCTTTCGCGCTGATGCGCGACACGCCTCAGTCCTGCGGCCTGCCGCCGATTGAAGAGTACAAAAACGACTATCCGGATGATTACAGCAAAGAGCACGAAGAAGAGCTGACCGCAAAACAGATCTTCATGAAGTACGTGCTGCCCAACAAGCTGCTGTGGTACATCGCGGTCGCCAACGTGTTCGTTTACCTGCTGCGCTACGGCATCCTCGACTGGTCGCCAACCTACCTGAAAGAGGTGAAGCACTTCGCGCTGGATAAATCCTCCTGGGCCTATTTCCTGTATGAATATGCCGGGATCCCGGGCACGCTGCTTTGCGGCTGGATGTCGGACAAGGTGTTTAAAGGCAACCGCGGTGCGACGGGCGTGTTCTTTATGACCCTGGTGACCATTGCCACCGTCGTTTACTGGCTCAACCCGCCGGGCAACCCATCAGTAGATATGGCCTGCATGATCGTTATCGGCTTCCTGATTTACGGTCCGGTGATGCTGATCGGCTTGCATGCCCTGGAGCTGGCACCGAAAAAAGCAGCAGGTACGGCGGCGGGCTTTACCGGCCTGTTCGGCTACCTCGGCGGTTCGGTCGCGGCGAGCGCCATCGTGGGCTACACCGTTGACTTCTTCGGCTGGGACGGCGGGTTTATGGTGATGATCGGCGGCAGCGTGCTGGCGGTTCTGCTGCTGATTGTGGTGATGATCGGTGAAAAACGTCACCACGCGGAAGTGCTGGCGCGTCGTCAATAAGGAGCTTTGTGATGAAATTAACTCAGTTAGCGACTGGCCTGCTGTTGGCGGGCCTGATGACAGGCTCCGCGCTGGCGGCGGATAAAATCGTTATTGCCCACCGCGGTGCGAGCGGCTATCTGCCAGAGCATACGCTGCCGGCAAAAGCGATGGCCTATGCGCAGGGGGCGGATTACCTGGAGCAGGATCTGGTGATGACGAAGGACGACCAGCTGGTTGTTCTGCATGACCACTATCTGGACCGCGTGACGGACGTGGCGGAGCGTTTCCCGGACCGCGCGCGAAAAGATGGCCGCTACTACGCCATCGACTTCACGCTGGCGGAGATCCGTTCCCTGAAGTTTACCGAAGGCTTCGAGATTGAAAACGGCAAGAAGGTGCAGGTCTATCCGGGACGTTTCCCGATGGGCAAATCTGACTTCCGCATTCATACCTTCCAGGAAGAGATTGAGTTTGTTCAGGGGCTGAACCACTCAACCGGTAAAAACATTGGAATCTATCCTGAAATCAAAGCGCCGTGGTTCCACCATCAGGAAGGGAAGGATATTGCCGCGAAGACGCTGGAGGTACTGAAACAGTACGGCTACACCAGCAAGAAGGACAAAGTTTACCTGCAGTGTTTTGACGCCGCCGAGCTGAAGCGCATCAAAACCGAGCTGGAGCCGAAGATGGGGATGGATCTCAATCTGGTACAGCTGATTGCCTACACCGACTGGAATGAAACCCAGGAGAAGCAGCCGGACGGCAAGTGGGTGAACTATAACTACGACTGGATGTTTAAGCCGGGCGCGATGAAGCAGATTGCGCAGTACGCCGACGGCATTGGGCCGGATTACCACATGCTGGTGGCGGAAGGCTCAGCGCCGGGCCACGTGAAGCTGACGGCGATGGTGAATGAGGCGCACGCCAGCAAGATGCAGGTGCATCCGTATACGGTGCGTGCAGACCAGTTGCCGGAGTATGCCACGGATGTGAATCAGCTTTATGAGGTGTTGTATAACCAGGCGGGCGTGGACGGGTTGTTTACGGATTTCCCGGATAAAGCGGTGAGCTTTTTGAAAGATTAACGCTGAAATTGCCGGGTGGCGGCTGCGCCTTACCCGGCCTACGAACTGTGGTTTTGTAGGTCGGGTAAGCGAAGCGCCACCCGACACCATCACATCTCAATCTCAATATCGCCTTTTGCCCGGCAGCAGCAGGGCAAAATTTCCCCTTCGTTGATAAAGGCCAGCGGTTCGGTCAGCCAGTCCACCTGGCCTGCGACCAGACGGCAGCGGCACGAGCCGCAATAGCCTTCACGACACTGGTACTCCACTTCAACCTGATGGGCTTCAAGCGCCACCAGCAGAGAAGGGTGCTCTTCCTGGCACATCACTTCTGTACCAGAAAGACTCAACGTTACGCGGCTCATCAGAGCTGGAAGTCGCTCAGGTCGTCGGTGTTGACTTCAGAATCAATCTGCCCGACCAGGTAAGAACTCACTTCCACTTCCTGCGGCGCGACCTGCACGTTATCGGACACCAGCCAGGTGTTGATCCACGGGATGGGGTTAGAGCGCGTCTGGAACGGCAGGTCGAGACCGACCGCCTGCATGCGGATGTTGGTGATGTACTCCACGTACTGGCACAGGATGTCTTTGTTCAGGCCAATCATGGAGCCGTCGCGGAACAGGTAGTCTGCCCACTCTTTCTCCTGCTGGGCCGCCAGCACGAACAGATCGTAGCATTCCTGCTTGCACTCTTCGGCAATCGCAGCCATTTCCGGGTCGTCCGTACCGCTGCGCAGCAGGTTCAGCATGTGCTGAGTCCCGGTCAGGTGCAGGGCTTCGTCACGGGCGATCAGGCGGATGATTTTGGCGTTACCTTCCATCAGCTTGCGCTCGGCAAAGGCGAAGGAGCAGGCGAAGCTCACGTAGAAGCGGATCGCTTCCAGCGCGTTGACGCTCATCAGGCACAGGTACAGCTGCTTTTTCAGCGCGCGCAGGTTCACGGTAATGGTTTTGCCGTTCACGTTGTGCGTGCCTTCGCCCAGCAGATGCCAGTAGCTGGTCATCTCGATCAGCTCGTCGTAGTAGTGCGCAATGCCTTCCGCGCGCTTCTGGATCTGTTCGTTGGTGACGATATCGTCAAACACCACCGCCGGATCGTTCACGATGTTGCGGATGATGTGGGTGTAAGAACGGGAGTGGATCGTCTCGGAGAACGCCCAGGTTTCCACCCAGGTTTCCAGCTCAGGAATGGAGATCAGCGGCAGCAGCGCCACGTTCGGGCTACGGCCCTGAATGGAGTCCAGCAGCGTCTGATACTTCAGGTTGCTGAGGAAGATATGCTTTTCGTGATCCGGCAACGCCTGGAAATCGATACGGTCGCGGGAAACGTCCACTTCTTCCGGGCGCCAGAAGAAGGAAAGTTGCTTTTCAATCAGCTTTTCGAAGATGTCATATTTTTGCTGATCGTAGCGTGCCACGTTGACCGGCTGGCCGAAGAACATCGGCTCTTTGAGCTGGTCGTTTTTCGTCTGTGAAAAGGTGGTATATGCCATTGCGGTGAGTCCTGTTGAGATTTTATTGCCCGGCGGCACTGCGTTTGCCGGGCCTACAAAACCGTAGGCCGGGTAAGCGTAGCGCCACCCGGCGAAGTGCTTAGATCTTACATGCGCCGCTTTCGCAGCCATCGTCCTGAATTGACGGCACCATATCGTCCTGCGCGTCTTCCGCACCGTCACGGGTGTTGTGATAGTACAGGGTTTTCACGCCAAACTTATACGCGGTCAGCAGGTCTTTCAGCAGTTGCTGCATCGGTACCTTGCCGGACGGGAAGCGCGTCGGGTCATAGTTGGTATTGGCAGAGATCGACTGGTCGATAAACTTCTGCATGATACCCACCAGCTGCAGGTAGCCGTCGTTGTTTGGCATTTCCCACAGCAGCTCGTAGTTGTTGCCCAGCGTTTCGTAGTCCGGTACGACCTGACGCAGCACGCCGTCTTTCGAGGCTTTGATACTGACATGGCCGCGCGGCGGTTCAATACCGTTGGTGGCGTTGGAGATCTGCGAAGAGGTCTCGGACGGCATCAGGGCAGAGAGCGTTGAGTTACGCAGGCCGTGGGTCTTGATGGACTCACGCAGGCCTTCCCAGTCGAGGTGCAGCGGCTCGCTGACGATCGCATCCAGGTCTTTCTTATAGGTGTCGATCGGCAGAATGCCTTTCGCGTAGGTGGTTTCGTTGAACCACGGGCACGCGCCTTGCTCTTTCGCCAGCTCGTTGGAGGCTTTCATCAGGTAGTACTGAATGGCTTCGAACGTCTGGTGCGTCAGGTTGTTAGCGCTGCCGTCGGAGTAACGCTTGCCGTTTTTCGCCAGCCAGTAGGCGAAGTTGATCACGCCGATACCCAGAGTACGACGGCCCATTGCACCGCGTTTTGCCGCCGGGATTGGGTAATCCTGGTAATCCAGCAGGGCGTCGAGCGCGCGAACCGCCAGCACGGCCAGCTCTTCCAGCTCGTCCAGGGTTTTAATTGCACCCAGGTTGAACGCGGACAGCGTACACAGGGCGATTTCGCCGTTTTCGTCGTTCACGTCTTCCAGCGGCTTGGTTGGCAGAGCGATCTCCAGGCACAGGTTAGACTGGCGCACGGGTGCGACGACCGGGTCGAACGGGCTGTGGGTGTTGCAGTGGTCCACGTTCTGGATGTAGATACGGCCGGTAGAAGCACGTTCCTGCATCATCAGGGAGAACAGGTCTACCGCCTTCACGCGCTGCTTACGGATGCTGTCGTCTTTTTCGTATTTGGTGTACAGACGCTCGAACTCGTCCTGATCGGCGAAGAACGCGTCGTACAGGCCCGGGACGTCGGACGGGCTGAACAGGGTGATGTCTTCACCTTTCAGCAGACGGGTGTACATCAGCTTGTTGATCTGCACGCCGTAGTCCATGTGACGCACGCGGTTGCCTTCCACGCCGCGGTTGTTCTTCAGAACCAGCAGGCTTTCCACTTCCAGGTGCCACATTGGGTAGAACAGCGTCGCAGCACCGCCGCGCACGCCGCCCTGAGAGCAGGATTTTACTGCCGTCTGGAAGTGCTTATAGAACGGGATACAGCCGGTGTGGAACGCTTCACCACCGCGAATCGGGCTGCCCAGCGCACGGATGCGACCGGCATTGATGCCGATACCGGCGCGCTGGGAAACGTATTTCACGATGGCGCTGGAGGTGGCGTTGATGGAATCCAGGCTGTCACCACACTCGATCAGTACGCAGGAGCTGAACTGACGGGTTGGGGTACGCACGCCAGACATGATTGGCGTCGGCAGAGAAATCTTGAACGTGGAGACCGCATCGTAGAAACGCTTCACGTAGGAGAGGCGGGTCTCACGCGGGTAGTTAGAGAACAGGCAGGCGGCCACCAGAATATAGAGGAACTGGGCGCTCTCGTAGATTTCGCCCGTCACACGGTTCTGAACCAGGTATTTACCTTCGAGCTGCTTCACCGCCGCGTAGGAGAAGTTCATGTCGCGCCAGTGATCGATAAACTCGTTCATCTGCTCGAACTCTTCTTCCGTATAGTCTTCCAGCAGATGCGTATCGTATTTGCCCAGCTCAACCATTTTCACCACGTGATCGTACAGCTTCGGCGGCTCAAACTGGCCGTAGGCTTTCTTACGCAGGTGGAAGATGGCCAGACGCGCAGCGAGGTACTGATAATCCGGTGCTTCGCGGGAGATCAGATCTGCCGCTGCTTTGATAATGGTTTCGTGGATATCAGACGTTTTAATGCCGTCGTAGAACTGAATGTGAGAACGCAGTTCAACCTGGGAGATAGATACGTTGTTCAGTCCTTCTGCTGCCCAGTCGAGAACTCGATGGATTTTGTCCAGATTGATACGCTCGGTAGTACCGTCGCGCTTTGTCACCAGCAGACTCTGATTCATGTGGGTTTTACCTGTCCGTGAAATAAAAAATATCCCCCGCTTATCCACAGATCCGTCTTGTGACTAACTCTGTGGATAAATACTACATATAGGGGGTTTGCGATAAGAAAAACGCTATATGGTGAGTATTCTAGTATCGAATCATTTCAGCACAAGGGTTGATTTTGACGTTAAATTGAGGTTGTGAATGGGTAAAAAAGCGTAAGTCCTCGTACCGTAAGGCCTGGACGAGTTGTCAATAATTAAGAAAAAAAATTCAAAATTTGATCGAGTGCTGATTTCTTCAACGAGAGGTCAGAATTGCGCAACATGATGTCGCGCAATCTTTATAAGAATAACGAATGACGTTAGGTGTTTTTGGTGGTTGTGTGCAACATATAATTAACATCTACGCCCGGTGCGAGCTTGAATTTATCCGTTAATGGATTGTAATGCAGGCCGGTGATGTGCTGCTCCTTGAGCCACGTCTGGTCAACCCAGCTTAATAACTCCGCCGGCTTGATGAATTTCTTCACGTCGTGCGTGCCTTTGGGCACCATGCGCAGCACATATTCTGCGCCAACAACGGCCATCAGCCAGGCTTTTCCGTTGCGGTTGATGGTCGAGAAGAAGACCTGACCACCCGGTTTCACCAGTTTTGCACAGGCATGCACCACGGACTGCGGGTCTGGAACGTGCTCCAGCATCTCCATACAGGTCACGATATCGTACTGATGGGCATGTTTTGCCGCGTGCTCTTCCACGGTTTCCTGCACGTATTCCACCTGAATGCCGGACTCCAGCGCGTGAAGGCGGGCGACCTGCAACGGTTCAAAGCCCATATCGAGGCCGGTAACGGTGGCCCTTTCGCGCGCCATGCTCTCAGCCAGAATGCCGCCGCCGCAACCGACGTCGAGCACCTTCTTACCGAACAGACCGCCGGAACGCTCCGCGATATAGCCCAGACGCAGCGGGTTAATGCGATGCAGCGGTTTGAACTCACCTTCGAGATCCCACCAGCGGGACGCCACCGCTTCAAATTTGGCAATCTCTTCGTGGTCAACGTTGTGAGCCACCGGGGATTTTTCGGCATTCATGGGCGCTTTTACTCCTTATTTAGCAAGACAAAGGAGTATATCAGCCCGCGCGGGTGAATAAAGCTTATTGGTTTACCTCAATCACCGCGGCTGTGTTATAATTTGCGACCTTTGAATCCGGGATACAGTAGAGGGATAGCGGTTAGATGAGCGACCTTGCGAGAGAAATTACACCGGTTAACATCGAGGAAGAGCTGAAGAGCTCCTATCTGGACTATGCGATGTCGGTCATTGTTGGCCGTGCGCTGCCGGACGTCCGCGATGGCCTTAAGCCGGTACACCGTCGCGTACTATACGCCATGAACGTATTGGGCAATGACTGGAATAAAGCCTATAAAAAATCTGCCCGCGTCGTGGGTGACGTCATCGGTAAATATCACCCGCATGGTGATACCGCCGTTTATGACACCATCGTCCGTATGGCGCAGCCATTCTCCTTGCGTTATATGCTGGTAGATGGTCAGGGTAACTTTGGTTCTGTTGACGGCGACTCCGCGGCGGCGATGCGTTATACGGAAATCCGTATGTCGAAAATCGCCCACGAGCTGATGGCCGACCTGGAAAAAGAGACCGTTGATTTCGTCGATAACTACGACGGCACCGAGCGCATTCCTGATGTTATGCCAACTAAGATCCCGAACCTGTTAGTGAACGGTTCGTCCGGTATCGCGGTCGGTATGGCAACCAACATTCCGCCACACAACATCACCGAAGTGATCAACGGCTGTCTGGCCTATATCGACGATGAAGAGATCAGCATTGAAGGGCTGATGGAACACATCCCGGGCCCGGACTTCCCGACGGCGGCGATCATCAACGGCCGTCGTGGCATTGAAGAAGCGTACCGCACCGGTCGCGGCAAGATTTACATCCGTGCCCGCGCCGAAGTGGAAGCGGACGCCAAAACCGGCCGTGAAACCATTATCGTTCACGAGATCCCGTATCAGGTGAACAAAGCGCGTCTGATTGAAAAAATCGCCGAGCTGGTAAAAGAAAAACGCGTTGAAGGCATCAGCGCGCTGCGTGACGAGTCTGACAAAGACGGTATGCGCATCGTGATTGAAATTAAACGCGACGCGGTGGGCGAGGTTGTGCTGAACAACCTGTACTCCCAGACTCAGCTTCAGGTCTCCTTCGGTATTAACATGGTTGCACTGCACCATGGCCAGCCGAAGATCATGAACCTGAAAGAGATCCTGAGCGCGTTCGTGCGCCACCGCCGTGAAGTGGTGACTCGCCGTACTATCTTCGAACTGCGCAAAGCCCGCGACCGTGCCCACATCCTTGAAGCACTGGCCGTTGCACTGGCAAACATTGACCCGATCATCGAGCTGATTCGCCGTGCGCCGACACCGGCGGAAGCGAAAGCAGCCCTGATTGCGCGTCCGTGGGAACTGGGCAACGTCGCCGCTATGCTGGAACGTGCGGGCGATGACGCTGCGCGTCCTGAGTGGCTGGAGCCTGAATTCGGCGTGCGCGACGGTCAGTACTATCTGACCGAGCAGCAGGCACAGGCGATTCTGGATCTGCGTCTGCAGAAACTGACCGGCCTTGAGCATGAAAAACTGCTCGACGAATACAAAGAGCTGCTGGAACAGATTGCTGAGCTGCTGCATATCCTGGGTAGCGCAGAGCGCCTGATGGAAGTGATCCGTGAAGAGCTGGAGCTGGTCCGCGATCAGTTCGGCGATGCGCGTCGCACTGAAATCACCGCCAACAGCGCGGACATCAACATCGAAGACCTGATCAACCAGGAAGACGTTGTGGTGACCCTGTCTCACCAGGGCTACGTGAAGTATCAGCCGTTGACCGACTACGAAGCACAGCGTCGTGGCGGTAAAGGGAAGTCTGCGGCACGTATTAAAGAAGAAGACTTTATTGACCGTCTGCTGGTGGCGAACACCCATGACACGATCCTCTGCTTCTCAAGCCGTGGTCGTCTCTACTGGATGAAAGTCTATCAGCTGCCGGAAGCAAGCCGTGGTGCGCGTGGCCGTCCAATCGTCAACCTGCTGCCGCTGGAAGCGAATGAACGTATCACCGCTATTCTGCCAGTACGCGAGTACGAAGAGGGCGTGAACGTCTTTATGGCGACCGCGAGCGGTACCGTGAAGAAAACCGCGCTGACCGAATTCAGCCGTCCGCGTTCGGCCGGTATTATCGCCGTGAACCTGAACGAAGGCGACGAACTGATCGGCGTGGATCTGACCTCCGGTTCCGATGAAGTGATGCTGTTCTCTGCCGCCGGTAAAGTGGTGCGCTTTAAAGAGAACGCGGTCCGCGCAATGGGCCGTACGGCAACAGGCGTTCGTGGGATCAAACTGGCGGGTGAAGACGCCGTTGTTTCCCTGATCGTTCCACGCGGCGAAGGGGCGATCCTGACCGTCACGCAGAACGGCTACGGTAAACGTACAGCGGAAAGCGAATATCCGACTAAGTCCCGTGGCACGCAGGGCGTTATCTCTATCAAAGTGACCGAGCGCAACGGTTCCGTTGTCGGCGCGGTGCAGGTGGACGATGCCGACCAGATCATGATGATCACCGATGCCGGTACGCTGGTGCGTACTCGCGTATCTGAGATCAGCGTGGTAGGCCGTAACACCCAGGGCGTGATCCTCATCCGTACAGCGGAAGATGAAAACGTGGTGGGCCTGCAGCGTGTTGCTGAGCCTGTGGATGACGAAGAACTCGACTCCATCGATGGTACGGTAGCGGAAGGCGATGATGAAATCGCGCCGGAAGCGGACACCGACGAAGATGCAGCGGATGATGCTGACGAGTAATGTCTCCTGATGCTAAAAGGGCCGGTTTCCGGCCCTTTTCTTTTGCACAAGCAGACAAGTGAACGTTGCGACAAGCCGCGTTTACCGCTACCTTAACCACATTCTTTTTGACCCCGATGGCGGAGCCTCGCCCCTTTGAAATACCTCGTCTCCTTTCGTACCACGCTGAAAGTCTCTCGCTATCTGTTCCGGGCGCTGGCGCTACTGCTTTGGTTGCTGGTGGCCCTGTTCTCGGTGTTTTTCATCGTTAACGCGCTACACCAGAAAGAAGCGGAGATCCGCCAGGAGTTTAATCTTAGCTCCGATCAGGCCCAGCGCTACATTCAGCGCACCTCTGACGTCATGAAGGAGCTGAAGTACATTGCCGAGAATCGCCTGACGGCGGAAAACGGTATTCTTGCCATTCGTGGGCGCAATGATAAAGCCGAAGTGCCCGACTTTGAGCCCCTGTTCCCGGACTCTGACTGTTCCGCAATGGGCAGTACCTGGCGCGGCTCGCTGGAATCGCTGGCGTGGTTTATGCGCTACTGGCGTGACAACTTCTCCGCGGCCTATGACCTGAATCGCGTCTACCTGATTGGCAGCGAAAATCTCTGCATGGCCGATTTTGGCCTGCGCGACATGCCCGTAGAGCGCGATGACGCGCTGAAAAGCCTGCATGAGCGTATTGTGAAATACCGCAATGCGCCGCAGGACGAGCGCGGGAATAACATCTTCTGGATTAGCCAGGGCCCGCGCACGGGCGTGGGCTATTTCTATGCCCTGACGCCGGTGTATCTGGGCAACCGCCTTCAGGCGCTGCTGGGCATTGAACAAACCATCCGCATGGAAAACTTCTTCACGCCGGGCAGCCTGCCGATGGGGGTGACCATTCTCGATGAAAACGGTCATTCCCTGATCTCCCTCGCCGGGCCGGATAACCGTTTGAACGTTGATCCGCACTGGATGCAGGAGCGGTCGTGGTTTGGCTACACCTCCGGTTTCCGCGAGCTGGTGTTGAAGAAAAGTCTGCCGCCGTCGTCTCTCAGCATTGTCTATTCGGTGCCGGTGGATATGGTGCTCGAACGCATTCGTATCCTGATTCTGAATGCCATTTTGCTGAATATCGCGGTGGGCGTGGCGCTGTTTATGCTGGCGCGCATGTATGAGCGCCGGATATTTATTCCGGCAGAGGCAGACGCCCAGCGTCTCGAAGAACATGAGCAGTTCAACCGTAAGATTGTCGCCTCTGCGCCGGTGGGGATCTGTATCCTGCGCACCCAGGACGGCACCAATATCCTCAGTAACGAGCTGGCGCATAACTACCTGAACATGCTGACGCATGAGGACAGGCAGCGGTTGACGCAGATTATCTGCGGGCAGCAGGTTAACTTTGTTGACGTGCTGACCAGCACCCACACCAACCTGCAAATCAGCTTTGTGCATTCGCGCTATCGCAATGAAAACGTGGCCATTTGCGTGCTGGTTGATGTCTCCGCACGCGTGAAAATGGAAGAGTCGCTGCAGGAGATGGCGCAGGCTGCCGAGCAGGCCAGCCAGTCTAAATCCATGTTCCTTGCCACCGTAAGCCACGAGCTGCGCACGCCGCTTTACGGGATCATCGGTAACCTCGATCTGCTGCAGACGAAAGAGTTACCGAAAGGGGTTGATCGTCTGGTCACGGCGATGAACAACTCTTCAAGCCTGTTGTTGAAAATCATCAGCGATATTCTCGATTTCTCAAAAATTGAGTCCGAGCAGCTGAAAATCGAGCCGCGCGAGTTTTCCCCGCGCGAGGTCATGAACCACATTAGCGCCAACTATCTGCCGCTGGTGGTGCGTAAACAGCTGGGGCTGTACTGCTTTATCGAACCGGACGTGCCGCTGACGCTGCACGGCGATCCGATGCGCCTGCAGCAGGTCATATCCAACCTGCTGAGCAACGCCATCAAGTTCACCGATATCGGCTGTATTGTGCTTCACGTTTGCCGCGTAGGGGACTATCTGACTATCCGTGTGCGTGATACGGGCGTGGGTATCCCGGCGAAGGAGGTAGTCCGTCTGTTCGACCCGTTCTTCCAGGTCGGGACGGGCGTGCAGCGCAACTTCCAGGGCACCGGGCTGGGTCTGGCGATTTGTGAAAAGCTTATCAGCATGATGGACGGGGATATCTCCGTCGATACCGAACCGGGCATGGGAAGCCAGTTCACTATCCGGATTCCGCTCTACTCGGCGCAGTATCCGGCTAAAACGACGGTCGATGGGCTGAGCGACAAGCGCTGCTGGCTGGCGGTGCATAACGCTTCGCTCAATGATTATCTGACGGCGCTGCTTAACCACAGCGGCGTACGGGTATGCCGATATGAAGGCCAGACCCCGGACGTGGACGATATGCTGATCGCTGACGACATGCTGGAACACGCGTGGCCGGGAAGAGGGGTGATCATGTTCTGCCGTCGCCATATTGGTATTCCGCTGGAGCGCGCGCCGGGGGAATGGGTGCACAGCGTGGCGACCCCGCATGAGCTGTTAGGGCTATTGGCGCGCATTTACAGCGTACAGCTTGAAGACAGCGATGGCGCAACGGCACTCCCGTCACCGGATGCGCTGGCGTCGATGAATGACGATATGATGATTCTGGTGGTGGACGACCATCCGATTAACCGTCGCCTGCTGGCCGACCAGCTTGGCTCGCTCGGATATCAGTGTAAAACCGCCAACGATGGCGTCGATGCACTGAACGTGCTGAGTAAAAACCATATTGATATCGTGCTGAGCGACGTGAATATGCCAAATATGGACGGCTACCGTCTGACGCAGCGCATTCGTCAGCTTGGCCTGACGCTGCCGGTTGTTGGCGTGACGGCTAACGCCCTGGCGGAAGAGAAGCAACGCTGTCTGGAGTCTGGCATGGACAGCTGCCTGTCGAAGCCGGTGACGCTGGACGTATTGAAGCAGACGTTGTCTATCTACGCAGAACGCGTTCGAAAAACGAGGATATAAAAAAAGGCCCGAAAGGGCCTTTTTTATTTGCCCGGCGGCGCTGCGCTTGCGCGGGCCTACGGGGTCTGTAGGCCGGGTAAGCGTGAGCGCCACCCGGCATGGACAGCGGAGATCAATCTTTGTCAGTTGCACTCAGCGTGACGGAGGAGAGATAGTTGAGCAGCGCAATATCATTGTCCACACCCAGCTTCATCATTGCTGATTTCTTCTGGCTGCTGATGGTCTTAATACTGCGGTTCAGCTTCTTGGCAATCTCGGTTACCAGGAAACCTTCTGCGAAGAGACGCAGAACTTCGCTCTCTTTTGGAGACAGGCGCTTGTCGCCATAGCCACCCGCGCTGATTTTCTCCAGCAGGCGGGAGACGCTTTCAGGCGTGAATTTCTTGCCTTTCTGCAGCGCTGCGAGCGCTTTTGGCAGGTCGGTTGGCGCACCTTGCTTCAGCACAATCCCTTCGATATCCAGATCCAACACAGCGCTCAGAATCGCCGGGTTGTTGTTCATGGTTAGAACGATGATCGAGATGTCCGGGAAGTGACGTTTAATGTATTTGATGAGCGTGATCCCATCACCGTATTTGTCTCCAGGCATGGACAGGTCGGTAATGAGCACGTGTGCATCAAGTTTAGGAAGGTTATTGATCAGTGCTGTAGAGTCTTCAAATTCACCGACTACATTCACCCACTCGATCTGTTCAAGTGATTTGCGAATACCGAACAGTACAATCGGATGGTCATCGGCAATAATTACGTTCATATTGTTCATGTATAAGGCTACCTTGCTACAGCAAGCTCTTGACATAGGTGTCAATGTCGCTGATGTATTTTTCAATGCCAGAGGCATCTTTCTCACGAATTAGATGTTCCAGCGTTTCACATAACTGCTTGCCGGGAACCAGATTAAGCATGGCAAACACCCCTTTAAGCCGGTGTGCTGTCTGTGCCAGCGCTGCAAAATCATTCGCAGCGGACTCAGTATACAACCGCTTAACATCATCTGGTACTGTATCAACAAAGAGTGAATAGTATCCGCTGGCATGGAGCTCGGCATTTTCATTGCCGCCTAACGGTGATTCCGCTATCTCTTCCTGCGCCAGTTGCTCTTCTATAAGTTGTAGTACAGCTTCCTGCATCGCATTGCTTATATTAAAGTTGACGCGCAGCTGGCCTGGGCCGATTTTTCGCACGCCTGGCTCATCATCGCTTAAAAGCAAGCCTGTGGCAGTAAGATTAGACGGATTATCAGTTAAAAATAGATCAAATTCTTGACTCGCAAGCCTTTCGTCCGGCGTGATGCAGGCCGCACCCCAGTTTTCTAACTGGCGAACCACGATATTGCGGATCTCGTTTGAGGTTACATCAACCATCACCACCACATCATCCAGCAGGCGTTCTTCATCTTCTTCCTGTGGATTCGCCGCCATTTTGACATGAAGCGAGTAGCGTGTGCCGAGGGATTCACGCGCCTTGATATTCAGATGACCGCCCAGTTTACGTGCCAGCTGATCGCACAGCCAGAAGGTGAGGGCATTCGCTTTGCCGTAGTGGTCACTCTGGGTATCGTTCAGGAACGGGAAGTGCAGATTATCAATTTCACTTACCGTGACGCCTTCACCAGTGTCCAGAATACGGAACGTCAGGCGATCCTCCGTCGATTCGTCGGTGCCGACTTCGAGAGTGATCTTGCCGATCTGGGTGGTCGTGACCGAATACTGGATCAGCATCAGCAGGATCCGACGCAGCGCTTCGCGATCGCCATGACGCTCGTCATTCGCCGGGAGGCGGTTGTTGATCAGCAACTGCAGCCCTTTTCGCTTAATGACCGGGAGCACCTCCGGAACCACTTCATCGATGAGATCCTGGATAGAAAAGAGCGTTGGGGTGCCTTTCCAGATGTCATTTTCCAGCATGTTTGCAAGCTGGATTTCGTCGAACATACGTACCAGCGACTCGGCCTGGCTCGTCAACTGCTGGCCTTCTGGCGTATTCAGA
The DNA here is from genome assembly GCF_025244905.1 of Enterobacter mori. NCBI lineage: Bacteria > Pseudomonadati > Pseudomonadota > Gammaproteobacteria > Enterobacterales > Enterobacteriaceae > Enterobacter > Enterobacter mori. Next base: position 3,197,941 of record NZ_CP104285.1, on the reverse strand, counting down.
CCAGCAGCCTGAGCGGCCAGCGTTTTTAGCGGTTGTTTGAACGCATCACCGATATTTTGCATAAACGCCGTGCGGCCATGCTGGTTTTTCTCGTAAAGCCGTTGCGCCTGCTTGAGCTTTTTGTTGACCAGCACTTCACGGTCCTGATCGCGAATAACAAAGATTTGCGTACGGGAAGCAACCTGGCTGCTGAACTGACGGATCTCATACAGCTCGTTGTTAATGGTCGCCTGAATCACGCCCTGGTGCTGGTCCGCCATCGCCGTGATGTTCTGCAGATTGAGGTGGGGCAGAAGGTGATCGGCAATCTTGTTGCTCATCACCGTGCGGTTGGCTTCCTGATCGTGAACAAGCACCCCGAGCGGGAGGACCGAAATAATCTCTTCATTCAGAGCGCGCAATACGCGAAGTTCATTACTGGTGCCCGCAGATACAGCAGATGTGTCACTCTGACGTCCCGGCTGGAAGCGGAACGTGCTGTAGCCAAACAGCGCTAGCGCCAGCAAACCGATGTTCAGCAGCAGCGGCAGCAGGATGTTTTGCAATGTATCAAGCAGCAAGGTGCCAAACGGCACCTGCCACACCAGACGCATGCCGGTTGAATTTAACGATGACGCAATTTCAATTTTTGAGCCGTTAAATGAAATTGAGACGCTCTCTGCCCCTTCTTTATCCGGCGGGTTGCGTAGGTTTTGTGTGCTGTTGTCAGGCTCCAGGCGGAAGCTGTCCAGCGGCATGTCCGGCGGGATCAGGTCATTGATCGGCAGATCGAATGCCACCACGGTTGCGAGGTGTCCCGGCTGGTTAAACGTCGTGCGCAGCGTAAAGTAATGCCCATTTTGCCAGGCCAGACGACGCAACGAGGAGAAACTCTCGCGCTCATCCAGGGCGTTGGCTTGCTGCAACATTTCTGCGCGGCGTGAATCCACAATGCTGCCTACCGTCGTCTCTTTAAATCCGGATGAGAGGTCTTTGAGCGGCAGGGTAGAGATCAGGATCATGCTGTTGTCCTGACCGTTCAGGTAGTACATCGACCAGGGCACGGTCTCTGCGCCCCAGAGCGTATCAAGATAGGTTGAAATGCGCTGCGTCATCTCAAGCGTTGCGCTGTCATGTGAACCGAAAATCAGGGCTTCTGTCTTACGCTGAGGTTTTTCCAGATAATACACATCCTGCTTAAGGCGTGTCTCCTGTAATCCTTCCCCGGTGGTGGTGGCGGGCGCGGCGGCAATGTTGTCGTAGATCTGCCAGGTCGCATAGCGCCATGTGTCGATTCGTTTGTGTACCGCGTGGGTGATGTCAACGATCTGGTAACTCTTGTCCTTCAGCCAGGCATTGACCGCACTTTGAACCATGACCCCCATCGTGACCAACAGCACAACGATCAATAGAAGAAAGAAACGGGTGATGCTCCCCGGAAGGAGGGAGAATTTGCTCAGGGCGGTAGTTTCAGTCTGACTCATTGATATCGTTAACCCGTGATGGCCGTGCTTTAAGGGGATACGGCAGTATAAAGGGTAAAACCTGAATTTCCAGCGTCATGGTCTGAGAATGACGGACTTTTTCCACGAAGAATGTTGGCAAGGCTTTATGCGTAAAATATGTACAAATGACGGCGGAGTGTATAAATATAAATCGACATCTTTCCGGGAATAGCACGAATAAACAAGAAATTGAGTTTTGTAGAAATGATGCGGGTCTGCGAAGGGTGAGAGACTGATTTAGTTAATAGTCGTTACGATTTCGGGGCGGTAGCACAAGAAAAATATAATTGCGTAAAGAAAGGTAAAAAAAAACCGAATGCGAGGCATCCGGTTCAATTAGGGATAAACAGACATTCAAAGCTGAATGACGGTAATAAATAAAGTTAATGATGATAGCGAGAGTTATTTTAGTGATATTGGTCGTTTTTGTTTTGTCATTCAGTGCTGTCATACTGTTTGAGATAATCTATTGATTTTTAGATAATATATCTTTGGTTTGATTTTTAGTGCTATATTTTTAAACCCTCAGTGCTTTGTAAAAGTTCCTTGAAATTTACAAATTGAAACACCTTGGTAGAGAAATGAAACATCTTCAAAGTTTTCGTATCATATTCCCGTTGGATTATTCTGTATTTTTGAGGAGAATGAAGTTGCCGACTGGTTAAGAGGGTTAATCAGTAAGCAGTGGCAATAATAAGGCATATAACAGAGGGTTAATAAAATGAAAGTTAAAGTACTGTCCCTCCTGGTACCAGCACTGCTGGTAGCAGGCGCAGCAAATGCGGCTGAAATTTATAATAAAGACGGCAACAAATTAGATCTGTACGGCAAAGTTGATGGTCTGCACTATTTCTCTGATGACGACAGCGTTGACGGCGACCAGACCTACATGCGTCTTGGCTTCAAGGGCGAAACTCAGGTTAATGACCAGCTGACCGGTTACGGCCAGTGGGAATACCAGATTCAGGGTAACTCCGGCGAAAACGAAAACAACTCCTGGACGCGTGTGGCGTTCGCGGGTCTGAAATTTGCTGACGCGGGTTCTTTCGATTACGGTCGTAACTACGGTGTTGTTTACGATGTCACTTCCTGGACTGACGTACTGCCAGAATTCGGCGGCGACACCTACGGTTCTGACAACTTCATGCAGCAGCGTGGTAATGGCTTCGCGACTTACCGTAACCAGGACTTCTTCGGTCTGGTTGATGGCCTGAACTTCGCGCTGCAGTATCAGGGTAAAAACGGTAGCGTAAGCGGTGAAGATCAGACCAACAACGGTCGTTCTGCACTCCGTCAGAACGGTGATGGCTACGGTGGTTCTATCACTTACGATCTGGGCGAAGGCTTCGGTATCGGTACTGCTCTGACCAGCTCTAAACGTACCAACTCCCAGAACGACATGGGCTTCGGTACCGGCGATCGTGCTGACACCTACACCGGTGGCCTGAAATACGATGCGAACAACCTCTACCTGGCTGCACAGTACACCCAGACCTACAACGCGACCCGCGCGGGCGATCTGGGCTGGGCTAACAAAGCACAGAACTTCGAAGTGGTTGCACAGTACCAGTTCGACTTCGGCCTGCGTCCATCCGTGGCTTACCTGCAGTCTAAAGGTAAGGATCTGGAAAACGGCTACGGCGACCAGGATATCCTGAAATATGTTGACGTGGGCGCGACCTACTACTTCAACAAAAACATGTCCACCTATGTTGATTACAAAATCAACCTGCTGGACGAGAACGACTTCACTCGTAGCGCTGGCATCAGCACTGACGATGTCGTCGCGCTGGGTCTGGTTTACCAGTTCTAATCGCTTCATTGCGTGACTAAGGGGCCTTCTGGCCCCTTTTTTTGGGTCTTACAACGAGACCATTTTGGTGTACTCTTGCCGCCCTGGCATGAGGATAATAATGAATGGATATGACTTTTTTACGCGCCAGCGTTCTGGCTACGTTTTTTTTCCTGACAGCGTGTGACGCGCCTGCACCCTCAGCACAAACTGACGCGCCAGCGGCGACGGTGCTGGAAGGGAAAACGATGGGCACCTTCTGGCGCGTGAGCGTCATGCATCTCGACACGGCGCGGGCTGACGAACTTCGCGGCAAAATTCAGTCCCAGCTCGACGCTGACGACCAGCTGCTTTCAACCTATAAAAACGACTCAGCGCTCATGCGTTTTAACCTTTCAACCAGCACCTCTTTGTGGCCGGTGAGTGAAGCCATGGCCGATATTGTGACGGAGTCGATGCGCGTGGGGTATAAAACCAACGGCGCGATGGACGTGACCGTCGGGCCGCTGGTGAATCTGTGGGGATTTGGCCCCAACAAGCAGCCCGTGACCACGCCAGACCAGGCGGCGATTGATGACGCGCGCGCGCGCACCGGGCTGCAACACCTGACGGTCATTAACCAGTACGGCCAACAATATCTGCAAAAAGACATTCCCGATCTCTTTGTCGATCTCTCCACGGTAGGTGAGGGGTATGCGGCAGATCATCTTGCGGCGCTGATGGAGCGGGAAGGCATTTCGCGCTATCTGGTCTCGGTGGGCGGTGCGCTCGTCAGCCGGGGGATGAACGCCAGCGGCAAACCGTGGCGGGTGGCCATTCAAAAACCCACCGATCGGCAAAACGCGGTGCAGGCGATTGTGGATATCAACGGCCACGGGATCAGTACTTCGGGAAGCTATCGAAACTATTATGAGCTCGACGGCAAACGCATTTCGCATGTCATCGATCCGCAGACCGGCCGTCCGATTACCCATAATCTTGTGTCGGTTACGGTGATCGCGCCGACGGCACTGGAAGCGGATGCCTGGGATACCGGCCTGATGGTTCTCGGCCCGGAAAAGGCCAAAGAGGTGGCGCGGCAGGAACAGCTCGCGGTCTACATGATCACCAAAGAGGGCGAGGAATTCAAAACCTGGAGCTCGCCGCAGTTTACTGGCTTCCTGGTGAGCGAAAAAAATTAAAAAGCAAGGTTGCGGGTTTTTGTTCGGTGGCACTCGGGCAAGGTAGGATTATGCTTGTAAGAGGAGCCGATGATGAAAAACGTAACCTTTACTACCGATGAAGATCGCTGGCAAGCCGTGCTTGGCCGCGATCCTCGCGCCGATAATCAGTTTGTCTTTGCGGTTAAGACGACGGGGATTTATTGCCGCCCGTCCTGTCGTGCCCGCCACGCGCTGCGTAAAAATGTCCGCTTCTATCCTGACGCTCAGCACGCTGTTCATGACGGCTTTCGCCCCTGCAAACGCTGTATGCCGGACAAGCTCAACCCACATCAGCAGACGCTGGCGAAGGTTGAACAGGCCTGCCGTCTGCTGGAGCAGGATCCGGCGTTAACGCTGGAGGCGCTGGCGCAAAAGGTTGCCAGCAGTCCTTTCCATTTCCACCGTCTGTTTAAATCCGTGACCGGCATGACGCCTAAAGCCTGGCAGCAGGCCGTGCGGGAACAGCGTCTGCGCAGCGCGCTGGCGCAGGGGGATAAAATTACCGACGCTGTACTGGCGGCTGGGTTTCCCGATAGCAGCAGCTATTACCGGAAAGCCGATGAGGCGTTGGGGATGACGGCGAAGCAGTACCGCAGCGGGGATGTCGCGGTTCGTTACGCCATCAGCGACTGTTCCCTGGGGCGTTGTCTGGTTGGCGAAAGCGAGCGCGGGATCTGCGCAATCCTGCTGGGTGACGACAATGCGACCTTAGAAAGGGAGCTATTGACGTTGTTTCCCCGTGCGGAGCGAGAAGTGCTTGAAGGTCCGTTCGCGCAGCGCATCCAGCAGGTGATTGCCAGTATTGATAACCGCGACGTACCGCTTGCGCTGCCGCTGGATATTCGCGGTACCGCTTTTCAGCAGCAGGTCTGGCAGGCTCTGCGCGCGATACCCTGTGGTGAGACGGCAAGTTATCAACAGGTGGCTCAGGCGATGGGTAAACCCAATGCCGTACGCGCCGTGGCAGGTGCCTGCGCAGCAAACAAACTGGCGATCGTCATTCCCTGCCATCGCGTAGTGCGAAACGACGGGGCGCTTTCGGGTTATCGTTGGGGGACGGCACGAAAAGCGATATTGCTTAAACGTGAGGCGAGCCGCCGGGAGGAATAATGCTCGATCTTTTTGCCGATGCGGAGCCCTGGCAGGAGCCGCTGGCGGCGGGGGCGGTGATCCTGCGCCGCTTTGCGCTTTCCCGCGCAGCGGCGTTACTGACAGGCATTGATGAGGTGGCGGCCGTCTCGCCATTTCGCCATATGGTGACGCCGGGTGGGTATACCATGTCGGTGGCGATGACCAACTGCGGTCAACTCGGCTGGGCGACCAACGAACGCGGATACCTGTATGCACCGAATGATCCTACCACCGGAAGGCCGTGGCCGCCGATGCCGGATGCGTTTCAGCGACTCTGCCACGAGGCTGCGGTTGCCGCCGGATATGCCGATTTTCAGCCGGATGCCTGTCTGATCAATCGCTATGCCGTCGGGGCAAAACTGTCGCTGCATCAGGATAAGGATGAGCCGGATCTGCGCGCGCCTATCGTTTCGGTCTCTCTGGGTCTGCCCGCTGTCTTCCAGTTTGGTGGATTACGTCGTAACGATCCGCTTAAGCGTCTGATGCTGGAGCACGGCGATGTGGTGGTCTGGGGCGGCGAGTCGAGGCTCTTTTATCACGGCATTCAACCGCTTAAACCCGGTGTTCACCCGCAAACGGGGGCATTTCGCTTTAACCTGACGTTCCGTCAGGCGTCTTATGGCGAATAAAAATAAGAATTATTCTTGATGTACACGCAAGGCAGTTTACACTGCGGGCTGATTTTCTTGTCCGGATTGCTCTGCATGCAACTACTTCTTCTTGTCTGGCGTCAGTATCGCTGGCCTTTTATTGCGGTGATGGCGTTAAGCCTTGCCAGCGCCGCGCTGGGTATCGGCCTGATCGCCTTTATCAACGTCCGTTTGATTGAAATGGTCGACACCTCGCTGGCCGTTCTGCCGGAATTCCTGGGTTTATTGCTGCTGCTGATGGCGGTTACGCTTGGTTCACAGCTGGCCCTGACCGCGCTCGGCCACCACTTCGTTTTCCGTCTGCGCAGTGAATTTATCAAGCGGATCCTCGACACGCAGGTTGAGCGCGTGGAGCAGCTCGGCAGTGCCTCCCTGCTGGCAGGGCTAACCAGCGACGTGCGTGCGATTACCATTGCCTTTGTGCGTCTGCCTGAACTCGTGCAAGGTATCATTTTGACCTTCGGTTCGGCGGCCTATCTTGCCTGGCTCTCCACTAAAATGCTGGCAGTAACCGCGCTGTGGATTGTCATCACCATCTGGGGCGGGTTCCTGCTGGTGTCGCGTGTCTACAAACATATGGCGGTACTGCGCGAAACCGAAGATAAACTTTACAACGATTATCAGACGGTGCTGGAAGGGCGCAAAGAGCTGACCCTGAACCGCGAGCGCGCCGAGCATATCTTCAATAATCTCTATATCCCGGATGCGCGCGAATACCGGCATCACATCATTCGCGCCGATACCTTCCACCTGAGCGCGGTGAACTGGTCGAACATCATGATGCTAGGTGCCATTGGCCTGGTGTTCTGGATGGCGAACAGTCTGGGGTGGGCTGATACCAACGTGGCGGCAACCTACTCGCTGACGCTGCTGTTTTTGCGCACGCCGCTGCTCTCGGCTGTGGGCGCATTGCCAACCTTGCTAAGTGCGCAGGTGGCGTTTAACAAGCTTAAGAAGTTCGACCTCGCGCCGTTTAAGGCTGAATTTCCGCGTCCGCAGGCTTTCCCGAACTGGCAGACCCTGGAACTGCGTAACGTTACGTTCCGCTATCAGGACAACGCCTTCTCCGTGGGGCCGGTTAACCTGACGATTCACCGCGGCGAGTTGCTGTTCCTGATTGGCGGCAACGGCAGCGGCAAATCCACGCTGGCGATGTTGCTGACCGGGCTTTATCAGCCGCAGTCAGGCGAGATTTTGCTGGACGGTAAGGCGCTGAGCGCAGAGAAACCGGAGGATTACCGCAAGCTTTTCTCGGCGGTATTTACCGACGTCTGGCTGTTTGATCAACTGCTGGGGCCGGAAGGCCAGCAGGCCAATCCAGCGCTGGTGGAGAAGTGGCTTGGGTATCTGCAGATGTCGCACAAGCTTGAGCTTCAGGGCGGCAAGATCCTGAACCTTAAGCTCTCGAAAGGGCAGAAAAAGCGCGTGGCGCTGCTGCTGGCCCTGGCGGAAGAGCGTGACATCATCCTGCTGGATGAATGGGCGGCAGATCAGGATCCGCATTTCCGCCGCGAGTTTTACCAGGTGCTGCTGCCGCTGATGCAGGAGATGGGCAAAACCATTTTCGCCATCAGCCACGACGATCATTACTTCATTCACGCCGACCGTCTGCTGGAGATGCGCGACGGTAAGCTGAGCGAGCTGACCGGCGACGAGCGCGATGCAGCATCGCGTGACGCGGTGGCGCGCACGGCCTGATGCCAATGTGCCGGGTGGCGGCTTCGCCTTACCCGGCCTACGATTTTGTAGGCCCGTGCAAGCGGAGCGCCGCCGGGCACAATGATTTGTACGATATGCCGTTTTTTTCTCCACCTCGCCCCGTTGTTTATTCTTATTTACATATCCCCGCGCTATGCTTAATGCCAACTCATTTAATGGATTTATGATTGATGTCGGTATTAAAGAAAAACAGCGCCAGACAGCGTGACCAGGAGCGTGCGCGACTTATCTGGCTTCTCACGACCGATAAAGCGGTCACTTCTGCGCTATTAGGCAAACTGACCCTGGCTGAGCAATATGATGTCGGCACCCTGGCCGACGATATTGCTGAGGTAGGTGCGCTGGTTGCTCATTTACCCCCGCCGGATCTGGCGGATACGCTGGAAGCGCTTCCCTCGGAAGAACGCCACGCCCTGTGGCGTCTGGTGCAGGATCACGAGCGCGGACAGGTGCTGCTTGAGGCCTCCGAAAACGTCTGGGAAGACCTGATCGACGAGATGAGCGACCGGGACATTCTCGATGCCCTGCAAACGCTGGATATCGACGAGCAGATTTACCTGGTTCAGCATCTGCCTCGAAACCTGACCGGACGCCTGCTGGCGTCACTGCCTGCCGATGAACGCGCGCGCGTACGTCAGGTGATGCACTACGAGAAAAACAGCGTCGGCGCGATCATGGAGTTCGGCGTCATCACGGTGCGTCCTGACGTCACGCTCGGTACGGTGCAGCGTTATTTGCGACGTCTGGGCAGTATGCCGGACAACACCGATAAACTGTTCGTTACCTCCCGGGACAAAACGCTGCTCGGCGAGCTGGAGCTGAAAACCATCCTGCTGAACAGCACCCAGCGGCGGGTGAGCGAGGTGATGGAGACCGAGCCGATGGTCTTCTCCCCGGAAGACGATGCGGAAAAAGCGGCACGAACCTTCGAACGTGACGACCTTGTGAGCGCGGCGGTCGTGGATTCCGTCGGCAAACTGATGGGGCGTTTGACCGTCGATGAGATCGTTGACGTGGTTTATGAAGAGACCGACAACGACCTGCGCGCGCTCGGGGGGATCAGCGCGGAAGATGACGTCCATGCTTCGGTCGGCAAGGCGGTGAAAACCCGCTGGGCGTGGCTGGCGGTTAACCTCTGTACCGCGTTTATCGCCTCCCGCGTGATTGACGGCTTTGAGCACACCATTTCGCAGCTGGTGGCGCTGGCCTCGCTGATGCCGATTGTGGCCGGGATTGGCGGCAACACCGGAAACCAGACCATCACCATGATTGTCCGCGCGCTGGCGCTGGAAAACATTCAGCCTGGTAACTTTTCGTGGCTCATTTTTAGAGAGATGGGCGTCGCGCTAATTAACGGCCTGGTGTGGGGCGGGATTATGGGCGGCATCACCTGGTGGTTGTACGACGATATGGCGCTGGGTGGCGTGATGATGCTGGCGATGGTGATGAACTTGCTGGTGGCGTCGATAATGGGAGTGATTATCCCGCTGACGATGACCAAACTGGGGCGCGACCCCGCGGTGGGGTCGAGCGTGATGATTACCGCCATCACCGATACCGGTGGTTTCTTTATTTTTCTTGGGCTGGCGACGATTTTTCTTCTATAGCCCGACGCTTAATGCGGGCGGGAAGCAGTACCATGACGATAATCCCGCCCAGCACGCCAATCGCCAGATTACCGGTTGATACCGTGGCGGCAACGGTGACCAGCATGACGACCGTTTCCGCTATCGGGGCATTTTTTACCGTTGCAGGCTGAAGGCTGTGCCAGCTGAAGGTTTTAACGGCGACAATCGCCATGATCCCCGCGAGCACCGCCATCGGGATTTTGGCCATCACGTCGCTAAGCGCCGTCACCAGGATCAGCAGCACGATGCCCGCCGCAAGCGTTGAAATACGGCTTCGGCCTTTGCCCATCTCCACGTTGACGATGGTTTGTCCGATCATCGCGCAGCCCGCAATGCCGCCATAAAAGCCAGACAGAATATTCCCCACGCCCAGACCGATGCTCTCACGGCGTTTGCTCGACGGCGTTGCGGTCAGTTCATCCACCAGTTTTGCCGTCAGTAGGGATTCCAGCAGGCCGACAAACGCGATGCTCAACGCGCACGGCCAGATAATGCTCAGCGTCTGCACATTGAGCGGAACCAGCAGCTCGGTAAGCCCCGGCAATCCGCCGCTCATGGAGCCTTCATCCCCCACTGTCGGCAGGATTTGACCGGTTGAAACGGTGAACAAGGTTAACAGCACAATCGCAATCAGCGGAGAAGGGATGCTTTTGATATAGCGCGGCACCCACAGCACGATCAGCAGCGTCAGCACGAACAGGCCTACAATCAGCGGGCTTCGGCTCCAGAAATGCGGCACCTGTGCGAAGAAGATCAAAATGCCCAGGGCGTTAACAAATCCGGTCATGACCGACTGAGGTATAAAGCGCATCAGTCTTGCCATGCCCAGTACGCCAAACAGAATCTGAATCACGCCAGCCATCAGCACGGCGGGAAGGATGTACTGTACGCCATGCTGATGCACCATCGGGCCAATGACCAGCGCCACGGAACCGGCCGCGGCCGTGACCATTGCCGGACGACCACCGAGTACAGACAGGGCAAAACACAGCACCACGGAGGCGATTAGGCTGACCTTCGGGTCAACGCCCGCCACCACGGAAAATGAGATGACCTCGGGGATCAGCGCCAGAGCGGTGATCACGCCCGCCAGCATTTCACGCGTCAGCAGCTTAGGGGAGCGCAGCACGTTAGCTACGCGGTCTTCGGGGGAAACAGCAGAATGGAGTAAGGACATAACAGTTCGCTGGTTAGGGCAGGCTTCCGTGCGCGCGATCACAAAGTGCAGCATAGTATCCACAAAATTCAGTGATTGCCAGTTGCAAGCGTAATCCCCTACAAACAATCCATCATTAAATTTCACAATTACAATAATTTCGTAACCTTTAAACAATATTTAAAAGTTGTTACCGTGCCACCGCAGCGTTTTTCACCTGCAATTTCCACGCATCAAGCACTTTTACACTAAGGCATAAATTATGAAAAAAATGACTGCCATGCTCTTTTCTCTGGCCGTGGGGCTTAACACCGTCTCAATGGCGGCGAAAGCAGACGCACCCAAAGAGCAGGAAACGGACGTCCTATTAATTGGTGGCGGTATCATGAGCGCCACGCTGGGAACGTATCTGCACGAACTGCAGCCGGACTGGTCCATGACCATGGTTGAACGCCTCGATGGCGTGGCGCAGGAAAGCTCTAACGGCTGGAACAACGCCGGTACCGGACACTCGGCACTCATGGAACTGAACTATACGCCACAGAAAAAGGACGGTTCCATTAGTATCGAGAAGGCGGTAGAGATCAACGAAGCGTTCCAGATCTCGCGCCAGTTCTGGTCTCACCAGGTTAACAGCGGCGTGATGCACGATCCGCACTCCTTCATCAACACCGTACCGCACATGAGCTTTGTGTGGGGTGACCAGAACGTCAACTTCCTGCGCGCGCGCTACGCCGCGTTGCAGCAGAGCACGCTGTTCCGCGGGATGAAATACTCTGAAGATCATGCCCAGATCAAAGAGTGGGCGCCGCTGGTGATGGAAGGTCGTGACCCGAATCAGAAAGTGGCGGCGACCCGTACCGAAATTGGTACTGACGTCAACTACGGTGAAATTACCCGTCAGTTGGTCGCGTCTCTGAAGAAAAAAGAGAACTTCAATCTGCAGCTCAGCACCGAAGTGCGCGGCTTTAAGCGCAACGCGGACAACAGCTGGAGCGTGACCGTTGCCGATCTGAAAAACAATGAAGCCGAACACGTGATCAAGGCGAAATTTGTCTTCATCGGTGCGGGCGGTGCGGCGCTGAAGCTGCTGCAGGAGTCTGGTATTCCTGAAGCTGACGACTATGCGGGCTTCCCGGTCGGCGGCCAGTTCCTGGTCTCTGAAAACCCGGAAGTGGTGAACCGTCATCTGGCGAAAGTGTACGGTCAGGCTTCCGTGGGCGCGCCACCGATGTCCGTTCCGCACATCGACACCCGTATGCTTGATGGCAAACGCGTCGTGCTGTTCGGGCCGTTCGCGACTTTCTCCACCAAGTTCCTGAAAAATGGCTCCCTGTGGGATCTGCTCAGCGCAACCACTACCTCTAACGTGAAGCCAATGATGGACGTGGGGCTGGATAACTTCGATCTGGTGAAATACCTGATTAGCCAGGTGATGCTCTCTGATGACGATCGTTTCGCGGCGCTGAAAGAGTACTATCCGCAGGCGAAGAAAGAAGACTGGCGTTTATGGCAGGCGGGTCAGCGCGTACAGATCATCAAGCGCGATCCGAAAGAAGGCGGCGTGCTGCGTCTGGGTACCGAAGTGGTAAGCGATAAGGACGGCACCATTGCCGCGCTGCTGGGTGCGTCACCGGGTGCGTCTACCGCTGCGCCAATCATGCTGCACCTGATGGAAAAAGTGTTTAAAGACAAAGTCGCCAGCCCGGAATGGCAGGCGAAACTGAAAACCATCATTCCATCTTACGGTACGAAGCTAAACGGTAACGTGGATGCGACAGAGCAGGAGCTGGAGTACACCAGCCGTGTACTGCAGCTGCAGTACGTGAAGCCGCAGGCTGCGGATGCTGCGCCAAAAGCGGAGCTGAAGCCTCAGGCGGAAAACAAACCGGTTGCGGATATCGCGCTGTAAGGTAAAAGCAAAACGGTAACATTCGTTACCGTTTTTAGTGTTTTCTCCCTCTCCCGGTGGGCTGAGGGTTGGGGTGAGGGCACCAGAACGCCCCCTTTCCGGGTCGGGTAAGGCGAAGCCGCCACCCGACTTATTTTTAACGTACTACCGCTTGTCCGACGGTCTCATCTGCCTTCCACACGCGATACTTCACTTCCACGTTTTCAGGCGTATAGACCACGATCGGCAACTTGCTGTTGTAGCGCAGCAGGCTGTTATCGCCCAGATACGCGGTGACAAATTTCTTCTCTTTCTTGCCGTCCGGGCAGGCCATCATGGTGGAAACCGGCGACGTCACTTTGTCGAAAACATAGTAGTCGTAACCCCAGCCTTCCAGGGTTTTGCTTTCCAGCTGACCGCCCAGACGGTGCTGGTTGCAGTCTACTTCCAGCGTCTTGCCGATTAATAGCTCGACTTTAAAGTTTGCTTCTTCCTGCTGCGCCGGTAACTGAATTACCTGACGCTTCATCCCTTTTTCCGCTTGCGGATACGGCGCGACTTTCTCAAGCGGCTGTTCACTTTGCGTGTTGCTGGCGAAAGCCCCGGTGCTGACACAGGCGGCGATAAGAGCGATAGCAAATTTAGGTGCGTTTTTCACAGTCATTCCTTTAAGTCAAAACGATCCTGCCGAGATTAACATAACCACCATGAATAACTGGAGTGATTTACTTATATTTTCATTGTGAGCAGTGTAATAAACTGTATTTTTGCATTAAAAATGGTTTTTAATGCTGGTGTGGAGTCGGTGGGGAGATCGTGTTATTTTAAGCGTCAGATAATGTTATTCATCTGTAAAGGGAAGAGAGATGGTTCGCGCAAAACTGAAAACACCTGAAGGCCGTAAATTCCTGCTGGCGCTGCTGGTTGTGTTTATGATTGCCGCTGCATGCGTTGGACGGGCAACCATTGTTGGCGTCATTGAACAGTACAACATTCCCCTCTCTGCATGGACGACCAGCATGTACGTTCTGCAATCGGCGATGATCTTTGTTTACAGCCTGGTGTTCACCGTTCTGCTTGCCATTCCGCTGGGTATTTTCTTCCTGGGCGGGCGCGATAAGCACTGATCCTTTATCGGCGAGAAGCAAGCCAGCCCTTCGGGCTGGCTTTTTTTATGTCTGATGATATTTATTCGCATTTCCAGGATATTCTGTTTCGAACGAGATTGTTCTACAGAAAGCAGGAGATGCCCGATGTTATCCCGGTTTGCAACGCTCAGCCGGATCCCGAAAGGAGTCTGGGTTGTGGGGGGAGTCAGTATGTTGATGGATATCTCCTCGGAGATCATTCACAGCCTGCTGCCATTGTTTATGGTCACAACGCTCGGTGCCAGCGTGATTTTCATCGGTCTTATTGAAGGTTTAGCAGAAGCCACTGCGCTGTTTATTAAAGTCTTTTCCGGTGCAATCAGCGACTATCTCGGCAAGCGAAAAGGGCTGGCCGTTCTGGGCTACGGGCTGGGCGCGCTGAGCAAACCGCTGTTCGCTATCGCCTCATCATCCGGCATGATTCTGGGGGCACGATTAATCGACCGGGTGGGGAAGGGCATCCGCGGCGCACCGCGGGACGCGCTGGTCGCTGACGTGACGCCGCCCGAACTGCGCGGTGCGGCGTTCGGTCTGCGCCAGTCTATGGATACCATCGGTGCATTTCTTGGCCCCTTGCTGGCCGTCGGGTTAATGCTGCTGTGGAACGACGATTTTCGCACCATATTCTGGATCGCCGTGATCCCCGGCGTACTCGCCGTAGCGTTACTTTTCTTCGGTCTTCGTGAACCGAAAACCCCTGTCGAACATAAGCGAACCAATCCGATTAAAAAAGAGAACCTGAAGCGGCTGGGCAAAGGCTGCTGGTGGGTAATTGGATTGGGGGCCGTCTTCACTCTGGCTCGCTTTAGTGAAGCGTTTCTGGTGCTTCGCGCGCAGCAGTCGGGCGTCCCGCTGGCATTGATCCCCCTGGTGATGGTGGCCATGAACCTGCTCTATTTCCTTTCAGCATATCCTTTTGGCAAGCTCTCAGACTCAATGAGCCACACCCGGCTGCTGCAGTGGGGGTTGGTGGTATTGATAGGTGCCGACGTTGTGCTGGCGTTAAGTTCCCATTGGGGCGGGATTATTTTAGGTGTCGCGCTGTGGGGCTTGCACATGGGGATGACCCAGGGGCTGTTGGCCGCAATGATAGCGAAAACCGCACCAGCGGATTTACGCGGCACCGCCTACGGCATTTTCAGTATGGTCAGTGGCGTTGGCTTGCTTATTGCCAGCGTGGGGGCAGGAGCGATCTGGGAAACAGCAGGCGCAGAATATACGTTTTATGCCGGGGCGGTGATTTGTCTGGCTACGCTGGTTTACTTGCATAAAACGCCGGACGAGCTGCAATAAAAAACCAGCCGGAAGGCTGGTTTAGAAAGTTTTTGGTCGGCACGAGAGGATTTGAACCTCCGACCCCCGACACCCCATGACGGTGCGCTACCAGGCTGCGCTACGTGCCGACGCATGAAAGGAATACTACTCGATTCCTTTTTGAATGCAAGGGGAAGAACGCGCTAACTGGTTTATTATTAATCAGTTAGCGATAAACCGTTTTTCGTCCGTCAGAACCTGCAACAGCAGGCTGAGCTGCGGTTTTTGGTCCTTCAGCTTCTCGCCCTTCAGGTTATAGGTCTGATAACTGCCGTTACTGTTCAGTACCAGCGTCAGCTCAGGCGTCGTGACCGCCAGCGTATTGCCACCTGCGGCAGTTACCCAGTTGTGCCGACGAGTGGCGCTAAAGAGATCTTGCCCCTGAGAGTACTCGTTAGCTGGCGTGCTGACGTGCAACAGGCGCTGCATCAATGTGGTCATCACATCTTTATGATCGGTAAGCATATTAATGCGCTGCGCAGGGGTACCCGGCCAGTGAATGATCAGTGGTACATGCAGGTTCGGACGTGACCAGGCCATGCTCTCCATATCGTCGCCCAGCGGTACGCCATGGCCCGCAGTGATAATCACCACCGTATTATCCAGCTTGCCCGAGTCGTTCAGGGCGGTCAGCACGCGCGCAATTTGTGCATCAACATCACCTGCCGCACGAGTGTAACGACGGGTGAAGCCTTTCTGATTGCTGTCATCCGTTGTGCCGTTAAACGCAACCCAGGAGAACCAGCGGTTATCTTCCTGAGCGTAGCGCTGCAGCCAGTTAATCCACTGGTTTGCCGTCTGGGAGTCAGACTGGCTCTGCGCGGCAGGCAGTGAGAAATCAGAGAGCAGAGCCTGGCGGTAAAGCGAACTGTTGAAGCCATCGGACGCGAACAGCCCCAGCTGATACCCTTGCTGATTAAGCCCGGTAATCAATGCTGCTGGCGTGCGTGAAGAGAGTACGCCATCCATGTAGCTCGGCGATATCCCATAGAACAGGCCGAAAATACCCGCGTCGGTTGAGTTGCCCGAGCTCATATGCTGCGTAAACGTGATGTTCTTATCCGCGAACGCCGCCAGTGCGGGCATCTGCTTCTCGTAGCGCGAATAGTTCAGACCATCAACGGTGATCAACAGAACGTTTTGCCCACGGCCCATGTCGCGATAGCGCAAATCGCTCAGCGGATACTGCACGCTGACCGCTTCCGGATTACCTTGCTCGACCAGGCGGCGCTGATACTCCTGCGCATCCAGCAGACCGTGTTTCTCAAGGAAACGACGTGCCGTCATCGGATACGAGAGCGGCAGGTTTGCGCGCTGCATGGTGATAGGACGATAGAAGTTCGCATCCGCCCAGATATACATGAGGTGCGAACTGATGAATGAGACGAAAAAGAGCGCGGCAACGGGCTTCGCGTAATGGCGCCGCCGGGTGAGGCTTCGCAGCTTCTGCCAGCTCCAGGTGGCGAACAGCATCTCAATCAGAAGAATAATGGGCACGCTGATAAACATCAGCTGCCAGTCACGTGCGGTCTCGTTCTGATCGGGGTTAATGACCAGTTCCCAGACAATAGGGTTGAGATGCAGGTGGAAACGGGTAAAGACTTCGCTGTCGATCAGCAAAAGCGTCATGCCCGCGGTCGCAAGGATGGCGGACAAGAACCGCATCAGACGCTGCGACATGACGATAAACGTCAGAGGGAACAGGATGAGCAGATAGGTGGCGAATACCAGAAAGCTAAAGTGACCGACCAGGCTTATCCAGGAGTAAACACGTCCGATTAGCGTGGTTGGCCAGTCCGCCACAAACAGATAACGGCAGCCGAGAACTATCGCCAACAGAATGTTGAACAGGGCAAACCAGTGCCCCCAGCTGACCATCTGGGAGACTTTTTCACGGTAGCGCTGACGATTCGTCACCATAAACTGTTGTTCGTTTCCCTTAGTGTGCCTGGTCGTCGCTAACCGAGGACTGCAGTGCCTGGGCGAAAGATTTGGCGATCGCCTGACGTTGAGCCGGAGCAACGCTGGTGTTGATAAGGTTGGTAACCATATTTCCCAAAACCATCAGGGAGAGATCGGTTGGCGTTTTATGTTTTTCCAGTACGTTGACCAGCTCACTGAGCAGTTGTTCAACGTGTTCGTCACTGTAGCGGGAATGTTGTGGCATAAATCAAAATCAGTTTGTTGAGAGAAGGGCGACATATTACCGTAGCAACAGCTTTTTTTCCCCTTTTTTATCTTCTGTTGCACACATGCGCTGGTGGTGGTTGAATACCGCCCGGTCTAAAAGGAGAGTTTATCATGAGTCTGGAAATCAACCAGATTGCCTTGCACCAGCTTATCAAGCGTGATGAGCAAACCCTTGAAGTGGTGCTGCGCGATTCGTTACTTGAACCCACGGCGACCGTTGTGGAAATGATGGCGGAGTTGCACCGCGTCTACAGTGCTAAAAATAAAGCCTATGGTCTGTTCAGCGAAGAGAGCGAACTGGCGGATAGCCTGCGTCTTCAGCGTCAGGGCGAAGAGGATTTCCTGGCATTCAGCCGTGCCGCAACCGGGCGTCTGCGTGACGAGCTGGCAAAATATCCGTTCGCCGATGGCGGTATCGTCCTGTTCTGCCAATACCGTTACCTGGCGGTGGAATACCTGCTGGTGACCGTGCTGAATAACTTAAGCAGCATGCGCGTGAACGAGCAGCTGGACATCAGCTCGACGCACTACCTGGATATCAACCATGCGGATATCGTGGCGCGTATCGATTTGACCGAGTGGGAAACCAATCCGGAATCGACCCGCTATCTGACTTTCCTGAAAGGGCGCGTGGGGCGCAAAGTCGCCGATTTCTTTATGGACTTCCTCGGCGCCAGCGAAGGTCTGAACGCCAAAGCGCAGAACAAAGGTCTGCTGCAGGCGGTTGATGATTTTACGGCGGAAGCGCAGCTCGATAAATCCGAGCGTCAGACCGTGCGTCAGCAGGTTTACAGCTACTGCAACGAGCAGCTGCAGGCAGGCGAAGAGATTGAGCTGGAATCACTGTCAAAAGAGCTGGCAGGTGTGAGCGAAGTCAGCTTCCAGGAATTTACGGCTGAAAAAGGCTATGAACTGGAAGAGAGCTTCCCGGCGGATCGCAGTACGCTGCGTCAGCTCACCAAATTTGCCGGTAGCGGCGGTGGATTAACCATCAACTTTGACGCCATGCTGTTGGGGGAACGCATCTTCTGGGATCCGGCCACCGACACCCTGACCATCAAAGGTACGCCGCCGAACCTGCGCGATCAGCTTCAGCGTCGAACCTCTGGCGGTAAATAACCGCCATAAAAAAACCCCGCAGCTGCGGGGTTTTTCTCGACAAGTTTGCGATTACGCGCGAACGAAGTCGATGTGAGTCAGTTTTGGCTTGAACGGGTGACGCTGTACAGCCTGAACTTTCACTTTTTCTTCTTTACCGCCAACAACGAGGGTCAGAACTTCGCCGTAGAATTCAGCTTTGTTCTGCATGTTCCACACTTTGTCGTGATCCAGTTCGATTGCAACTGGAGCAGCTTCGCCACCGTAAATGATAGCCGGGAACTTGTTAGCGTTACGCAGGCGGCGGCTCGCACCCTTACCCTGCACGTTACGTACTTCTGCTTCGATAGTGAACATTGATTTCTCTCTGTATTTAAAACCCTGCTACAGGCGACCCAGCAGCAGGTGAGTGTTCTGCCTCACGGATGTGAAGCGGGCGGCATTTTATACTCAAATGCCCCTCACATCAACGAAAAGTCCCGTTAACCGCGCAATTCATTTGCCCGGCGGAAGCGTCCTTCGTAGTCGAAGACCTTCTCACGCACCTGCCAGAACTGGCCTTTCCTGCGGGCGACAACGAAATCCGGGTGGCGCAGCAGCGCCTGCTGATGAACGATATCGGCAACGGTTATCCAGCGCAGCGGCACCCCCGGCGTGCGGGTGTGCGGGCGGATAAAGAGTTGCTCAAAAGCCGTTCTCTGCGCCGGTGTGTGCACCCGGAAACGCTCGCTGACGTCTGCGCCATCCTCATCGTAGTAAGTGATTTTCAGCCACTCGCCTTTTTCATCCGCTCCGGGCTGAAGCGCCATGCCGGAACAACGCAGCACCAGTGCATCTTTCAGCTTCAGCGCAGCCTTAAGCATGTCATCAGGGTCGACCAGGATCGTGTCGCACTCCCGGCAGCGACGGGCGGCAATATCGTTTTCGGCATTGCACTGCGGACAGTTTTTAAAGCGGAAACGAAAATCGCACTGCTCGCGATGCCCGTCATCATCTTCAAACCAGCCCTGACAGCGGCGGCCAAAGTGTTCGATCAGCGTACCGTCAGCGGTGGTTTTTCCCCAGAAGGTGTTGGCAAACCCGCAGGCGGGACAAAACACCTGGACCGGCACGTTGTCACTTTTGCCTTTCGGTGTGCCGACTTCAGGGGAGTACAGATCGTGCGGATTCCCGGCGTAATCCAGAATCAGGCAGTCGGTTTTTCCCGGCGAGAGGCGCAGGCCGCGGCCGACTATCTGCTGATAGAGACTCACCGATTCGGTCGGGCGTAAAATAGCAATCAGGTCAACGTGCGGCGCATCAAACCCGGTGGTTAACACCGACACGTTGACCAGATAGCGAAACCGCTGCGCTTTGAAGGCGTCAATCAGGTCGTCGCGCTCCGGACCGGGCGTTTCCCCGGTGATCAGTGCCGCGTCGTCAGCGGGCAGCAATCCGGTAATTTCTCGCGCATGCTCAACGGTGGCCGCAAAGATCATCACCCCTTTGCGCGTCTGCGCAAACTCTTCAATCTGGCTGATGATGTGTGGGGTAATGCGCTTCTGTTTTTTCAGCTCCTGATTAAGATCGGCCTCGCTGAATAACCCGTTGCTTTGCGCCTGCAGGCGGCTGAAGTCGTACTGAACGACCGGCATATCCAGCCGCTCCGGCGGCGTCAGATAGCCATGTTTAATCATGTAGCGCAGCGGAAGCTCATAAATGCAGTCGCTGAACAGGGCTTTCTCGTCTCCGCGCACCATGCCGTGATAATGGAAGTGATAAATCCAGCCTTTACCCAGACGAAACGGCGTGGCCGTCAGGCCAAGAAGCCGTATGTGAGGGTTCACCTCTTTCAGATGCGTCAGGATTTGCTGATACTGGCTGTCGTCGTCATCGCTGATGCGGTGGCACTCGTCGACAATCAACAGTGAAAATTCGCTGCGAAACAGATCCAGGTTACGGGCAACAGACTGCACGCTGCCAAACACCACTTTGCCGTGACTCTCTTTGCGCTTCAGCCCGGCGGCGAAAATATCGGCCTCGAGTCCAAGCGCACAATACTTGGCATGGTTCTGCGCCACCAGCTCTTTAACGTGCGCCAGCACCAGCACGCGCCCGCGTGCCAGACGCGCCAGCTCGGCGATGACAAGGCTTTTGCCTGCACCTGTCGGGAGCACGATGGCTGCCGGTTCCCGATGTTTGCGGAACCAGGCGAGGGTAGCGTCGACGGCTTCTTGCTGATAGGGGCGAAGTGTAAAAGTCATGGTGTCTCGGTTTCGTTATTCCGCACATATACCCGTCATACTTCAAGTTGCCTGTGCGTTGGCTGCACTCGTTCACCCTGGTCACTTACTTATGTAAGCTCCCAGGGATTCACTCCTTTGCCGCCTTCATGCAACTCGAATTATTTAGGGTATAGATAGTATGCCACGAAACTTTTTCCCTTGAGTGGCGCAACCAGACCATTATACTGAACCCTTCTTGACTGCTTCTTTTTCGGGCGCGTTGTCCGACTTCCAGCACCACTAAGGCTAAAAAGATTTCATGCGACTTGATAAGTTTATCGCTCAGCAACTCGGCGTAAGCCGCGCTATTGCCGGGCGCGAAATTCGCGCCAGCCGCGTTACCGTGGATGGCGACATTGTGAAAGACACCGCTTTCAAACTCCAGCCTGAACATCAGGTTGAATATGATGGCAATCCGCTGACCCAGCAGCACGGTCCGCGCTATTTCATGCTCAACAAACCGGAAGGCTACGTCTGTTCAACGGACGATCCGGACCACCCGACGGTGCTCTATTTCCTCGATGAGCCAGTGGCGCACAAGCTGCATGCCGCGGGCCGTCTGGATATCGATACCACCGGTCTGGTGCTGATGACCGATGACGGTCAGTGGTCTCACCGCATCACCTCTCCGCGCCATCACTGCGAGAAAACCTATCGGGTGACGCTGGAGTCGCCGGTATCGGATGACACGGCAGAGCAATTCACCAAAGGCGTTCAGCTGCATAATGAAAAAGATCTGACCAAACCGGCGGTGCTTGAAGTCATCACCCCGACGGAAGTACGTCTGACCATCAGCGAAGGTCGATATCATCAGGTGAAACGGATGTTCGCCGCAGTAGGCAACCACGTTGTGGGCCTGCATCGTGAACGTATTGGTGCGATTGAGCTTGATCCGGAACTCGAGCCAGGCGAATACCGTCCGTTAACGGAAGAAGAGATCGCCAGCGTCGGTCTGCCTTCACGCTAAATTTCAGGAGAACTCTGTGACCACCAGGCCACACTCATCTTTCAAGATCGTTTTCATCCTTGGCCTGCTGGCGATGCTGATGCCGCTCTCCATCGATATGTATCTGCCCGCGTTGCCAGTGATTTCCGCGCAGTTTGGCGTACCGGCGGGCAGCGCGCAGATGACGCTCAGTACCTATATTCTCGGTTTTGCTATCGGTCAGCTTCTGTATGGGCCGATGGCGGATAGCCTCGGGCGCAAGCCTGTTATCCTGGGCGGAACGCTGGTCTTTGCGGGCGCAGCTGTCGCCTGTGCGCTGGCGCAGAGTATCGATCAGCTGATTATCATGCGCTTTTTCCACGGTCTGGCCGCCGCCGCCGCGAGCGTGGTGATCAACGCCCTGATGCGCGATGTCTACCCGAAAGAAGAGTTCTCACGCATGATGTCGTTCGTCATGCTGGTCACCACCATTGCGCCGCTTGTGGCACCGATGGTCGGTGGTGCCGTGCTGGTGTGGTTCAGCTGGCACGCCATTTTCTGGATCCTGGCGGTTGCCGCGCTGCTGGCCTCGGCGATGATTTTCTTCTTTATTGATGAAACGCTGCCCGTCGAACGTCGACAGAAGTTCCACATTCGTACCACAATGGGGAATTTCGCCTCGCTGTTTCGCCATAAGCGCGTGCTGAGCTACATGCTGGCGAGCGGCTTCAGCTTTGCCGGGATGTTCTCCTTCCTGAGCGCCGGGCCGTTTGTTTATATCGAACTTAATCACGTTTCACCGCAGCACTTTGGTTATTACTTTGCGCTGAACATCGTGTTCCTGTTTGTTATGACCATCATCAACAGCCGCTTTGTTCGGCGGGTAGGGGCGATCAATATGTTCCGCGCCGGGCTGTGGATCCAGTTCATTATGGCTTTATGGATGGTGGTGAGCGCGTTCCTGGGGATTGGCTTCTGGGCGCTGGTGGTGGGCGTAGCGGCGTTTGTCGGCTGCGTATCGATGATCTCTTCCAACGCGATGGCGGTTATCCTTGACGAATTCCCGCATATGGCAGGCACGGCGTCGTCACTGGCGGGGACGTTCCGCTTTGGGATTGGCGCTATCGTAGGGGCGCTGCTCTCAATGGCCACGTTTAACACCGCATGGCCGATGTTGTGGGCAATCGCTTTCTGCGCAACCAGCTCCATTCTCTTCTATCTTTATGCCAGTCGGCCGCGTAAAGCCGCTCACTAAAGCACACTGAAGGCCCGAATCGGGCCTTTTTGTTGATGCATATCAACCAAAGCGCTGTTCGTTTACCCTGTGTTTGTTTCTTTTATGTAAAATCTATTTATGTAAAAAGTCACATCATTGTATTTAAAAAGGTTGAGTTAGATCGCAGAAACGGGTACATATAGCGCCCACGCGAGCCTGCAATGCCTATAAAAACCGCTAAAGAGTGCAGGCTTGCAATCATGTGTTACTATAAATGTAAATAAATTGTGAAGTAATTTTGCTTCCGGGGAACGAACGTGAATACATTACAACTCTCCATTGTCCATCGCTTGCCCCAGAGCTATCGCTGGTCGGCGGGTTTTGCAGGTTCGAAAGTTGAACCGATTCCGCAAAGCGGCGCAGGGTGCGAGAATTGTCTGGTTGCGCTCAAACTGCTGAGTCCGAGCGACGAAAATGCCTGGCCGGTCATGGAGCGCCTCAGTCAGGCGCTGACGGATATCGAAGTGGATAGCTCCGTGCTGGAATGCGAAGGCGAGCCTTGCCTGTTTGTGAACAGCCAGGATGAATTTGCTGCCACCTGCCGTCTGAAAAACTTCGGCGTGGCGATTGCCGAGCCTTTCTCTGGTCAATATCCTTTCTGAGCGCTAGTCTGCTGACAGTAGCTGGCGCGTGTAGCTCTGCGTCGGCGCAGTGAATACGCGCTGGCACTCTCCCTGCTCGACGACTTCTCCCTGCCGCAACACAATCACCTGATGGCACAACGCCCGTACCACCTGTAAATCGTGGCTGATGAAGATATAGGCCAGCCGATGCTTTTCCTGTAACCCTTTTAACAGCGTCAGGATCTGCGCCTGTACGGTTCTGTCCAGCGAAGAGGTGGGTTCATCAAGAATGATCAACTCAGGTTTCAGGATCAGCGCGCGGGCAATCGCGATGCGCTGGCGCTGACCGCCGGAAAATTCTGCAGGATAGCGGTGGCGCGTGGCGGGATCTAATCCCACTTCAGCCATGACGAGCATGACCTCTTTTTCGCGTTGCTCAGCGTTCAGCGTGGGACGATGAACGCGTAAACCCTCTTCGACAATCTGCAAAATACTCAGTCTTGGGTTAAGCGAGGAGTTAGGATCCTGAAAAACAACCTGCATGCGTGGACGCACGGGCAACATCTGGCGACGGTTCCGGGTGTGCAGCGGCATGCCGTCAAAGAGGATCTCACCCTGCGAGGCGATTAAGCGCAGCAGCGCAAGACCGGTGGTGCTTTTGCCAGAACCCGACTCACCAACCAGCCCCAGCGATTCACCCGGACGCAGAGAGAAGCGGATATCTTTCAGAACCGGGTTCTGATCGACAACGCGCCGTAAAATGCCTTTACGAACGGGAAAAGAAACGCCCAGCCCCTCAACGCGCAGCAGCGGCTCGCTGTCGGCATCCAGGGGAACGGGATCGCCGGAGGGTTCGCTGTTGAGCAGGCGTCGCGTATAGGGGTGTTGAGGTGCCGTCAGCAGCGAGGCCGCCGTATTTTGCTCCACACATCGTCCGTTTTGCATCACCGCCACGCTGTCAGCCAGCTTTCTCACGATGCTCAGATTGTGCGTAATAAACAGCAGGCTCATGTTCAGCTCGTCACGCAGTTCCCGCAGCAGCGTCAATATCTGCGCCTGAACCGTCACGTCCAGTGCCGTTGTCGGTTCATCGGCGATCAACAGCTCAGGGCGCGTCAGCAGCGCCATGGCGATCATCACGCGCTGACGTTCCCCACCGGAGAGCTGGTGCGGAAAGTCGGTCAGCCGTTTGGCGGCATTGCGAATGCCCGTGCGTTCAAGGCAATCGAGAATTTCACCCCGCGCCGCCTCTTTGCGCATGCCCCGGTGGAGTGACAGCACTTCGTAGAGCTGTTTTTCCAGCGTATGCAGCGGGTTGAGCGAGACCATCGGCTCCTGAAATATCATGGCAATCTTATTGCCGCGGATCCCGCGCAGGGTTTGCTCATCCGTATGTAGCAGCGAACTGCCGTGGAACAGAATGTCACCCTGCGGATAGCTGACCGGCGGGGAAGGGAGCAGACGCAGGATGGAGAGGGCCGAAACGCTCTTACCGGAACCCGATTCCCCTACCAGCGCCAGCGTTTCGCCGCGCTGGATCTGCAGTGACAGGTCATTCACCACCGTGCGGGTCTCGCCCTGTTTCGAAAAGGCAATAGACAGGTTTTCAATGCTCAGAAGAGGTTGCGTCATCTATACCGCCTTGTCGGGATCAAAGGCATCGCGCACGGCTTCGCCAATAAAGATCAGCAGCGAAAGCAGCACGGCCACTGAGAGAAACGCAGTGATGCCAAGCCACGGCGCCTGAAGATTGTTCTTGCCTTGCAGCAACAGTTCGCCGAGCGATGGCGAGCCGAGCGGCAGCCCAAAACCAAGGAAATCAAGCGAGGTGAGGGTGGTGATGGAGCTGCACAAAATAAAGGGCAGAAAGGTCAGGGTTGCGACCACGGCGTTGGGGAGCATATGGCGGATAATAATCGCCCGATCGCTGACCCCCAGCGCCTGTGCGGCGCGGATATAGTCAAAGTTCCGCGTGCGCAGAAATTCCGCACGCACCACGCCCACCAGCGCCATCCAGCCAAACAGGACGGTGATCCCCAGCAGCCACCAGAAGCCAGGCTGCACTACGCTGGAAAGCAGGATGATCAGAAACAGCGTTGGCATACCCGACCAGACTTCAATGATGCGTTGCCCCCAGAGATCGAGCTTCCCGCCGTAATAGCCCTGAACGGCACCCGCGACGACGCCCATCACGCTGGAAAAGAGCGTCAGCATCAGCCCGAAGAGCAGGGAGATCCGCGTGCCGTAGAGAATGCGTGCCAGCACGTCACCGCCGTTCGCGTCGGTTCCCAGCCAGTTCTGCGCGGAGGGAGGTGAAGGGAAGGGGGTTGAGGTGGCAAAGTTTATGCTGTTTGCGCCAAAGCGAATGGGTGCCCAGAGCGCCCAACCGTGCGTGTCGATTTGATCGCGAAGCCACGGATCCTGATATTCAGCCGGGGTCGCAAACGGGCCGCCAAAATCACTCTCGCTGTAGTTGTTCAACACAGGCACATACCAGCGGTCGTTAAAATGCACTAGCAGCGGCTTATCGTTTGCAATCAGCTCGGCGCACATGCTTAAGATAAACAGCACGGCGAAGATCCACAGCGACCAGTAGCCGCGTCGGTTGTGGCGAAAGCGTGCCCAGCGGGCCTGGTTGACGGGGCTTAAACGCGGCATCAGCGGCCCTCAAAATCGATTCGGGGATCGACCAGCGTATAGCTGATATCACTGATGATATTCAGCAGCAGGCCAATCAGGGTGAAAATATAGAGTGTGCCAAACATGACCGGGTAATCGCGCGAGACGGTGGCCTCATAGCCCAGCAGTCCCAGACCGTTCAGGGAGAACATCACCTCTATCAGCAGCGAGCCGGTAAAAAACATACTGATGAAGGTGGCCGGGAATCCGGCAATCACCAGCAGCATCGCGTTGCGGAAAACGTGCTTCCACATGATCTGTTTTTCACCCACGCCCTTTGCACGCGCGGTGACAACATACTGTTTGCGGATTTCATCAAGGAAGGCATTTTTGGTCAGCATCGTCAGCGCTGCAAAACCGCCAATAACCGTCGCGAGCACCGGCAGCGTGATGTGCCAGAAATAATCGGTGATTTTTTGATACCACGGCAGGGTGCTGAAATCAGCTGACACCAATCCCCGGAGCGGGAAAATATCGAAATAACTCCCCCCGGCGAAAAAGACGATAAGCAGAACCGCAAACAGAAATGCTGGAATCGCATAGCCGATGATGATGAACGTGCTGCTCCAGATATCAAAGCGGCTGCCGTTATAGACCGCTTTTCGAATGCCCAACGGAATGGAGACCAGATAGATAATCAACGTCCCCCACAGACCAAGGGTGACGGAAACCGGCAGACTTTGCTTAATTAACGTCAGCACGGATGCGCTGCGAAACAGGCTATCGCCAAAATCAAAGCGCACGTAATCCCAGAGCATCTTGAAATAACGCTCATGCAGCGGTTTATCAAAGCCGTAGCGATGGGTGATCTCGGCGATCACCTCTGGATCTAACCCGCGCCCGCCGCGGTAGTGGCTTTCGCTGATATTGCCCACGCCGGTCCTTGCGTGACTCGCGCCCATCCCTTCACCGCCGCCACCGGGCATTCCCCCGCTGTGGCCAAATTCCACGGCGGCGATAGCCTGATCCACCGGCCCGCCAGGGGCAATCTGGACGATGAAAAAGTTAATCGTGATGATGGCCCACAGCGTCGGGATAACCAGCAGCAAGCGGCGGATCAGATAAGCACCCATTGTTATTCCTCAACGCCGCTCTGCGGGAAGTTTGGCGGCTTTGTTCACGTCATACCACCAGGTATCGAAACCCAGCGTATAGACAGGGCGTACAGAAGGCAGCGAGAATTTGTCCCAACGGGCAAGGCGATCTTCGCCCATGTACCACATTGGCAGCATGTAGTAGTTCCAGGTTAACACCCTGTCGAGCGCGCGGCCAAGCGGCAGAAGTTTCGTTTTATCGCCCTGCGCGGCGACGATTTTCGCGATAAGCGCGTCGATCGCCGGGCTCTTAACGCCGGGGGCATTGTAGGAGGAGTCGATATAGCTGGAGGCCCATGAAATCTGCAGGTCTGAGCTTGGCCACGGCTGCGCGGCCCACAGGCTCTGCATCATATCGTAATCCCGGCTGCGTTTACGGTTGGTGAGCTGCGCAATATCTACCTGGCGGATGTTCAGGGTGATCCCCAGTCGGGCGAGATTCTGCTTAAACGGCAGTACCCACTGGTCATTCGCCCCTGAAGCGAGCAGCAGTTCGAAACTCAGCGGTTTGCCCGTTTGCACGTTCACCCGTTTTTGATTTTTCAGGTGCCATCCCGCCTCATCCAGCAGCGCGCTGGCTTTCAGAAGGTTGTCACGGTCAAAGCCCTTACCGTCCGATTTAGGCGGTTCAAACACGCTCGTAAAGACTTCTGGCGGGAGTTCCGCCTTCAGCGGAGCCAGCAGGACCAGCTCATCGGCATCAGGATAGTCTCGAGCGGCATATTCAGTGTTCTGGAAATAGCTGTTAGCGCGGCTGTAGGCGCCGTAAAACAGCGCCTTGTTCATCCACTCGAAATCGAACGCCAGGGTAATCGCCTCGCGCACCCGACGGTCGCTGAATACCGGGCGCTGGATGTTAAACGCCAGCCAGCGGGTATCCTGGGCTGATTCATTTTTATGCTCGTCTTTAACGATGTAACCGTTGGCAAAGTTTTTCCCGATATAGCGCGTAGCCCAGTTTTTGGCACTGCTCTCCACGCGCAAATCAAACGCACCCGCCTTGAACGCCTCAAACGCCACGTTATCGTCAAGGTAATAATCATAGCGAAGGGTGTCAAAGTTCCAGCGGCCACGGTTTACCGGAAGATTTGCAGCCCAGTAGTCTTTGACGCGGGAATAGACCACATACTGCCCCATTCGCCAGTCGGTAATGCGATACGGGCCACCCGCCAGCGGCGGCGTGGAGAGCGGGTCGCTTAGCTTGTGGTTTTTCCAGAAGGACTCAGGCATGACGGGCAACGAGAACAGACTCAGCATATTCTCTTTGTTTGGTTCGCTCAGCTCGATACGCACGGTCAGCGGGGCGATAGCTTTCACGGTGGTGCCTTTGTACACCAGACGGAACTGCGGGACCCCTTCAGTCATAAACTTGTGAAAGGTGAAGGCTACGTCGCGGGCGCTAACCGGCGTGCCATCATGAAAACGCGCCTGCGGGTTGAGTGAAATTTCGGCCCACGCGAAGTTATCCGCGTAACGTACGTTTTCCGCCACCAGCGGGTAGTAGCTGCCCGGCTCATCGTCTGACGTCACAAACAGCGTGTCATAGAGAGATTCCGTTCGCGCCGCTGCCACGCCGCGCAGGGCAAAGCGGTTAAAGTTATCGAAGGTGCCCGTGGCCGAGAGCGTCACGTTTCCGCCTTTAGGCGCGGCGGGGTTGACGTAATCGTAGTGGGTAAAATTAACCGCGTACTTAGGTTCGCCAATCACCGCGAATGCCGTGTTCTCTTTGATGGTTTGCGCCTGGCTGGACAGGCTCACCACTGCCATTAACATCACTACGACGCGCATAAACATCTCGTGGCGGATCCTTCGTTCACATTAAAACTGAATAATAAGTGACGTCGCCGCCATTGTGAAATTATTCACCGGACATCATATCGGGTCGCCATGTGCGAAACTGCGCCAGCGGCATAGGGCGGCTGATCCAGTATCCCTGCAGGAAGTTAACACCATGCTCGCGCAGCCAGGCCGCCTGCTCAGGCGTTTCCACCCCTTCGGCGACGGTGGACATATTCAGTCGCCTTGCGAGAGTCAATACGGCATCAAGTACGGGCGATGTAACGGTTTCGGTTCCAATGGCATTGACAAAACCCCGGTCGATTTTGATGTAGTCCATTGTGAAATGCTCGAGATAAATCAGAGCACTGTGGCCGGTCCCGAAATCATCAATCGCGATTTCAAAGCCTTCATTGTGCAGCCACTCAAAAAGCTGGTTGGCCTCGCGCTGATTAATCATATCGCGCTCGGTGATTTCCAGCACCGTCTGGAAATGATCGGGCGGCAGCGAGGCGTTGAAGTTTTGCATATCTTCTTTAAAACTCTCCGCATGCAAATGCCCAGGCGCAATGTTTATCCCCAGCTTGGCTCCCGCAGGTAATACGCTTTGTAATACGGGGGCGTCACGAATAATGAGATCAAAAAGATGCAGCGTCAGCGGGACAATCAGCTTTTGCGCTTCGGCAAAATTGATAAAGGCGTCCGGCGGGATCTCACCCATCGTCGGGTGCTTCCAGCGCATCAGCACTTCCACACCACGCATTTTCAGCTCTTTAGCATCGACCACGGGCTGATACACCACATAGAACTGATTGTGCTTAATCGCGGTTAAAATTTCCTTACCCGGATTCAGACGTATGGTCAGGATATAAAAATTGAGCGTTCCGGCGGCTATACCGCACACCAGCCCGAAGAACAGGGCAAAAAGGATCTCATCACTTGTCCACTCCCTGGCGTACAGGTTGATGGTCAGAGGGACTTCTTTGAGCGTCGCGGTTCGCGCAGGCCTTTGATGTAAATCACTCGCCCTGACAATGCTGCTCGACGAGGTGGATAACGCATTGTCGCCGATGATAATCGCGATGCCGGCAAACTCGTCCTGGCGCGCGGTATAAAGAAGGTAAGGTGTCAGATTGAGATTCACCGAGGTGAACACGCCGCCGTCTTTTACTAAAGGATTACGATACCAGATGGCGATTGCAGGTCTATGGGGCAGCATGGGCGTGCCGGGCAGCAGGGCGATATCAACCGGCTTGTTGATATGCAGTTCGGGTATCAACTCCTCCATCGGGGCATTCATCGGCCCTGTGGCTGACGAGCAGAAGGCCAGTTTGTTTCTCACCAGGAGGAAGGCGCGCACGTTGATGCTGAAGGCCGCACGCGAGGTGAGCTCTGCGTTAACGTCCTGGCAATTATTCAGCGTGAGCGGCTGGAGCACGTCGACAGAGGTTTTTAGCTCCTCGAAATAGTTCTCCATGTAAATGCGCACATCCTTAATTAGCGTATCAAACCGGACTTCCCGCTTGTGGTAGCTCCAAAAAAATTGCAATGAACCCAGGAGCAGGGCAGTGACCAGGCCGGTAATAATGCTGAGGATCAGTATCTTTCTGTGACTGGAGAAGTAGCGGGTGAGCATAAACGTCGTGATTCCTGAAATGCCGCTGGATGTATTCAGTGTAACGGGCAAAAAAAAACACCGCCGAAGCAGTGCTTTTTTTTATTATATCGCCAGCCAAGGGATAACCAACGATACAATCATCATATTAACTGCGGGTCAATACACGGCGCGCTTCGTTGTAGCGCTTCTTCCAGTACGGTTCATTCATGCTGGAAATGGTCACACCGCTGCTGGTGGAAGCATGAACGAACTGGTCGTTGCCAATGTAGATGCCAACATGTCGACCCGTAGAACCCGCACGGAACAGAACTAAATCACCGGTACGCAGTTTGGAACGTGAAATCGACTTGCCTGTCTCCTGCTGTTCATAAGTTGAACGCGGAAGATCTAACCCAAATTGTTCGCGGAAGGTTCGTTGTACGAAACTGGAACAATCAATGCCTTTTTTCGTGCTGCCGCCAAGACGATAACGCACGCCTTTCCAGTCAGCATACTGGTCCATAATACGGGACTTCACGTCCAGATTACGCACCATATTCTCAAATTCATCCTGAGAGGCTTGCAGTGACGAGGAATCTTCTGTTCCCACAACACGCGTCTCAGGATGCATATTCTTAGCGGTGTTCGATGTACTACATGCCGAAAGCAGAACCGCTACTGCTATCGCCGGGATCCCCCGCATGAAATATCTCAAAATCGGTTGAGATTTGACCATTTTGTTTATTATCCCTTGAAGTCCTTAACGATAAATATCGTTATAAAAATGCCAAACGTGACGAGACTAATTAGCTGTTCACATTGAGACAATTCTTTCTGGTCAGATTTGTGGCGCAGTGCACAAATTTATTCACCATGATAATAATTATCTCAGTGGGGCAAAACGAGTTCGAGGTTAACCGATTGCAAAGGGCATTGCGAGCAAAAAAGTCCGTTTTTTTATAAGAAATTGTGATACCGAGAGTAAAAAAACGTAAATGCCCCAAAATGCCGTCAGAAGCGGCTCCAAATCATGCAATCGCTTCATTTTCATCATGAATGAGATGACAAGAATATGACGGCGAGGGGCAATTGAAGAGGGGTGACTATCAGGGAACGAAATGATCCCTGATAGTTTGCGTTAATTACGATGGGTTATTTGTTTAGAACTTGTTACTTATCGCCGGGCAGATAACGATTAAAAATGGCGATTAATCGATCGCTTAACGGCGTCATCAGCACCCACGGCAAACCAATCAGCACCGCAGAGAGCGAACCCACGACAATATCCGTCAGCCAGTGAGCGCCGATCATGACGCGCGGGAAAGCAAACACCACCACAATTACCAGCGCCGTCGCAAAGGCTTTCTTGCCAAAATAGCGCAACATGAATGCTGAAAAAATAAGCAGCATCATACCGTGATCGCCGGGGAAACTGTCTTTTGACGCATCTTTAGTCGGGATATGCAGTAATTCGCTGACGCGGTGAATATCCGGGAAATAGAGCGAAGGGCTTGCGCGTTTTACCGGCATCAAATGTTGCGCCAGCTGGTTAATCACCACCGCAGTCAGCAGCATGACCAGACCTGTGATCACAATGCGACGTCGTCCTGTTTTATCTTCTTTCAGCCAGAAAGAGAGCATCAGGCAGCCCATGGCCAGCAGTGAACAGCCGTCGAAGGCGCGGTTGTTGGTAATCGCGACCAGCCAGAGGAAGGTTTCACTCTTCGCCAGCGCCTGGTTGAAGAAGTGGAAAATACCGGAATCCAGCGGGAACCAGAAACCATGGTTCACCGGCAGATACCAGGATAAAAAGAGTGCCAGACCGGCAGCATTCAGCAGCAGTATTAAGGGATATCGAGTCGTCATAACGTTCAGCATCGTTTGAAATCTGGGGCAACGTTAGCCGTCTGAACTTAAACGAAGCTTCAACAGGCTGGTCTGCAGCGCGTTCCAGTCGGCGTTAACCGCACTAATTAACTCTATCCGACTGTCCGGGGGGGCAACATTTTGCGTTTCGATAAAGAAATCTGCGCCCTGTCGATTGATGCGTACCAGCCCGTCCGGGGTTCGCATAATTCCTTTGACGCGATCGACCGGAGCAAGTCTGGCCCATTCAAGAATACCGATGGTGTCGAAAACCGTATCGGCATCAAAGATCCATCCGCAAGCCTGGTAGCCCTGACCGCTGTTGAGATTACGACGCCAGCGCTGATGTTCCGGCAGGCTCAGGGCTGCCAGACCCTGCTTCACCGCGTGGTGATGGGCGTGTTCCGCGCTGACGGGCAGTTCCGCCAGGTTCAGACGGGGGAGATCGAGCAGGGCACCGTCAATTTTGCCCTGAGTGGTGCGAACCCGTTGACGATCGCCGCCGAAGCGTTGCCACCAGGCATCGAACGCGGCCTGGCTTTCAGCTGTTGCACGATCCTCTTTATTCGCCACGATGATATCTGCCGCGGCGAGCTGATCGCGGAAGTTTTCATTGGCCACAGCCTTCTCGTCCAGAAGCTGGCGCGGGTCCAGAAGACACAGCGTGGCGCGAAGGTCGATCCACGGCTCGTAAACCGGTGCGGTCAGCAAATCGAGGATCTGCTTAGGGTGGCCCAGCCCGGTCGGTTCTATCAGCAGACGGTCCGGTTTACCCTGGCGCAGCAGCGTGTTCAGCCCGACCTGCATGGGTAAACCATTCACACAACACATACAGCCGCCCGGGATCTCTTTGATCACTGCCCCGCTGTCAGACAGCAATGCGCCATCGATGCCCACTTCGCCGAATTCGTTGACCAGTACGGCCCACTTTTCTGCCGGATCTTTATTCGCGAGCAGGTGCAAAATTGAGGTGGTTTTTCCGCTACCGAGAAAACCGGTAATGAGGTTGGTTTTGGTCACATGCGCTCCGATGACTTACTGTGATGCTATAACAATTAACCATCATCCTGGCGAAAAAAAGGCGTTATGAGAAGGGGGAAGGGCGAACGGAGAGGTTTTCCGTTCGCCTTAAGGGCAAGAAACGTTAAATTTTTAACGTTTCAATAACAGCCTGACGCGCACCGGAGCGGGTGAGGCGCTGATATGCTTCGTTTACCGCATTGACAAAGACGCTATTATGAGGCAGATCCTGCCCAAAGACTTCGCTCAGCGTCAGCAGGGCGTTCACGCGGTCCGCTTCACTGCTGGCCTTGACGATTGACTGGATTTTATCACTAAGCGGGTCGCGAACATCAATCGCGTCACCACGTTCATCCGTGCCGCTGACGTAGCGGATCCAGCCTGCAACCCCCAGCGCCAGCAGCGGCCACGCGCTGTTACGTTCAAGATGAACACGGATCCCATCCAGCATGCGCTGAGGCAACTTCTGGCTGCCGTCCATCGCGATCTGCCAGGTACGATGCTGCAATGCGGGATTCGCAAAACGGTCGATCAGGCTGTCGGCATAGGCCGTGAGATCGACGTCTGTGATGCGCAAAGTGGGAGCCTGCTCATACAGCATTACGCGGCGGGCGGCTTCGCGGAAGCTCGCGTCCTCCATGCATTCATTGATATGTGCGTATCCGGCGAGATACCCCAGATAAGCCAGAAAAGAGTGGCTACCGTTGAGCATCCGCAACTTCATTTGTTCCCACGGTAGAACATCCTTCACCATCTGCACGCCCGCAACTTCCCATTCAGGGCGTCCGGCGACAAAGTTATCTTCGACCACCCACTGAATAAACGGCTCGCAGCTGATGGCGCAAGGATCTTCAACGCCAAGTTCCTGCGTGATTTCCGCAAGCGAGGTCTCCGTTGCGGCGGGGACAATTCTGTCGACCATCGTGCCCGGAAAACTCACGTGAGCATCAATCCACCCGGCCAGCTCAGCAGAACGTTTTTGCGCCATCCCAAGCACGGCGTTTTTTACGACGTGGCCGTTGTCCGGGATATTGTCGCAGGAGAGAACGGTAAACGGCGGCAGGCCACGTTCGCGACGGCGGTGAAGGGCTTCGACCAGTATCCCCGGTGCGGAATGCGGCTCGGTCGGGTTTTCCAGATCGTGCAGGATGCGGGTATTGTGCATATCCAGCTTGCCGGTCGCGGGATCGATGCAGTAGCCTTTTTCCGTGATGGTAAGGGAGACAATCGCAACCTGCGGCTCGCAAAATTTCTCAATAATGGCCGCCAGCGAATCGAGTTTGGCATTCAGACATTCATGTACCGCGCCGACAACAATAGCCTGGTTCCCCTCCGCACCTTTCTCCAGCACGGTAAAGAGATGATCCTGCGCACGCAGCTGGCTCATCAGCACATCGCCGCTGAAGAGGCTAATTTCACAAATCCCCCAGTCGCCGCCTTTTTCATTCAGCACCCGGTTTGTTAACAGCGCCTGGTGCGCGCGGTGAAAGGCACCAAAGCCAAAATGAACAATGCGCGAGCGTAATTGCTGGCGATCGTAGCGAGGCTGCTGCACGCGGGCAGGAAGCGAGGTGGAGGCAATTGTCTTCATGAAATACACACCTGATTAACCATTAATTAACAACGGCAGTGTAAAGTTATATGACAACAAATTGAATTGGTAAGCCGTAATTATCCCCGTTCTGTGAGTTTGATCAATCAATGTGTGGCGCTGTGTTGACCCTTCGCGGTAAACATGTATGGTAGTCGTCATTGCAGTAAATCATATTGGTATAACAACTTGAGAGGGTGAGGCAATGGAACAAACCTGGCGTTGGTACGGGCCGAACGATCCGGTTTCTCTTGATGATGTACGTCAGGCTGGCGCGACAGGCGTTGTCACGGCACTGCATCATATTCCTAACGGGCAGGTGTGGCCGGTTGAGGAAATTCAAAAGCGTCAGGCGTTGCTGGCGGAGAAGGGGTTAACCTGGTCAGTCGTGGAAAGTATTCCGGTCCACGAGGATATCAAAACCCATTCGGGTGAATACCAGGCCTGGATTGCCAACTATCAGCAGAGTATCCGTAATCTGGCGGCCTGCGGCATTGATACGGTCTGCTATAACTTTATGCCTATCCTGGACTGGACGCGAACCGATCTCGAGTACCAGATGGCGGATGGTTCAAAAGCGCTGCGTTTCGACCAGATCGCGTTTGCCGCGTTTGAACTGCACATTCTGAAGCGTCCAGGCGCAGAAGCGGATTACACCGCAGAAGAGCAGCAGCAGGCGCTTGCGTGGTTCCACGCGGCAAGTGAAGCGGATATTGAAAAGCTAACCCGCAACATCATTGCCGGGCTGCCGGGTGCTGAAGAAGGCTACACGCTGGACCAGTTCCGCGCGCGTCTGGCGGAATACGGTGATATCGATAAAAACCAGCTTCGGGAAAACATGGCGTACTTCCTGCGCGCGATAGTACCGGTGGCAGAAGAGTCGGGTGTTCGTCTTGCTGTTCACCCGGACGATCCTCCGCGTCCAATACTCGGCCTGCCGCGTATCGTGTCGACGATTGAAGATATGCAGTGGCTGAAAGAGACGGTAGACAGTATCTATAACGGCTTTACGATGTGCACCGGTTCTTACGGCGTGCGTGCGGATAACGACCTGGTACGGATGATTGAAACCTTTGGCGATCGTATTCACTTTACGCATTTGCGTGCAACCTGCCGCGAAGAGAACCCGAAAACCTTCCACGAAGCTGCGCACCTGAACGGTGACGTGAATATGGTGGCGGTGGTGGATGCCATTCTGGCGGAAGAGGTGCGCCGTAAGCACGCGGGCGATGTGCGTCCTATTCCGTTCCGTCCGGATCACGGACACCAGATGCTGGACGATCTGCGCAAGAAAACCAACCCAGGCTATTCGGCGATTGGTCGCCTGAAAGGGATGGCAGAAGTGCGCGGCGTTGAGCTGGCGCTGAAGATGACGAAGTATCCGGAGCTTCTGTAAGCTCTGTTGCCTGGTACAATAAAAAACCGGCCTGAGAGCCGGTTTTTGTGTTTTTGTAGGTCGGGTAAGGCGAAGCCGCCACCCGACAAATACCGCAATCAGTCAGCGCGACCCATATAGCGTTTTTCTTCGATATGGATGCGGATCTTCTCGCCAGCAGACAGGTATTCTGGTACCTGCACAACCAGACCGGTGGTCAGGGTTGCGGGTTTGTTACGTGCACTGGCTGAAGCGCCTTTGATGCCCGGTGCGGTTTCCACGATTTCCAGATCCACGGTCTGAGGCAGTTCCAGCGCCAGCAGCACGCCGTCCCAGGTCAGCACCTGCATATCCGGCATCCCGCCTTCAGGGATAAACAGCAGCTCTTCTTCGATCTGATCTTTGGTGAAGATGTAAGGAGTGTAATCTTCTTTGTCCATGAACACGTATTCGTTGCCGTCGATGTAGGAGAAATCAACATAGCGACGGGTCAGGGTCACGGTATCGACGATATCGTCACCTTTAAAGCGTTCTTCCACTTTGAGGCCGGTACGCACATCGGCGAAACGCATTTTATACAGCGTCGCTGCACCACGGGCGCTAGGTGCCTGAATATCGATATCTTTCACAATCAGCAGTTTGCCGTTGTAATTCAGTACCATACCTTTCTTAATTTCGTTCGCTCTTGGCATTGCAGTAATCCTGTTTACGGGAGGTAAAAAATATCGCGCCAAATTACTCGCGCGCGGCCTTTCAGGCAAGCGGAATTCGTGGCTTTTGCTATCAATACAAAAAAGGTGTTACTGTGCGCCCGATGCCCGACTGCGCGGGCGTTCATCACTGACTGAGAGCATTTATGGATTGTCGTTCAGATTGTGGCGCGTGCTGTACTGCACCGTCCATTTCAAGCCCCATTCCAGGAATGCCGGAGGGCAAGCCTGCCAACACCCGCTGCGTTCAACTTTCAGAAGCGAATCTCTGTATGATCTTTGGATCGCCCCTGCGCCCGAAGGTGTGCTCCGGGCTTCAGCCTTCCGCGGACATGTGCGGCAATACGCGAGCGCAGGCGATGACGTACCTGCTTGAGCTGGAAGCGCTCACCGCGCCCTAAACGTCTTTGATCCGCGTCAGACAGGTGATTGTCATGACGCACATCGCCAGGGCAATCCAGAATACCGTGTGGTAGTTCCAGATCTCCGCCACGACGCCAGCCATCGAGCCCGCAATAATCCAGCCCACGCGGGTGGTATTAGTATAAAGGGTGGTGGCAGAGCCTGCCTGACCCGGCATTAAATCCTGGAAGTAGAGCATGCCAATGCCGGCGAGAATACCGATATAGATGGCGTTCAGCAGCTGTAAAGCCAGCAGCAGCGCGGGCGTATGCACCGTAAGCATCCCGACATAGAACAGCAGCCCGGCGACCGCCGCGATGCGCATCAAAAAACGCTTCCCAAAGCGCTTTGCGTAATAGCCAGCAATCAGCATGGTCGGGATCTCAAGGCCAGCGGCCGTCCCCATCATGATGCCTGCCAGCTTCTCCGGCAGGTGCAGTTCATCAATAATAAACAGCGGCATGTTGATGATATAAAGGCTGTTGGTGCCCCACATCAGCGTACAGATAATAAAGAGGAGCAGGGCATCGCGGCGGTTACGACGCGGTGCTTCAAGCGCGCCTGTCGCCAGTTTCGGCTCTTTACGCATTGAGGGCAGGAAGAACCACACCATTGTGCCGCACACGACAAAGGCCACCGCCGCACTCAGGTACATCACCGTAAAGCCAAAGCCCATCGCCAGCGCGTAAGCCAGCGGCGGACCAATGACCCATGCCAGCGATACCTGGGCACGCAGGATTGAGCTGAACATCACCGCCTCGCGTCCGGTCTGGTCCGCATGCTCACGGGCAAGGGCAAACATCTGCGGGTTGGCCGTAGAGCCAAAGCTGCTCAAAAACACCCCAACAAACAGCAAAATGAAATAGTTACGGTTCCAGGCAAACAGCACGCAGGCGAATACCCCCAGCAGGCAACAAAAGACAATCAGGCTTTTGCGATCGCCTTTTCTGTCGGAACGTCCTGCCAGAAACTGGCTGACCAGGATGCCGATGATGGCGCTCCCGGTAAAGAAGAAGCCGACCATCGCCGGACGGACGTGGACTTCATTGGTCAGAAATAAACTCAGCGTGGGCGTTTGTAAGGCCCCGGCGATCCCGGTAAGGAAAGCAACGATCAAAAACGCCGTTGACGTCAAATCAAGGGGCTTTGGTGAGGCGGCAGCGGGGGTGTTATGCATGTTTTCGTATCAGGATCAGCGTGGGCCAGAAAGACGCGGAGTTTACGCCGCCAGTCATTAAATAAACAGAGGGTGCGGTCACTTTTGCTACAAAAAATCAAAATGGCATTTCACTTTGAAAACTGTTGCTGAATTTAGCTGAAACTGACGTGCTGAACGTCAGCAATATTCAGCTGAGGAAAGGAGAAATGTGCTGTAACTCTAAATTCTGAACAGCCAAATGTAACTTTCCTTGCAACGCTTTACAGAAAGAGCAAGACTTTTTGAAACGTTTCAGCGCTATCTTGTTTTAACTGACGGAGCAGGTTAGCGCATTTTTTCTCATTAAGGCTGAAACGATTCAAGTTCAGCAGGAGAGGAGAACCATGTTCCAGTTATCTGTTCAGGATATTCACCCGGGCGCACAGGCCGGGACGAAAGAAGAGGCTATTCGCCAGGTTGCCGCTGCCCTCGTGCAGGCAGGTAACGTGGCAGAGGGTTACGTTAACGGCATGCTGGCTCGCGAGCAGCAGACCTCAACGTTCCTCGGCAATGGCATCGCTATTCCACACGGCACCACCGACACCCGCGACCAGGTGCTGAAAACGGGCGTGCAGGTTTATCAGTTCCCGCAGGGCGTGCTCTGGGGTGACGGTCAGGTGGCCTATGTGGCTATCGGTATCGCCGCCAGCAGCGACGAACACCTGGGCCTGCTGCGCCAGCTGACGCACGTGCTGAGCGATGACTCGGTGGCGGAACAGCTGAAGTCTGTCACCACGGCTGAAGAGCTGCGCGCCTTGCTGATGGGTGAAAAACAGAGCGAAGCGCTGAAACTGGATAATGAAACCCTGACGCTGGATGTTGCAGCCTCTGACCTTGTGACCCTGCAAGCGCTGAACGCCGGTCGCCTGAAGGAAGCCGGTGCGG
Source organism: Enterobacter mori (assembly GCF_025244905.1). Taxonomy (NCBI): domain Bacteria; kingdom Pseudomonadati; phylum Pseudomonadota; class Gammaproteobacteria; order Enterobacterales; family Enterobacteriaceae; genus Enterobacter; species Enterobacter mori. Next base: position 3,158,317 of record NZ_CP104285.1, on the reverse strand, counting down.
CCGATGCGACATTCGTTACGCGCGCTATCAATGATAAGCCGTTGAATCTGGGCCAGGGCGTCTGGCTGAACGACAGTGCTGAAGGCAACCTGCGCAGCGCAGTTGCTGTCAGCCGCGCCGCAACAGCGTTTGACGTAGACGGTGACCGCGCCGCGATGCTGGTCACCGTGGCAATGGTCGATGACCAGCCGGTTTCCGTGCTGAAGCGCCTGAGCGACCTGCTGCTGACCAACAAAGCTGAAAAGCTGCTGAACGCTGATGCGGCCACCGTGCTTGCGCTGCTGACCAGCGACGATGCGCTGACCGATGACGTGCTGAGCGCAGAGTTCGTGGTGCGCAATGAACACGGCCTGCACGCTCGCCCGGGCACCATGCTGGTGAACACCATTAAACAATTCGAAAGTGAGATTACCGTGACCAACCTGGATGGCTCAGGCAAACCGGCGAATGGCCGTAGCCTGATGAAAGTTGTCGCGCTGGGCGTGAAGAAAGGTCATCGTCTGCGCTTCACCGCACAGGGTGCTGATGCTGAACAGGCGCTGAAAGCGATTGGCGATGCCATCGCGGCAGGTCTGGGGGAGGGCGCATAATGAGCAGACGTGTTGCGACTATTACGCTGAACCCGGCTTATGACCTGGTGGGCTTTTGCCCGGAAATTGAGCGCGGCGAAGTGAACCTCGTGCGCACCACGGGCCTTCATGCGGCGGGTAAAGGAATTAACGTCGCGAAAGTGCTCAAAGATCTCGGCATCGACGTCACCGTCGGCGGCTTCCTCGGAAAAGATAACCAGGACGGTTTCCAGCAGCTGTTCAGCGAGCTGGGCATTGCCAACCGTTTCCAGGTCGTTCAGGGCCGTACCCGCATCAACGTTAAGCTGACGGAGAAAGACGGTGAAGTCACCGATCTCAACTTCTCTGGCTTTGAAGTGACGCCTGCTGACTGGGAACGCTTTGTGACCGACTCCCTGACCTGGCTGGGCCAGTTCGACATGGTGTGTGTCAGCGGCAGCCTGCCGTCCGGCGTGAGCCCGGAAGCCTTCACCGACTGGATGACGCGCCTGCGCAGCCAGTGCCCGTGCATTATTTTTGACAGCAGCCGCGATGCGCTGGTGGCGGGTCTGAAAGCCTCTCCGTGGCTGGTGAAGCCAAATCGTCGCGAACTGGAGATCTGGGCAGGCCGTAAGCTGCCAGAATTAAAGGATGTCATTGACGCTGCCCATGCGCTGCGCGAGCAGGGTATTGCTCACGTGGTGATTTCGCTGGGGGCAGAAGGGGCGTTGTGGGTTAACGCTTCAGGTGAATGGATTGCCAAACCGCCGTCAATGGAAGTTGTAAGTACCGTTGGCGCGGGGGATTCCATGGTTGGTGGGCTGATTTACGGTCTGCTGATGCGTGAATCCAGTGAACATACGTTACGTCTTGCCACCGCCGTTGCTGCCCTGGCCGTGAGCCAGAGCAATGTCGGTATTACCGATCGTACCCAGTTAGCCGCGATGATGGCGCGCGTTGACTTAAAACCTTTTAACTAACAGCAGGAGAGGAATAATGAAAACGCTGCTGATCATTGACTCCGGGCTCGGACAGGCTCGCGCCTACATGGCGAAGACCCTGCTGGGCGCGGCGGCACAAAAAGCACACCTGGACATCATTGATAACCCGGGCGATGCCGAACTGGCGATTGTCCTGGGCGATAAAATCCCCGCAGACAGCGCGCTTAACGGCAAAAAAGTGTGGCTGGGCGATATTAATCGCGCGGTGGCACATCCTGAGCTGTTCCTGAGCGAAGCGAAAGGTCACGCCACTGTATACAGCGCACCTGTGGCGGCGGCCCCGGCTGCGGCTTCCGGTCCAAAACGCGTTGTCGCGGTTACCGCCTGTCCGACAGGCGTGGCGCACACCTTCATGGCGGCTGAAGCCATTGAAACCGAAGCGAAAAAACGCGGCTGGTGGGTGAAAGTTGAAACACGTGGCTCCGTTGGTGCGGGCAATGCGATTACCCCTGAAGAAGTGGCGGAAGCCGATCTGGTGATCGTGGCGGCTGACATCGAAGTGGATCTGGCGAAATTTGCCGGTAAGCCGATGTACCGCACCTCTACCGGCCTGGCGCTGAAAAAGACGGCACAGGAATTTGATAAGGCGCTGGTGGAAGCCAGGCCGTATCAGGCGACCGGTGCAGCGAAAACCCCGACCGAAGGGAAAAAAGAGTCAGCTGGCGCATATCGCCACCTGCTGACCGGCGTGTCCTACATGCTGCCGATGGTGGTGGCAGGTGGTCTGTGTATCGCGCTCTCCTTCGCGTTTGGTATTACCGCGTTTAAAGAAGAAGGCACTCTGGCGGCTGCGTTGATGCAGATCGGAGGCGGCTCCGCGTTCGCATTGATGGTACCGGTACTGGCAGGCTTTATCGCCTTCTCCATTGCTGACCGTCCGGGTCTGACGCCGGGTCTTATCGGCGGTATGCTGGCGGTGAGCACCGGCTCTGGCTTTATTGGCGGTATCATTGCCGGTTTCCTGGCGGGTTACGTCGCGAAGCTGATTAGCTCTAAGCTGAAGCTGCCGCAGAGTATGGAAGCGCTGAAGCCGATCCTGATTATCCCGCTGATCTCCAGCCTGGTGGTCGGTCTGGCGATGATTTACCTGATTGGCAAGCCTGTTGCGGGCATCCTGGCGGGTCTGACCCACTGGCTGCAAACCATGGGCACCGCTAACGCGGTACTGCTGGGGGCGATCCTCGGCGGCATGATGTGTACCGACATGGGTGGCCCGGTGAACAAAGCGGCGTACGCCTTTGGTGTTGGCCTGCTGAGTACCCAGACCTACGCGCCGATGGCGGCGATCATGGCGGCAGGCATGGTGCCACCGCTGGCGCTTGGTCTGGCCACGATCATTGCCCGTCGTAAGTTCGATAAAGCACAGCAGGAAGGCGGCAAAGCGGCGCTGGTTCTGGGCCTCTGCTTCATTACCGAAGGCGCGATTCCGTTCGCAGCACGTGACCCAATGCGCGTTCTGCCATGCTGTATCGTCGGTGGCGCGGTAACGGGTGCAATCTCTATGGCGATTGGCGCGAAGCTGATGGCACCACACGGCGGTCTGTTCGTGCTGCTGATCCCTGGCGCCATCACACCGGTACTGGGCTATCTGCTGGCGATTATTGCCGGTACGCTGGTGGCGGGTCTGTCTTACGCGGTGCTGAAGCGTCCTGAAGCGGAAGTGATGGCAAAAGCAGCGTAAAAGAGGTGTCGGGCGGCGGTTGCGCCTTACCCGACCAACAAAAAAGCCGGGTGCGTAAGCAGCCCGGCTTTTTTTATGCCGCCTGTTCAGCGGTTTGCTGCGCCTTCAGCCAGGCAATCTCTTCCGCCCAGATATCCGGGTTAATGGTTTCGAGCACCATCGGAATACCGTCGAAGCGGACGTCCTGCATGATAAAGCGGAACGCATCATGACCAATGTTGCCTTCGCCCAGGCTGTGGTGGCGGTCAACGCGGCTGCCGAACGCACTTTTTGCATCGTTCAGGTGCATGCCGCGCAGATACTGAAAGCCCACGATGCGCTCGAACTCTTCGAAGGTGTTTTTCGTTGCCTCGGTGGTGCGCAGGTCATACCCGGCAGCAAACGCGTGGCAGGTATCGATGCACACGCCCACGCGGGATTTATCTTCCACGCCATCAATAATCGCCGCCAGATGTTCGAACTTAAAGCCGAGGTTGCTGCCCTGACCGGCGGTGTTCTCAATCACCGCGGTGACGCCTTTGGTCTTGTCCAGCGTGATGTTGATGGACTCGGCAATGCGCGCCAGGCAGGCATCTTCGTCAATCTGCATCAGATGGCTGCCCGGATGGAAGTTCAGCAGCGTCAGCCCCAGCTGTTCGCAGCGCTGCACTTCATCAAGAAACGCCTCGCGTGATTTATCCAGCGCTTCCTGAACCGGGTGCCCGAGGTTAATCAGGTAGCTGTCGTGGGGGAGAATTTGGCCGGGTCCGTAGTGGTATTTCTCGCAGGCGGATTTGAAGTCATCAATCACGTCTGTAGTGAGCGGCGCGGCGCGCCACTGGCGCTGGTTCTTGGTGAACAGGGCGAAAGCGGTCGCCTCGATTTCGGCGGCGCGAATGGCGGCATTCGCAAGGCCACCGGCGGCGCTAACGTGCGCTCCAACGTATTTCATAAAGGGACTCCTGTTAACCCGAAATGCTTATGATAGCGGGTTAACAGGAGAAGGATGTAGTGGTTTATGCCATCAGGCTGTGCACGGCGAGGTTAATCGCGCCACCGCCCACAATCAGCCAGATGAAGAGCACCAGCGCCATCAGCAGCGGTTTCGCACCGGCTTTTTTCAGCGCGCTGACGTGAGTGGTCACACCCAGCGCCGCCATCGCCATCGCCAGCAGCACGGTATCCAGCGTCACCAGCATATCCACAACCGCTTTTGGAAGCAGGTGGAAGGAGTTAAAAATTGCCACCACGATAAACAGGATCGCAAACCACGGAATGGTAATTTTACTCTTCTCGTTACCGCCTGCTGGCGCCAACTGTTTAACCCGCGCGGCCAGGAAAATCAGGAACGGCGCCAGCATCATTACGCGCAGCATTTTGGCAATCACCGCCGCGTTTTCGGCTTCCGGATTAATGGCGTGACCCGCAGCCACCACCTGGGCCACTTCGTGCATGGTCGAACCGATATAGATGCCGTAGGTTTCCGGGCTAAACCAGTGGGCAACCAGGGGGTACATTGCCGGATAGAGGAAGATCGCCAGCGTACCGAAGATCACCACCGTCGCCACCGCCACGGTCACCTTGCTGGCTTCTGCTTTTACGACGGGTTCTGTTGCCAGCACCGCCGCGGCCCCACAGATACTGCTCCCGGCACCGATCAACCAGCTGGTGTGCTTGTCCAGCCCAAAGACTTTCTGGCCGATAAAGCAGGCCAGTAAAAAGGTGCTGGTCAGGGTCAGGACGTCAATGGCAATTCCGCTCACACCCACATCCGCAATCTGCGAAAAGGTGAGGCGAAAGCCGTAAAGAATGATACCGAGGCGCAGCAGATGCTGCTTGGCGAAAATCACGCCGCCATCGCAGGATTTCCAGATGTGCGGGTATAGGGTGTTCCCGACCACCATGCCGAGCAAAATGGCCAGCGTTAAGGCGCTGAAACCTGCGCCCGCAACGGCGGGAATGCTGCCGCCCCATAATGCTACGCCGGTTACCACGGCGCTGAGCGCAAGACCCGGCACGAAGTGCCACACTGTACGATGATGTTGTAAGGTGAGTTCTGACATAACCTTCTCCTTTGTCTGGCTTAAAGGTTACGGCGCACTGGCTTAAAAATAAAATTGATTATATATTTATAATTAATCTATATAAGTGGTAAACAACCATGCACATTACATTGCGTCAACTGGAAGTCTTCACTGAAGTGCTGAAGAGTGGATCGACGACCCAGGCCTCGCAGATGCTGGCGCTCTCGCAGTCTGCGGTCAGTGCGGCGCTGACCGATCTCGAAGGACAGCTGGGCGTGCAGCTGTTCGACAGGGTAGGGAAGCGGCTGGTGGTCAACGAACATGGCCGTCTGCTTTACCCACGCGCGTTGGCATTGCTGGAACAGGCCATCGAAATTGAACAGCTGTTCCGCGAAGACAACGGCGCGATCCGCGTGTTTGCCAGCAGCACCATTGGTAACTACATCCTGCCGGAGGTGATTGCCCGCTACCGCCGGGATTTCCCGACGCTGCCGCTGGAGATGAGCGTGGGCAACAGCCAGGACGTGATTAACGCGGTGATCGATTTCCGCGTCGATATCGGCCTAATTGAAGGGCCATGCCACAACGTGGATATCATTGCCGAACCCTGGCTGGAAGATGAGCTGGTGGTGTTTGCCTCACCGGCCTCTTCTTTATTACAGGGCGAGGTGACGCTGGAACGTCTGGCGCAGGCGCAGTGGATCCTGCGCGAGCAGGGGTCCGGCACGCGTGAAATCGTCGATTACCTGCTGCTCTCCCATCTGCCGCAGTTCCAACTGGGGATGGAGCTGGGCAACTCAGAGGCCATTAAGCACGCGGTGCGTCATGGCCTGGGCATCAGCTGTCTTTCGCGCCGCGTGATCGCTGAACAGCTGGAAACCGGCTCACTGGTTGAGATCCCCATTCCTCTGCCGAAGCTGGTGCGCACGCTGTGGTGCATTCATCACCGCCAGAAACACCTTTCCAGTTCGCTCCAGCGTTTTCTGCGCTATTGCGAGATGTAAAATTGCCCCTCACCCTGACCCTCTCCCAAAAGGGGAGAGGGAAAAATTATGCTTTACTTATAATCCTGGCCGAGTCATGAAGCTCTCTTATAACTGGGTATTTCTGCCGGAAGGAACGGAGATCGTCTGCTACAATCGCGCCTCATTTAATAAATGGACAGCATTTTCACATGGTTTCAGAAACTAAAACCACAGAAGCGCCCGCGCTACGTCGCGAACTTAAGGCGCGTCACCTGACGATGATCGCTATCGGCGGTTCAATCGGTACAGGTCTTTTCGTTGCCTCTGGCGCAACGATTTCGGCAGCAGGCCCGGGTGGGGCACTCTTCTCTTATATCCTGATTGGCCTGATGGTCTACTTCCTGATGACCAGTCTGGGCGAACTGGCGGCTTACATGCCGGTGTCCGGCTCGTTTTCAACCTACGGGCAAAAATACGTTGAAGAAGGCTTCGGCTTCGCGCTGGGCTGGAACTACTGGTACAACTGGGCGGTGACCATCGCCGTTGACCTTGTCGCCGCACAGCTGGTGATGAACTGGTGGTTCCCGGATACGCCGGGCTGGATCTGGAGCGCCCTGTTCCTGGCCGTCATCTTCCTGCTGAACTACATCTCCGTGCGTGGTTTCGGTGAAGCCGAATACTGGTTCTCTTTAATTAAAGTGGCTACCGTCATCATCTTTATCGTTGTCGGCGTGGCGATGATCGTGGGTATTTTTAAAGGCGCTCAGCCTGCCGGATGGAGTAACTGGACGATAGGCGATGCGCCGTTTGCCGGGGGCTTCTCGGCAATGATTGGCGTGGCGATGATTGTCGGCTTTTCCTTCCAGGGGACCGAGCTTATCGGTATTGCCGCCGGTGAGTCTGAAAACCCGGAGAAGAACATTCCGCGCGCGGTGCGTCAGGTGTTCTGGCGTATTCTGCTGTTCTATGTGTTCGCTATTCTGATTATCAGCCTGATTATTCCGTATACCGACCCGAGCCTGCTGCGTAATGATGTCAAAGACATCAGCGTCAGCCCGTTCACGCTGGTCTTCCAGCACGCGGGTCTGCTCTCGGCGGCGGCGGTGATGAACGCGGTGATCCTGACGGCGGTGCTGTCTGCGGGTAACTCCGGTATGTACGCATCCACCCGTATGCTGTACACCCTGGCCTGCGACGGTAAAGCCCCGCGTATTTTCGCCAAACTGTCACGTGGCGGTGTGCCGCGTAATGCGCTGTATGCGACCACGGTCATTGCCGGTCTGTGCTTCCTGACCTCTATGTTTGGCAACCAGACGGTCTACCTGTGGTTGCTGAATACCTCCGGGATGACGGGCTTTATCGCCTGGCTGGGAATTGCCATCAGTCACTACCGCTTCCGTCGCGGCTACGTGATGCAGGGCCATGACCTGAACAACCTGCCGTACCGCTCAGGGTTCTTCCCGCTGGGGCCGATTTTCGCCTTCATTCTGTGCCTGATTATTACCCTAGGGCAGAACTATGAAGCCTTCCTTGCGGATTCCATTGACTGGGGCGCTGTCACGGCCACCTACATCGGTATTCCGCTGTTCCTCATCATCTGGTTTGGCTACAAACTGACGAAAGGAACCCACTTCGTTCGCTACAGCGAAATGGATTTCCCGGAACGATTTAAACAATAACCGCACTTCCTCTCTTTTAGCCCGCTCACCTGAGCGGGCTTTTTTATCTCCACAGTATGCAGGACGGATATAATTTTTAACAATTTAATTGATAATAGTTATCGTTTGCTTTATCGTTACCAAATAATAAGCAAAACACCGACCTGCCGAAGATGCGGGCGGATCGTAAGGCGTTGTGAGCAGTAACTAGTTGATTTAGTTGTATTTACCTCATGGAGATATGGAATGTTTAGGTTGAATCCTTTCGTCAGGGGAGGACTTTGTGCGTCCGCAATGTCCCTGGCCCTGCCTGTTATCGCTGCGGAATCTGGCGACACACTGGTTGTAACGGCATCAGCGACCGAGCAAAACCTGAAAGACGCACCGGCGAGCATTAGCGTCATTACCCAGGAAGACTTGAAGCGTAAGCCCGTTCAGAACCTGAAAGATGTGTTACAGGATGTGCCTGGCGTACAGCTCACAAACGAAGGGGACAACCGCAAAGGGGTCAGTATTCGCGGCCTGGACAGCAGCTACACGCTGATTCTGGTCGACGGCAAACGCGTTAACTCCCGCAATGCGGTATTCCGCCACAACGATTTTGACCTGAACTGGGTGCCTGTCGACGCCATCGAGCGGATCGAAGTGGTGCGCGGCCCGATGTCTTCCCTCTACGGTTCCGATGCACTGGGTGGCGTGGTCAATATCATCACCAAAAAAATCGGTCAGAAATGGACCGGTACCCTGAGCGCGGATTCAACCATTCAGGAACACCGCGACCGCGGTGACACCAATAACGGTCAGTTCTACACCAGCGGCCCGCTGGTGGACGGCGTGCTGGGGCTGAAAGCCTACGGCAGCGTGTCTAAACGTGAAAAAGACGATCAGCAACAATCCTCTACCTCCGCGAGCGGTGAAACGCCGCGTATCGAAGGCTTCACCAGCCGCGATGCCAACGTCGAATTCGCCTGGACGCCGACGGAAAATCATGACTTTACCGCGGGATACGGTTTCGACCGTCAGGATCGCGACTCGGACTCCCTCGACAAAAATCGCCTTGAGCGCCAGAACTACTCCCTCAGCCACAACGGCCGCTGGGGCGTAGGCAACAGTGAACTAAAGGTGTACGGCGAGAAGGTCGACAACAAAAATCCGGGCAACAGCAGTCCGATTACCTCCGAGAGCAACGCGGTTGACGGGAAATACGTGCTGCCGCTGGGCGAAATCAATCAGCTGCTGACCTTCGGCGGAGAGTGGCGTCACGACAAGCTGAAGGATCCGGTCAACCTGACGGGGAGCACCAGCAGCACGACCTCGGCAAGCCAGTACGCGCTGTTCCTTGAAGATGAATGGCGTATCTTCGAGCCGCTGGCGCTGACCACCGGCATCCGTATGGATGACCATGAAACCTATGGCGACCACTGGAGCCCGCGTGCCTATCTGGTCTACAACGCGACCGACACCGTCACGGTGAAAGGGGGCTGGGCCACCGCATTTAAAGCGCCATCGCTGCTGCAGCTCAGCCCGGACTGGATCACCGGTTCCTGCCGCGGCGCCTGCGAGATTGTCGGTAACCCGGACCTGAAGCCGGAAACCAGCGAAAGCTTCGAGCTTGGCCTCTACTACAGCGGGGAAGAGGGCTGGTTAGAAGGCGTTCAGGCCAGCATCACCACCTTCCAGAACGATGTGGACGACCGTATCAGCATCAGCCGTACGGCTAACGTGAACCAGGCGCAAAGCTACCCGAACTATGTTGGGCTGAACGCCGACGGCGAACCCATTTTCCGCTATTACAACGTCAACAAGGCGCGTATTCGTGGGGTGGAAACTGAGCTGAAGTTCCCGATTGCCGAAGACTGGAAAGTCACGCTGAACTACACCTACAACGATGGTCGTGACATCAGCAACGGCGGCAACAAGCCGCTCTCCGAACTGCCGTTCCACACCGCCAACGGAACCGTTGACTGGAAGGCAACTCAGGACTGGTCGTTCTATGTGCAGGGTAACTATAAAGGCGAGAAACGCGCGCTCACCAGCGGTGAACCGACGCCGGGCGGCTACGTTATCTGGAACACCGGTGCGGCATGGCAGGCAACGAAAGCCGTTAAGCTGCGCGCAGGGGTACAGAACCTGCTGGATAAAGACCTGAGCCGTGACGATTACAGCTATACGGAAGATGGTCGTCGCTACTTTGTGGGCGTGGATTATACGTTCTGATGTAACCTTTATGCCCGGTGGCGCTTCGCTTACCGGGCCTACAAAAACCACGAACGTAGGCCGGGTAAGGCGAAGCCGCCACCCGGCAATCACCCGTTCTTACCCAAACAAATGCGCCGCATGGAAGCGGAGATGATCCTCAATAAAGGACCCGATGAAGTAATAGCTGTGGTCATACCCCGGCTGAATGCGCAACGTCAGCGGCCAGTCCTTCTGGCGAGCCGCTTCAGCCAGCACCGCAGGCTGTAGCTGTCCGGCGAGGAACTGATCCGCATCACCCTGATCGATAAGCGTTGGGATCGCATCCTCTGTCTGGCTTGCCAGCATCAGCGCGCAGCTGTCCCATTCCTGCCAGGTTTCTGCGTTATCGCCCAGATAGTGCGTAAAGGCCTTTTGCCCCCAGGGTACCTGCGTTGGGTTCACAATCGGCGCGAACGCCGACACGCTGGTATATTTTCCGGGGTTTTTCAGCGCCATGATAAGCGCACCGTGACCCCCCATTGAGTGCCCGCTGATGGCGCAACGGTCATTCACTGCAAACTCTGCCTGAATCAGCGCAGGCAGCTCGTCACGAATGTAGTCATACATGCGGTAGTGGCTCGCCCACGGCTGCTCGGTAGCGTTGAGATAGAATCCGGCGCCTTTGCCTAAATCGTATCCGGCATCGTCAGCGACCTCATCCCCGCGCGGGCTGGTGTCTGGCATCACCAGCGCTATGCCAAGCTCGGCCGCAATACGCTGCGCACCGGCTTTGGTGGTGAAGTTTTCGTCGTTGCAGGTCAGGCCTGAAAGCCAGAACAGAACCGGCGGGTTTTCCGTCGGCGGCAGGAAAATGCTGAACGTCATCGCACAGTTCAGTACGGTGGAGTCGTGCCGCCAGCGCTGCTGTCGACCTTCAAAACAACGGTGCTCTTCGAGCAGTTCCATGCAAGGCTCCTTAATGAAGATACGTATTCATAAAATCCATAATACAGAGTTTTCATTGACCTGTGAGCAACTTTCACTTTCCCCTTGCGTTCAGATACTGCATCATAAATTTACTTTTCTTTAACAACTGGAGCGGTCATGGCGCTGCGTATCGCGCTCAGCGGATTTGTGGTTTTGGTGGTGGCTATGGGGATCGGGCGCTTTGCCTTTACGCCTCAGGTACCGCTGATGATTGCCGCCGGGCAACTCACGCTAACCAGTGCGGGTCTAGTGGCGGCGATGAACTATCTGGGCTATCTGGTGGGGGCGTGGGATGCCATGCGCGCCCATCGCTTTGTGGAAACACGCCTCTGGTTGGGCATCACTGGCGCGGTTGCGCTGACGCTGCTCTCGGCGGCGGCGGATAACGCCGTGGTTCATGGCTTACTGCGCTTCGCGATCGGCTGCATGAGCGGCTGGTCTATGGTGCTGATAGCCGCGTGGACCAATGAGCGACTGGGTCAGCTGGGCAAACCGGGGCTCAGCGCCGCGGTCTTTGCCGGGCCGGGCGCAGGCATTGCCCTGAGCGGGCTGCTCGCGGTCTATATTCAGGCGAAGGCGCTCTCCGCCGGGGCGGCATGGCAGATTTACGGCGTGCTGGCGCTGGTGCTGATTGCGCTGGTGGCACGCTACCTGCCGCGATCCGGGCAACTCCATCGGCCTGGAACTGCACCGGAGCCGCTGGTGCTGACGGCGGATTTAAAGCGCCTGGTCTGGAGCTACAGCCTCGCGGGGTTTGGCTATATCCTCCCGGCGACCTTCCTGTCGCAAATGGCGGCGGTGCGTTTTCCCGGCAGCCTGTTTGCCCAGTTTGTCTGGCCGATTTTCGGTTTCGCTGCCGTCATCGGCATCGTACTTAGCATCATACTGCGCCATACATCCACGGCTAATCGCAGGCTGGCTATTGTTTTGTGGTTACAGGGCGCAGGCGTGCTGGCAGCCTGGCTGCTGCCGGGCATTGGCGGTTTGCTGACGGGGGGTCTGCTGGTCGGCGGCGGGTTCTTATGTGCCGTGCAGCTTTCTCTGTTATACGGTCGCGAGCTGGCACCGAACCACACGCGCTATATGGCGGGACTGCTCACCACCGGCTATGCCATCGGCCAGCTGATTGGCCCTATAACGTCCGCACTATCCACCTGGTTTACGCATCGGCTGGAGCCTGCGCTGGGGCTGGCGGGCATCGCGCTGTTCATCGGCGGGGCACTGGTCTGGAACCGTCAGGCTGAAAGGCAGCAGCAATTGCAATAATTATCATCGTGAATACTGGATTATGTGCGCCGCCTCACGCACAATGAGCGCACACTTTTGCCACAACGAGGGCAAAAGACGCCACACCTGCAGGAGAAAAGAATGTCATCACTCAGTAAAGAAGCTGCTTTGGTCCATGAAGCCCTGGTTGCGCGCGGTCTTGAAACGCCACTGCGTCCACCGGTTCAGGAACTGGATAATGAAACCCGTAAGCGTCTGATTTCCGGGCATATGACCGAGATCATGCAACTGCTGAATCTCGATCTGAGCGATGACAGCCTGATGGAGACGCCTCAGCGCATCGCGAAAATGTACGTCGACGAGATTTTCTCTGGCCTTGATTACGCCAATTTCCCGAAAATCACCGTCATTGAAAACAAAATGAAGGTCGATGAGATGGTGACGGTGCGCGATATAACGCTCACCAGTACCTGCGAGCACCACTTCGTGACCATCGATGGCAAAGCGACCGTGGCGTATATTCCAAAAGACACGGTAATTGGCCTGTCCAAAATCAACCGTATCGTGCGATTCTTCTCCCAGCGTCCGCAGGTGCAGGAGCGTCTGACGCAGCAGATCCTGACCGCGCTGCAAACGCTGTTGGGTACCAATAACGTGGCGGTCTCCATCGACGCGGTGCACTATTGCGTGAAAGCGCGTGGCGTGCGTGATGCGACCAGCGCAACCACCACCACGTCGCTGGGCGGTCTGTTTAAATCGAGCCAGAACACCCGCCAGGAGTTCCTGCGCGCCGTGCGTCACCACAATTAATCAGACAGGGCAGGGACCATGGAGCGAAACGTCACGCTCGATTTTGTTCGCGGCGTCGCCATACTCGGTATCCTGCTGCTCAATATTAGCGCCTTCGGTTTGCCGAAGGCCGCTTATCTTAATCCCGCCTGGTACGGCGATATCACCCGAAGCGATGCCTGGACATGGGCGATCCTCGATCTCTTTGCGCAGGTTAAATTCCTGACGCTGTTTGCGCTGCTGTTTGGCGCAGGGTTGCAGCTTCTGCTCAAACGCGGCACGCGCTGGATCCAGTCACGTTTAACGCTGCTGGCGATCCTCGGCTTTATTCACGGTTTGTTCTTCTGGGATGGCGACATTCTGCTCGCCTACGGCTTAGTCGGGCTCATTTGCTGGCGACTTATCCGCGATGCGCCCAGCGTAAAAAGCCTGTTCAACACCGGCGTGATGCTCTATGTCATGGGGCTCTGCGTATTGTTTCTGCTGGGCGTTATCTCTGGCGATTCAACAAACCGCTCGTGGATCCCCGACGCGGCCAACCTGCAGTATGAGCAGTTCTGGAAGCTGAAAGGGGGGGCTGAGGCGATCGGTAATCGGGCCGATATGCTCGGTGATAATCTCCTGGCGCTGGGCGCGCAGTACGGCTGGCAGCTGGCAGGGATGATGCTGATGGGGGCATCCCTGATGCGTACCGGCTGGCTGAAGGGCGAATTCAGCCTGCGCCACTATCGCCGCACGGGCGCGGGTCTGGTCCTGCTCGGCGTGGTGATTAATCTTCCGGCGGTGATAATGCAGTGGCATCTTCACTGGGATTACCGCTGGTGCGCTTTTCTGCTTCAGGTACCGCGTGAGCTTAGCGCTCCGTTCCAGACCATTGGCTACGCGGCGCTGATCTATGGTTTCTGGCCGCAGCTTTCCCGCCTGTGGATTGTCAGCGCCGTGGCCTGCGTTGGCCGCATGGCGTTAAGCAATTACATCCTGCAAACGCTGATCTGCACCACGCTGTTCTACCGATTTGGCCTGTTTATGAAATTCGACCGACTCACGCTGCTGGCGTTTGTTATTCCGGTCTGGATGGTTAACCTGGCGTTTTCCGTTATCTGGCTGCGTTATTTCCGCCAGGGACCGCTGGAGTGGGTCTGGCGCAAATTAACCGCACATGCTTCGGGTGTATCATTGCGTAATACATCCGGATAACGATCTGGATCACAATCATTAACAAAATGGATGTAAGCGTTTTCATCTGTGTGAGCTTCTTCACGTAGTCCCCGCTCTCTCGCTGCCAAAATAGCCACCTTGCTAAACACAGGGGGTGTCTGTGAGTTGCTGCAATCCTTTAAAGGATGGTGAACATGATCACCATTCGTGACGTCGCCCGCCTGGCGGGCGTTTCCGTGGCTACCGTCTCTCGCGTGCTGAACAACAGCGCGCTGGTCAGCCCTGAAACCCGTGAAACCGTAATGAAAGCCGTGACTCAGCTTGGGTACCGGCCAAATGCCAACGCGCAGGCGCTGGCGACGCAGGTGAGCGATACCATTGGCGTCGTGGTGATGGATGTGTCGGATGCCTTCTTTGGTGCGCTGGTTAAAGCGGTGGACGTTGTCGCCCAGCAGCACCAGAAATATGTGCTGATTGGCAACAGCTATCACGAGGCGGAAAAAGAGCGTCATTCCATTGAGGTACTGATACGCCAGCGTTGCAATGCCCTGATTGTGCATTCAAAAGCGTTAAGCGACGAAGAGCTGGCCGGGTTTATGGAGCAGATCCCCGGGATGGTGTTAATCAACCGGATTGTGCCAGGCTACGCGCACCGCTGCGTCGGGCTGGATAACGTCAGCGGCGCGATGATGGCGACGCGGATGCTCATCAGCAACGGCCATCAGCGCATCGGGTATCTTGCTTCCAGCCACCAGATTGAAGACGACGGAATGCGTCGGGAAGGGTGGCAGAATGCGTTGAAGGAGCACGGCATTGTCCCGCTGGAAAGCTGGGTAGGAACCGGTACGCCGGACATGCAGGGCGGGGAAGCCGCAATGGTCGAGCTGCTGGGCCGTAATTTGCAACTTTCTGCCGTGTTTGCCTATAACGACAGCATGGCGGCAGGGGCGCTGACTGCGCTGAAAGACAACGGAATTGCGGTGCCGCAGCATTTATCGCTGATTGGCTTCGATGATATCCCGATTGCCCGTTACACCGACCCGCAGTTAACCACCGTGCGTTACCCTATTGCCTCGATGGCGAAACTGGCAACAGAACTGGCGTTACAGGGTGCCGCAGGCCTGCTGGATCCGGATGCAACACACTGTTTCATGCCAACTTTAGTCAGGCGGCATTCTGTTTCTATTCGGCAAACTGTGGCTCCGATCACTAACTAATTATGTGGTGTGATGTAACCGTTTTCAATCTGTGAGTAAATTCACAGTATCTTAACAAGCCGCTGACTATGATGTCAGCGTTTTAGAGGCTGAAACGCTATGTAACGGTGATTAATCATTTTCACTATAGCCAGCGAGCCGAAAACAACGAATAAAACGCATTTCTGGAGCGTTACCGAACACGGAAGATAGAAATTTTATAAGTGAACTTCGGCGAACAGTAACGTTTTATTAACACCTGCCCGCCGACCGTTATTCACAAGAACTACCCTGCATAAAAAAAACCGGAGATACCATGAATAAGAAGGTGTTGACTCTGTCTGCTGTAATGGCAAGCATGCTTTTTGGTGCAGCAGCGCACGCTGCGGATACCCGTATTGGCGTGACCATCTATAAATACGACGACAACTTCATGTCCGTTGTGCGTAAAGCGATTGAGAAAGATGCGAAAGCAGCGCCAGACGTTCAGCTGCTGATGAACGACTCCCAGAACGACCAGTCCAAACAGAACGACCAGATCGACGTTCTGCTGGCGAAAGGCGTGAAAGCCCTGGCGATCAACCTGGTTGACCCGGCTGCAGCAGGCACGGTTATTGAGAAAGCGCGCGGCCAGAACGTGCCAATCGTCTTCTTCAACAAAGAACCTTCCCGTAAGGCGCTGGATAGCTACGACAAAGCGTTTTACGTCGGTACTGACTCCAAAGAGTCCGGCATTATTCAGGGCGATCTGATCGCGAAACACTGGGCGGCGAACCCGAACTGGGACCTGAACAAAGACGGTCAAATTCAGTTCGTTCTGCTGAAAGGCGAGCCAGGCCACCCGGACGCTGAAGCCCGTACCACCTACGTTATCAAAGAGCTGAACGACAAGGGCCTGAAAACCCAGCAGCTGGCGTTAGATACCGCGATGTGGGATACCGCTCAGGCGAAAGATAAGATGGACGCGTGGCTGTCTGGCCCGAACGCCAACAAAATCGAAGTGGTTATTGCGAACAACGATGCGATGGCGATGGGTGCCGTTGAAGCGCTGAAAGCACACAACAAATCCTCCATTCCTGTGTTCGGCGTAGATGCTCTGCCAGAAGCGCTGGCGCTGGTTAAATCCGGTGCGATGGCCGGTACCGTTCTGAACGATGCCAACAACCAGGCGAAAGCCACCTTCGACCTGGCGAAAAACCTGGCCGACGGTAAAGGTGCTGCTGATGGCACGACCTGGAAAATTGAAAACAAAATCGTTCGCGTGCCATACGTGGGCGTAGACCAGTCCAACCTGGCTGAGTTTATCGGTAAATAAGATCTTTGTTTTGTCTTCACTGGGCGCAATTCGTTGCGCCCTTTTATAACGCGATATGCGAGGCCAACAAGGTATAATTATGGTCAGCACAACTACTCAGTCGTCCGGTGAATACTTGTTGGAAATGACCGGTGTTAACAAGTCTTTTCCCGGTGTTAAGGCACTCGATAATGTTAATTTAAAAGTGCGTCCTCACTCTATTCATGCCTTGATGGGGGAGAACGGTGCGGGTAAATCAACATTATTAAAATGTCTTTTTGGGATCTATCAAAAAGATTCTGGCAGCATTCTTTTTCAGGGGAAAGAGATCGATTTCCATTCAGCGAAAGAAGCACTGGAAAACGGTATCTCGATGGTTCACCAGGAATTAAACCTGGTACTGCAACGCTCGGTAATGGATAACATGTGGTTGGGACGTTACCCAACCAAAGGTGTGTTTGTCGATCAGGATAAAATGTATCGCGACACCAAAGCGATTTTCGATGAGCTGGATATTGATATCGATCCGCGCGCCCGCGTGGGGACATTATCCGTCTCCCAGATGCAGATGATCGAAATTGCCAAAGCGTTCTCCTATGACGCGAAGATCGTCATCATGGATGAACCCACGTCGTCATTAACGGAAAAAGAGGTTAACCACCTTTTTACCATTATTCGCAAACTGAAAGATCGCGGCTGCGGCATTGTCTATATCTCGCATAAAATGGAAGAGATCTTCCAGCTGTGCGATGAAATTACCATCCTGCGCGACGGCCAGTGGATTGCCACTCAGCCGCTGGAAGGGCTGGACATGGACAAGATCATCGCCATGATGGTCGGCCGCTCCCTGAACCAGCGCTTCCCGGACAAAGAAAACAAGCCGGGCGAAGTGATTCTGGAAGTGCGCAATCTCACCTCGCTGCGCCAGCCGTCCATTCGCGATATCTCTTTCGACCTGCACAAAGGCGAAATTCTGGGGATTGCCGGGCTGGTGGGGGCCAAACGTACCGATATCGTGGAAACCCTGTTTGGTATCCGGGAAAAATCGGGCGGCACCATTACGCTGCACGGTAAAAAAATTAACAACCATAACGCCAACGAAGCCATTAATAACGGTTTCGCGCTGGTGACGGAAGAGCGTCGCTCGACCGGTATTTATGCCTATCTCGATATTAACTTTAACTCGTTAATTTCGAACATTCGTAACTATAAAAGTAAAATCGGTCTGCTGGATAATTCCCGCATGAAGAGCGATACCCAGTGGGTAATTGACTCCATGCGCGTTAAAACGCCAGGCCACCGTACGCAAATTGGTTCGCTCTCGGGTGGGAACCAGCAAAAAGTCATTATTGGCCGCTGGTTGTTGACCCAGCCCGAAATTCTGATGCTGGATGAACCAACCCGCGGTATCGATGTGGGTGCAAAATTTGAAATTTATCAGCTGATTGCCGAGCTGGCGAAAAAGAATAAAGGGATCATTATTATTTCTTCCGAAATGCCGGAACTGTTAGGGATCACAGACCGTATTCTGGTTATGAGCAATGGTCTCGTTGCCGGTATTGTTGACACCAAAACGACAACGCAAAACGAAATTTTGCGTCTTGCGTCTTTGCACCTTTAAGATCAGGGGCTCCTCATGAGTGCGTTAAATAAGAAAAGTTTTCTCACTTATCTGAAAGAAGGCGGTATTTACGTTGTTCTTTTAGTATTACTGGCAATTATTATCTTCCAGGACCCAACGTTCTTAAGCCTGCTGAACCTGAGTAACATTCTGACTCAGTCCTCCGTGCGTATCATCATCGCGCTGGGCGTGGCAGGTTTGATTGTCACCCAGGGGACTGACCTGTCAGCAGGACGCCAGGTAGGGCTGGCGGCGGTTATTGCGGCAACCCTGCTGCAGTCGATGGAAAACGCCAACAAGGTGTTCCCGGAAATGGCAACCATGCCGATTTTCGTGGTGATCCTGATTGTCTGCGCCATCGGTGCGGTGATCGGCCTGATCAACGGCATCATCATTGCTTACCTGAACGTGACGCCATTTATCACCACGCTGGGTACGATGATCATCGTTTACGGTATCAACTCCCTGTACTACGACTTCGTGGGCGCGTCGCCAATTTCGGGCTTTGACAGCGGCTTCTCGACCTTTACGCAAGGATTTGTCGCGCTGGGCAGCTTCCGCCTGTCCTATATCACCTTCTATGCGCTGATTGCCGTGGCCTTCGTTTGGGTGCTGTGGAACAAAACCCGCTTTGGTAAAAACATTTTCGCCATCGGCGGTAACCCGGAAGCGGCGAAAGTCTCCGGCGTTAACGTTGCCCTGAACCTGCTGATGATTTATGCGCTGTCCGGTGTGTTCTACGCCTTCGGCGGGATGCTGGAAGCGGGCCGTATCGGCTCTGCCACCAACAACCTTGGCTTTATGTACGAACTGGATGCGATTGCGGCCTGCGTGGTGGGCGGTGTTTCCTTCAGCGGCGGCGTGGGTACCGTGCTCGGCGTAGTCACCGGTGTGATCATCTTTACCGTCATCAACTACGGTCTGACCTACATCGGCGTGAACCCGTACTGGCAGTACATTATCAAAGGCGCCATCATCATCTTCGCGGTTGCGCTGGACTCACTGAAATACGCACGTAAGAAATAATTGCACCTCGCATTATCCAGCCCGCTCATTGAGCGGGCTTTTTTTTTACGCCAGCGTGGACTCCTGCCCGGTCACAATGCTCTCGAACCAGTCAAGTTCAGAAAGCTTGCAGGCTATCCACTGTTCTGAAAAGGCTTCGCCTAAGCTGTCGGTGAGGTACTGGCAGCGGGAAAACACCTCGATTGCCTGCTGCTGGAACAGTGGAAGTTCAGGCTCATCACGCTGCGGTTCCGGTAAATCATTCTCATCGAAATTTTCCAGACCGTACAACATGCCTGTCAGGATGGTTGCCGCAACGAGATACGGGTTGGCATCAGCGCCCGCCAGACGGTACTCAATGCGACGATTGCTTTCATCCGAGCAGGGTATACGCAGCGCGGCGGTACGGGTGTTATAACCCCATGAATGGAATAATGGCTCTGTGAGGTTTTTACGAAGGCGCCGGAAAGCGTTAACGCCGGGGGCCAGAATGGCGATGGAGGCGGGCATCAGCGCCAGCTGACCTGCGATGCATAAGCGCATCATGCTATTGAGTTCATCAGCCGGTGAGGCAAATACGTTATCACCGTGAATATCATTCAGGCTGAAATGAAAATGCAGTCCGCTGCCGGACAAGAGGCTGAACGGCTTGGCCATAAAGTTAGCCTGAAAGCCGTGTTTTTCAGCGACAAACCGCGTTAACCGACGCAGTGCCAGGATATTGTCACATACCTCCACGACCCGATGGCTGTGCTTCAGATTTAACTCGAACTGACCTGATTCGGCCTCTGCCACAATTCCGGTAAGGGGGATATGCTGCCGCTGTGCCAGTTGTTCCAGCTCGTCGAACAGCGCAGCCTGTGCTGACGACGTATCCATGTGAAAGCAGCCCTGATTCTGAAGCTCCTGAGTGTCAGGCCCCGTCAGGTAGAACTCAATTTCCGGCGCAATAACCGGATACAGCCCGTGCTGATGAAAACGCGCCAGAACGTTCTGCAATATGACGCGTGGTTCAAGGGGGCAAGGTTGCCCGTCGCTCTCTTTCATCGTCAGGAGGATCTGTGCGGTATGCAGCGGATCGTGCGAAGAGGGGCGGAGGGAACCGGCAACCGGCATGCAAAGTCGGTCTGGCTCATCGTCACGCGACGCGGCGACTTTCCCTTTTTGATCCATCGAATAGACCGAGAGAGGAAAATAGCAGCCTTTCTCCAGACTCAGCATGCTGTCCGCGGAAAGTCGCTTACCGCGCGTAATGCCGTTGATGTCGTTGAGACAGACATCGATGTGTTTGGTTTGTGGGTAACGCTCGAGATAATCCGCCACTTCCACCGACAGGCTTTGCTTCAGAGTGGCAAGCTTCTCTTCAAGATAGAGGCCGGAATTTAGCGCGGTCGGCAGCGATAAGCCCGGGAAATTAAAGTACGGGCGGAGACTTTTCAGGAAAAACGCGTTCATTATCGAGTTCATAGTCAGTCTTCAATGAAGCCGTAGCGGCAATGAACTCAGGGTAAAAGGTCAGGTGTAAAGAGGTGATAAAAAGCGTGGCATCCGGCGTAAAGAAACGATAAACGGAGGCTATTTTTTCTCTTTTTTCTGCAGATCGAGCAGTTGTTCTGGCGTCACCGCCGGATAAGCCTGCGCATCTTCCGGCACCTCATGCATTGCCGGGATCGGCACCAGCGGGCCTAAAAAGCGCGGTTCACGTTTGAAGATGTAGAGATCGGCTAATGCGCCAAAGCGGGCACCGAACTCGCGCACGCGCACGCTCAGCATGTCTTTTGGCGACGGGACGGCGTAGCACTGAGCCTGGATACCCATATGCAGCGCAATAAACAGCGCGCGCTCGCAGTGGAAGCGCTGGGTAATGATGATGAAATCGTTAGTGTCGAACACCTTGCGGGTGCGCACGATGGAGTCCAGGGTGCGGAACCCGGCGTAGTCGAGCACGATATCGGCAGGATCGACGCCTGCGGCAATCAGGTCCTTACGCATCGTCACCGGTTCGTTGTAGCTCTGCAGGGCGTTATCGCCACTCAGCAGCAGATAATTCACCTTGCCGCTGTTGTAAGCGTTCAGCGCGCCCTGAATGCGGTAGCGGTAATACTGGTTGATCACGCCGGTGCGGTAATACTTGGCGGTGCCGAGCACCACGCCTACCTGACGATAGGGCAGGTCCTGCAGATCGTCAAAAATGTAGGGAGCGGTTTTCCAGCTCATCCAGCGGTCGAGACCGAGCACGATCAACAGCAGTATGCCGACCAGGACAGACAGGCTGTAAAAAACGCGCTTTAACATGGAGATGGCTCGTTCGTGGATGAAAGTTCACTCAGGCTACTTTACCCGCCTGTTTAGCGCAAGAAACGGTGAATCAACTGAGGGCTTTTTCAGCAAACGGGCGGGCATTTCTGCCCGCCGGAAGGTTCAGGCAAGCAGCACGCGGTCGATTGTGGTGCAGCCCAACGCTTTCAGCGTCGCGGCGGTGGCGTCCCACTGGATCAGCGGCGCATCGGCTTTTTCTGCGAGAATGGCGCGCTGAATGTCAGGATAGTCATAGCCGTTCAGGCTCAGCAGGTTAAGAGCGCCCTGCAGCGGAGGCAGCGTCGGGTTGAACGCGGCGTTTTCCGCATAGCTGCCGGTAAAGATACGCCCATCGCGGCACTGTAGCGCCACGCCGCTTGGCGATTGACTGTACGGCGTATGGCTCTTGTTCGCCGCACGAATGGCCGCTTCGCTCAGGTCATCGCCGGACAGGGCGAAACCGTGATCCTGCTCGTCCATCAGCAGCGTTTTAATTTCGAGATCTTTAGGACCGAAAGCGTCCGGGAGGTAATCCCCCAGCGTGTGCGGCGCGCGGCCTGGCAGGTTGATGCGCAGCTGCAGCCCGCTGTTCAGCTCGTTCATAAACTGACGGCAGTGACCGCAAGGGGTGTAGTTAACGGTGATGGCACTCAATGCTTTTTCACCGCGCAGCCAGGCGTGGCTGATGGCGCTTTGCTCGGCGTGAACGGTTTGCTGCATGGTCGCACCGAGGAACTCCATGTTTCCACCGAAGTACCAGGTTCCGCTTACGCCGCGTGCAATGGCACCGACGTTGAAGTGGGAAAGGTCGGCACGCGCGCAGGCGGCAGCCAGGGGCAGCAGTGCGAAAGCCAGCGCGTCTTCATCCAGTCCCGTTGCCTGTTTCAGCGTCGTGACCTGCTCCGCCGTCAGCAGGGCGGGGAAATGGGTATCCGCCAGAACCGGCGCCAGGGCAGATTGCAAATTCTCTGCAAGCTGGGCGAAAGCAGCTTGAAAACGTGGGTGCATGGCGTTTGCCTCATAAAGGTTAATGGATCGGTAGTGTACGGAGCCGTCGGGGCTTTATATGTGATCCACTTCTCATTATGTATGCAACTTATGAAAACAAAATGAAAATTGCGCGACGCATCGCAAATTTTAGCCCATCACCGCCAGAATAATCGGGAAGACAAAGGGGGCAATCAGGGAGGTGATAATCCCGCAGATGACCAGCGCCAGCGAGCTAAACGCGCCTTCCTGATAGTCCACTTCGGCGCAGCGCGCGGTGCCCAGCGCGTGTGACGCGGTCCCCATCGCCAGACCGCGTGCAGCTTTGGTGCGGATCTTCATCAGATTCAGCAGGGTATGGCCAAACACCGCGCCCAGGATCCCGACGAAAATCACGCACATGGCACTGATGGCCGGAATGCCACCGATGCTGCCGCCTACGGCCATCGCAATAGGTGTGGTGACGGATTTTGGCAGAATAGAGGCGGCAATCTGCGGCGAGGCTCCCATTAATAGGGCCACCGAGGTGCCGGTGATCATCGCCACCAGGCTACCGATAAAGCAGATGGTGATGATGGACTTCCAGCGGGCGCGGATCTGGTGCAGCTGTTCATATAAAGGAAACGCCAGCGCGACAACGGCGGGCTGCAGCAGATCGTTTAAAACTTTACTCCCTGCGAAGTAGCGTTCGTAGGGAATACCGGTAAGCAGCAGGAAGGGAATAATCACCACCATCGCCACCAGCAGCGGGTTGAGCAACGGCATTTTGAAGCGTACGGCAAGTTTACGTGCAGCGAAGAACACCGCCAGAGTTAACGGCAGCGACCACCAGATATTGGCCATCATTTTTTTGTTTTCTCCCCGACCACTTTACGTTCGCCATGCACGATGTGCGAACTCCAGCTTACCACCAGGAACACCACCAGCGTACTGACCGCACAGGAGACGACAATCGGGCCGAACTGCGCTTTGAGCACGTCGTAATATTGCATGACGCCTACGCCGATGGGCACGAAAAGCAGCGCCATGTAGCGGATAAGGACGAAGCAGCCTGGATTGACCCACTTCGCGGGCAGCACCTGTAAAGCCAGCAGCACAAACAGGATCAGCATGCCGATAATGCTGCCGGGAATGACGATCGGCAGCAGCGAGGCGATGAAAATCCCGGCGTACAGGCAGGCGTAAATCAGGATGAATGCGCGCAGATACTGCCAGATTGTATTCAGTGATTTGCTCATGGTGAAAGTCCTTGATGAAACGCATTCATCATACAATTAAACCCGGAAATGTGCCACGGATCACATCATGAATTTTGAGCATACCAGACATTCCAGAATGGAACGCCGTGCTTTCCTCAACCATACAGAGCAGATACTATAGCGCGTCTTTTTTCACAGGTACTGCTATGCGTGTTTTACTGGCCCCTATGGAAGGCGTGCTCGACTCCCTCGTGCGCGAGCTTCTGACCGAGGTGAACGATTACGATCTCTGCGTGACGGAGTTTTTGCGCGTGGTCGATATGTTGTTGCCGGTAAAATCCTTCTACCGTCTGTGCCCCGAGCTGCACAACCAGAGCCGGACGACCTCCGGTACGCTGGTGCGTATTCAACTGCTGGGGCAGTACCCTGAATGGCTGGCGGAGAACGCCGCCCGTGCGGTTGAGCTGGGCTCTTACGGTGTCGATCTCAACTGCGGCTGTCCGTCGAAAATGGTGAACGGCAGCGGGGGCGGGGCGACGTTGCTGAAAGATCCTGAACTCATTTATCGCGGCGCGAAGGCGATGCGTGAGGCCGTGCCGTCGCATCTGCCGGTGACGGTCAAAGTGCGTCTGGGCTGGGACAGCGACGCGCGGCAGTTTGAAATTGCCGATGCGGTACAGCAGGCCGGTGCCACCGAGTTGGTGGTGCACGGACGTACTAAAGAAGATGGCTATAAAGCGGACCGCATTAACTGGCAGGCGATTGGCGAGATCCGCAAACGCCTCAGCATTCCGGTTATCGCCAACGGTGAAATCTGGGACTACGAGAGCGCGCAGGCGTGCATGAAAGAGACGGGCTGCGATGCGGTGATGATAGGCCGCGGCGCGCTGAACGTGCCAAACCTCAGCCGGGTGGTGAAATATAACGAACCGCGCATGCCGTGGGCAGACGTGGTCACGTTGCTGCAAAAATACAGCCGTCTGGAAAAGCAGGGCGACACCGGTTTGTATCACGTCGCGCGCATCAAACAGTGGCTCAGTTATTTACGCAAAGAGTACAGCGAAGCGTTGGATTTATTTCAGGAGATCCGCACCTTACAAACTTCTGCCGATATTGCGCGTGTCATCCAGTCAAAATAATAAGCGTTAATTTGCTCACACTTTTTTAAAATATAAAACGATGCAGGTTTTCAAGGTGGCGCGACGGTGTTAAGGTGCCACTGTTTTCAACGCAGGATTGTTACTGGTTAACAGGCAAAACCTAAGCGTTTCACAGCATTAACCGCTGTGGAGCGCTTAGGTTTTTTTTTGCCTGTCATTCACGCAGGAGAGCCATTTGGCCTAACGCTTTTTGCTGGAACGAATAATCAAAATACGACGGGAAATAAAAAATTTCCTGCGAACGGTTACGCATTAATACTCAGCTACAGGTTACTATTATGACAAATAAATATAATTTTTATGCCCTCGCTTTATTGATGATATCGCCTTTAACAATGGCGCAGGAGTGGAATGGAACGGTATTAGGGTTTGAAGCCCCGCCGGGGCCTGTTCTGGGCGAAATGCTCGGCATACGCAAAATCCTTAACGATAACGGTTTTACCTATAACCTCGGATACCTCAATGAAATTGGCTGGAACGGCGGTGGCGGATATAACCACGACTCCCACGTGGCCTATATTGACCAGTTCGCGCTGACCTTCAACCAGGATCTGGCGCGCTGGACGGGCATCCCGGATGCGCGTATTGAGGGGAATATCGTCAACCGCAACCACAATGACGACCTCACCACCAAACGCGTGCAGGATCCGCGCGTGAACTTCAACGATTTGACCCAGGAAAGCTGGGGCGGGCAATCCATAACCCGTCTGGGCTGGCTGACGTTTGCCCGCAGCTTTGACGACCGACGCCTCACCTGGCGTATCGGCATGATGAACAAGGTGCAGACCTTCGATCAAATCATCCCGTGCGACTTCCAGATGCTCTCCCAGTGCGGTGGAAAATCGGCCAACTCGCTGACCTGGAACAACTGGAACGTTCACACCTGGGGCACCACGCTGGAGTATAAGCTCACGCCAACCGTCACCTTAAAAGGCGGCGTGATGGAGCAAAACCCGGACGCCTCCAGCCGCAGCCACGCGTGGAGCGGGTCGACGAAGGGCAGCAAAGGGGTCTTGCTCCCGGTCGAAATCGAAGCGCGTCCGCTGATAAACGGTCTGCCGGGCGCCTATAACCTCGGCGTGGTGTTTACCAACGCGCCGCAAACCGATCTCTATAGCGGTGCATCGGACGGAGCGGGCGCCACCGATCCGGACGGTTACGAGAAGCATAACCGTACCTGGTTTATGTACGCCGGACTGAATCAGCAGATCACGCAGCACAAGGACGATCCGAATCGCGGGTTGAGCACCTCGGTCAGCATGAGCCTTGCGGATCAGCGCAGCAATTACATGCATCAGGTCTACGCCGCCTCGCTGCGCTATCGCGGGCTGTTTGACGCTCGCCCGGAAGACTGGATTGGCTTCGGGCTGACCTGGATTGATATGAGCAGCCAGTACGCCCGCAACCAGCGCTATATGAACAGCCTGAGCGGCGTGTCGGACTATAACGATCCGGCGTACCATCCGGTGCCGGGCCACTCCCTGAACGGTGAGTTTTACTATCGCTTCCGTCCGGTGTCGTGGCTGGAGCTGCAGCCGGGCATTCAGTACTGGCGCCATCCGGGGGGCGTATCCCGCACTCAGGATGCCTGGGTGACGGAGCTGAAAACCGTCGTGACGTTCTAGCAATGTCGATCTGCGTCACGTTTTTTACCCGTGACGCATTGAGGCTACGAATGAAACTGATAGAGTGCCAGAACTGGATTGTTACTGCTTCGGCAGGCAAAACCTGATTTTCTGGCTTCTGCCGGAGGTCAGGTTTTTTTGTTTCTGGGGTTCCGATGAAAATCGCCAAGATACTCAATAATAACGTGGTGGTTGTTCAGGATGAGCGCGGGCGCGAACAGGTGGTGATGGGCCGCGGGCTGGCCTTTCAGAGGCGCGTGGGTGAAGCGCTGGATACCGCGCTGATTGAAAAGGTGTTTGCGTTACAGAGCGATGAGCTGGTGCAGCGTCTCGGTGAACTGCTGAGCCAGATCCCGCTGGAGGTGATGACCACCTGCGACCGCATCATTGGGCTGGCGGCGCAGCGGCTGGGGAAATTGCAGGAAAGTTTGTATATCACCCTGACCGACCACTGCTACTTCGCGATTGAGCGCCAGAAGAAAGGGCTGGCGATTAAAAACGTGCTGCTGTGGGACATCAAGCGCCTCTATCCGAAGGAGTTTGAGCTGGGGCAGGAGGCGAGGGCCATTATCGCCAAACGCCTGAACGTCGAGCTGGCTGAGGACGAAGCGGGGTTTATCGCGCTGCATCTGGTCACCGCGCAGCTGAACAGCGAAATGCCGGAAGTGATGCACGTGACAAGAGTGATGCAGGAGATCCTGCAGCTGGTGAAGTATCAGCTACAGCTGGAGTACGACGAAGAGTCGCTCAGCTATCAGCGTTTTGTCACGCATCTGAAGTTTTTTGCCCAGCGGATGCTGACCCGCACCGTGGTGGACGATGACGACGTCTCGCTGCATACCGCGGTAAAGGACAACTACGCGAAAGCGTGGAAATGCGCCGAGAAAATCGCGCAGCACCTGAACAAAAGCTATCAGCGCGAGCTGACGACCGAAGAAATTATGTTCCTCGCCATTCATATTGAACGGGTGAGAAAAGAGGGGCGTTAAGCCTCAAATCTGGATTGTTACTGCATAACGCAGGCAAAACCTGGGCGCGGCCTCCGCAAGGAGGACGTTCTCGGGTTTTTTTATTTTTATACTCAGTCAACAGGTGCCTGCGGGCATCGGATGTAAGGAAATCGAGATGGAATACCAGGCGTTAGCAAAGGATATTCTCGGCCACGTTGGCGGAAAAGAGAACATTGTCAGCCTTGTCCACTGTGCGACCCGGCTTCGCTTTAAACTGAAAGATAACCAGAAAGCGGACGCCGAAGGGCTGAAGAAAAACCCGGGCGTGATTATGGTGGTCGAAAGCGGCGGCCAGTTCCAGGTGGTGATTGGTAACCACGTACACGACGTCTGGCAGGCGGTACGTAGCGAGGCCGGGCTCACCGACGACGCGCCGGCCGTGGAGGAGAAGGGCGAGAAGGGCAACCTGCTGGGCCGCCTGATCGACATCGTCTCCGGAATTTTCACTCCGTTTATCGGCATTCTGGCGGCCTCCGGTATTCTGAAAGGTCTGCTGGCGCTGGCGGTGGTCTGCGGCTGGCTCACTCCTGAAAGCGGCACCTATAAAATCTGGTTCGCCGCGAGCGACGCGCTGTTCTTCTTCTTCCCGCTGGTGCTGGGCTATACCGCGGGCAAGAAATTCGGCGGCAACCCGTTTATTACCATGGTGATCGGCGGGGCGCTCACCCATCCGATGATGATTGCGGCGTTTAACGCCAGCCAGCAGCCGGGAGCGTTTACCGATGCGTTTCTTGGTATACCGATCACATGGTTTAACTACAGCTCGTCGGTGATCCCGATCATTCTCGCCGCGTGGGTAAGCTGCTGGCTGGAAAAACAGAGTA
This sequence comes from Enterobacter mori, assembly GCF_025244905.1. Taxonomy (NCBI): domain Bacteria; kingdom Pseudomonadati; phylum Pseudomonadota; class Gammaproteobacteria; order Enterobacterales; family Enterobacteriaceae; genus Enterobacter; species Enterobacter mori. The sequence goes on along the minus strand of NZ_CP104285.1, from coordinate 3,129,903 downwards.
CCAGGCTGCTGCCGTCCTCGATGAAGAACTTCTTCGCGCCGCTGATTTGCTTAGGCGTGACCGTGCCGCTGACCTTCCTGGTCATTGGCCCGCTGGCGACCTGGCTCAGCCAGATGCTGGCCAACGGCTACCAGTGGGTTTATGTCCTGGCACCGTGGCTGGCGGGCGCGGCGATGGGGGCGCTGTGGCAGGTCTGCGTGATCTTCGGCCTGCACTGGGGGCTGGTGCCGCTGATGATTAACAACCTGGCGGTGCTGGGCCATGACTCCATGCTGCCGATGCTGCTCCCGGCGGTGTTTGGCCAGGTGGGCGCGGCGCTGGGGATTTTCCTGCGCACCCGCGACGCGCGCCAGAAAATGCTGGCCGGTTCGTCCGTGACGGCGGGGATTTTTGGCATCACCGAACCGGCCGTGTACGGGGTTAACCTGCCGCTGCGCCGTCCGTTTATCTTTGGCTGCGTCGCGGGTGCCGTCGGCGGCGCGATAGTCGGCTTTAGCGACACTCATGTCTATTCGTTCGGCTTTGCCAATATTTTTACCATCGCCCAGATGATCCCGCCGGGCGGCGTAGACGCCACGCTGTGGGGGGGCATTATCGGCACCGTCGTGGCGCTGGTGCTGAGCTGCGTCCTGACGCTGGTGGCGGGCATGCCAGCACGCTCAGCGCCCGAGGCGGTTGCGCCAGCGGGTGAAAACGATGTGCTGGCACCGATGACCGGTACCGTGCTGGCGCTCGATCAGGTGCCCGATACCACCTTTGCCAGCGGCCTGCTGGGCAGCGGTGCCGCCATCATTCCCTCCGACAACAGGGTGGTTGCCCCGTTTGCGGGCGTTGTTGCCTCTCTTTTCCAGACCAAACACGCCATCGGCCTGCTCAGCGACAGCGGCATTGAAGTGTTAATCCACGTGGGGATCGACACCGTGAAGCTCGATGGTAAACCGTTTACCGCCCATGTGAAGGTGGGCGACAGGGTGCAGCCGGGCGACCTGCTGCTGGAGTTTGATCGTCAGGCGATTATCGATGCCGGATACGACCTGGCGACGCCGATCATTATCAGTAACAGCGACGAGTATCGCGAGGTGGCGACCGTGGCGGCAACGTCCGTCAACGCCGGTGCACCGCTGCTCAGCGTAAGCCATCAATAACAGGAGAACGTGATGAAAACTTTCCCGGATGATTTTTTATGGGGCGGCGCGGTTGCCGCGAACCAGGTAGAAGGCGCATATCTGGAGGATGGCAAAGGGCTTTCCACCTCAGACGTCCAGCCGCAGGGGGTCTTTGGCCCGGTGGTGGAGCGCATGGCGGGCGACAGCGGGATTAAAGATGTGGCAATAGATTTCTATCACCGCTACCCGGAAGACATCAAACTCTTTGCCGAAATGGGCTTTAGCTGCCTGCGCGTCTCCATTGCCTGGACGCGTATCTTCCCGAACGGCGACGAGCAGACGCCAAACGAAGCGGGTCTGGCGTTTTACGACAGGTTGTTTGACGAACTGGCCGCGCACGACATCACGCCGCTGGTCACGCTGTCGCATTACGAAATGCCGTGGGGGCTGGTGAAACAGTACGGCGGCTGGGGCAGTCGTCAGACTATCGGCTTCTTTGAGCGCTACGCCCGCACCGTCTTTGCGCGCTACAGGGAGAAGGTGAAGCTGTGGCTGACCTTCAACGAAATCAACATGTCCCTGCATGCGCCGATGACCGGCGTGGGCCTGCCGGAAACCAGCAGCAAAGGGGAAGTGTATCAGGCGATCCACCATCAGCTGGTGGCCAGCGCGCTGGCGGTGAAAGCCTGCCACGAGATTATCCCGGATGCAAAAATTGGCAACATGCTGCTGGGCGGCCTGATGTACCCGCTGACCTGCAGGCCAGAAGACGTGCTGGAGGCGCTGCAGGAGAACCGCGCCTGGCAGTTCTTTGGCGACGTGCAGTGCCGCGGGGCGTACCCGGGGTATATGCTGCGCTTCTTCCGCGACAGCGAAATTGAGATTGATATCACCGACGCCGACCGCGAGGCGCTGAAATCCACCGTCGATTTTATCTCGTTCAGCTATTACATGACCGGCTGCGTGACGACCGATGAAGAGTTGAACCAGCAGGCGCGGGGCAACATCCTGAGCATGGTGCCAAACCCGCATCTGGCAAGCTCAGAGTGGGGTTGGCAGATCGATCCGGTTGGCCTGCGTACGCTGCTGAACGTGCTCTGGGATCGTTATCAGAAGCCGCTGTTTATCGTCGAGAACGGCCTCGGCGCGAAGGACAAACCGGACGCGGACGGCGTGGTGCAGGATGATTACCGCATCAGCTACCTTAACGACCACCTGGTGCAGGTGCGCGAGGCGATAGACGACGGCGTTGAGGTGATGGGGTACACCAGCTGGGGGCCGATCGACCTGGTCAGCGCCTCCAAAGCGGAACTGTCCAAGCGCTACGGCTTTATTTATGTGGACCGCGATGACAGCGGTAAAGGCACTCTGGCCCGCAGCCGCAAAAAGAGTTTTTACTGGTATAAAGAAGTGATTGCCACGAAGGGGGCATCGCTGAAAGCCTGAAAGGAATAACGTCGCCCGGCGCAGTGCCGGGCAAATAAATCAGAAAATCATTTTGAATACGCCGGTAACCACTAACAGCCCTATCAAAAATATAATTAAAATAACCCACAGTAATATTTTCATTCCCTTCTCCTGCCCGTGTATGACACTGAATAAGTGTAGCAGCCAATTCATAATTTGAATGGATATGTTGAATTTATTCATTGGGATTAGGAATAAATTGCCGAATATGAAAATGTATGACAATTTGCGGATTGCCACGCGTTACTAAAAAACAGAATGCCATCAAGCGTAATTTGCGCCTTTAATTTTTTGAGTTATGGCGTCATGAAACGTTCTCTTTTTTTATCTCTGAGTGCTCCTCTTGTCTTAATGCTGGCCGCCTGCGCGCCGGAACATGCCAGCGTGTCGCCGATTAAAACGCAAGCCACTGCGGCGTCGGTAAATACACGGCTAAGTCGAACCAACTGGCCGAAAAACGAATGGTGGAAAGACTATAACGATCCGCAGCTTAATTCTCTGATCGCGAAGGCGCTAAATGATGCGCCGGATATGCAAATCGCCCGACAGCGTATTACGCTCGCGGAAGCGCAGGCGAAAGCCACCCTGGCGGCAGACGGCCCTCAGATGGATTTTTCCGCCGATGCGGAGCGGCAGAAGATGTCTGCGGAAGGGCTGATGGGGCCCTTCGCCGTTACCGATCCGGCCGCGGGCACCACCGGGCCGTGGTATACCAACGGCACCTTTGGCCTGACAGCGGGCTGGGATCTCGATTTGTGGGGAAAAAACCGCGCGCAGGTTGAAGCCCGCATCGGCAAGGTCAACGCCCAGAAAGCTGAGATGGAGCAGACGCGTCAGCTGTTGGCCAGCAGCGTCGCGCGGCTTTACTGGGAGTGGCAGACCCAGGCCGCGGTGGGGGATGTTCTCGCACAGATTAAACACGAGCAGGAAAATATCATCGGTGCCGACCGCGAGCTGTATCAGCATGGGATCACATCTTCGGTAGAAGGTGTCGAAACCGATATCAATGCCAGTAAAACCGAAGAGCAGCTTGCCGGGGTAAAAGGCAAAATGAAAGCCGTTGAGGCACGTCTGCAGGCCCTGACCAATACCTCCTCAATGAAACTGACTCGCCATGCTTTACCGGCAGCAGAAGCGACGTTGCCTACCACGCTGGGATACGAGCTGCTGGCTCGCCGCCCGGATCTGCAGGAGGCGCACTGGTACATTGAAGCTTCCCTGAGCGAAGTGGATGCCGCCAAAGCCGCCTTCTATCCCGACGTGAATCTGATGGCATTCCTGCAGCAGGATGCCCTGCATCTGAGCGATCTGTTCCGTTCCTCCGCCCAGCAAATGGGCGTCACCGCCGGGCTGACGCTGCCGATCTTCGACAGCGGCAGGCTGAATGCGAATCTGGATATTGCCCAGGCGCAGAACAATCTGTCGGTGGCGAACTACAACAAAGCGGTGGTCGATGCCGTTAATCAGGTGGCGCGCACGGCCAGCGAAGTTGAAACCCTGACCGCAAAAAATCAGCAACAGCAGCAGGTCGAGAAAGATGCCGCGCGCGTGGTGGCACTGGCACAGGCGCGCTTTAGCGCCGGGATTATTGCCGGTTCCCGCGTCAGCGAGGCCAAAATTCCGGCACTCAAGGAACATATCGCTGCACTGACCCTGAAAGGGCAGTACGTGGATGCCACGCTACAGCTGACGTCCGCGCTGGGCGGTGGCTATCATCACGGCTAAAAAGGGTGATTATCTATACTTACCTCTTTGCACATTTTCAGGAGGTGAGTATGACCCGAGTAGCAATTGTAACGGCATCGGACTCCGGTATCGGTAAAACCACCGCGCTGATGCTGGCAGAACGCGGGTTTGATATCGGCGTCACCTGGCATTCCGATGAAAGCGGCGCGCGGGAAACCTGTCGCGAGGTTGAGGCGAGGGGGCAACGCGCCGAGGCCATCCAGCTTGATCTGAGCACGTTGCCGGACGGTGCAAAGGCCATTGATACGCTGATTGCGCGTTTCGGTCGGCTTGATGTACTGGTCAACAATGCGGGTGCGATGACCAAAGCGCCATTCCTTGAGATGCCGTTTGACGACTGGCGGAACATTTTCACCGTCGACGTGGATGGCGCGTTTCTCTGTTCGCAGATTGCCGCGCGGCAGATGGTGAAGCAGGGGGAAGGGGGGCGAATTGTGAACATCACCTCCGTGCATGAGCACACGCCGCTGCCTGACGCCAGCGCCTATACAGCGGCAAAACATGCGCTGGGTGGCTTAACCAAATCCATGGCGCTGGAGCTGGTTAAGCACAAGATTCTGGTAAACGCCGTAGCGCCCGGTGCGATTGCCACGCCGATGAACGACATGGATGATAGCGAAGTGAAAGAAGGCTCAATGCGGGAAATCCCGCTGGCAAGGCCGGGGCATACCAAAGAGATCGCCAGCCTGGTGGCGTGGCTGTGCGACAGCGACGCCAGCTACACGACGGGGCAATCGTTTATCGTTGACGGCGGATTTATGCTGGCGAATCCGCAGTTTAAGCCGGAGGAGTAGTTGTTTTACCCCTCACCCCGGCCCTCTCCCCAAAGGGGCGAGGGTGTATAAAGTCCCCTCTCCCCTTTGGGGAGAGGGTTAGGGTGAGGGCAACAGACCGCACTAAGCTACTCCTCATCCCGCCTCTTCTCCCTGTGCCGCATCCACAGCCTGACCCCAATCACCGCCACAACCACCAGAATCAGCCACGCCCAGTGTTTAATATGCTGATCAAGATTATGCATCCAGGGTCCGATCACTTCGCCGCCCACGTAACCGAGCGTGGTGAAGATCAGCGCCCAGGCAATCGCGCCTACAAAATTGAGCGGCAGAAATATTTTGGGCGGTAGACGGCTGGCACCGATCAGAATCGGCCCGATAATGCGAAAGCCGTACATAAAGCGGGTGCCAATGACGAACAGATAAGGATGACGCTGAATGAGGCGTTGAGCGCGACGGATTTTCTTTTGATGCTTTGCGAAACGCTTAAGCAGCGTCGGCCCAAAGCGTAGCCCCAAAAAGTAGAGCAACTGATCGCCAATCATGCCGCCCAGCGCCACGGCAGCCACCACCAGCGGGAATTTCAGCAATCCCTGATGCGCCGCAACGCCGCCTAACAGCGTGATGGTTTCGCCTTCTGCCACGCTACCGATGACCAGCGCGGCATATCCATATTGTTCAATGAGTCCGTTGATATCCATTACGTCTGAGTTATCTCCCTGTTCGAGCCTGCATTAATCATATACCCCCAGCATCAACCGTGCGGCAATCATCGGAATTTTCCCGCTGTACATAAAATAATCTAAAGCCTGCATTATACTTAGAGTATCGCTGACGGGCCGACAACAAGGGGGCGCTATGAACCATGTCTGGGGACTCTTCTCCCATCCCGATCGTGAAATGCACGTGATCAGAAGCGAGAACGAAACGGTCGCGCATCATTACACGCACCATGTGCTGCTGATGGCAGCGGTGCCGGTAATCTGTGCGTTTATAGGCACAACACAAATCGGCTGGAACTTTGGTGATGGCACCGTGGTTCAGCTCTCCTGGTTTACCGGGCTGTATCTTGCCGTCATCTTTTACGGCCTGATGCTGGCGGGTGTGGCGGTGATGGGGCGCGTGATTCACTGGATGGCGCGAAACTACCCGCAGCGTCCGTCGCTGGCCCACTGTATGGTCTTTGCCGGATATGTCGCGACCCCGCTGTTCTTAAGCGGTATTGTTGCGCTCTATCCACTGGTCTGGCTGTGCGCGCTGATCGGTACTGTTGCCCTCTTTTACACCGGTTATCTGCTGTATGTGGGGGTGCCAACCTTCCTGAATATCAATAAAGAAGAGGGCCTGAGCTTCTCCAGCTCCACGCTTGCCATCGGGGTTCTGGTCCTGGAGGCGTTACTGGCTCTGACGGTTATTCTGTGGGGTTATGGATACCGTCTCTTTTAAGCTCACTGCATTGCTGGCGTAAATGCCAGCAATGCAGCATCTGTTCACGATTCTCCGCTGGCGACAATGCACGGTGACCGCTATGATGCCGATGCCAGCCTGCGTTTATCCGTTGACGCAGGCGGTGTACGTCATTACGTGCGTGAATAATTATCAGAAGTCTCACCATGCTGAAATTCCGAGTTTCATTATTGAGCCTGGCGCTGCTGCTGGGTGCGTCCGTTGCCGCGCCAGCCATCGCTAAAACGCCTGCGGTGACCTCCGCGGCGGCACAACCGCAGATTGCCTCCGGCAGTGCGATGATCGTCGATCTCAACACCAATAAAGTGATCTATGCCAGCCACCCTGATCTGGTGCGACCAATCGCCTCCATTACCAAATTAATGACCGCGATGGTGGTGCTTGATGCACGACTGCCGCTGGATGAAAAACTGAAGGTCGATATCAGCCACACGCCGGAAATGAAAGGCGTCTACTCCCGCGTGCGTCTGAACAGTGAAATCAGCCGAAAGGATATGCTGCTGCTGGCGCTGATGTCGTCCGAAAACCGCGCGGCAGCCAGCCTGGCGCACCACTATCCGGGCGGCTATGATGCGTTTATTCGCGCGATGAATGCTAAAGCCAAATCGCTGGGGATGACCAACACCCGCTACGTGGAGCCCACCGGGCTGTCGATTCATAACGTCTCAACGGCGCGCGACCTGACGAAGATGCTGATTGCCAGCAAGCAATACCCGCTGCTCGGTCAGCTCAGCACCACGCGCGAGGACATGGCGACGTTCTCTAACCCGTCATACACGCTGCCTTTCCGCAACACTAACCATCTGGTGTATCGTGAGAACTGGAATATTCAGTTAACCAAAACCGGGTTTACCAATGCGGCAGGTCACTGCCTGGTGATGCGCACCGTGTTTAACGGTAAGCCGGTGGCGCTGGTGGTGATGGATGCCTTCGGCAAATATACCCACTTCGCAGATGCCAGCCGCCTGCGTACGTGGATTGAGACCGGGAAAGTGCAGCCGGTTCCGGCCGCGGCGCTGACGTATAAAAAGCAGAAAGCAGAACAGATGGCGACGGCGCAGAACGACTGAGCCGTTTGTGCGCGCCGGGTGGCGGCTTCGCCTTACCCGGCCTACAAAGACCTCGACACGTAGGCCCGGTAAGCGAAGCGCCACCGGGCGAAAGCGCCTACTCCGGCAGCGTCCAGTCACCGTCGTTGAGCGGGCGCTGCATTATCAACGTATCCCGCCAGTCGCCTTTCTTATACCCAACGCTTCGCAATTGACCCACGACATCAAAACCGTGCTTTTTATGTAAGCGCAGCGATCCTGAATTGTTGTTCCCGTCACCCACAACGGCAATCATCTGCCGCCACGGCCCCTGCTCGCAGCGTGCGATCAGCGCGTTCAGCAACGTTGAGCCGAATCCACGGCCCGTGGTGCTGGCATCCACGTAAATCGACTCTTCCAGGGTATAGCGGTAGGCGTGTCGCGGCCGGTAAGGGGTGGCATAGCAGTAGCCCACCACAATGCCGCGGTACAGCGCGATAAGCCACGGCAAACCGTTCTCAGCCACGCTTTTCATGCGATGACGCATTTCGTCAATGGTCGGGGGGACTTCTTCAAATGACGCGCGCCCGTGAAGTACATGCCAGGCGTAGATCGCGGCAATGGCATGCACATCATCGGGAAGGGCATCGCGCACTTCCAGCTCGGTTTCGGATAAAATATCTACAGCCGACATGATGTGCCCGCTCCTCATCGTAGAATGCCGGAGAAACGTCTCTCCGGCGACAGATCGCTACTCTAGTACGATTAAGGAGCGCTTAACAATCTCTCAAATATGGCTGTATGAATTAATCAGATGCTTGCGTTATGGGCTGCTCCGCATCTGCCTCTTCTTTCCAGTATTTCTTCCGCGTTGTCTTACCAATGCCGGGGTTCATGCTATTTGTAGGGTCATTCTCGCGATAAAACTGCTTAAGTGCGTCAGGGGCTTTATAAAGATGCCCGACGTTGTGTTCTGCAGGATATTGTGCGCCACGTTCATGTAACAGGGCGAGCATCTGCTCTTTCAGCGCGTGCGCGTCAACGCCTTTTTTAACGATGTAATCCTGATGGAAGACGTAACACATAAAGTGGCCGTAATAGAGCTTGTGCACCAGTTTGCTGTCGATCTCCGGCGGCAGGTGCTCAAACCATTCGGTATCGTTGCGTCGCAGGGCGATATCCAGCGCCAGAATATCTTCCACCTCGTCGGAATGCACCGCCTGATAGCGGATGGCGGCACCCGCCGCGGCGAAACGGTGCAGGAAGGCTTTGCTGCCTTCTTCCGGCGTGCAGGCAAAGAAATCACCCTCAGCCGTCTTGAAGAACTCGGTGAGCCAGCTCTGCGCTTCGGCAATTCCGTCCCCGGCCATTTTCAGCAGCAGGTGATGTTCGTACTTATCGCGCCAGGTTTTCATGCGCTCCGGCAGATGCGCCGGGAAAACGGTGCCCAGCTTCTGCATAAAGCGGTCGGTGAAGTGCGGTTTGAACAGCGACACTTTATCGAGCATCGCGTCGGTGCGGCCCTTCATAGTGAAGAAGAACGGCATTTTATCGGTGCCGAGCTTGTCGATCATCAGGAAGGTGTCTTTCCCGTAGCGTTCGGCGATGTCGTAAATATCCCGGTGCATATATTCGCCCGCCACCGGCAGATGGGTGAATTCGCCCAGAATATGACGGCGTATCTCTGTCAGCACCTCAGGCTGATTGGTGCCGATGTAAAACACCTGCTGCTTTTTCTCTGCCGGGAAGGTATCAAGGCGTACGGCAAAAACGGCCAGCTTGCCCGCGCAGCCGGAGGATTCAAACAGGCGGTCCGGGTCAGCGTTATAGCGCGCCGGGGTGTCGGCTTCGATATCCCGCACGCGAGTGACGTAATCATGATCGTGCGCGTGGCGGCCATCGTGCTGAACGTCTTCGTCCTTCACGCGGTCATCGTCAAGCTTGCTCAGGATCTGCTCTGGCGTCACGCCAAGATCGATACCCAGATGGTTCACCAGCGTCAGCTTGCCGTTTTCGTCGATGCGGGCATACAGCGACATCTCGGTATACGCCGGGCCGCGCTGCACCAGCGAGCCGCCGGAGTTATTGCAGATCCCGCCGATCACCGACGCGCCAATGCACGACGAGCCGATCACCGAGTGCGGCTCGCGTCCCAGCGGCTTAAGCGCTTTTTCGAGGGAGTAGAGCGTGGTGCCGGGGAAGGCGAGTACCTGTTCGCCTTTGTCCAGCAGGTGAAGTTTGTCGAGGCGCAGGGTGCTGATAATGACGATGTCACGATCGTAATCATTGCCGTTCGGCGTGGAGCCCTCGGTCAGGCCGGTATTGGCGGCCTGCATTAAAATAATCTTGTCGGCGGCGACGCAGGCGCTCAGCACGCGCCACAGCTCCAGCAGCGTGCCGGGGAAGACCACCGCCAGCGCGTCGCCCTGGCCGGAACGGAAACCCTTGCGGTAGCGGGCGGTTTTAGCCGGGTCAGTAAGCAGGTGAGAGTGACCAACCAGGCGCGACAGTTCGTTAATAAAAGTATTGTTATCGTCAGTTCGAACAGAAGACATCTTCCACTCCTTGTGGTGGGGCAAATTTCTCGCTCTAAAGCATAGCGCGATTAACTGTTAAGCGGTCGAGTATTCACGAGAAAAATCAGAGAATAACCCTGCAAGGTTCAAAGGGTTTGTGGCACACTGCGCTTTTCGCACGGTATGGCCGAGATCGTCCGGCGGTTATTGATGAGAGAGTATAACGACATGAAATGGCTATGTTCTGTAGGTGTCGCCGTCAGCCTGGCGCTGCAACCTGCGCTCGCAGAGGATTTGTTTGGTAATCATCCGCTCACGCCTGAAGCCCGAGACGCGTTTGTCACGGAATTGCTCAAAAAGATGACGGTCGATGAGAAAATCGGCCAGCTGCGTCTGATCAGCGTCGGCCCAGATAACCCGAAAGAGGCCATCCGTGAGATGATTAAAGAGAGCCAGGTGGGGGCGATTTTTAACACCGTCACCCGTCAGGATATCCGTAAAATGCAGGATCAGGTGATGGAACTCAGCCGCCTGAAGATCCCTCTCTTCTTTGCCTATGACGTTCTGCACGGCCAGCGTACCGTCTTCCCGATTAGCCTCGGGTTAGCCTCCTCCTTTAACCTCGACGCGGTGAAAACCGTCGGGCGCGTGTCGGCGTATGAAGCGGCGGACGACGGCCTGAACATGACCTGGGCGCCAATGGTCGACGTCTCCCGCGATCCGCGCTGGGGCCGCGCGTCGGAAGGCTTCGGTGAAGATACGTATTTAACGGCCACAATGGGGAAAACCATGGTGGAAGCGATGCAGGGCAAAAGCCCGGCGGACCGCTACTCGGTGATGACCAGCGTGAAGCATTTTGCGGCCTACGGCGCGGTTGAAGGCGGTAAAGAGTACAACACCGTCGACATGAGCCCGCAGCGCCTGTTCAACGACTACATGCCGCCGTACAAGGCAGGGCTGGATGCGGGTAGCGGCGCGGTGATGGTGGCGCTGAACTCGCTGAACGGCACGCCTGCGACTTCCGATTCCTGGCTGCTGAAAGACGTGCTGCGCGACCAGTGGGGCTTCAAGGGCATTACCGTCTCTGACCACGGCGCAATCAAAGAGCTGATCAAACACGGCACGGCGTCCGATCCGGAAGACGCGGTGCGTGTGGCGCTCAAGTCCGGCATCAACATGAGCATGAGCGACGAGTACTACAGCAAATACCTGCCGGGGCTGGTGAAGAGCGGCAAGGTGACGATGGCGGAGCTGGACGATGCCACGCGTCACGTGCTGAACGTGAAATACGACATGGGGCTGTTTAACGATCCGTACAGCCACCTGGGCCCGAAAGAGTCTGACCCGGCCGATACCAACGCCGAAAGCCGCCTGCACCGCAAAGAGGCGCGTGACGTGGCGCGGGAAAGCCTGGTGCTGCTGAAAAACCGTCTCGACACGCTGCCGCTGAAAAAATCCGGCACCATCGCCGTGGTGGGCCCGCTGGCCGACAGCAAGCGCGACGTGATGGGCAGCTGGTCTGCCGCGGGCGTGGCCGATCAGTCCGTGACCGTGCTGACCGGCATTAAGAGCGCCGTCGGTGAAAACGCGAAAGTGGTGTACGCCAAAGGGGCGAACGTCACTAACGACAAAGACATCGTTACCTTCCTCAATCAGTACGAGGAAGCGGTGAAGGTGGATCCGCGCACGCCGAAAGAGATGATTGACGAAGCGGTTAAGGCGGCGAAGACGTCTGACATCGTTGTCGCGGTCGTGGGTGAAGCGCAGGGGATGGCGCACGAGGCCTCCAGCCGTACCGATATCACTATTCCGCAAAGCCAGCGCGATCTGATAGCCGCCCTGAAAGCGACCGGCAAACCGCTGGTGCTGGTGCTGATGAACGGCCGTCCGCTGGCGCTGGTGAAAGAAGACCAGCAGGCTGATGCTATTCTGGAAACCTGGTTCGCCGGTACCGAAGGCGGTAACGCCATTGCCGACGTGCTGTTTGGCGATTACAACCCGTCGGGCAAGCTGCCAATGTCCTTCCCGCGCTCCGTCGGGCAGATCCCGGTGTACTACAGCCACCTGAACACCGGTCGTCCGTATAACGCTGACAAGCCGAACAAGTACACCTCTCGCTACTTCGACGAAGCCAACGGCCCGCTGTATCCGTTTGGTTACGGTCTGAGCTACACCACCTTTAAGGTCTCTGACGTAAAAATGTCAGCGCCTGTGATGAAGCGTGACGGCAAGGTCACCGCCAGCGTGGACGTGACCAACACTGGCAAGCGTGAAGGCGCAACGGTGATGCAGATGTACGTTCAGGATGTTACCGCGTCCATGAGCCGTCCGGTGAAGCAGCTGCGCGGCTTTGAAAAGGTCAACCTGAAACCGGGCGAAACCAAAACCGTTAGCTTCCCGATCGACGTCGATGCGCTGAAGTTCTGGAACCAGCAGATGAAATACGTTGTGGAACCCGGCAAGTTCAACGTCTTTATCGGCGTGGATTCCGCCCGGGTGAATAGAGGCGAGTTCGAACTGCAGTAAACTTCCCTTCCTTCGCATCCCCCACCTCACGGGGGATGCATCTTACCTTATGCTAAAAAGGCATTTTGACGGTTAAACACGCCGTTTTAAGCTACGCTTTTCTCTCAAGCCTCTGAAAAAGGCGATAAAAAAATGAGGACGGCGGAATGACGATTAAAAAGGGGATGTTGGGCTCTGCGGTGTTACTGGCCGCGCTTAGCCTGCCGCTTCAGGCGGCTGAGCCTGTCAAAGTGGGATCAAAGATTGATACCGAAGGGGCGCTGCTCGGCAATATTATTTTGCAGGTGCTTGAGAGCCACGGGGTCAAAACGGTCAATAAAGTTCAGCTCGGTACAACGCCCGTCGTGCGCGGTGCGATTACCTCCGGCGAGCTGGATATCTACCCGGAATACACCGGCAACGGCGCATTCTTCTTCAAAGATGAAAACGATCCGGCATGGAAAAACGCCAACGCCGGGTATGAAAAAGTCAAAAAACTGGACGCAGATCAGAACAAACTGGTCTGGTTGACGCCTGCGCCTGCGAACAATACCTGGACTATCGCGGTGCGTAAGGACGTGGCGGAGAAGGGCAAGCTGACCTCGCTCGCGGATCTCAGCCGCTACCTGAAAGAGAAGGGCGATTTCAAACTCGCTGCGTCGGCTGAATTTATCGAACGTCCTGATGCGCTGCCTGCTTTCGAAAAAGCCTACGGCTTCAAGCTTGATCAGGCTCAACTGCTCTCTCTGGCAGGCGGTGATACGGCAGTGACCATCAAAGCCGCGGCGCAGCAAACCTCCGGCGTAAATGCCGCGATGGCCTACGGCACCGACGGCCCGGTTGCGGCCCTTGGACTGCAAACCCTGACCGACCCGAAAGGCGTCCAGCCGATTTACGCCCCGACCCCGGTAGTGCGCGAAGCGGTGCTGAAAGCCTACCCGGATATTGCAGAATGGCTCAAGCCGGTCTTTGAAAAACTGGATGAAAAAACGCTGCAGCAGCTGAACGCCAGCATTGCCGTTGAGGGACTGGATGCCAAAAAAGTGGCGGCCGACTTCCTGAAACAACAAGGGCTTGTGAAGTAACAGGATAAAGCTGTGCCAATACAATGTCATAATCGCGTGCTGCTGCTGTTGGCCTGTGTGGCCATCGCGGCGGTCGCGTTACCTTTTGTGAATGTCGCGCCTAACCGCCTGATGTCGGGTGAAGGGCGCGCACTCTGGCAGATCTGGTCGTTTTCGCCCGCGCTGCTGGCGGTGGCGCTGGGCGCGGCCGTCGTCTTATCGCTCTGGTCAGGACGTGCCGCGCAATGGCTGACGTTGCTCCTCTGTGAAGCCCTTTTTTTAGGGCTGTTCTGGAGCGCAGGGCAGTCGGCGACGCTCATGATGTCTGCGGAAAGCCCGCTGGCGCGTACGTCCATCGGCAGCGGTTTGTGGTTGTGGCTGGCGCTCTGCCTGCTGGCCTGTAGCGATGCCATTCGCCGCCTGACGCCAGCGCCCGTCTGGCGTTGGCTGCTAAACGCGCAAATCTGGCTCATCCCTCTGATCCTCCTGTTTAGCGGTGAGCTGAATAATCTCTCGTTGTTAAAAGAGTACGCCAATCGTCAGGAGGTGTTTGATGATGCGCTCTCGCAACATCTGACGATCCTCTTCGGCACGCTTTTCCCGGCGCTGCTTCTGGGCGTCCCGCTGGGTATCTGGTGCTATCGCCATCCGGCGCGCCAGGGGAGCGTGTTCACCGTTCTCAACGTCATTCAGACGGTTCCTTCCGTGGCCCTGTTTGGATTGCTCATTGCTCCGCTGGCCGGTCTGGCGAGGTCATTTCCCGCGTTGGGGGAAATCGGCATTGCCGGTACCGGGCTCACGCCCGCGCTGATCGCGCTGGTGCTGTATGCGCTACTGCCGCTGGTGCGCGGTGTGGTGGCGGGCTTAAGCCAGGTTGCGCCGGACGTGCTGGAAAGCGCCCATGCGATGGGAATGAGCGCGCGGCAGTGTTTCTGGAAAATACAGTTACCTCTTGCGCTTCCGCTGTTAATTCGCAGCCTGCGGGTGGTGACGGTGCAAACCGTGGGGATGGCGGTGATTGCAGCGCTCATCGGCGCGGGCGGTTTTGGTGCGCTGGTCTTCCAGGGGCTGCTCAGCAGCGCGCTGGACCTGGTCCTGTTGGGCGTGGTGCCCACCATCGCGCTGTCGGTTGTATTGGATGCGTTATTTGCCCTGTGGCTCGCGCTGCTCGGGAGAAGAGCCAATGATTGAATTTCATGATGTCAGTAAAACCTTTGCCGGTCGCCCGGCGGCAAGCCACCTGAACCTGCATTTTGCAGAAGGGGCGTTTTCGGTATTGATAGGCACATCGGGGTCGGGAAAATCCACCACCCTGAAGATGATCAACCGGCTGGTGGAGCACGACAGCGGGCAGATTCGCTTTGCCGGGGAAGAGATCCGCAGTCTGCCGGTGCTAGAGCTGCGCCGTCGTATGGGCTACGCCATTCAGTCCATCGGGCTGTTTCCCCACTGGACGGTGGCGCAGAACATCGCCACCGTGCTGCAGTTGGAAAAATGGACGCGGGCGAAAACCCATGCGCGGGTGGATGAGCTGATGGCCCTGCTGGGATTAGAGCCGACACTGCGTGACCGCTACCCGCACCAGCTTTCCGGCGGGCAGCAGCAGCGGGTTGGGGTCGCGCGCGCGCTGGCGGCCAATCCCCAGGTGTTGCTGATGGATGAACCTTTTGGCGCGCTGGATCCGGTCACACGCGCCGCGCTGCAGGCGGAGATGACCCGCATCCACCGCATTCTGGGGCGCACCATTATCCTTGTGACACACGACATTGATGAGGCGCTGCGCCTGGCTGACCATCTGGTGCTGATGGACCACGGCGAGGTGGTACAGCAGGGCACGCCGCTTGCGCTGTTGAGCCAACCGAAGAACGACTTTGTGCGCGAATTTTTTGGTCGCAGCGAGCTGGGCGTCAGGCTGCTCTCTTTGCGCACCGTTGGCGATTACATGCGCCGGCAGGATGCACCGCTAAGCGGTGAACCGTTGCAGGAGCAGATGAGCCTGCGGGATGCGCTGTCTGCTTTCGTCGCCAGACAATGTGAGATCCTGCCGGTGACCAACAGCCAGGGAACAACCTGTGGGGCATTGCACTTTCGCGATCTGCTGGCCGGGGAGGTGACCCGTGAAGGTCATGCGTGATCCGCTGTTCTGGCTGGCGCTGCTCTTCGTCGGCCTGCTCTTTCTGATGCCGCACAGCGCGGCACTGTTCAGTTCGCTCTTTCCTGGCCTGCCACGACCGGTCTACCAGCAGGAGAGTTTTATCAACCTTGCGCTGGCGCACGCCTGGCTGGTGGCGATCTCAAGCATCATTGCCATCGTGCTCGGCGTGGGGGCGGGGATCGCGGTAACAAGGCCATCGGGACGCGAGTTTCGCCCGCTGGTGGAGACGATTGCGGCGATCGGTCAGACGTTTCCGCCGGTGGCGGTGCTGGCGATTGCGGTACCGGTAATTGGCTTTGGTCAGCAACCGGCGATTATTGCGCTGATTTTATACGGAGTGTTGCCGATACTTCAGGGAACCCTGGCCGGTATTGCGGCGGTGCCTGCGTCGGTGCTGAGCGTAGCAGAAGGGATGGGCATGAGTGCCTGGCAGCGGTTGCGCAAAGTTGAACTGCCGCTCGCGGCACCGGTCATTATCGCCGGGATCCGCACGTCGGTGATTATCAACATCGGTACGGCGACAATCGCCTCGACGGTGGGGGCAAACACGCTGGGAACGCCGATTATTATCGGCTTAAGCGGATTTAATACGGCCTACATTATTCAGGGCGCGCTACTGGTTGCGCTGGCGGCGATTGTAGTCGATCGCCTTTTCGAACGCCTGGCGCTGTTTCTCAGCCGACACCGCCACGGACGATAAACGAGTAACCCGCCAGCATCACGCCGCCGATACCGCTTACGGCCATCAGGACAAAAAGGGTAATTACCGCCAGTTTAGTTGCCTTCATCATGTGCTCCTGTTGTTAACGGAACAATTATACGGTGAAGCGCAGCTGTTAATGAACCATTAAATGCCGTTATGGTTCATCCGGGCCAAGGGAATAAACCGGGTAGCCATTCTCTCGCCATTCCGTCAGTAGCTGTTGCTGCGTGGCGGAGGGTACTTCGCCACACCAGACCAGCAGGGTCTGGCCATCGAAAAACTCAGGTCTGAGCTGCGCCAGCGAGTGCGCCAGGACATCCACCCGCCAGCCCTTCTGGGTCGCAATCCACGCTTCCAGCCACAGGCGGGTGGTATCGTGCACGTTCCAGCCGACCACCAGCGCATCTTTTCCGGCCTTGTTCTTCGCCGAGGCAAGGCAGACGGCAATGTAGTTGATCAGCACCCCGTCGAGCATGCTGAGCAGAGCCTGCAGGGTGGACTGCTGGCACTGCAAACGTCGACGGAGCGGAATGAAAAGATGGTTGATCAGCGTCTGTGCCGGATAATCGCGGCCTTGCTCTTTTATCCATGCGCGCAGGCGCTGAAGATTGCCCGCCTGCAGGAGTCGTAGCAGGGTTTCCTGCTGTTCGCGCCAGAGGTGTTGCGTGTCCGGATCGTCGTGGCTCAGCAGGGATTTCACTTTGCCGACCTGCACTCCGTTGTCGATCCAGCTTTTAATTTCGCGAATGCGGTCGATATCCGCCTCATTGAAAAGGCGATGCCCACCGTCGGTCCTCTGCGGTTTGAGTAATCCATACCTTCGCTGCCACGCCCGTAGGGTAACGGGATTGATATCACAAAGGAGTGCCACTTCACCTATTGTGTAAAGCGCCATATTCGCCCCCTGGCTTACGCTTCCCCAGCTTAACTGTAGACTCACTTTGCCGAACCAGGAAGGGTTGATCGTTTTTTGAACAAATAATGCGAAGCATGCACGATGTTCGGCAAACGCTGTGATGACGAACACGATTTGCAGCTTTTTTGGCACGCTTCAAAGAAAGTTTACCTGCATCAGTGTATGTTACGCGTTTTTAGAATGTGCGGTTTGTCAGTATGTACGAGTTTAATCTGGTGCTGTTGTTGCTTCAGCAGATGTGTGTGTTTCTTGTCATCGCATGGTTGATGAGTAAAACGCGCCTGTTCATTCCGCTGATGCAGGTCACCGTCCGTCTGCCGCACAAGCTGCTTTGCTATGTGACCTTCTCCATTTTCTGCATTATGGGGACTTACTTTGGCCTCCATATCGAAGATTCCATTGCCAATACCCGCGCCATCGGTGCGGTGATGGGCGGCCTGCTTGGCGGTCCCGTAGTCGGCGGCCTTGTTGGGCTTACCGGCGGTCTGCACCGCTATTCCATGGGCGGCATGACGGCGCTGAGCTGTATGATCTCCACGATCGTCGAAGGGCTACTGGGTGGCCTCGTCCACAGCTACATGATCAAACGCGGCCGCCCGGATAAGGTATTTAGCCCGCTGACCGCCGGTGCGATTACCTTCGTGGCAGAGATGGCGCAGATGGCGATTATCCTGCTGATTGCCCGTCCGTATGACGATGCGCTGCACCTGGTTAGCAATATTGCAGCTCCGATGATGGTTACCAATACCGTGGGCGCGGCGCTGTTTATGCGTATTCTGCTCGACAAGCGTGCCATGTTTGAGAAATACACCTCGGCGTTTTCCGCGACGGCCCTGAAAGTAGCAGCCTCAACGGAAGGGATCCTGCGTCAGGGATTCAACGAAGAAAACAGCATGAAGGTGGCGCAGGTGCTCTACAAGGAGCTGGATATCGGTGCCGTCGCCATTACCGACCGCGAAAAGCTGCTGGCGTTTACCGGTACCGGAGACGACCACCATCTGCCGGGGAAACCGATCTCATCAACCTATACCCTGCGCGCCATTGAAACCGGTGAAGTGGTGTATGCCGACGGGAATGAGATCCCCTACCGCTGTTCGCTCCATCCGCAGTGCAAACTTGGCTCGACGCTGGTGATCCCGCTACGCGGTGAAAATCAGCGGGTGATGGGGACGATTAAGCTCTATGAAGCGAAAAACCGCCTGTTCAGCTCTATCAACCGCACGCTGGGGGAGGGGATTGCCCAGCTGCTGTCCGCGCAAATCCTCGCCGGGCAGTACGAGCGACAGAAGGCGCTGCTGACGCAGTCAGAGATCAAACTCCTGCACGCCCAGGTCAATCCGCATTTCCTGTTTAACGCGCTTAATACGCTGAAGGCGGTGATCCGCCGCGACAGCGATCAGGCCGCGCAGCTGGTGCAGTTTTTGTCGACCTTTTTCCGCAAGAATCTGAAGCGGCCTTCCGAAATCGTGACCCTGGCCGACGAGATTGAACATGTTAACGCATACCTGCAGATTGAACAGGCACGCTTCCAGTCTCGCCTGCAGGTGTCGCTCTCCGTCCCGGACGCGCTGGCGTACCAGCATCTTCCGGCCTTTACCCTGCAGCCTATCGTGGAAAATGCCATCAAACACGGCACGTCGCAGCTGCTGGGTATCGGGGAGATCACCATTTCTGCCACCCAGTTTAACCACCATCTGGTGCTGGATATTGAAGATAACGCCGGGCTCTACGTCCCTTCCGCCTCGGGAGGGTTAGGGATGAGCCTGGTGGATAAACGCCTGCGTGCGCACTTTGGTGACGACTGTGGCATTACCGTTGCCTGTGAACCCGACCGATTTACCCGTATTACCTTACGACTGCCGCTGGAGAAAAATGCATGCTGAGAGTGCTGATTGTGGATGATGAGCCGCTGGCACGGGAAAACCTGCGAGTGCTATTGCAGGAGCAGAGTGATATCGAGGTGGTGGGTGAGTGTGCAAATGCCATTGAGGCTATCGGTGCGGTGCACAAACTGCGTCCGGACGTGCTGTTTCTCGACATTCAGATGCCGCGCATCAGCGGGCTGGAGATGGTCGGGATGCTTGATCCTGAGCACCGCCCCTATATCGTCTTTCTGACAGCGTTTGATGAGTATGCCGTGAAGGCATTTGAAGAACATGCCTTTGATTATCTGCTGAAACCGATTGAAGAGAAGCGGCTGGATAAAACGCTCACCCGTTTACGCCAGGAGCGCACCGTGCAGGATATGACGCTGCTGCCGGAAAACCAGCAGCCGCTGAAGTTTATCCCCTGCACCGGGCACAGCCGCATTTATCTCCTGCAGATGGATGACGTGGCCTTCGTCAGCAGTCGTCTGAGCGGGGTATATGTCACCAGCGCGGAGGGAAATGAAGGCTTTACCGAGCTGACGCTTCGCACCCTGGAGAGCCGCACGCCGCTGATCCGCTGCCATCGTCAGTATCTGGTGAACATGGCGCACCTGAAGGAGATCCGCCTGGAAGATAACGGCCAGGCGGAACTGGTGCTGCGTGCCGGGCAAACGGTGCCCGTCAGCCGTCGCTACCTGAAGAGTTTGAAAGAGGCGATTGGTCTGTAAAACTGGTACACTGCGCGCCATTGCATCATCGACAGTTAAAGGCACTCATGATTAGTAATGACATTCTTCGTAGCCTGCGCTACACCCTGAAAGCAAACAATAACGACATGGTGCGCATTCTTGCGTTGTCCGACATGGAAGCCACGTCTGCGGGTTTCGATACCTGGATGACCAAAGAAGACGAAGAGGGGTTTGTCCGCTGCCCTGACATTATTCTGTCGGGATTCCTGAACGGCCTGATTTACGATAAGCGTGGCAAAGATCCTGCCGCACCAGAGCTGGCGCTGGAGCGTCGCGTGAACAACAACACGGTGCTGAAAAAGCTGCGCATCGCGTTCTCGCTGAAAACGGACGATATTGTCGCGATCATGACCGAGCAAAAATACCGCGTATCCGTACCGGAAGTGACGGCAATGATGCGCGCGCCGGATCATAAAAACTACCGCGAGTGCGGCGATCAGTTTCTGCGTAATTTCCTGCGCGGGCTGACCCACCGGGTGCATCACCCGAAGGCGTGATTTGCCCAGCGGCGCTGCGCTTGCAGGGCCTACGGGGTTTGTAGGCCGGGTAAGGCGAAGCCGCCACCCGGCAAAAAAAAGCCGGATAAGAATCCGGCTTTTTTGTTATTTCACCTGCTGGCCCGGCTTCGCGCCTTCGTCAGGGCTTAACAGGAAGATGTCTTTCCCGCCAGGGCCTGCGGCCATCACCATCCCCTCGGAGATACCGAAGCGCATTTTGCGCGGTGCCAGGTTCGCCACCATCACGGTCTGACGACCAATCAGCACCTGCGGGTCCGGATACGCGGAACGGATGCCGGAGAAGACGTTACGCTTCTCGCCGCCCAGGTCCAGCGTCAGGCGCAGCAGTTTGTCAGAACCTTCCACGAACTCCGCATTTTCAATCAGCGCCACGCGCAGGTCGACTTTCGCGAAATCATCAAAGGTGATGGTTTCCTGAATTGGATCGTCTGCCAGCGGGCCGGTGACCGGTGCCGCAGCCGCCTTCACTTCTTCTTTGGATGCTTCCACCAGCGCTTCCACCTGTTTCATCTCGATGCGGTTGTACAGCGCCTTGAAGGTGTTCACCTTGTGGCCGAGCAGCGGCTGCGCCATTGCATCCCAGGTCAGTTCGGTGTTCAGGAACGCTTCAGCACGGGCTGCGAGCTGCGGCAGAACCGGCTTCAGGTAGGTCATCAGCACGCGGAACAGGTTGATGCCCATGGAGCAGATGGCCTGCAGATCGGCATCGCGGCCTTCCTGTTTCGCCACCACCCACGGTGCCTGCTCGTCGACATAGCGGTTCGCCAGATCAGCCAGCGCCATGATTTCACGTACCGCTTTTCCGAACTCACGCGCTTCCCAGGCTTCGCCAATAGTCGCCGCCGCGTCGGTAAAGGTTTGGTACAGGGCAGGGTCCGCCAGTTCAGCGGCCATCACGCCGTCAAAACGCTTAGCGATAAAGCCCGCGTTACGGGACGCCAGGTTCACCACCTTGTTGACGATGTCCGCGTTCACGCGCTGCACGAAATCTTCCAGATTCAGGTCGATATCGTCGATGCGGGAAGAGAGCTTCGCGGTGTAGTAGTAGCGCAGGCTGTCCGCGTCGAAGTGGTTCAGCCAGGTGCTGGCCTTAATGAACGTCCCGCGGGACTTGGACATCTTCGCGCCGTTCACCGTCACGTAGCCGTGAACGAACAGGTTGGTTGGCTTGCGGAAGTTGCTGCCTTCCAGCATGGCCGGCCAGAACAGGCTGTGGAAATAAACGATGTCTTTACCGATGAAGTGGTACAGCTCGGCGGTGGAATCTTTCTTCCAGTATTCGTCGAAGCTGACGGTGTCGCCGCGCTTGTCGCACAGGTTCTTGAAGGAGCCCATGTAGCCGATTGGCGCGTCCAGCCAGACGTAGAAATATTTGCCCGGCGCGTTCGGGATTTCGAAGCCGAAGTACGGCGCATCGCGGGAGATATCCCACTGCTGCAGGCCGGATTCGAACCACTCCTGCATTTTGTTCGCCACCTGCTCCTGCAGCGCGCCGCTGCGGGTCCACGCCTGCAGCATTTCGCTGAACGACGGCAGGTCGAAGAAGAAGTGCTCGGAGTCACGCATCACAGGCGTGGCGCCGGAAACCACGGATTTCGGCTCGATAAGCTCGGTCGGGCTGTAGGTCGCGCCGCACACTTCGCAGTTATCGCCGTACTGGTCCGGGGATTTACATTTCGGACAGGTGCCTTTGACGAAACGGTCCGGCAGGAACATGCCTTTCTCCGGATCGTACAGCTGAGATATAGTGCGGTTTTTAATAAAACCGTTCTCTTTCAGACGGGTGTAGATCAGCTCCGACAGCTCGCGGTTTTCGTCGCTGTGCGTGGAGTGATAGTTGTCATAGCTGATGTCAAAGCCAGCAAAATCAGTCTGATGCTCCTGACTCATTTCGGCAATCATCTGCTCCGGGGAAATCCCCAGCTGCTGTGCTTTCAGCATGATCGGCGTGCCGTGAGCATCGTCCGCACAGATGAAGTTAACCTCGTGGCCGCGCATTCGCTGGTAACGGACCCAGACATCAGCCTGGATATGCTCCAGCATGTGGCCGAGGTGGATTGAGCCGTTGGCGTACGGCAGTGCGCACGTTACCAGAATTTTCTTCGCGACTTGAGTCATAGTAGGCATTACTTCTTTTAACTGTGAAAAGGGTTTTTAATATTACCAAAAGGGGCATTATTAAGTAAGCACAAACCACGGGCTTTCAGGTAAACTTGTTCATCTAAGGTCTTATTCACAAGAACAAAGGAGTCGGGATGAGTTCTCAATCCCAGGCCAAATCACCGGAAGCCTTACGAGCAATGGTCGCCGGGACGCTGGCTAACTTTCAGCATCCAACCCTGAAGCACAATCTTACGACGCTGAAAGCGTTACACCACGTTGCCTGGCTGGACGATACGCTGCACATTGAGCTGCAGATGCCATTCGTCTGGACCAGCGTCTTTGACGCGCTGAAAGAGCAAACCAGCTCGGAGCTGCTGCGCATCACCGGTGCGAAGGCGATTGACTGGAAGCTGAGCCACAGCATCGCCACGCTGAAGCGCGTGAAAAACCAGCCTGGCGTGAACGGCGTCAAAAACATTATTGCCGTCAGCTCTGGCAAGGGTGGGGTGGGTAAATCCTCCACGGCTGTAAACCTGGCACTCGCGCTGGCAGCGGAAGGGGCAAAGGTCGGTATTCTGGATGCGGACATTTATGGCCCGTCCATTCCAAACATGCTGGGGGCGGAAAACCAGCGTCCAACCTCGCCGGACGGCACCCACATGGCGCCAATCATGGCGCACGGTCTGGCAACCAACTCGATTGGTTATCTGGTCACCGACGATAACGCGATGGTCTGGCGCGGTCCGATGGCCAGCAAGGCGCTGATGCAGATGCTGCAGGAAACCATGTGGCCGGATCTGGATTATCTGGTGCTGGACATGCCGCCGGGTACGGGTGACATTCAGCTGACCCTGGCGCAGAACATTCCGGTAACGGGAGCGGTCGTCGTGACCACGCCGCAGGATATCGCACTAATCGATGCCAAAAAGGGCATCGTGATGTTCGAGAAGGTGGAAGTACCGGTGCTGGGAATCGTTGAGAACATGAGCATGCATATCTGCAGCAACTGCGGGCACCATGAGCCTATCTTCGGTACCGGTGGTGCGGAGAAGCTGGCGGCGCAGTATCACACCCAGCTGCTGGGCCAGATGCCGCTGCACATCACGCTGTGTGAAGATCTCGACAGCGGGAAACCCACAGTTGTTAGCCGTCCGGAAAGTGAATTCGCGGAAATGTATCGTCAGCTGGCCGGGCGCGTTGCGGCGCAACTCTACTGGCAGGGCGAAGTGATCCCGAGCGAAATCGCGTTCCGCGCGGTGTAATTCCTCTGCGCCGAATTGCCGGGTGGCGCCTCGCTTACCCGGCCTACGACGTTTGGTTTTGTAGGTCAGGTAAGCGAAGCGCCACCTGACTTTACCCAAGCCGATAGTGCATCAGATAGTACTCTCCGTCCGGAGAATCACCCGTCGCCTCAATGTGCCAGCCGTGTCGCTGGTAAAACGCAACAGCACGCGCATTCTTGACCAGACACTTCAGCGCCCCCGTACTGGTGAACGTCTCCTGTACCTGCTCCAGCAACACATGCCCAACGCCCAGGCTCTGATACTGCGGGTCAACAAACAGGTTGTGCAGAAAATTATCGTTCGTCCAGACTGAGGCGAAGCCAAGTCGATGCCCGTCCTGCACAGCCACCCAAATCTCTTCGTCCAGGATTGCGGCGTCAAAGTCTTCAAGGCGCCATTCCGAACCGTTCAACCATGGCCAGGCTTCGCGCCGGGCATGCAGGTAAATCGTGCGCAGGAAAGGACGGTCGCTCTCCTGCCAGGCGCGAACCAGGATCGTATTAGCGGTGATAGAAGATATCTCCGTTATAGGCTTTATGGATTTTTCCATCGGCATCGCCAATCAGCACGTAGTTCTCACCCATGTAGGTCCAGTGTGTTCCGGCATCCGGCGCTGGCAGGTTACGCAACTGGTATTGTTTGATGGTGTACTCTGGCGTTTGATACTGCGCTGGCGCCGTGTCGCCGATCTTAAATTTTGTGAAGTCAGCGATGAACTCTTGTTCTTCATAGGCTTTGATGCCAGAAGGTGCTGCAGCCGTTTGCGGAGCAGAAAATGCGGAACTCGCCAGAGACAGTAGTACACCCAGAAGCACCAATTTACGCTTAGCCATTTTTTCTCCAGTAATATCGTTACAGATACATTTCGTCTGCGGGTTTCAGTATGCGCGGCAGACGGTCCATTTTAAGTATCAAAACATGGTGTGTTTGAAAAAAAATGTAACAAAACTGAACGGTTTTGTGTAGTCGAAATACAGAAAGAACATTACGCAGGTGAATGATATTGGTATTTTATATTTAATTTATTTATCGATTTATTAATTAATTCTGAAAACGCATCGTTACTTCAAAATTGGACCGTTGAGTGAATGCTTTCCCACTGTGGAACATTTAATATCGGCCGGCACGACATGTTATGACGTCTGATCCCTGGTTCCATAGAGCGGGTCGGTTTAGACGATTCAGTATCTGGTTACTGCGTTAAAAATACGCTTTATTAACACATCATGATTCATTTAATGCAATGAATTATATGGTTATTTTTTTAAATAAAATTGTCGTCCGTACGATAAGCACAACGATAAAAGATATGTTTATATAAATGAAAAACACAACAGTATTTTCCTTTCTATTTCTTGCAATAAGCCAGTTAACAGGCTGTGTATTTTCACCGGGTCAGGATTTAGCTATGACCGGAAAAAATGTTATTGCAACAGAAGATAAAGATTATCAGCTTGATAAACACGTGGAAATTTATCCACTGACCCCAGTGTTGATTGAACAATTGCGTCCGCCCGTATCGAAATCTCAGGCAAATCCTAATCTGGATGAGCAGGTGAAAAACTGGGAATACCGAATCGGCACCGGTGACATCCTGACGGTCACCGTCTGGGACCATCCTGAGTTGACGACACCAGCAGGGCAGTACCGTAGCGCGAGTGACGCGGGAAACTGGGTCAACGCGGACGGTACGCTCTTTTATCCTTACGTTGGGAAACTGCATGTGGCAGGAAAAACGGTTTCGCAGGTACGTGAAGAAATTACAGCGCGACTGGATAAATTCATTGAGAGTCCCCAGGTGGATGTCAGCATTGCCTCTTTCCGTTCGCAAAAAGCCTACGTGACGGGAGAAGTCGAGAAATCTGGCCAACAACCCATCACCAACATCCCCTTGACCGTGATGGATGCGGTGAATGCCGCAGGCGGTCTTTCAGCGGATGCCGACTGGCGCAATGTCGTTCTCACCCATAATGGCCAGGATTCCCGCCTTTCGCTGTATGCCCTGATGCAACTCGGCGATTTAACACAAAACAAACTGCTCTACCCTGGCGATATCCTGTTTGTACCGCGTAATGATGCCCTGAAAGTTTTTGTCATGGGCGAAGTGGTTAAGCAGAGCACGCTGAAGATGGATCGCAGTGGCATGACGCTGGCGGAAGCGCTGGGCAATGCGGGCGGCCTGAACCAGAACATGGCTGATGCAACCGGCATTTTTGTCATTCGCTCAGTGCATCAAAAAAGCCAGACGGACATCATCGCGAAGATCTACCAGCTCAATGCGAAAGATGCCTCAGCGATGGTATTGGGCACTGAATTCCAGCTCGAGCCGTATGACATTGTCTATGTAACAACGGCACCGTTGTCGCGCTGGAATCGCGTTATTACACAGCTTGTGCCGACCATTAGTGGTGTACATGACCTGACCGAAACGGTTCGTTACATCCGATCCTGGCCGCAATAATGTTCAACTCAATCTTAGTGGTTTGCACGGGCAATATTTGCCGCTCCCCGATGGGGGAGCGACTGTTGCGTCAGCAATTACCCGGAAAACAGGTGACCTCAGCAGGTATTTTCGGTCTTGAGGGACATCCGGCAGATGCAGTTGCTCAGGATGTTGCCTGGCATCATGGTGTCTCGCTAGACGATCACGTGGGGCGCAAGCTGACGCGCAGCTTGCTGCAAAAATCCGATCTGATTCTGGTGATGGAACCGGAACATCTTCGTTTTATTGCTGCCATGGCCCCGGAGAACCGTGGGAAATCACTGCTATTTGGACAATGGCTGGAGACAAAAGATATTCCCGATCCCTACCGCAAAAGCCGTGATGCTTTCGAATACGTTTTCGGGCAGTTGGGAAAAGCCAGTCAGGAATGGGCTCGTCGATTGGGCCATAAAGGAATGAAGTCGTAATGTCATCTTATACATCAGATAATTATGGGGCTACGGCACCGCAAAATAATGAAATTGATCTTCTGCAACTGCTTGCTGAGATATTCGATCATCGGGTGATGATAGTCCTGGTAACACTCCTGTTTACGGTGTGCGCGGGGCTCTATGCGTTTTCTGTCACCCCAGTCTATCAGGCTGATGCTCTTGTCCAGATAGAAGCGAAGCAGGATAACTCATTACTGAAAAGCTTAAGCCAGTTCGACGCCGATCTTTCGCCTGACGTTGCCCCGGAAATCTTGCTGATAAAATCGCGAATGATCCTCGGGAAGACCGTGGATGAACTGGGGCTGACGTACCGGGTTAAGCAGCGTGTTACCCCGATCGTGGGGCATCTGTGGGCACGTTTTCGCCCCAGCAAGCCGGGTAGCCTGACCATCGGTGAACTTACCATCCCCCGACTGGATGGCAAACCGCAAGAGCTTGTGCTGACCGTACTGGAGCAGGGACAATATCACCTTGAGGGCGAAACCTTCGAGGCTGTGGGTCATGTCGGGAAAACGCTGTTAAAAGACGGTGTCTCTCTTCTGGTGATATCGCTCAGCGCTGCACCAGGAACGCAGTTCTCACTCAAAACCATTACAAAGCTTGAAGCCATCAACGCACTTCAGAAACTCCTCACCGTTGCGGAATCAGCGAAACAGAGCGGAATGATCGCGTTAACGCTGACGGGCGAAGATCCAGGTAAGATTGCCCAGGTACTGAATACGATTGCGGAAAATTTCCTCAATCAGAATATTGAACGTCAGGAAGCCCGGGATTCCCGCAGCCTGACCTTTTTACAGCATCAGTTACCGAAAATCAGTCACGAGCTGGATCAGGCCGAAGCGCGACTGAATGGTTACCGTGAGCAGCGCGATTCCGTCGATTTATCCCTGGAGGCGAAGTCCGTTCTCGATCAGGTTGTTAATGTGGAGAATCAGCTCAACGAGCTGACGTTCCGCGAAGCGGAGATCTCTCAGCTTTTCAAAAAGGATCACCCAACCTATCGCGCACTACGCGAAAAGCGCCAAACCCTTGAGAAGCAGCGTGCCCGCCTGAACGAACGCGTATCAACCATGCCCTCCACACAGCAGGAAATTTTGCGATTGAGCCGGGATGTTGAATCCGGGCGCGCCATTTACCTGCAGTTATTAACGCGTCAGCAAGAGCTTAATATCTCTCGCTCCAGCGCTATCGGAAACGTGCGGATTATTGACTCTGCCGTTACGCAACCTGAACCCATAAAACCACGAAAAGCACTCATTATTGTGCTTGGCATACTGTTGGGACTGATATTCTCCAGTGGCTGGGTGTTGATTCTCGCAGCCTTTAAACGGGGGATAACCTCGTCTGAGCAACTGGAAGTGCAGGGGATGTCGGTCCTGGCGACGCTGCCGCGCTCGGTATGGCTCTGGAAAAAAACGCATCTGCGCAAAAGGAGTTTCCCGGGCTCTCGCTGGAGACACAAAACCTCGGATGTGCCCTTCCTGCCCATCGAAAGGCCAGCCGATATTTTTATCGAGGCAATGCGCGGGCTGCGTACCAGTCTGCACTTCACCATGATGGACGCCGCGAATCAGATTGTCGTCATTTCTGGCCCCACACAAGATTGCGGCAAAACGCTGGTCAGTACCGCACTGGCGGCGCTGGCGTCTCAGGCCGGGCAGCGGGTGCTCTTTGTTGATGCGGATATGCGTCAGGGCTATGTGCATAACATCTTTAAACTGGACAACCATTGCGGATTGTCCTCAGTCCTTGAGGCAGATGTTAAATGGCAGGACGCACTCCAGCGTTTTGAGAAAGGCGGATTTGATGTTTTAACCTGCGGTCCACAGCCTTCACTCCCTGTGGAGTTGCTTATGGGAGAACGCTTCCGGAATGCCATGTCGCAGATGAACGAACATTATGACATCGTGATTGTTGACACCCCGCCGGTGCTTGCCGTTACGGATGCCTCATTGATTGCCAAAGTGGCGGCGACCACCTTACTGGTTGCACGCTTTGGTAAAACCAGCGTCAAGGAGATTGAGCACTGTCTGAAGCGTCTGCAGCAAATGGGTGTGCAGGTGAATGGCGCTATTCTTAATGATATCGTGAAGTCCGCCTCGCTCTATTACAACTCGGGGTACAGCCATTACGACTACGGCTATACCCCGAAGGAAAAGCGGCGTGAAGGCTAGTGCTTGACCAGCGTAGCGAAGTAATAGACCAGGGGAATGGCGAGGATCCACAGACCAACGGGGATTTCGCGCCATTTCCCGGCAATCGCTTTGATCACGATGTAAAACAGCAAACCGCCAGCAATTCCCGTTCCGAAGCTGTTGGCAATCAGCGTAATCATGACCATCATCAGCACCGGCAAGCCGTCGGTGAAGTTCGCCAGATCAACCTTACGTAAGCCGCTAAACATATTCAGTCCGATGAGGATCAGCGCCGGTGCGGTGGCTTCTTTCGGGATCATCAGTGCAACAGGCGTAAACAGCAACATCAGCAGGAACATCACTGCCGCTGCCAATGCCGTCATGCCCGTTTTACCGCCCGCTTCAGCAGCAGCCGAAGATTCGATCAGCGCCGTCGCTGCAGGGATACCGACCCACGGACCTACCGCAGCGGCAATGGAGTCCACCATAAACGGACGGTTGATATGCGGCATGTTGCCTTCGTCATCCAGTAATCCCGCCTCACCACCAACAGCCAGCGTGGTACCCATGGTGGAGAAAAATTCCGACGCAAAGAAGACAAACAGGAATGGCAGGAAAGCAATGTTCAGCGCCCCGAGCATATCAATATGGCCGATAACCGGGGCCAGAGAATGCGGCATATCAATAAAATGACCAGGGAGTTTTGTCACGCCCAGCGGAATACCGACCAGGGTGGCAAACAGAATGGCCCACAGTATTGCCCCTGGAATCCGGCGCGCCTGTAATGCGATGGCCAGGAAGAGAGCCGCTAACGCGACCAGTGCCGCCGGTGACAGGAAATCCCCCAGCATCAGGGCGTTGGTTTTCGCGTTTGCCAACACCAGCCCGGCGTTACGAAAGCCGAGCACGGCAACAAACAGGCCGATGGAGGCCGTCAACCCCAGCTTGATGGATTGCGGGACGGAACGGGTGACGACTTCACGCAGCCCAAAGCGGGTCAGCAGGAAGAATAAAATCCCTGACCAGCAGGCTATGCCGAGACCAATTTGCCAGCCAATACCTTCGCTGCCCGCAAGCGTGACGCCGACCAGAACCGAACCTCCAATACCAGGCCCGACGATAAAGGGCAGGTTGGCATAGAAAGCCATCAGCAGCGTTCCGGCAACGAAGACCAGAATGGTGCCCGTTGTCGCCGCGCCTTTATCCATCCCTCCGACCGCCAGCAGTCCTGGGATCACCACCAGCAAGTAGGCGGCGGCGAGAAAACCGGTGATGCCAGCCAGGCACTCGGTGCGTACAGTACTGCCACGCGCATGCAGTGCAAAACGGCGTTCTAGCCAGCTCCCTGGTGCTGGCGAATTAACGGTGTTGTCGGCCATTATCCGGCTCTCCTTCGGCATTATTGTGTGTTGTCCGGTGTTTCCCGGTAAGAAATTAACGGATCGACAATCTGGCGCGTGGTGCCATCGGTCAGTCCAAGATCGGTCAAATGCGGACCGGCGTTGCAGGCAAGACAGGTGCCCTCTATTGCTTTAAAGACCCGATACGGCGGTTCCCAGTCGGCAATCAAATTGCTGCGCTCGCGCAGTTCCCTGAACTGTCGAGCCAGCTCAACAGGCGGCAGTTCAGAAAGCATCCCCGCAATCGGCATGGCGACGTGGGCGATGACGTCGCCATTCTGTACCAGCGCCATCCCGCCACCGCTCTTGATAAGCATGTTGGCCGCCAGCGCCATATCGCGCGGATCGCGCCCCAGCACCACCAGATTGTGAGAGTCGTGAGAATAGCTGGTGGCAATCGCCCCGCGCAGCTCCCCCCAGCCTTCGAGCAGGGCGATTTGCGGTTGAGCCGCATGGCGCGCGTGGCGATGCTGAACCCAAATCAGGCTAAAGCCATCCGGGATCGCCACTACGCCGTGACGTACCTGCGCGTCAACTTCACCCCACTGCGTGAAGCGTGCGCCACTGATATGGCGCAGGCGCGCCACGCCGTGTTTCGCGTTGTCGATTTTCATACGGAAATCATCGTCAGCCAGAGCTGACAGCCGCACGGTATCACGCGGGAGGGGCAATATCGTATCAGCGATGGGTTCAATCATTGCCCCATCGCGCGCAATCAGCTTTCCGGCGACGTACACCTGACGAGCCGTCAGCTTTTCAAGAGAGTCAAACGCCACCAGATCCGCGCGACGCCCGGCAGCAATCAGCCCCAGATCGTTACGCTGCAGGCGAATGGCGGCGTTCAGCGTGGCGAAACGCAGTGCGTGCGTTGCCGGTAATCCATGCTCAATCAGCAGGTTCAGCAGCGCAACGATCCCCCCTTTTTCCAGCAGCATGTCGGGTGGGACATCGTCGGTGCAGACCGTGATTTGTGAAGAAAGGTGGGGCAGAGATTTCAGGGCGCTCACGATATCGGGCAACAGATAAGGATGCGAACCCCGTATCTCCAGAGTCAGCCCGGCGCGCAGCTTTTCCAGCGCGTCGTCTGCGGAGGTCAGCTCGTGATCGGAGGTCACGCCTGCGGCCAGATAAGCCTGTAAATCCGCACCCTGAAGCCCGCGCGCGTGGCCTTCAATCAGCTTTCCGCTGTCCAGCCCGGCCTGCATAATCTCCAGCATGCGCTGGCTGCCGTTAAGCACGCCGTGCATATCCATCACTTCCGCCACGCCGCGCACTTCCGGCCAGCCGAGCAGGGTATCCATCTCTTTCCCCGCGAAGTCTGCGCCAGACATCTCCAGCCCCGGGGTCGATGGCACGCTTGATGGCGCAGCGACCATCACCTGCAGCGGCAGGTTACGGCTGGCCTCAATGGCAAAACGTACGCCTGCAATGCCCAGCACATTCGCCAGCTCATGCGGATCCCAGAATACGGCGGTGGTGCCCTGTGCCAACACAATCTCTGCATAGCGAGCGGGAAGCAGGTGTGAACTCTCCAGATGTACATGCGTATCCATCAGTCCCGGAGAGAGATACTGGTTGTTCAGATCGTGCGTCTCACGCGCATCGCTGCGGCTGCCGCGCGGATGAACGCTGGCGATAAGGCCCCCCACGATGCCGACATCGGCTTCGCGGATCTCACCGGTGGCCATATCAACAATGCGGGTGTGCGTGAGCAGCAGGTCGAACGGCATTTCACCGCGTGCAGCCTGGACGGCACGGCGTCGGGTTTCGGCACTCATGTAATTAACGGTTCCAGCATGAAAATAATGACGTTACTCTATGCACGCGGCAAACGTTTGCCCAGCTGATAAAATTTATCACCCGATAACCCCGGCTTATTCTGCGACGCGTGTAAACGATAATGACGATGGAACCCTGGCAGCGCTTGCCTGCGCTATCACTGCGACAGCTACAGTATTTTGTCACCCTGGCGCAGCTGCGTCATTTCACCGATACCGCCAGTAAGCTGGCGATCAGCCAGCCTGCGCTCAGCAGCGCATTGCGGCAAATCGAAACGGTGCTCGGCGGCAAGCTGGTGAACCGTACCGCATCAGCGGTGACGCTGACGGAGCTGGGCAACGCCATCCTCCCGCACGCGCAGCGGGTGCTCAGCGTGGCTCAGCTTGCCTTCGACGATATGCAGCAGATTGTGCAGGCAGGCGGTGACGGCACGGTGCGCATTGGGCTGGTGCCATCCGTCAGCTCGCTCTTGTTCCCGCTGTTGCCCCAAACGCTGGCGCAGGCTTTTCCGCGTCTTAAGGTAGAGTTTCACGATCAAACCAATGATGCGCTGGTGGCGCAATTGCTGAAAGGGCAGATTGATTTTGGCATAGGCGCGCTGGACAGTTCTGTGCCGGAACAGCTTTCTGTCTTCCCGCTGCAGGAGGATCCTTTTGTTGCGGTGATTCATTGTGACGATCCGCTGGCGGCGTCGGCGCATTTACCCTGGAAGCAGCTTGTTGGGAAAGATATCGCCGTGTTTTCAAAAGGTAACATCCAACGGCTGGTCGGAGCGCTCGCTGAAAGCCACCGTTTATCGTTGCAGACACGTTATCAGGTGGATTATATCGAAACGCTTTACGGTCTGGTGCGCTCCCGACTGGCCGTGGCGATACTGCCGCAACTCTATACCACGCATCTTCAGGATCCGCAGCTTAAGGTGGTTCATCTTCAGCAACCGGCGCTTGCCCGAACGGTGGCATTGATGCGTGCGCCACAGCCGTTACCGACGCTTATCGAATCTTGCTTCACGCTAATGGTTGAAACCTTGAGGACACACTGAGGGGATAGGGCAGGGGAAAATACCCTCTCCCGAACGGGAGAGGGATAAGCATTACTTAGCCAGAACTTCCTGTGCGGTACGCTCAACCAGAGACAGCAGAACTTTTACGTCCTCCAGCGTCACGGTTGGGTTCAGCAGGGTCAGCTTCAGGCAGGTGATACCGTTATGCTCGGTCACGCCAACGTTAGCACGGCCAGATTCCAGCAGCGCATCACCAATCTTCTGGTTCAGCAGGGCGATACCTGCATCATCCATCTGCGCCTGAGGACGGAAGCGGAACAGCACGCTCGCCAGCTGTGGCTGCATCACCAGTTCCAGAGCAGACTGCTCTTTCACGTAGCCCGCAACCTGCTGTGCCAGGGTCACACCGTGATCGATGATCGCCGCGTATTGCTCCTGGCCCAGCGCTTCCAGGCTCATCCACAGCTTCAGCGCGTCGAAACGACGGGTGGTCTGCAGAGATTTGGACACCAGGTTAGGCACGCCTGCTTCTTCGTCAAACTCAGAATTCAGGTAGGCCGCCTGATAGCGCATCAGCTCATAGTGACGCGCTTCTTTCAGCAGGAACGCGCCGCAGCTGATGGTCTGGAAGAACTGCTTGTGGAAGTCCAGGGTAATGGAATCCACCAGCTCAATGCCGTCCAGGTAGTGACGATACTGCTCGGACATCAGCAGTGCGCCGCCCCAGGCCGCATCAACGTGTACCCAGATGTTCTGCTTCGCCGCCAGTTCTGCGATGGCGCGCAGCGGGTCGATAGCACCGGCATCGGTGGTACCTGCCGTCGCGACGATTGCCAGAATCTGCTCGCCGTTCGCGTTGCACTGCTCAATTTTCGCCGCGAGATCGGTCAGATCCATGCGGGAGAATTCGTCAGTTTTTACCTGTACCACGGACTGGTAGCCCAGACCCATCAGCGCCATGTTTTTCTGCACGGAGAAGTGGGCGTTCTCGGAGCACAGCACGCGAATTTTGCGCAGATCGCCTACCAGGCCATCCTGCTGAACGGAGTGACCCAGACGCGCGAAGAACGCATCGCGCGCCAGCATCAGGCCCATCAGGTTGCTCTGGGTGCCGCCGCTGGTGAAGACACCTGCGTCGCCAGCCTGATAACCCACGCGGGTACGCAGCCATTCAATCAGTTTGATTTCGATGATTGTTGCGGACGGGCTTTGATCCCAGGAGTCCATACTCTGGTTAGTGGCGTTGATCAGCACTTCCGCCGCCTGGCT
The DNA here is from genome assembly GCF_025244905.1 of Enterobacter mori. Taxonomy (NCBI): domain Bacteria; kingdom Pseudomonadati; phylum Pseudomonadota; class Gammaproteobacteria; order Enterobacterales; family Enterobacteriaceae; genus Enterobacter; species Enterobacter mori. The sequence goes on along the minus strand of NZ_CP104285.1, from coordinate 3,095,416 downwards.
TACGACCAGGCTTGGGCAGTGCAGGTGCGCGACACACTGCGGGTGATGAACGGACAAACTGTCTTTCAGGAAGAACTCGACGGCGCGTTCAATCGCCGCTTCGTTGCCCAGCCCTTTCGGGTTGAAATCCAGCTTAATACGGTCGCGCAGTTCCGCGACCGTTTTGCCCTGGTACATCTCAGGCTGTTTCAGCCACTGCATCACAGCCTGAGTGCTTTGTTCAATCGCCTGCTGGTAAGCGTCAATGCTCTGCGCAGAGGAGAACAAAATTGGGTTTGAATCAGACATCGTAATCAACAACTCCGGTTACGCCGGGCGAACGCCCGCAGCAAGCAGCGCCTGCTCGAATTTATCCAGGAAGATTTTCAGCTCTTCATCGCTGATCAGCAGAGACGGCAGCAGACGCAGAACGATACCGTTACGACCGCCACGCTCCAGAATCAGACCGGCTTCGAAGCACTTCTTCTGAATCAGTGCAGACAGCTCGCCGTCGCCCGGGAAGCAACCCATGTGGTCAGCGGCTTCGTGCGGCTTAACGATCTCAATACCGATCATCATGCCCAGACCGCGAACGTGACCAATCACCGGGTAGCGTTTCGCCATCTCTTTCAGCTGGCCTTTCAGCCATTCGCCCTGTGCAGCCACTTTGCCAGCGATGTTCTGGTCTTTCAGGATTTTCAGCGTGGTCAGGCCGGTGGCCATCGCCAGCTGGTTGCCGCGGAAGGTACCGGTATGGTGACCTGGCGCCCATGCATCGAACTGCTTTTTGATACCGAGCACGGCCAGCGGCAGACCGCCACCCACTGCTTTAGACATCACGATGATGTCTGGCTCAATACCCGCGTGTTCGAAGGCGAAGAATTTACCGGTACGGGCAAAGCCAGCCTGAACTTCGTCGAGGATCAGCAGAATGCCGTGTTCCTGAGTCACTTTACGGATGCGCTGCAGCCACTCAGCCGGAGCCGGGTTCACGCCGCCTTCGCCCTGAACGGCTTCCAGGATCACCGCAGCAGGTTTACGCACGCCGCTTTCAACGTCGTTGATCAGGTTATCGAAGTAGTAAGTCAGCGCTTTCACGCCCGCTTCACCACCGATACCCAGCGGGCAACGGTATTCGTGCGGGTAAGGCATGAACTGAACTTCTGGCATCATACCGTCTACCGCCTCTTTCGGAGACAGGTTGCCGGTCACGGACAGAGCGCCGTGGGTCATACCGTGGTAACCACCAGAGAAGCTGATGATACCGCTACGGCCGGTCACTTTTTTCGCCAGCTTCAGCGCCGCTTCAACGGCGTCCGCACCGGATGGACCGGTGAACTGCAGGCAGTACTCTTTGCCCTGACCAGGCAGCAGAGAGAGCAGGTATTCAGAAAACGCGTCTTTCAGAGGCGTAGTCAGATCCAGGGTATGTAACGGCAAGCCGCTGGTAATGACATTTTGGATGCTTTTCAGCACATCAGGATGGTTATGGCCAAGCGCAAGGGTTCCTGCGCCTGCTAAACAGTCAAGGTATTCTTTATTATCTGCATCGGTGATCCACACGCCTTCTGCTTTAGTGATGGCTAAAGGCAGTTTGCGCGGATAACTCCTGACGTTAGATTCAAACTCGGCCTGACGGGCCAGATAGGTTTCGTTGCTTTTGTGGGCATCTACGGTGTCAATACGGACTTTATCCGTCATCATATCACTCCTACAACCGCCGCTTCGTTATGAGCCACGATTGAATAAAAAGTTAAAAAACAGATGGGGCCTGAAAAAAACGCCGCCAATATAGAGCCTTTTGCCACGAGGCTCAATGGTTAATTTGTTTACTGTTTTGTGACAGAGAGCACAGGGGGAGGGTTATCCCCGTTTTCAGAAAGAAAGTTGCACTTTATGCATAATAAAAACAGCCGCTTATGATGGGTTTGTCAGAACTGTAAAAGTAGAGAAAAGAGTGTGACAAATCGTGCTTTTCGCTGTTGAAAAAGGAGGCGCATAGCCTCCTTGAACACGTTATTTCTGCCTAACCTGCAAAATGCCGTGGTCGCGACCTTTCGTTTTATTCCATGAGGCATCGGTAATTCCGTTCTCATCAAGGCTAAACGATATAACAAAACCATCACCGTGAATCTCGTAAAAACCCGCATTGAGACGTTTTACGATCGCTTTGGGTGGTTTGGTTGTAACGTCTTGGTACTACCAGGGCTAAGGAAAGGGCGGTAGAGTCTGCCGCAAAGTTTCGGCAGGATTGCTGTAAAGTTCATCAGTATGATTGCTTGCACAATCAGTGATTGAGAAACCACTCCTGGAAGATAAAGGACGATACAATATGAAAGTGACTGATGAGGCTTTGTTACGTTCTGGCTTTACGCAGCCCGAATTGCAGAAGATAAAAAACAATATTGAAAAATATGGAGGAACGCTTGGAGAGGCCATAAATGACCTCGCCAGACGTTTTGTTACCTTGGCGGGAGTGGTGGCTGTGTGTACCTTTATCCTGCTGCTACTTACCGTCTTCAGCTCACCTGACAGAGCAGTTGCATGGGGGCTGGCGATGATCTTTGGGGTTGCCGTTATGTCCTTCGCACAGCCGCCGGTAATTTCCTATAAATCCTGGCGTTACCGAAAAACTATCAAGGATTAACTGGTTCCATTTTCTGTTGTTAATAGGTCGAAAATCACTTTTGCTTTAACACCATAACCGACAATCTTCATTATCGGTTTTGGCTCGTCGCGCTGTTTCAAATTCTTTCTCTACGACCTGTTTTATCTCTTCGACAAATTTGATCCGTGTTATCCCATTTCGAGCGCTCTCGCTGTCAGCATAATAGGACGGGTTTTTCCGGTCTTTTGCTCCTTCAAATTCAGAACGATGCCTTACAGATTGCCAAAATCTGAATATCGTAATTTGAGCGCGTCAGAACGCAGGGCTGCATGAAATCCACTCTTGCCCCAACAGCAGATAATTGTTCTTTCTGAACTCCTGGAACCTCAGTCGCCAGCCGAACCGGAAAAAGTGCTAACCCTGTCGGATGCGTGGGCTATGTACAAAGATGAAAAAGGGCGCAAGGGGGCGTTGCGCTCCCTCGTATTATCTTCTTAACTCATACTGCTAACGCCATGGTTTAGGGGTGACTGTCTGTAAATCAGTCGTTATGATTGCAATATATGCAGAGTCATAAGGGTTGAGATGTGGATACTGTCGAGGAACTTAACGGAACATACTTCTATGCGGGGCGATCAAACCTCACCGCCTCCGAGCTATTTTTCATGGTCTTCTGTGAAAATGTTGTTGATCAACTTGGTTTAGGTCTTGTTGATTTCGGTGCAGTAGTTGCCATTGTATCTGGGCGTAATACTCTCCCAACAAGGGCAAAACCAAACGGTGCTGAAAAGGGAACATCCTATGCGTCTAAAGCCTCACGAAAAGTGTTCAAAAAAGCGCAGTTCCCTTTCGGTATCAAACTACCTTCCGTTATTGGTGGTTATCCACCTTCTACAATCAGAATCAGGGCGGTAGCTAACATTGGAACCTTTACGGGCAGGGCTATTCCTGTCGTGGGGTGGATTATCTTAGCTTCTGATATCTCTCAAATCACCTATCGCACTATCCGAGACTACAATGCTATAGCGCGGGGTAACGATAAGTTATGGTAAATAATAATGTTGAGCAGCGCGTTTATGAGCTTGTACGGCCTTACGCTGGCACGTACCTATTCAAGTTCAAGAAAGTAGAGCTAACACCTGAAACGGATCTTGATACTGATTTGAGTCTTGATGAGCTTGAAGCTGGTGAGTTAATGGATACGTTTTTCGATGCGTTCAAGGTTGAACGGGGAAACTTTAAAATAGAAACTTACTATCCTGACCAGCCTGTTTCATGGAATCCATTTAAGAAAAAAGAGCCTGTTCCTGTACCAGATTTCAATGTTGGCATGCTGATCGAATCAGCTAAAGCCGGAAGATGGTTGTACGAATGAGGGGGCACACCGCCCCCAGTAAATACTGACTTGTTTATCCGTGATAAAATTAAGAATTATTTACAGGGATTAAAAGGAGATTAAGAAATGATTGAGTTGGCATCAGAGGTTGTTAACTTCATCGTAAATAAAATTGGATTGATTTTTTCCTTAGTTGCATTGGTTTTATCTTTCTTGAGCTATAGGAACAGTAAATTAGTAAAAAAGAAGAACGACAAAGATGCTCTTTATAAATTTAAGACGGAAACGTTACTCAAGGCGCGGGAGTTTGAAATTGCTTTTCAAGATTCATATGATAAGATAGATGGCTTTATAAAAGAATTGCAAGGAAATAACACGGTCTTTGCAGAACCAAAGAGTATCATTTTGAATGAATTGATTTCACAGCGTGACACATTCTATAAGCAGTGCGTGCTTGATGCCAAAGTAACTTGTTTAAAATTAATAGATAACTTTGATACATTAAGTGAAGACGAATTTTCGGAGTATCATAAAGTTTTTAACTCTGAATTGGAGAGATTAAAAGCAAATAATAAAAGATTAGATTCAAAGTTTACGTCTTTAATCCAGAGTATTGCAGGAAAATAAATACACTTCACGAAGTATTATTCTATTCGGTATGAATTATACCATCGCAATTACCAACACTGGGCACTCTTGATATCAATATGAAATGCCCTAAGCGCGCATCCCTCCCTTAATGCCCGTTGAATACTTCGTTCGTAGTGCGTTTACTTTGGCCTGTGTGATCCCCAGGTAGGCGCGTGTGTTTGGTGGAGCGATGCAGATGCGATGACCGGAAAGGTGGGGCTTGCAACAGCAACCCACTTCCCCTAAGCTGGCAAAAAGTATAGAGATTCAATCTACATGACTCGGGGTGCCCTTCTTCGTTGAAGGCTGAGAAATACCCGTATTACCTGATCTGGATAATGCCAGCGTAGGGAAGTCAGATGCCTTCCCGGTCATCGCTTCTTCACGCAAGGCAGGAGCGAACCCATGCAGCCTGACCTGCTCGATTTACACGTTTTACACCACTTCCGAGCCCGTTCCCCGCTCACGCACTGTATGACTAACGATGTTGTACAGACCTTCACAGCCAACGTGTTGCTGGCTCTCGGTGCATCGCCAGCGATGGTGATTGAAGCCGAAGAAGCCGAGCAGTTTGCTGAAATAGCCGATGCGCTGCTGATTAACGTTGGCACGCTGACCGCGCCGCGCGCCCAGTCGATGCGTCGGGCGATTGAACGCGCGGTGGCGGCTGGTAAGCCCTGGACGCTCGACCCGGTTGCCGTTGGCGCGCTCGCGTTCCGTACCCGCTTTTGCCATCAAATCCTCTCTCTGAAACCAGCTGCGATCCGTGGTAACGCCTCTGAAATCCTTGCCCTTGCCGGGATGAGCGCGGGCGGGCGCGGTGTTGATACCACCGACACCGCAGCCAGCGCGGTGCCTGCCGCGCAGGCTTTGGCGCGTCAGACGAATGCAATTGTCGTGGTCACGGGAGAAGTGGATTACATCACCGATGGACAGCGCACGCGCACCGTAACGGGCGGTGATCCGCTTATGACGCGCGTGGTGGGCACCGGGTGTGCGCTCTCTGCCGTCGTCTCGGCGAGCTGCTCGCTGCCGGGCGACCGGCTGGATAACGTCACAGCCGCCTGCGGATTGATGAAGCGAGCCGGAACGGTGGCCGTTTCGCAGTCTCGAGGGCCGGGCAGTTTTGCCAGCGCGTTCCTGGATGCGCTCTATACGCTGGAGGAGCAGGTATGAAGCGGATTAACGCTCTGACCATTGCCGGTACCGATCCAAGCGGCGGCGCGGGCATCCAGGCTGACCTTAAAACCTTCTCCGCGCTTGGCGCATACGGCTGTTCCGTCATTACCGCGCTGGTGGCGCAAAACACCCGCGGCGTGCAGTCGGTCTACCGTATCGAGCCGGATTTTGTTGCCGCGCAGCTGGATTCGGTGTTCAGCGACGTCCGCATCGATACCACCAAGATCGGTATGCTGGCCGAAACGGACATTGTGGAAGCGGTGGCCGAGCGGCTTAAGCGTTATCAGGTGCAAAACGTGGTGCTGGATACCGTCATGCTGGCAAAAAGCGGCGACCCGCTGCTCTCCGACTCCGCCGTGGAGACGCTGCGCACAAAGCTGCTGCCGCAGGTGGCGTTGATCACGCCCAATCTGCCGGAAGCCGCCGCGCTGCTGAGTGCCCCGCACGCGCAAAACGAACGTGAAATGAAAGCGCAGGGGAACGCGCTGCTGGCGATGGGCTGCGGTGCGGTGCTGATGAAGGGCGGTCATCTTGACGATGCCGAAAGCCCGGACTGGCTCTTTACTCGCGACGGCGAAATGCGTTTTACCGCGCCGCGCGTGCAGACCAAAAATACCCACGGTACGGGCTGCACGCTCTCTGCCGCGCTGGCGGCGTTGCGTCCACGGCATGACAGCTGGGCCGACACGGTGCGCGAAGCGAAAATCTGGCTCTCCGCGGCGCTGGCAAAAGCCGATACTCTGGAAGTGGGTCACGGTATTGGGCCGGTTCATCATTTTCATGCATGGTGGTAACCCAGTATACTGGCAGGAAACACCACGCCTGAGAAAACAGAGATGGAACAAGCGCATACCCGGTTAATCGCTCAACTGAATGAACGGATCGCCGCGCCGGACAACACGCCGCTGTACCTGAAATTTGCCGAAACGGTAAAAAATGCGGTGCGAAGCGGCATGCTGGAGCACGGGAATATTTTGCCCGGCGAGCGCGATCTGAGCCAGTTAACCGGCGTGTCGCGCATTACCGTGCGTAAAGCGATGCAGGCGCTGGAGGAAGAGGGCGTGGTCACGCGCTCCCGTGGCTATGGCACGCAAATCAATAACATCTTCGAGTATTCGCTGAAAGAGGCGCGCGGGTTCTCTCAACAGGTGGTCCTGCGTGGTCAAAAGCCCAATACGCTGTGGGTCAACAAGCGGGTGGTGAAGTGTCCCGAAGAGGTGGCGAACCATCTTTCAATTCCCCCTGAGAGCGAGGTTTTCCTGCTCAAGCGTATTCGCTACGTTGACGATGACGCCGTCTCGATTGAGGAGTCATGGGTGCCAACGGGATTCATCCACGACCCCGATGCGATTGGCGTCTCGCTGTACGATTACTTCCGCAGCCAGAATATCTTCCCGCAGCGCACCCGTTCGCGCGTGAGCGCCCGTATGCCGGACAGCGAGTTTCAGGCACACATTAAGATGGATGAAAAAATACCGGTGCTGGTGATCAAGCAGGTTGCGCTTGACCAACAGCACCGGCCGATTGAGTACAGCATCAGCTACTGCCGCAGCGACCTATACGTCTTTGTGTGCGAGGAGTAATTCGTCGCGAGTCGGTGCGCAATCGCCGCCGCGATGGCTGACCACCCAGGACGCCACGGCATTCCCCAGCAGAACGGCGGCTGCCAGCGACCATCCCGCCGCCAGCCCGGCAAGCGTGCCGCCCGCGTGGCTGTCGCCTGCGCCAATGGTGTCCACCACCGTGGCCGGAAATGCCGGAACAACGCCCGAGACGTCACCGTCATACCATGCGGCACCGTCTTTATCATGGCGCACAATCAGCGCGGCACCGAAACGCTGCTGCCACTGCGTGCCGAGGGTCTCCACTTCAACGCCCAGTCTTTCTGCGGCAAGCTCCGCTTCCTGACGATTGAGCGACACAATTGGCCTGCAGGCCATAATCCGCACCATCAGCGCGTCGGGGATATCCGCGATGCGGGGACCGAAATCGATAAAGGCCTTCACATCCTGCAACTCCTCCAGCCAGCGTGTCAGCAGCTCGCCGCACGGCGAGGCTAGCTGATAGCCGGATAAATAGACCAGGCTGTTTTGCGGAACGTGAAGCGCATCCAGCCAGCGCTGCTGCCACTGGTTCTCGACGCCGCTAAAGGACATAAAGGTGCGCTCGCCGTCTGGCTCCACCAGCGCCAGACACCAGCCGTTATCACCCGTATCGGCTTCCACTGCGCTGTGCAGATCCTGCTTCGCCATGGCGTTGCGGATAATATCCGCCCACACGCCGTGGCCGACGGGAAGGGCATTTTGCGCCGCAATGCCGAGCCGTTTCAGGGCGATGGCGATATTGAGCGCGCAGCCGCCGATATTGACGCCCTGCTGTTTAAGCTCGATATCGCACCCGCGCCAGGGCAGGGCGTAAGCGTCGGCGATAACGTCTATCACCGCTGCGCCCAGCACCGTCACCGGACGCGTGGCGTGCAAGGTTTCAAGGCGCTGAGCCAAAGAAGTCATACGCCCTCCCTTTGCTCCCGGTAGTGCAGGAGTTTTTCGCAATAGTGACCAAAATCGAGCTGGTTAACGGCGTCGAGTTCGGCCTTCAGCGTCGGGTCAATGGCCTGCACGCCGTGGAGCGCGCCGCAGATGGCCGTCGCCATTGCGCCAATGGTGTCGGTATCGCCGCCCAGGTTGGCGCATAAAATGGCGCAGCGGTTTGGGTCGGTTCCCGCCAGTTCGACCATCGCAATGGCCGCCGGAACGGATTCGATGGTGCTGGTTCCTGCACCCACGAGCTGATACACCTGCTCGCTGGCGGACTCAATCCCGTTGGCTTCTCGTACGGTTTTCAGCGCGAGTTCAATACGCGCCGCGAGTGACGCGCTGAAGGTGGTGGTTTTCGCCTCCTGCGCAAAGCGGGCGATCCCCGGCAGGGCATCAACGATGTTCTGCCAGCTTTCGCCGTCGACGGCGCGGGAAATCGCCCAGGCAATCACCACCGCACCGGCAATGGCAAGATCGGATTTATGGGTCGGGCTGGAGGCCAGCGCCACCTGCTCAACAAAATGCTCCAGACGCGTGGCCGGAAGCAGGCAGCCCAGCGGAGAGGCGCGCATCGCCGCCCCGTTGGTCACGCCGTTGTTTTCCAGCTCGCTCACCGGCTTGCCGTCGCGAATGGCGTTCAGGGCAATTTTCGAGGTGGGGCCGAGAACGTTCTTATTAAACGCGTCAAAATCGAGCGCCCAGTGAAGAATATGCTTGCCGATAACGTCCGCGTTAATCTGCCCGTCGCACTCGATAATTGCATCCGCCAGACAGAGCGCCATCGAGGTATCGTCGGTGAACTCTGCCTGGTTGAAATAGCAGGCCGCGTTATTCTCCGCCGGGCCGGGTAAGAAACGGTCGATCCAGCCGAAGTGCGCTTTGACGCGCTTTCTCGGCCACAGCTCCGACGGCATGCCCATCGCATCCCCTAACGCCTGCCCGTAAAGGGCACCGAGAACACGTTCTTGTTTCATTTAACTTCCCCTTGTGTCAGCGCGGTATCGCCATCAACCACCTCAATTGCGGTGATCTCTTTATCCGATTCGCGGAAAAACAGCATAAACAGCACGGCAATCACGGCAATCATGATTGCACCAAATGTCCACATTCCGGCCCAGTTGAAGGTCAGCCCATTCACCGGCTCTTTGTAAGCGAACATTTTTTCCATCATCACGCCGCCCAGGCGGTAACCCAGCAGGCTACCAAAGCCCTGACAGCACAGCGTGATCAAGCCCTGCGCCGCGGTGCGCATGTGCGCTGGCGCTTTTTTGTCCACGTAGATGTACGCGGTCACGTAATAGAAGTCGTAGCTTACGCCGTGCAGCAAAATGCCGAGGAACAGCAGGGCGTAGGTGAAGTATTGTTCCGCACCGCCGTAAACAAAGAAGCCGTAGCGGATAGCAGCGGTAATAAGACCCAGCAGTAAGACCTTCTTAATACCAAAGCGTTTGGTAAAGAACGGCAGCGCCAGCATAAAGAAGATTTCTGAAAACTGGCCGAGCGTCATCCAGCCGGTGGCGTTTTTCATTCCCACTTCGGTGAGATACCCGTTGGCGAAGATGTAATAGAAGGCCAGCGGCATCGCGAACAGGAACGAGCAGAAGAAGAACACCAGGAAGTTTCTGTCGCGCAGCAGGATCAGCGCGTCCAGCCCCAGCATCACCTTGAAGTCCAGCTTGCCAGTGCTCTTCGGCGGCGTGTTCGGCAGGAACAGGGCAAAGACGCCGAGCAGGGCGGAGCTGGCTGCGGTCATCAGCAGAGGGATATTGGTATCGGAAATGTCGCTGTAGCCCATCATCTGCGGCAGGAAGCCGCACGCCAGGCCCGAGGCGATCCAGCCGATGGTGCCCATCACGCGGATGCGCGGAAAGTCTGCCTCGACGTCATCCACGTTGGCAAAGGCAATGCTGTTGGTCAGCGCGATGGTCGGCATATAGGTCAGGGAGTAGGCCAGAAGCAGCGGGAAGAAGGTGCTGAACTGGGTTTGCTGTGCGGCGAAGTACATCAGTATCGCACCGGCGAACATCAGCACCGCCAGCACTTTCTGGGCGGCGAAGAAGCGGTCCGTCAGTGAGCCGACCAGAATCGGTGAAAGGATTGCGGCAATCGCGGTACAGGCATAAGACCAGCCGATTTCCCCGGCGGTAAAACCGCTTTTGCTCAGCCACAGCCACAGCGGCACAAACCACGCGCCCCAGATAAACCATTCAACAAACATCATGAATGACAGTTGGACTTTCGTTTTCATTTTTTAATCCTGCATGTCAGTGAGGGTACGCCTTTAACATACCATTTAATAATACCTTTTAAATACCTTTGGGGTGAATATTTGATCAGTGTAACAAAATTGTTGTATACGAAACGAGCCAGCAGATTGTGCTTAAAAAAGTTGCAGACGGTGGAAAATCTGTTAAGTCGGTACCAGGCTTAGTCTGCCTGCAAACTTGTGGGTTTGGATCACACGCTCCGACTCGACGTCGGACTTACGGGAGCATCACTATGACTGATATTGCGCAGTTGCTTGGCAAAGACGCCGACAGCCTTTTACAGCATCGTTGTATGACCATTCCAGCCGACCAGCTCTACCTGCCTGGGCATGACTACGTGGATCGCGTGATGGTGGACAACAACCGTCCACCTGCCGTGCTGCGAAACATGCAGACGCTCTATAACACCGGGCGACTGGGCGGCACCGGGTATCTCTCAATTCTGCCGGTAGACCAGGGCGTTGAGCACTCTGCTGGTGCCTCCTTCGCGGCGAATCCGCTCTATTTCGATCCGAAGAATATAGTCGAACTGGCGATTGAGGCGGGCTGTAACTGTGTAGCATCGACCTACGGCGTGCTGGCCTCCGTCTCGCGTCGCTATGCCCACCGCATTCCGTTCCTCGTCAAACTGAACCATAACGAAACCCTGAGCTACCCAACGGAATATGACCAGACGCTGTACGCCAGCGTGGAGCAGGCGTTCAATATGGGGGCAGTGGCAGTGGGAGCGACCATTTACTTTGGCTCCGAGCAGTCTCGTCGTCAGATTGAAGAGATCTCCGCGGCATTCGAGCGCGCGCACGAGCTGGGCATGGTGACGGTGCTATGGGCATACCTGCGAAACAACGCGTTCAAGAAAGACGGCGTGGATTACCACGTATCCGCCGATCTGACCGGCCAGGCGAACCATCTGGCGGCGACCATCGGCGCGGATATCGTGAAGCAGAAAATGGCCGAGAACAACGGCGGCTATAAGGCGGTGAACTTTGGCTACACCGATGACCGCGTGTACAGCAAGCTGACCAGCGATAACCCGATCGACCTGGTACGTTACCAGCTGGCGAACTGCTATATGGGCCGCGCGGGGCTGATTAACTCCGGCGGTGCGGCGGGTGGGGATACTGACCTGTCAGACGCGGTGCGTACGGCGGTGATCAACAAACGCGCGGGCGGCATGGGGCTGATCCTGGGCCGTAAAGCGTTCAAGAAAACCATGGCCGACGGCGTGAAGCTGATCAATGCGGTTCAGGATGTGTATCTGGACAGCAAAGTGACGATTGCCTAATCGCAACGCATCTTCCTGCCGGGATAAGCGTGACCCGGCAGGAAAGTTCTCCGGCTTACTCCTTAAGCGTTTCAGGATGAGGAGTATTCAGCAGACTCGCCGTTCCTCTCTTGCTGCTATTTGCTTGTTCTAATCCCGGCTGCGTGACGCTGATAAAGGCGCACAGAACAAATGCCAGCAGATACAGCACCGTATAGGCGATGACCACGCCGAGGGTGCTGAACCAGGGCAGCAGCACCACGGCAATCGCCGGGGCAAGGAAGTTGGACAGACCGGCTGAAAGGTTATACACCGAAATCGCCGCCCCCTTGTGCCCCGGCTCCAGCGCCGGGAACACCGCCGCCATCGGTACAAAGGCCGCCACGAAAATCCCCAGCGCGATGGCCGGCACCAGCGCCATGGCAAAGTTATGTCCGAAGTGCTGCGGAATGTAGTAAAACGCCAGGCTCGAGAGCGCCATCCCGATGCAGCCAAACCAGCGCACCACCCGCATCCAGCCCATTTTTTCCGCCACCACGCCCCAGAAGACGTTCGAGAAGATGGTGGTGAAGAAGAATACCGCCCAGACCTGCAGCCACTCGGAGGTGGTGAAGCCCAGCTCGTCAACAAACATCATCGGCATGATGACGGCAAACCCGAACAGGGAGAGGGTGTTGATGATACGCACCATGCTGGAGAGCAGAATACTGCGGTTGGTGTAGAGCAGCGTTGCCGCACGGCCCAGCTCGGCGAATTTTTCCCGGGTGGAGAGATTATGCATGTGCGTTGGGGTTTTGACGTTGCGAAGGGATACCATGGCGATGATTCCTCCCGCCAGGCAAAACGCCAGCGCCAGCCACAGGGTGCCCATTTCCCCGATGTGCGGAATGGTAAAGCTCGGAATATAACTGCCCGCCACGCCAATACCCACGGAATAAACTGCCCAGTACCAGCCCAGCGCTGAGCTGGATTTATCGCTACGCACATTATGAATAATCACCACGATAAAGGCGTAAAGGAATAACGGATAGGCCAGGCCGCGGATCCCGTAAAACAGCAGAATTAATGCATAATTTGCCTGACCCAGACCAAAAACGAGAAACAGGACGTGGAAAACGCACCACAGGACGAAGCCAATCAGCATGGTTTTTTGCGGCGTGATGATTTCAGCCACCACGCCGGAGATCCAGGCGGAGAGCGCCGCCGCGAGACCGTAGAGCGTAAAGGCGAAAGAGGCCTCAGCAGGCGTGAAGCCCAGCGATTTAATATAGTGCGACAGAAATGCCAGCTCGAAACCGTCTCCCGTCATAAAGACCGCGATTGCCAGATATCCCCATAGCAGGTTCAGCGGCAATCCCAGCCACTGTTTATTTATTTCGGACATATTGACCTCGTTTGTAGCGTACAGGTGAGCCCACACCGGAAATATTCCGGCGTGAGTTTTCTTATTGTCTTTTTCTATAAATATAATGAAGCGTATTTATTCTCTGATTACTGACGCAGTCTGTTGTAGCTGCTTATAAGCCTCGTATCGACGCAGATGCACGGACTGATAGTTCGCTTGCGGATAATAATATTTATCCACGTGGGTAAATTGCTTCATGGCATCGGTCACCGAAGGGGCAATATTTCCCGCCACAGCCCCGAGGATGGCCGAACCCAGTAATACCGGCTCGCTGCACCGGGTCGCTAACACCGGCAGGCCGCAGGTATCTGCCAGCAGTTGGCGGACAAAAGGGTGCTGGCCCGCGCCGCCGCTGATGACGATATTTTCGGTCTGTACGCCGCATTCACGCTGGGCGTCGATGATGTGTCGCAAACCGTAACCGATACCGCACAGGCCGGCCACATACAGCGACATTAGGTTATCGATGTCGTTCTCCATGCCCAGCCCGCAGATCGTGGCCCGCGCATGGGGATCGGCAAAGGGTGCGCGGTTACCCAGAAATTCGGGCACCACGTGCAGTCCGGCTGCCAGGGTCACCGCCTCTGAGGCGGTGGCGAAGGTCTGTAAAAGCCTGTCTGCCAGGTACACCGGCAGCGGCAGGTCTGACTCCTGTGCCAGCTGGCGCGCTTCCAGCGCGGCAGGATGGAAACTTAACAACCGATCGATAGCGGCACCTGCGGCGCTTTGTCCGCCCTCAATCAGCCACAGTCCAGGTACCATGGCGCTAAAGTAAGGCCCCCAGACGCCGGGCACAAAAACGGCGCTCGCGGCGCTGGTCATGGTGCACGATGAAGTGCCAAAGACATACGCGAGGTTATTCAGCGCGCCGCCGCCAACGCCCAGGGTCCCTATACCGCCAGCATGGGCATCAATTAACCCTACCGCTACCGGTGTGCCAGGCAGCAAGCCCATCTCACGCGCGGCCTGCTCAGTTAGGCCCTCGCCGCAAGGGGTTCCGGGGGCGGCAATATGCTGGCCGATGCGGACAAAATCTTCTCCGGCCAGTTCGTCCAGGCCAACGGTGCGGAAATAGTCCGGGTCCCAGCGGTTCTCATGGGCCAGCCACGTCCATTTACAGGTCAGGGTACAGATGGAACGGGTGACATCGCCGGTCGCGTGCCAGGTCAGGAAATCGGCCAAATCGAAAAATTGCCAGGCGCGATCGTAGACCTCACGATGGTTTTCTTTCAGCCACAGCAGCTTCGGCGTCTCCATTTCGGGCGATATTTTTCCGCCAACATAGTCCAGCACCGGATGATGGGTGGCGTTGATGCGCGCTGCCTGTTCCGTCGCACGATGATCCATCCAGACGATGATATTGTTTTCCGCTTCACCGTCAGGGCTGACCGCCAGCGGTTCGCCGTCGTTGCCCAGCACCACCAGCGAGCAGGTGGCGTCAAACCCGATTCCGGCAACGCTCTGAGGGGGCGTCCCGGAGCGCGCCAGCGCCTCGCGGATGCAGTGGCAAACGGCCTGCCAGATCTCGGCGCTGGACTGCTCCACGCGGCTTCCGCTGCGGTGCACGGTGGCAATCTTCTGCGTCGCGTGGGACAGCAGCCTGCCGCTGAGGTCGAAAATGCCTGCGCGAACGCTGCCGGAGCCGACGTCTACGCCTATAACGGTTTCTGGTGTAATCTTCATCCTCGTGGTCCTTAAAGATCGACGCTGTTAGGCAGAATCACCAGGTCCCGGACGGTAACGTTCTTCGAACGGGTCACCATGAACAACACCGATTCCGCGACTTCAATCGGCTGCATCAGGCTGCCGTTTGCCAGCGCTTCATCCATCTTGGCCTGCGGCCAGTCGTCGAGCAGAGCCGTCACTACCGGCCCAGGCAGGACGGCTCCAACGCGTACGCCATGTTCCGCGACCTGACGACGGGTGGTATGTACGAACGCCTGAACGGCAAATTTGGACGCGGTGTAGATCGGTTCCCAGATAACCGGCACCACGCCCGCAATGGAGCTGGTGAAGATAATATCGCCTGACTTCTGCGCAATCATATGCGGCAGTACGGCGCGAACGCAGCGGAAGGCGGCGTTGATATTCAGGTTTAGCACGCGATCCCAGACGTCCGGGTCGCCTTCAGCAACCGGCCCGCCGATGTACGCGCCTGCATTGGCGTGAAAAATATCCAGGCCGCCGGCGAGGCCGACAATATCGCTCAGCATAGCGTCGACTTGCTCGGGTTTGAACAGATCGATTTGCAGGGCAAACGCGTTCTCGCCCAGCTCGGCGACAATGCGCTGAAGCTTCTCGCCTTCACGGTCGATTAACACCACCTTAGCGCCAGCGCCGAGCAGCGTTTTTGCACACTCCAGGCCAATACCTGAGGCGGCACCAGTGATAGCAGCGACTTTGCCCTGAAGGGAACTATTCATGGAGGGGACAGAGTGATTCATTTTATAATCCTTTATGCAGAGATGATTTTTAGGGTGTGTCTGCTTTCGCGTGAAGAACGGGGGTTCTGACTGACGCGTGAAGCAAACTGCTCAATCGATGAAGCAGATCTAGCACTTGCTTATTTCTCCAGCAAGAGACATTCAAAATGAAGAGGCGATTTTGTGACGCGCGTTGAGAAAACGAAGAAAACGACCATCTACGATCTGGCGGAACTCACCGGGGTTTCGGCCAGTGCGGTGAGTGCTATTTTGAATGGCAACTGGAAGAAACGTCGCATCAGCGCGAAGCTGGCGGAAAAGGTGACCCGCATTGCGGAGGAGCAGGGCTACGCGGTTAACCGTCAGGCAAGCCTGCTCCGCAGCAAGAAATCGAACGTTATCGGCATGATCGTGCCGAAATATGACAACCGCTATTTCGGCTCTATAGCGGAAAAATTTGAAGAGATGGCGCGTGCCAGAGGGCTGTTGCCGATTATTACCTGCACACGCCGACAGCCGGAACTCGAGCTGGACGCCGCCCGTGCCATGCTCTCCTGGCAGGTTGACTGGGTCATTGCCACGGGGGCGACACACCCGGACAAAATTGCTGAACTCTGTCATCAGGCGGGCGTGCCTACGCTAAATCTTGATCTGCCGGGTACCCTGGCGCCCTCCATCATTTCAGATAACTACGGCGGCGCAAAGATGCTGACAGAGCGGATCCTCGCCAGCAGCTTTAAACGCTTTGGTTCGCTGGCACCGCTGACCTTCGTGGGCGGACGCCGGAGTGATAACAACACCGCAGAGCGCCTGCGCGGGTTCCTCGATGCCCATCAGGCCCACGGGCTGACCGTTCCGGAACCGCAGCTGCTGGTCACCGGGTACTCGTCATCACGCGTGGAGGAGCAGCTCAGAGCCACCTTCCCGTCGCCATCGACGGCGCTAAAGGGGCTGTTTGTCAATTCGACCATTTCGCTGGAGGGGGTGGTACGTTGGCTGGCTCAAAACGGGCAGACCGGCCTAAACCAGCCGCCGATGGGCTGTTTTGACTGGGACCCGTTTGTCTCTCTGCTGGGACATGATATCGACATGGTGCGCCAGGACGTCTCAGCGATGCTGGAAAAGGTATTTGAAATTCTCGATTCCGGTGATACCTCGGTCAGGCGTATTGAGATCCCACCGGAGCTGATTGGCAGCCAGAGCGTCACGGGCTAGCCCTAACGCGTCAGCAGCCAGCGCGCGGTCTGCTCATCCGTCACCAGCCCGTTTACCCAGCCGCCTTTGAGGGCGGCAAGGATCGCCGGGCGTTTATCTTCGCCGCAGGCGGCCGCAATGCGCGGACACTGACCCTGACGAATATCGTAGCTGGTAATCAAGCGATTAATCTGGCTGTCGATGACGTTGCCGTCGGCATCGATAAAGCGTCCGAGTATTTCGCCTACGCCACCGCGCTGGGTCAACTCTTCCAGCTGTGCCTCATCGATAAAACCGTCTTTGAAGATAGGGCTCTGCCTGCCCAGCGCCCCGATGCCGACAAAAATCACATCGGCCGCATCCGCAACGGCGCAGACGTTACGGAACAGGCGGTTTGAGCACCACATTTCATGCTCCTCGCTGGACTGAGCATAACGTGGCGCCGGCCACTGGTAATATTTGCCCTGAATTTTACGCGCCAGCAGCAAAGGCACATCATCGTAATAGTTACATTGTCCGTGCTCGTTCATGGCGCTGATCAGGGCGACACAGCGGGTGTTGTGGCTGTCAAAATCGATACGCTTGATGGTTTTTTTTAGCGTCAGTCCGGAGCCAATTCCGACAACCGTGGGTTTATCACCCTGCAGGTAGCGGGCCATCAGCTGATAACAGCCAAACGTCACGCTATCCAGCGCGCTTTCATTGCGGTAGACGGGCACAATGTTGCAGTGGGTAAGGTGATACTTTTCCGCGAGAAGCTGCGCATAATCAAGACAGTTAGCGACAGGGTGATGAAGCCCAATCGAGACAATGCCTTCCTCTTTCGCGGCGGCAATCAGCCGCTGCACCACCGGTCTTGAGGTGCCGAGCTCGCTGGCAATTTCGCTTTGATTAAGCCCGGCAATGTAATACATCCATGCCGCCCGCACCTTTTGATCGAGCCTGATGTCATCTTCTTTGCTCACGTTTCCCTGCCTCAAGAGTGGGGTTGAGGGCGGTCAACGCCCACAACAATTGTCTGTCATTCTGGCGGGAGCACCGCGCTGAGGCAAGCGGTTTGCTCCTTGCTGGTCATTTGTAATTTTAATGGTCATTTGTTCTTTTGTGATCTACGGCTCTTATTTTAAGCAAATGATCCTCTAAAGTTCAGCCATAACCTCACTGGAGAACAGAACAATGACCGAGAAATACACATGGCTACATATTGGGCTTGGGTCTTTTCATCGTGCGCATCAGGCGTGGTATCTGCACCGCCTGAGTGCCGGCGGCGATACGCGCTGGCACATCGCTGCCGGCAATATACGCAACGATGCCGAACATGTGGTGCAGGCGCTGGCTGCGCAGAAGGGGCGATATGTACTCGAGACCGTCAGCCCGGAAGGTGAGAGAGACTATGAAGAGATCGCCTCGATTCAAACGCTGATCCCGTGGCAGGCGGATTTGCAGCCGCTGATTGCCGAAGGGGCGAACCCGCAGACTCGGGTTATCGCGTTTACCGTGACGGAGGGGGGCTACTATCTGGACACCAGCCACAGGCTGGACGTGGCCAATGCCGATCTGACGAGCGATATCAAGGGCGGCTGTAAAACCATCTACGGGACAATTGCCCGGATCCTCGAAGCGCGTATGGCGAACGGAGCGGGTCCGGTAACTCTGCTTAACTGTGACAACGTGCGGCATAACGGCGAGCGCTTCCACGACGGGCTGGTTGAATTCTTAACCCTTAGCGGCAAACAGAGGGTCATCGACTGGCTGAGCGCTAACGCGACCTGTCCGAATACCATGGTGGATCGCATCACACCGCGTCCGGCAGCCGATCTCCCGGCGCGCATTAAGGCCCGGACGGGCATAGACGATAACGCCCCGGTTATGGGCGAACGCTTTATTCAATGGGTGGTTGAAGACAATTTCCGCGACGTTCGTCCGGCGCTGGAAACGGTGGGCGTGGAGCTGGTGGGATCCGTCATCCCCTATGAAGAGGCGAAGATCCGCATCCTCAATGCATCCCATAGCTGTATTGCCTGGGCGGGCACTCTGGTGGGGCAGCAGTATATCCACGAAAGCACGCTAACAGAGTTTATCTACAAGATTGCCGACCGCTACGTAACGGAAGATGTCATTCCCTGCCTGGGGGATAATGGCATAGATCTGCCAGCCTACCGCGATGTGGTGCTTAAGCGTTTTACCAACCCCTGGATTCAGGACACCAACCAGCGCGTGGCGGCCGACGGGTTCTCGAAGATCCCGGCCATGATTGCCCCAACGATGCGTGAATGTTACCAGCGCGGCGCACGTCCTGACGCTACCGCTATGCTGCCTGCGCTGTTCTACGTCTATATGGAGCAGTGGCATCACGGCAAGCTGCCGTATGAATATCAGGACGGTATCCTCAACGCCTCTGCGGTACATGCGATGTTCGAATCGGACGATCCGATAGCACGATATGCCAGCGATACCGCCCTGTTTGGCGACCTGGCCGACCGCAAGGACTTTGCCGCGCTACTGCGTGAAAAAATCGCTGACGTCTACGCGCTGATTAACTGAGAGGTGGGTATGTATCTGGGCATCGATCTTGGCACATCAGAAGTAAAGGCGCTGGTCATTGACGAAAACAACGGCGTTGTCGCCACCCATAGCGCGCCGCTGACGATACAGCGTCCGAAGCCGCACTGGTCTGAACAATCGCCGGAAGCCTGGTGGGAGGCAACCGAATACCTGATTGCCACCCTCCGGGAGAAGTGCGGTCACCACTGGCAGGCGATAAAAGCTATTGGCCTTTCCGGGCAGATGCACGGTGCGGTACTGCTTGATGCCGCGGGTGAACCCCTGCGTCCGGCCATCCTGTGGAATGACACCCGCTGCGCGCAGGAGTGCGCAGAGCTGGAAGAGATGGCGCCCGAGCTGCATCAGGTTGCAGGTAACCTGGCAATGCCGGGGTTTACGGCACCAAAGCTGCTCTGGGTGCGCCGCCATGAGCCGCAGAACTTCGGCCGTCTCGCCACCGTGCTGCTGCCGAAGGATTATCTGCGCTTCAAAATGACCGGTAAAAAGATCTCTGATATGTCGGACTCGGCCGGAACGCTGTGGCTGGATGTAGGAAAACGGGACTGGTCTGATGCGCTGCTGGAAAAATGCGGTCTGTCGCGTGCCGCCATGCCTGCGCTGGTGGAAGGGTGTGAGGTCTCGGCGGTACTCGAACCTGCGGTGGCGCAGCGGTGGGGTCTGAACCCCTCGGTTATCGTTGCCGGCGGCGGGGGAGATAACGCCGTCAGCGCGATAGGGGTAGGGGCCGTTTCGCCGGGCGATGCGTTTATTTCGCTCGGCACCTCCGGCGTGCTGTTTGTGGTAACGGATGCCTATCGTCCGGCGCCGCAGTCCGCTGTGCACGCGTTCTGTCACGTGCTGCCAAACCTGTGGCACCAGATGAGCGTGATGTTAAGCGCCGCCAGCTGTCTGCAGTGGTTTTGTCGTCTGGTGGGCGTCACGGAGCTGGAGCTGCTTGAGGAGATCGCGCAGCTAAGCGATGCGGAGAAAGCGAGCGCGCCGATGTTCCTGCCGTACCTGTCCGGGGAACGTACGCCGCACAACGATCCCGATGTGCGGGGCATGTTCTGGGGGCTAACGCACGCCAGCCAGCGTGCGCTGATGGGGTATGCGGTGCTGGAAGGCGTCAGCTTCGGTATTGCCGATGGCCTTCGCGTGTTGCAGGAGAGCGGCACGCAGATTGAACAGTGTTCTCTCGTCGGCGGCGGGGCGCGTAGCCCTTTCTGGGCTCAGCTGCTGGCCGATATTCTGGCTATGCCGGTGGTGACGCATAAGGGAGGCGAAACCGGCGGCGCGCTGGGGGCTGCACGGCTGGCCTGTCTCGCAGCCGGTAAGCCGCTGGCTTCCGTGTGCGAAAAGCCTGAAGTCCATAGAACCTGGCACAGCGATCCGGCGCGCCACCGTGCGCTGATGACGCGTTACCAGCAGTTCAACGCGCTTTACCAAAACGACCTGAACTACCGAAAACCATAATTTCTGTGGCAAAGACCCTCCGGCGATGCTGCCGGAGCGGTTCCCTGTACCCTAAAAACGAGGTCAATATGTCGTTAAATAACAAACAATGGCTGGGATTACCCCTGAGTCTGGTCTGGGGGTATATCGCTATCGCGGTCTTTATGACGGGCGACGGTTTCGAGCTGGCATTTCTGTCGCACTATATTAAGGCGCTGGGCTTCACGCCTGCAGAGGCCTCTTTCGCCTTTACGCTCTACGGTCTCGCGGCGGCGCTCTCCGCCTGGATCTCCGGCGTGGTGGCTGAAATAATTACCCCGCAAAAAACCATGCTGATTGGCTTCGTCCTGTGGTGCGTTTTCCACGTCCTGTTTCTCGTTTTTGGTCTGGGTCAGGCAAATTACGGATTAATTCTGCTGTTTTACGGGATCCGCGGCCTGGCCTATCCGCTGTTCCTTTACGCCTTTATCGTCGCGATTGTGCATAACGTTCGCAGCGACAGTACCAGCGCGGCGCTGGGCTGGTTCTGGGCGGTTTACTCTATCGGCATCGGCGTGTTCGGCAGCTACATTCCGAGCTTTACCATTCCGCACATCGGGGAGATGGGCACGCTGTGGCTGGCGCTGGCATTCTGCGTAACCGGCGGGATCATTGCGCTGGTCTCTCTGCGTAAGGTGGAAACGCCACGGCATATGCAGACTCTCTCCACCCGGGAAAAATTCGCCGAGCTGGGCCGTGCGGCAACGCTGCTCTACACCAACCGCAGTATTCTGCTCTCCAGCATGGTGCGTATCATCAACACCCTCTCCCTGTTCGGGTTTGCGGTCATCATGCCGATGATGTTTGTTGACGAGCTGGGCTTCACCACCTCCGAGTGGCTGCAGGTCTGGGCGGTATTCTTTTTCACCACCATCTTCTCGAACGTCTTCTGGGGCGTGGTGGCGGAAAAAATGGGCTGGATGCGGGTGGTGCGCTGGTTTGGCTGCATCGGGATGGCGCTCTCGAGCCTGGCGTTTTACTACATTCCGCAGCACTTCGGACATAACTTTGCCATAGCGCTGGTGCCGGCCATCGCGCTGGGGATTTTCGTGGCGGCCTTTGTACCGATGGCGGCGGTGTTCCCGGCGCTGGAGCCGGGGCACAAGGGGGCGGCGATTTCGGTGTATAACCTTTCAGCCGGTCTGTCCAACTTCCTTGCCCCGGCGATTGCCGTGGTGCTGCTGCCCTGGTTCAGCACCCTCGGCGTGGTCATCGCCTATACGGTGCTGTATGTCGTGGCCTTCATCCTGTGTCCGTTTATTCGGGTTGAACAGCCTGGGTTTGTTCGTCAGGAAGCCTGTAAGGGTGAAACGGTCGGCATTTCGTAATTTATTCAGGCCTGACGGCAGCGTCAGGCCATTCACGGAGGCGTATGATGGGTGTTAAGGCGGTAATTTTTGACATGGATGGCGTCATCATTGACTCCGAGGGGCTGTGGCGTCAGGCGCAAAAAGAAGCCCTGGCAGGCTGGCGTGCTGAGGTCAGCGACGAAGAGTGTGAGTCACTGACAAAAGGCAAGCGGCTGGATGAGATTGCCCGGACCTGGTGCGAACACTGCAGACTTGAGGCCGATCCTGCAATGATTGAAGCGGCCATCCGTCTGCGCATCATCGAACTGATTGGCCGGGAAGGCAAAGCGATAGAGGGCGTCTACGACGTGATGACATATTTTCGTGAGGCAGGCTACCGGATTGCACTTGCTACCTCTTCGGCGTATGAAATCGTGCATGCTGTGCTAGAGAAACTCAGTATCGGCCACTATTTTGAGGTCATTTGCAGCGCCGACGATGAACGCTACGGTAAACCGCACCCTGCGGTCTATCTCTCTGCGCTGCGAAAATTAGGCCTGGCGGCCTCACAGTGCATCGTGATTGAGGACAGCCCGAGCGGCTACCGTGCCGCCCTGAGCGCGGGGCTAAAAACCCTCGTCGTCTCGCCAGCGTGCCGTCACGCCAGCTTTAAAGATGCCAGCGGTCGGTATGCGTCTATGCATGCGCTGCTCGAAACGCTTGCCGTTCCAGCCCCAGAAGCGGGTTAACTGACTGATTCGTAGGCGCAAAAGTTCCCGTGGGTTGTTGCCGGTCAGCACATTCCTGCTTCTGCGCTTACCTTCAGAAAACGTCTCCCGATCCACCTCACATTTCCCCGCGCTTTTGTGAAAACTGTCACGTCCGACCGTGCATATGCCCAAAAAATAGCCTCTCCTTAACGCGTTTTGTCCGAGGACGTGCTGATTTTTTATGCTTAAATTGGATATTGAAACGCATTTTTAAAATCATAAAACCCCTTTGCCATTTACTGCTTCTGGGCTTTTCGCCGGACTTAAGGACCGATAATGAAAATTGAATCTGTAAACGTCACCGTTTTCCAGTACCCGACGCGCCGGATTTCCGACGCCGCCGGGCACTCGCATCCGGGCCCGGAAAGCATGGCCAAAATGGCGATGCTGACCATCACGGCAGACGATGGCACCAAAGGGTATTCCTTTGCGCCGCCGGAGGTGGTGCGCCCCTTTGTGGTCAACACCTTCTTTCGCAAGGTACTGGTCGGCCAGGACGCATTCAACCGTGAGCGCATCTGGCAGGATCTGGCGCACTGGCAGCGCGGTAGTGCGCATCAGCTGACCGAGCGCGCGCTGGGCTTCGTTGAACAGGCGCTGTGGGATCTCATCGGCCGCAAGCTGAATATGCCGGTCTGGAAGCTGCTGGGCGGATACCGCGACACGGTTCCGGCCTACGGCAGCACCATGTGCGGCGACGATCTGCCGGGAGGCTTATCCACGCCGGACGAGTACGCCAGCTTCGCGGAAACGCTGGTGGCGCGCGGGTACAAGGCCATCAAGCTGCATACCTGGATGCCGCCGGTCTCCTTTGCGCCCAATCCGAAGATGGACGTCAAAGCCTGCGCCGCCGTGCGTGAAGCGGTGGGCCCGGATATCGATTTAATGATCGACGGCTACCACTGGTACAGCCGCACCGAGGCGCTGTACATCGGCAAAGAGCTGGAAAAACTCAACTTTGCCTGGTTCGAAGAGCCGATGGAAGAGGAGAGCATGGCCTCCTACGCCTGGCTGGCGGAAAACCTGTCGATCCCGATTATCGGCCCGGAAAGCCTGGGCGGAAAACACCACAGCCGCGCGGACTGGATCAAAGCCGGGGCCTGCGACATCCTGCGCGCGGGCGCCAATGGCGTGGGCGGCATTTCTCCGACGCTGAAGGTGGCGAACCTGGCGGAAGCCTTCGGGATGGACTGCGAAGTGCACGGCAACGGCGCGGCGAGCCTGGCGGTGATTGGCGCCATCAAAAACTGCCGCTGGTACGAGCGCGGCCTGCTGCACCCGTTCCTCGACTACGACGAACCGGCGGCGTACCTCAACAGCCTGGTCGACCCGATGGATGAACACGGCATGGTCAGCCTGCCAACCCGCCCGGGACTGGGCGAAGACATTAATTTTGCATATATCGAAGCCAATACCGTCAGCCACGACTGACACATAAAAACGTACCCTACAGGCGATATATACATGAAACGATCTCCTTTAGCTGGGGCGTGCTTGCTCGCGCTCTCGCTGATGATGGGGAGCGGTGCGGCGGTCGCAAAAACGCCTCCCGACCAGCTCATCATTGGCATGAATATGAACAACCTCCTGACCCTCGACCCGGCGGCAATGACCGGTAACGAAGTGGTCGGCATTGTGGTCAATCTCTACGATTCACTGGTGGAGCTGGATCCGAACGAACTCACCAACGTCAGGCCCGCGCTGGCAAAGTCATGGGATATTTCGCCGGACCGTCAAACCCTGACCTTCCACCTGCGCGATGACGTGAAGTTTCACTCCGGCAACCCGCTCACGGCGGAGGATGTGGTCTGGTCGATGCGCCGCCTGCTGCACCTCAACCTTGCGCAGGCGTCGGTGTGGAAATCCTACGGATTTTCAAAGAAAAACATCGATAGCCAAATCAGCGCACCGGATGCTTACACGGTGCAGATTGTCCTGCCAAAGGCCAACGATCCACAACTGGTGATTTACTCCCTCGGCGCGCTGGGTAACCTCGGCGTGCTCGACAGCAAAACGGTACAGCAGCACGCGGTCAACAACGACTGGGGCAACCGCTGGCTGACCACCAACGAAGCCGGTTCCGGCCCGTTTATGCTGGAGACCTGGCAGGCGAAGGACGTGCTGCGCATGCAGCGTAACCCGCACTACTGGCGCGACGCGCCGAAGATGAGTCGCGTGGTGCTGCGCCATTTCCAGGAGTCGCAAACCCTGCGCCTGATGATTGAAAAGGGGGATCTCGACATTGCCAACAACATGGCGGTGGCGGACATCAACGCCCTGCGCAAAGACCCGCAGCTCACCGTCGAAGCCGTACAAAAAGGGACGGTCTACTACGTGGCGATGAGCATGAAAGAGCCGCATTTCGCTAACCCGAAGGTGCGTGAAGCGGTGCGCTACCTGATTGACTACCAGGGCATCAACAACGCGCTGATGCCGGGCTACGGTGTGCTGCACCAGCGCCCCATCAAGGCGGGTATGCCATCAACACTGCCGGACCCGGGCTATAAGCTCGATATCCCTCGCGCCAAAAAGCTGCTGGCGGAGGCGGGCTACCCGGACGGGTTCGACACCACCCTGCGCGTGCTGGCGGATCAGCCGTTCCTCAATATCGCCATCGCCGTGCAGTCAACGCTGATGCAGGCGGGCATTAACGCCAAAATCATCACCGGCACCGGGAACCAGATCTACGGCGCAATGCGCGAGCGCAGGTTCGACATGCTGGTCGGGCGAGGCGGCAGCGGGGTAGAGCCGCACCCGCACTCCAGCCTGCGCGCGCTGGTCTACAACCCGGACAACAGCGACGAAGCGCGTCTAACCAACTTCCAGGGCTGGCGCACCAGCTTTTACGATAAGCCGCTTAACGAAATGATCGACAAGGCCCTGCTCGAGCGCGATCCGAAAAAACAGATTGCCGACTACCAGCAGATCCAGGTGCGTTACGACGAACTGATCCCGGCGATGGTTCCGCTGTCGCAGATGGTCGATTCGGTGGTGGTGCGTAACGAGGTGAAGAACTTCCAGTCGCACCCGTCGGCCACCACTTTCCTGCGTGACGTCTACAAAACCGGAGGTGATAAATGAGCGTGGCGATCCTCTCTCCCGGCTCCCGGACCCGGCGCTTCTCAAAGCGGCTCACGCAGGTGCTGGTGACGCTGTTCGGCCTGCTGCTGCTGACCTTTTTCATCGGCCGCGTGATGCCCGTCGACCCGGTGCTGGCGATCGTTGGTCCGGATGCCGACCACAGCACCTACCAGCAGGTCTATCACCAGCTGGGGTTCGATAAATCTCTGCTGACGCAGTTCGGCATCTACCTCAGCAACCTTCTGCACGGCGATCTGGGCAACGCGCTGCTGACGGGCAAACCGGTGACCGCCGATATCCTGCGCGTCTTCCCGGCGACGCTGGAGCTGGCGACGATGGCGATTATCGTCGGCGCGGGCCTGGGCATTCCGCTGGGGGTACTGGCGGCGGCGCGGCGTAACAGCGTTTCCGACTACGTGGTGCGCATCATCAGCCTGGCGGGCTACTCGACGCCTATTTTCTGGGTCGGGATGATGGGGCTGCTGCTGTTCTACGCCTGGCTTGGCTGGGTGGGAGGCGCAGGGCGTCTGGATCTCGGGCTGGAGGGATTAGTCCCGCGCCGCACCGGGCTCATGACGGTGGATGCGCTGCTGGCCGGAAACGGTGCGGTATTCTGGAACGCCATTAATCACCTGGTACTGCCCGCTTCCCTGCTCGGCTTCCACTCGCTGGCCTACATCAGCCGCATGACCCGCAGCTTTATGCTGGCGCAGCTGTCGCAGGAGTTCATCATCACCGCGCGGGTGAAAGGCCTGACCGAACGTCAGGTGATCTGGAACCACGCGTTTCGCAATATCCTCGTTCAGCTGCTGACGGTGGTGGCGCTGGCCTACGGCTCGCTACTGGAAGGGGCTGTGCTGATTGAGACCGTCTTCTCCTGGCCTGGCTTCGGTTCGTATCTCACCGGCAGCCTGCTGCTCGGGGATATGAACGCGGTCATGGGCTGCGTGCTGCTGGTGGGGGTTATCTTCGTGATGCTCAACCTGCTCTCCGACATGCTGTATCAACTCTTTGACCCGAGGACGAAATCATGACCGTTTCTCTGGATACGCCGCTGGGGGCAGGGCCGTCCGAAAGCCGCCAGCGTATCAGGCGCACGCTGGGCCGCGCCGCCGGTTTTGTCGGCAAGATGGCGCGCAACCCGCTCACCGCGATTGGCGGCGGGATTATCCTGCTGCTGCTGATCGTGGCGGCCTTTGCGCCGCTGATTGCCCCGTACAACCCGCTGGTTCAGGACCTTAGCAACGCGCTCGCCGCCCCGAACGCGCAGAACTGGTTCGGCACCGACGAGTTTGGCCGCGACATCTTCAGCCGCCTGGTGTACGGCTCGCGCATTACGCTCTATATCGTGCTGCTGGTCTCCGTGACCGTCGGCCCGCTGGGGCTGCTGCTGGGCGTCACCGCAGGCTATTTTGGCGGCAAGGTTGATGCCGTGCTGATGCGCGTGACCGATATCTTTATCTCCTTCCCGAGCCTGGTGCTGGCGCTGGCGTTTGTGGCGGCGCTCGGTCCCGGGCTGGAGCACGTAGTTATTGCGATTACGCTCACCGCCTGGCCGCCGATTGCCCGTCTGGCGCGCGCCGAAACGCTCTCCCTGCGTCAGGCCGATTTTATCTCCGCCGTGCGTCTGCAGGGGGCGTCATCGGTACGCGTGCTGTGGCGCCACATCGTGCCGCTGTGCCTGCCGTCGGTGATTATCCGTATCACCATGAACATGGCGGGGATCATTCTCACCGCTGCCGGGCTGGGCTTCCTTGGCCTCGGCGCTCAGCCGCCCGAGCCGGAGTGGGGCGCGATGATCTCCAGCGGTCGCACCTACATGATGGAGTGTTGGTGGGTAGTGACTATTCCGGGGCTGGCGATCCTGATCAACAGCCTGGCGTTCAACTTCTTAGGAGATGGCCTACGTGACATCCTCGATCCTCGCAGCGAATAACCCTTTGCTCGACGTGCGCGACCTCCATGTCGATTTCATCAACGGCGGCGCGGTAACCCATGCGGTGCGCGGTGTCTCTTTCCAGCTTGGACGCGAAAAGCTGGCGATTGTCGGCGAGTCCGGCTCAGGCAAATCCACCGTCGGGCGGGCGCTGCTGCGCCTGCATCCGGCGAAAGCGCAAATCAGCGCCGCGCGGATGCAGTTTGGCGACGTCGATTTACAATCTGTCAGCGAGGCGCAGATGCGTGGGATTCGCGGCAAGCGGATTTCGATGATCATGCAAGACCCGAAATACTCGCTCAACCCGGTGGTTTGCGTGGGCGATCAAATTGCCGAAGCCTGGCTGACCCATCATCCGGGGCGCAGGGCCGAAGCCAAAGCCAAAGTGCTGGAAATGCTCGACGTGGTGCGTATTCGCCAGCCCGAGCGGGTGTATCGCCTCTATCCGCACGAGATTTCCGGCGGGCAGGGGCAGCGCATCATGATCGCCATGATGCTGATTACTGACCCGGAGCTGGTGATTGCCGATGAACCCACCTCGGCGCTGGACGTGTCGGTGCGCCTGCAGGTGCTCGGCCTGCTGGACGATCTGGTGCAGTCCCGCGGTCTGGGGCTGATCTTTATCAGCCACGACATTAACCTGGTGCGCAGCTTCTGCGATCGGGTACTGGTGATGTACGCCGGTCGCGTGGTGGAGTCCATTGCCGCGAAGGATCTGCACAACGCGAAGCATCCGTACACGCAGGGTTTAATTAGCGCGCTGCCAGAAATCAACCATCGCCGTGCGACGCTGCCGGTATTGCAGCGTCAGGCCAGCTGGCTCACCGAGTAAGGAGCAGAGATGATCGAAATTAACCACCTCAACCTGGCGTTCGGCGAGGGAGAGAAGCGCAATCAGGTGCTGGACGATGTGAATATCAGCGTCAAAGTGGGAGAGATTTATGGCCTGGTGGGGGAGTCCGGTTCGGGCAAAACCACGGTGCTGAAATGTCTGGCAGGGCTGTTTACCCACTGGGACGGTGAGCTGGCGATTGACGGCAAGCCGCTGGAAAAGCGTATCAGTCAGGAACGGTGCCGTCGGGTGCAGATGGTATTTCAGGACCCGTACGGCTCGCTGCATCCGCGCCACACCATCGGTGATATTCTGGAAGAACCGCTGCAGATCCACGGCATAAAAGACCGCGACAGACGTATTTATACGTTGCTGGATAAAGTGGGATTAAACCGGGCGTTTCGCGACCGCTATCCGCACCAGCTTTCCGGCGGCCAGCGCCAGCGCGTGGCGATAGCAAGAGCGCTGATTCTGGAGCCGCAGGTGCTGCTGCTGGATGAACCGACCTCGGCGCTGGACGTCTCCGTGCAGGCGGAAATCCTCAACCTGCTTGCGGAGCTTCAGCGTGAGTCAAATTTGACCTACCTGATGGTGACGCACGATCTGGGCGTGATTGCCCACCTGTGCCAGACGGTGGCGGTAATGCAGTACGGCAAAATTCTCGAAAGCCTGACCGTCGACGCGCTGGTGGCCGGGCAGGCCAAAACCGACTATACGCGGATGCTGGTCAATGCCTCACAGCATTATTCCCGCGAGATGGCGCGGGAGGTGGCGGTGTATTAGTGGGGTGCTGTCTGGTGCCCTCACCCCGGCCCTCTCCCACAGGGAGAGGGAGAAAACGTAGCCGCCCCCGGCAAACCGTCAGCGCAATCGTCATGTAGGCTGGGTAAGGCGTAGCCGCCACCCGGCAAGCCATCAGCGCAGAAGCTGACAGTCCGGCGGCAGCCTGCACTGCAGCGCGCCCGGAAGGACCTCGATGCGGAACCTCTCACCGCTCAGAGGTTCCCCGTCGAGGTTAAAGGTCATCCCGTGTGGGGCATTCACCTCAAACCATGCCGATTTCCCGGCGATGATATTTGGACTCTCTTCCGGCTGCGTCAGCGTAGTGAATAGCGCAGGCAGCAGGCCGTCACCGGTGAAAATGCGTAGCTGTAATTGACCGTCGTTGATCAACGCCTCCGGGCAAAGCTGCTGCCCACCGCCCGCCTGACGCCCGTTGCCGATGCCAATCACCAGCGCGTCGCCCTGCCAGTGAAAATTCTCGCCGTGGATTTCACAGCTGTCGGGCTTGAGCGTGTCCATGCGCATCAGACCGTGGATCAGGTACGACACGCCGCCCAGCGCAGCCTTCAGCTTTTCCGGCGTTTCGCTGGTGATGCGCGTACCGAATCCGCCTGTTGCCATATTGATAAAGCAGGTTTTATCATTCACCTGCGCAATGTCTACAGCGGTCGCTTTGCCCAGGATTGCCAGCTGTAGCGCTTTCCCGAAGTCTTCCGGGATCCCCGCGCTGGTGGCGAAATCATTTGCCGTGCCGAGCGGCAAAATCCCCATGACCGGACGATCTTCAGGGTTGAGATCAATCAGCGCGCTGGCAATCTCGTTAATGGTACCGTCGCCGCCGCCGGAAATAATGGTTCCGACGCCCAGGCGTATACCTTCAGCGATATATCGCGCCGCGTCGCCTTTTTCAAACGTCACACGCACGTGAATGCGCGCACCGTCTTCCCGCAAATCGGTAATGGCCTGGCGAAGCACATCGTTGCCCGCACTTTTGCCGTTGAGAATCAGTAAACTGTCTGGATAGGTTGCCATCCGCGCTGCTCCCTTTTTTAGCGTTAGTAAGAGTGTATCTCAGGGAGGAAAAAAGCGGGTAAGAACAGGATGAAAGGCAAAAAATAAGCCCGCGTAAGGGAGATTACGCAGGCTAAGGAGGTGGTTCCTGGTACAGCTAGCATTTATGGGTTATGTTTTTCAGCGGGGGGATAATACCCGTATTGAACGAAGCGGTATGTGATCCGATTCTAAGAATTATCCCAGCGTGAAAAAATCCCGTTGATTGACTATTTACTGTGCGGATTACGGGTGTTTTCACCTTCAAAATTACGCATCAGCAGTGCGAACTCCAGCTCGACCTCTTCAGGAACCGGCAGCCAGACGACGTGTCCATCACCCGGTGCGACGTCAATTGATTCACCCTTTTTGTTTTCCAGATGCTCCAGACGGAAGTTCATGTTGCCCTGCGGGGTCATGAGTTCCAGACTGTCGCCTTTGGTGAATTTGTTTTTCACCGCCACGGCCGCCAGCGCGCCTTTGCGCTCGCCGGTGAAATCGCCGACAAACTGCTGGCGCTCAGAAATGGAGTAGCCGTGCTCGTAGTTCTGATAATCATCGTGGGTATGACGGCGCAGGAAGCCTTCGGTGTAGCCGCGATGCGCCAGACCTTCGAGCGTTTCCAGCAGGGTGGTATCGAAGGGTTTACCGGCAGCGGCATCGTCGATGGCCTTGCGGTACACCTGCGCGGTACGCGCGCAGTAGTAGTAAGATTTGGTGCGGCCTTCGATTTTCAGGGAGTGCACGCCCATCTGGGTAAGACGCTCAACGTGCGCGATGGCGCGCAGGTCTTTGGAGTTCATGATGTAGGTGCCATGCTCGTCTTCAAAGGCGGTCATGTACTCGCCCGGACGCTTGGCTTCTTCAATCATAAACACGCTGTCGGTTGGCGCGCCGACGCCCAGCGTTGGCTCAACGTTGGTCACCGGGATCGGCTCGTGCTTGTGGACGATGTTGCCGATGTCATCCTCTTTGCCTTCCTGGACGTTATATTCCCAGCGGCAGGCGTTGGTACAGGTGCCCTGGTTCGGGTCGCGCTTGTTGATATAGCCAGACAGCAGGCAGCGGCCGGAGTAGGCCATGCACAGCGCACCGTGGACGAAAATCTCGATTTCCATATCCGGCACCTGGGTGCGGATCTCTTCGATCTCTTCCAGAGACAGTTCGCGAGACAGAATGACGCGGGTTAGCCCCATCTGCTTCCAGAACTTCACCGTCGCCCAGTTGACGGCGTTGGCCTGCACGGAGAGGTGAATGTCCATCTCCGGGAAGTGCTCACGAACCAGCATGATTAACCCCGGGTCCGACATGATCAGCGCGTCCGGCCCCATCTCCACGACGGGCTTCAGGTCACGGATGAACGTTTTCAGCTTGGCGTTGTGCGGCGCGATGTTCACTACCACGTAGAATTTTTTGCCCAGGGCATGCGCTTCGTTGATGCCGAGCTGCAGGTTCTCGTGGTTGAATTCGTTGTTGCGCACGCGCAGCGAGTAGCGCGGCTGGCCCGCGTACACCGCATCGGCACCATAGGCGAAAGCGTAACGCATATTTTGCAGCGTTCCCGCCGGGGAAAGGAGTTCCGGTTTAAACATGTTTGTTCTCGTTCTGATGACAGGTCAGATCCGCGTGCACCTGGTGCAGCGGTAAGGGGAGATCCCCCACTTTAAGGGCGGGCATTGTAGCGCTGTGGGGCAGGGAGGTAAAGCGCCGGGTCGCGTCACCGCGCTCCCGGCGTGCTGTCAGGTGTTGTCTTTCACCGTCTGGCTAGACCCGTTGGTTTTGACCGAGGCTATACCCTTATCACGCGATTGTTCCGTTGCATAAAGCTGGCTGCTGCCAATCACCTGATGGTTGCCCGCCTTTAGATTGAAATGGAACTTCCCGTTCGAGGCCGTTTTCTTATCAAAGCGCTCGTCCAGGGGGCTGTTTGTGCGTACGGAAGCAATGCCGTTTTCTGCCGCACTTTTGCTGGTATAAAGCTCGCTGGTAAGAATGATCTCACCGTTGCCAGCTTTCAGCACAAACCTGAACTGACCATCACTGCTTTTACTTAATTCGAACCAACCAGACATAGGTACCTCTTTATCGAAAGTAAAATTATCAGCACCAGTTATAAATAAGCGAACCGGTAAAAAGAGTATGGTTGATTCATGGATTGATTCCAGAAAAGAAAAACCCGCCTGAGGCGGGTTTCAGAGGTGAAACGTTACACAATCCTGCAGGCATCCGCTTCCCACCGATACCCTACGCCATACACCGCGCGAATGAACGACTGATCGGCATCCAGCGCCTCCAGCTTGCGACGCAGGTTTTTAATATGGCTGTCGATGGTGCGGTCGGTCACGACGCGGTAATCGTCATACAGGTGGTTCAGCAGCTGTTCGCGGGAGAACACTTTTCCCGGCTCGTGGGAGAGGGTTTTCAGCAGGCGGAACTCCGCAGGCGTCAGGTCCAGCAGCTTGCTGCGCCAGCTTGCCTGGAAGCGGCTTTCGTCGACAATCAGCGGGCTCTCGGCGTCGAGCACCTGAAGTTCGCGCTGTGGTTTGCAGCGGCGCAGAATGGTTTTCACGCGGGCGACCACTTCACGCGGGCTGTAGGGTTTACAGATGTAATCGTCTGCACCTATTTCAAGTCCCAGCAGGCGGTCGATCTCTTCAATTTTGGCGGTCACCATCACGATGGGCACGTCAGAGAAACGACGAATTTCGCGGCACAGGGTCAGGCCGTCAGTACCCGGCAGCATCAGGTCGAGCAGGATCAGATCCGGCGGCGTCTGGCGTACATAGGGCAACACCCGATCGCCATGATTAATCAGCGACGGGGCATAGCTTGCCGCGCGTAAATAGTCGATCAGTAACTGCCCAAGCTTAGGCTCGTCTTCCACAATCAAAATGCGTGGCGTGTTTTCGTCAATCGGTAACTCGGTCATGCTTCTCTCGATAAATCCCGTTCCAGAGGTAACTCTACTGTAATGCTAACCCCGCCAAAAGGCGAATGGGCGGCGCGGAGGGTGCCGTTGTGGGCCTCGACGATGTTGACGCAAATCGCCAGCCCCAGCCCGGAGCCGCCGCTGGCGCGGTTGCGCGATCCTTCGGTGCGATAAAACCGCTCAAACAGTCTCTCCAGCTGCGCATCCTGCACGCCGGGGGCGGAATCCGCAAAGGTGAGGGCAAAGCGCCCGTTTTCCTGCCTCCCGGAAATATGCAGCCCACCGCCGCTGTCGGTGTAGCGTAGGCTGTTTTCCAGCAGGTTGTTGAACAACTGCATCAGCCTGTCTTTATCGCCAAACACCACCGCGCTGTCCGGCAGAGAGAGGTCGATTTTCAGGTTGCGGCTGGCAAAGCGCTCGCGGAAGGCGCCGCTGATCACTTCCAGAATATTGATGACGTCCACCGGCGCTTTCTGGTAGGCCAGCGCGCCTTCGTCGGACATGGAGAGCTGGTGCAGGTCGTCCACCAGTTTGGTCAGCGTACCGACCTCCGCCTGCAGCGAGGCCACGGACTCGGGCGTGAATTGACGCACGCCGTCCTGTATGGCCTCCAGCTCGCCGCGCAGCACCGCCAGCGGGGTGCGCAGCTCGTGGGAAATGTCGGCCATAAAGTCGCGGCGCATCTGTTGGTTCTTCTCCAGCGTGCTGGCGAGCTGGTTAAAATCCTGCGCCAGTTTGCCCAGTTCGTCCTGGCTGCGGGTGTCGACGCGGGTGGAAAAGTCTCCGGCGGCCAGCTTGTGGGTGCCCTCCACCAGCCGTTTAACCGGGGCGAGCAAGCCGCGCGCCAGCGGGAAGGTGGCGAGCGCGGCGAGCAGTGTCGACAGGGCGACAATCAGCCAGCTGGTCTGACGCTGCTGGCGGTCAAAGTTGATATCGGTATTGCGCGTCAGGCGTTCAACCGGCGAGGCGATAACCCAGCCTACCGTGGCGCCGTTAGCGGTGATGGCGCGCCGTGTGCCGTCCGGCGGTATTGGTGCGCGCGGGCCAACCAGCGTGCGCATGTTCTGGTCTATCACCCAAAACTGGGTGCGCCAGCCGTGCGGCGGCATGCCCGGCCCCGGGCGGTCGTCGTCATTATCGTGTTCCAGCGAGCGCAGGATCTGGAAGATAAATCGGTCATTATTGCGCAGGAACCGCCAGTTGCCATGCTGCGTATACTGCTCGCCCAGCGCATCGCTTAATCCCTGCAGGCGCTGCTCGTTGCCGTGTTTGATGTAGTCAATAAACCCGCGCTCAAAGCTGACCCGCACCGCCCAGTGCATGGTGATCAGCAGGACGATACAGGTGGCAAAAATCGCCACAAAGAGTTTGCCGGTAATACCCGGACGCCAGAATTTCATGGTGCACTCCTTTTGCCGCGTCGGATCACGACGTTCTTAGTGGTGTCATTCGGGACTCTGGCGAAGATGACGGCGGGCAGGGCGATAATCACCGCCATGCTGAGATAAGTATATAAAAAGACCTGATGCGCAACGGGCGTGTCCACGCTCAGATGGTGCTGCCCGTACATGCCGAGCAGCAAGCCCGCAATGGTCACGCCGACGCTCATGGAGAGCTGCATGACCATCGACAGCAGGCTGTTGCCGCTGCTCGCCAACTCGTCCGGCAGGTCCTTCAGCGTCAGGGTGTTCATCGACGAGAAGCGCATGGAGTTAATGATCCCCTGGCAGAAGAGCACCAGCGGCAGGGCGTAATACCAGCCCATTAGCGCCACGACCATAAACAGCAGGCTTACCAGCGCCAGCCCCAGGGTGGCGGCGACCAGAACGTGGCGGTAGCCAAAGCGGTTCACCACCTGCACCACGATACGTTTCATCCCCATGCTGCCGAGCACCATCGGGATCATCATTAGCCCGGCGTGGAACGGCGAGAAGCCCATGCCGATCTGTAAAAATACAGGCGTCATAAACGGCAGCATCCCGCTGCCAATACGCCCGGCGAAGCTGCCGAACAGGCCAAGACGGTAGGTGGCGTTTTTGAATAAATTCAGACTGAACAGCGCCTTGTCATTCTCGCGAGCATGCCACAGATACCACAGTATGGCGGTGATGCCGATAACAACCAGCATCCCCAGCGTCAGGGACGAAATGCCCAGCCCCTTTTGCCCGTCGAGCGCCAGTGTGAGCGTCGCCATGCCCGCCGCCAGCAGGATAAAGCCGAAGAAATCAAAGCGCCGCGTCTGCATTTTGTAGTTCGGCATCAGCGTAAGGGTGGCGATGGCGCCGATGATGCCAACCGGCAGGTTGATTAAGAAAATCCAGTGCCAGGAGGCGTACTCCACCAGAATGCCGCCGAGCGCCGGGCCCAGCAGCGGTCCCACCTGGCCTGGTAACGTCACAAAGGTCATCGCCGCCATATACTGCTCGCGCGGCACAATCTTCATCACCGTCAGCCGCCCGACCGGCACCATCATCGCCCCGCCGATGCCCTGCAGCACCCGCGCCATCACCAACTGGTCGAGGGTGTTGGCCTGTGCGCAAAACAGCGATCCGGTGGTAAACAGCACGATGGCGGTAAAAAAGATATTACGCACGCCCACTTTGTCCGCCAGCCAGCCGCTGGCAGGCAGCATGACCGCAACCGTCAGCACGTAGGAGACAATCACCATATGCATGTGCAGCGGGCTCTCTCCCAGGCTTTTCGCCATTGAGGGGAGGGCCGTATTAACGATGGTCGTATCCAGCGACTGCATAAAGAAGCCGAACGCGACTATCCACAGCTGCCAGCGAACGTTATTGGGGAGGTCGGTCATTTACTCGGTCACCGTGGTTCTCTTTTTACGTGAAAAGCGCAGCCGCAGGCGGTCAAAGAACAGATAGACCACCGGCGTGGTGTACAGCGTCAGCAGCTGGCTCATCACCAGCCCGCCGACGATGGTGATCCCCAGCGGCTGACGCAGTTCGGCACCGTCACCGCCGGATATGACCAGCGGCAGGGCGCCAAACAGCGCCGCCAGGGTGGTCATCATGATCGGGCGGAAGCGCAGCAGGCAGGCCTGGAAAATCGCCTCCTCCGGCGTCAGGTTACCGTTACGCTGGGCGTCCAGCGCGAAGTCGACCATCATAATCGCGTTTTTCTTCACAATGCCGATTAATAGCATGATCCCGATGAGCGCGATGAGGCTGAACGGGGCACCGAACAATTCCAGCGCCAGCAGCGCCCCCACGCCCGCCGACGGGAGCGTCGAGAGAATGGTCAGCGGGTGAACGTAGCTCTCATACAGCACGCCCAGCACAATATAAACCGTGGCAATCGCCGCCAGAATCAAAATCACCTGCGAGTTCATCGTCTCCTGGAACACCTGCGCCGTGCCGGCAAAGCTGCCGCGCACGGTGGACGGCACGCCAAGTTGCGTCATGGCGCGGTTGATGGCATCGCTGGCCTCTGAGAGCGACGAGCCGGTTGGCAGGTTAAACGAAATGGTCGAGGCGGCCGAAAGGCCCTGATGGTTAACCGACAGCGGCGCATTCGACGGCTGCCAGCTGGCGAAGTACGACAGCGGAATGGCCTTGCCGTCGCTGTTGATGACAAACATCTTGTCCAGCGCGCTGATGTCCTGGGTGTAGCGCGGGTCAACCTCCATCACCACCTTGTACTGGTTCATCGGCTGATAGATGGTAGAAATCTCGCGCTGACCAAAAGCGTTGTTCAGCAGGCTGTTAGCCGCTGCGACGTCAATGCCCAGCCGCGACATGGTTTCGCGGTCGTAGGTGAGCGCCATCTCCGCGCCGTTGTCCTGCTGATCCGAGTTGACGTCGGCCAGCTCCGGCAGGGCGGCCAGCGCCTTGCGGATCTTCGGCTCCCACTCGCGCAGGGCGGCTAAATCATCCGAGAGCAGGGTGTACTGATAGCTGGCGTTGGCCTGACGACCGCCGACGCGGATATCCTGAACGGCCATCAAAAACAGGTTCGCGCCCGGCTCTTTAGCGAGCTTCACGCGCAGGCGGTCAATCACCTGCTGCGCGGTAAGGTTACGCTCGTCGCGGGGCTTGAGGGTAATAAACATCATCCCGCTGTTAACGCGCGACCCGCCGGTAAAGCCGGTGACGTTATCCACCGCGGGATCTTCACGAATGATCTTCATAAAGTCCTGCAGCTTGCCGCGCATCGCCTGGAACGAAATGCTCTGGTCCGCCTGAATCCCCCCCATCAGCACGCCGGTGTCCTGCTCGGGGAAGAAGGTTTTCGGGATGGTGATATACATCCAGACGTTGAGCCCGATGGTGGCGATCAGCACCAGCCCGACCAGCCGCGTATGGTTCAGCACCCACTTCAGCGATTTACCGTAGCCTTCCTGCATCGCCATCAGAACACGACCAAAACCTTTACGGCGCGGCTGTGAGTGGGGTTTGCTGCGCTTGAGCATCCAGCCGCACATCATCGGCGTGAGCGTCAGGGAAATTACCAGCGAGATACCGATGGCGACCGAAAGCGTGACGGCAAACTCCTGCAGCAGCCGGCCCGGCAGTCCGCCCATCAGCAGCAGCGGCAGGAACACTGCCACCAGCGACAGGCTCATGGAGAGCACCGTAAAGCCCACTTCACGCGTTCCCTGAAGCGCGGCCTGCAGCGGTTTTACCCCCGCTTCCAGATGGCGGGAGATATTCTCCAGCACCACGATGGCGTCATCCACCACAAAACCCGTCGCAATAGTCAGCGCCATCAGCGACAGGTTGTTGAGGCTAAAGCCGCACAGATACATGGCCGCAAAGGTGCCAATCAGCGAGACCGGGACGGCAACAGCAGGGATCAGCGTCGCACGACCCGATCGCAGGAACAGGAACACCACCAGGATCACCAGCGCCACGGAGATGATCAGCGTTTGCTCCACCTCTTCAAGCGAGGCGCGAATGGTGGGGGAGCGATCCTGCGCAATCTGCAAATCAATGGCGGCCGGGATGGTCTCCTGCAGCTCCGGCAAGCGCTCGCGGATGCTGTTGACCGTCTGGATGATGTTGGCCTCCGGCAGCTTGCGGATCATCAGCAGAATGGCAGGTTTGGCGTTGGTCATCCCGGCGTTACGCACGTCCTGCACCGAATCGGTGACGCTGGCAACGTCGCTTAAACGCACCGCCGCGCCGTTGTTGTAGTGAATGATCAGAGGCTGGTATTCGGCGGCGGTTTTCAGTTCGTCATTGGTCTGGAGCTGCCAGCGGTGGCTGCCGTCCTCAATCGCCCCCTGCGGTTTACGCACGTTGGCGTTGCTGATGGCGGAACGCACGTCGTCCAGCGACACGCCCTGGTTGAACAGCGCCTGCGGATTCAGCCCCACGCGCACGGCGGGCAGGGAGCTTCCGCCGACGCTCACATCACCGACGCCGTCGATCTGGGAGATCGTCTGCGCCAGCTGGGTTGACGCAAAGTCGTACAGCTGCCCCTGAGAGTACGTGTCCGAGGTTAGCGTCAGGATCATGATCGGCGCGTCGGACGGGTTGGCCTTGCGGTAGGTTGGGCGGCTCGGCATCCCGCTCGGGAGCAGGCTTTGTGCGGCGTTGATCGCCGCCTGCACGTCGCGGGCGGCACCGTTAATATCCCGGTCGAAGCTGAATTCCAGAATAATGCGCGTGCTGCCCAGCGAGCTGCTGGAGGTCATTTCGTTGACGCCTGCAATCCTTCCGAGCGAGCGTTCCAGCGGCGTGGCGACCGACGAGGCCATGGTTTCCGGCGATGCGCCCGGCAGCGAGGCGCTGACCATGATCACCGGGAAATCCACCTGCGGCAGCGGGGCGACCGGCAGTAGCCGGAAACCCAGCACGCCGCACAGGGTAATGGCGACGGAAAGTAAAATTGTCGCCACCGGGCGGTAAATGAAGAGGGCAAAAAACTTCACTTACGCCTCCTCTTCACGTTTCGGGAAGCGGCTTTTGGTCCACAACGCAAGACGGTCAAACAGCAGGTAGATCACCGGCGTGGTGAACAGCGTCAGCACCTGGCTCACCAGCAGACCGCCGACCATACCGATCCCCAGCGGACGGCGCAGCTCCGCGCCGACGCCGGTGCTGAGCATCAGCGGCAGCGCGCCCAGCAGGGCGGCGAGGGTGGTCATCAGGATCGGACGAAAACGCAGCAGGCACGCCTGGAAGATGGCATCACGTGGCGACATGCCTTGCTCGCGCTCGGCGGCAAGGGCGAAGTCGATCATCATGATGGCGTTTTTCTTCACGATACCGATCAGCAGGATAATGCCGATGATGGCAATAACGTCCAGCTCGCTGCCCGCCAGCATCAGCGCCAGCAGCGCTCCCACGCCTGCTGTCGGCAGGGTGGAGAGGATAGTAATCGGGTGGATAAAGCTCTCATACAGCACGCCGAGGACGATGTACATCGCAACCACCGCGGCCACGATCAGCCAGACGGTGTTGCCCAGTGCGGCCTGGAACGCCAGCGTGCTCCCCTGGAACTGGGTCTGAATATCAGACGGGAAGCTGAGTTCTTTTTCGGCGCTAAGAATGGACTCTACCGCTTCGCCCAGCGAGTATCCGTCCGGCACGTTAAACGAAATGGTGGTGGACGGGAACTGATCCAGGTGATTGATCGACAGCGGGGTATAGCGCTCCTCCACGCTGGCAATGGCGCTTAGCGGCACGATACCGCCGTCTTTGCTGGTCAGGCGCACCGAGTCCAGCGCGGCGAGGCCCGGCGTGTTATCCGTGTTGTGCTCCAGCACCACGCGATACTGGTTCGCCTGGGTATAGATGGTGGAAATCAGGCGCTGACCAAATGCGTTATACAGGGCGTTGTCCACGTCCGCCATGGTAATGCCCAGACGGCTGGCGGTGTCGCGGTTGACGTTCACGTAGGCCGCCAGCCCTTTGTCCTGCCAGTCGCTGCTGACGTCCGAGAGCTGCGGTAGCGCTTTCAGTTTATCGACCAACTGCGGTACCCAGGTACTGAGTGTATCAAGCGTCGTGGCCTGCAGCGTAAACTGGTACTGCGTACGGCTCACCTGGGTATCGATGGTCAAATCCTGAATCGGCTGCAGGTAGAGCTCAATGCCCGGTACGCGCGCCACGGCGTTTTGCAGACGCTCAATGACGGCGTTAACGCGGTCGTCGCGGTCATCCAGCGGCTTGAGGTTGATCTGCAGGCGCGCGCTGTTGAGAGACGGGTTGGTGCCGTCCACGCCGACGTAGGAGGTCAGGCTCTCCACCGCCGGGTCTTTCATAATAATTTCAGAGACCTGCTGCTGGCGCTGCGCCATGTTCGCGAAGGAAACCGACTGTGGCGCCTGAAGCGTGCCCTGAATAATGCCGTTATCCTGGATCGGGAAGAAACCTTTCGGAATGAAAACCCACAGCATCACGCTGAGCGCCAGCGTGCCCAGCGCCACGCCGAGCGTCGCCCACGGATGGTTCAGGACTTTCGCCAGCACGCGGCCATAGGCGGCAATAATGCGCTCGAACATGCGCTCGGACGCGCGCGAGAAGCGGTTTTGCTTGCGCAGTGATTCGTGGCTCAGCATGCGGGCGCACATCATTGGCGTCAGGGTCAGCGAGACCACAGCGGAGATGAGGATCGCCACCGCCAGCGTCACGGCAAACTCGCGGAACAGCCGCCCGACGATATCACCCATAAACAGCAGCGGGATCAGCACCGCAATCAGCGAGAAGGTCAACGAGATAATGGTGAAGCCGATCTCACCTGCGCCCTTCAGCGCGGCGGCTAAGGGCTTCTCGCCTTTTTCGATATAGCGCGAAATGTTCTCGATAACGACGATGGCGTCATCCACCACGAACCCGGTGGCGATAGTCAGCGCCATCAGCGTGAGGTTATTGATCGAGAAATCGAGGAACACCATTACCGCAAAGGTGCCGACCAGCGAGAGCGGCACGGCGACGGCGGGGATAATGGTGGCCGGGACGTTGCGCAGGAACAGGTAAATGATCATCACCACCAGCGCAATTGCCAGCATCAGTTCGAACTGGGTATCGGTGACCGAGGCGCGAATGTTGGTGGTGCGGTCAGAGAGCACCTTCACGCTGACCGATTTCGGCAGGCTTTCAATGAGCTGCGGAAGCATGGTGCGAATGCTGTCGGCGGTGTCGATGATGTTCGCGCCCGGCTGGCGCTGCACGTTCATCACGATCGCCTGCTGCCTGTTGGCCCACGCCCCCAGCCAGCTGTTTTCCGCCCCTTGCTCCACGGTCGCCACGTCGCCCAGACGGATCGGTGCACCGTTCTGGTAGGCCACAATGAGCTGACGGTATTCATCGGCAGACTGCATCTGGTCGTTGGCGGAAAGCGTCACGGCGCGGGTAGGGCCGTCCAGCGAGCCTTTCGCCGAGTTGACGTTGGCATTGCTGATGGCGGTGCGGATAGTTTCGCTGGTCAGGCCCAGCGCGGCAATCGCCTGCGCGTTCAACTTCACGCGAACGGCCGGGCGCTGGCCGCCTGCCAGCGTAACGAGACCCACGCCCGAGACCTGCGAAATTTTCTGCGCCACGCGGGTTTCGACCATGTCTTCCACCTGCGTCATCGGCATGGCGGAGGAGGTCACGGCGAGCGTCATGATCGGCGGATCCGCCGGGTTCACCTTGCTGTAGACCGGCGGGTTAGGCAGGTCCGACGGCAGCAGGTTGGTCGCGGCGTTAATCGCGGCCTGCACCTCCTGCTCGGCGACGTCCAGCGAGAGCGTTAGCTGGAACTGCAGCGTCACGACGGATGCCCCACCGGAGCTTTGCGAGGACATCTGCTTCAGGCCAGACATCTGCCCAAACTGGCGCTCCAGCGGCGCGGTAATGGCGGACGTCACGACATCCGGGCTGGCGCCGGGATAGAGCGTCACAACCTGAA
The DNA here is from genome assembly GCF_025244905.1 of Enterobacter mori. NCBI lineage: Bacteria > Pseudomonadati > Pseudomonadota > Gammaproteobacteria > Enterobacterales > Enterobacteriaceae > Enterobacter > Enterobacter mori. The sequence continues at coordinate 3,053,036 of NZ_CP104285.1, read as the reverse complement.
TGGTCGGGTAATCCACTTCCGGCAGCGCGGAGACGGGCAGGAAGCGGTAGCCGATAATCCCGGCGAGCAGGATCGCCACCATCAATAGCGTGGTGGCGACAGGTCGCATAATAAACAGGCGTGATGGCCCACCTGTAGAGCCTGGTGGCATCACCTGCATCAGGCTTTCGCTCCCTGTTTCACCGGTTCAACCACTTCCACTTTCGCGCCTTCCGTCAGGCGGTCAATGCCGTCTGTCACCACGCGGTCGCCTGCGGAAAGGCCGGCGGCGATCACTACCGTCTGGCTGTCCTGAATCCCGGTTTTCACCAGATGTTTACTGACTTTATTGTCGCTGTTCAGCACCCAGACGAAGTTTCCTTCATTACCCATCTGCAGCGCAGCCGTTGGGATCACCACCGCGTTCTCTTCGGTCGCGACCAGCATTCGCGCATTGACGAACTGGTTCGGGAAGAGGGCATCGTCCTGGTTGTTAAAGCGCGCCTTAAGCTTGATGGTGCCGGTGGTGGTGTCGATCTGGTTATCCAGACTGAGCAGCGAACCTTCGCTCAGCTTCAGCTTGTTGGTGCGGTCCCAGGCTTCCACCACCAGCCCCTTTCCGGCTTTCTGCGCCTGCACCACGGTCGCAATTTCACTTTCCGGCAGGGTAAAGACTAAATCGATAGGGTGAGTCTGGGTGATGACTACGATGCCCGTGGTGTCCCCGCTGGAGATTTGGTTGCCGATATCGACCTGTTTAAGGCCCACGCGTCCGTCAATCGGCGCGGTAATGCGGCTCCAGTCCAGCTGCAGCTGTGCGCTGGCGACGGCGGCTTCGTCGGCTTTGATGGTGCCCTGCGTTTCGCTGACCAGCGACTGCTGGGTGTCCAGCTCCTGACGTGACACGAGGTTGGTTTTCACCAACTGCTGGTAGCGCGCCAGATCGCGGCGAGCGTTGGCGAGGGTGGCTTTGTCTTTCGCGAGCTGGCCCTGCGCCTGGGCGAGGGCAACCTTGAACTGGCTCGGATCGATTTCCGCGAGCAAGTCACCGGTTTTGACCTGCTGCCCTTCCTGGAAGTGAATGGCCTGAAGCTGACCGTCGACGCGGCTGCGCACCGTCACGGTGTTGGCGGCGGTAATGGTCCCCAGACCCGTTAGATAACGCGGAACGGCTTTATTGATCGCCGTAGCAGCCTGAACCGGTGCCAGTGCCCCGCCGCGCATGCCGCGTCGGCCACCCTCTGCGGGTCGCTGTGTCGGGCTGTTGGCCCCTGCAGGTGCCGGGGCGTTAGCGGATTGGCTGTGCCAGTACCAGGCGGCGGCAAGGACCACCACAATGATGCCAGCGGCGATTGCCCAGCGGGATTTGTTACTGCCTTTCATCGTTATACGTTCTCATCCTGAAACACTTCGGGGAATGATACTAGTTTAGTCAGCTAAAGCAGCGGAAAAATGGAGGAAATATGGAAGACTGTCGGGAATTGTCTGATTAGGGCAAAGGGGGCCTGGGGGCGATTTGGCTACCCTGTCTGGAAAAGCCGAACATGCTCACTACGTCACATTAATAAATCCATACATAAAGTAAGAATTTAATCATTATTCCAGGAGTATTTCATTATTCGAGGAATATTCTTATATTTGCTGTTGTTTGTAAAAAATAAAAGGTTGAAACGGGATTGTTATTCAACTCCATTGTAGGATTTTTCCTTTTTTTATTTGTTTTGCGTAGGATTATTTCCACCTTTACTAAAAAGGTGCATTTTCACAGCAAATTTTTAACAAGTTTTTTGTTTTTGCGTAGCCTCTATAGTTTATTGATTTAAAATGTGTTTTTGGTTTTGTAAGTCTATTTTTAATTTTGATTTGTATCAAAAAGCAAAAACAGGGTTAATGACCTTACAAATACAAATTCTCAGTTATAACATCTGCTTATATGTCTTTTTATGGATTTATATATTTACAAAAATGTTTTTGTACATGTTTCTTGTAGGAAATTTCTTAAAGAATATGAGGTTTTTCGTATTACGTCATGTTGTCGTTAAACATGTTTCGAATAATACTTTTTTGGCGCAGCAAATCTCGCTCGCAATTAAATGGAGCACCCTGGTTTCTTATATGAACAGTACCTGGTTGCGCGTCTTTCTTAGGAGAAGAAAATGAAAAAGTTATTACTGGTGGCCTCTCTGGCTTCTGTATTCGCAGCAGCAAATGCGATGGCTGATGTAACTGCATCTGCAACGGCATCTTGGGATGCAACTGCAACAAAAGATACAACCAGCATGTTGGTTGTTACTCCACTGAACTCTCTGACTTTCCAGTATGCGGAAGGCCTGAACGGGTTTAATACTCAGGACGGTGCTTTTGACATTACGATTCAGGGACAGGAAAGTGCAACAGACTTTGAGCTGACTGCACAGGTCATCAGCAATACTCTGACCAATGCAAGCGGCGATGCATCTACGCTGGATGTCGGTGTTGCATGGAATGGTGCTGCACTTTCCAGCTCTGCTGAGACTGTACTGGTGAACTCCTCTTCAACCTCTGGTCTGGAAAGCCTGATGGCTGATGGCGCCTATAACGGCGCAGACCGTGTGAGCGATCAGTCTAGCTTCAAGTTCTCTATTGCATCTGCAACGTCTGATGGTTCTACGGCTGTAACTGACTATTCAACGCTGCCTGATGGCTACTGGACTGGCGATGTTAAAGTTCAGTTCAACGCGACCTGGACTACCCCAGCGTAATGAATAAAAATTCGGGAGATTTATTCTCCCGAATTTATCAGGAATTGACAGATGAATAAATATTTACCAATTGCCATATTGGTGGGGATCGCTACATCTTTTTCCAGCTGGGCAATTAATGTGGGTGATATCACGTCGATAATGACTTCTGACGAGAGTTCATTATCGAAAGAAATTATTAACACAACTGATTCAGCACGCTATGTCAGCGTGACGGTAAAACAACTTTCATCGCCGCTACCGGGTGGTGTGGAAATGAATTTGGCAAATCCAGGTGAATTATTATCGACACCCGCAAACCTGATTCTTCCTGGCGATGCGAAAGATGTTTTTCGCTTTTTCTATAAAGGGCCAGAGGACGATAAGGAGCGCTATTATCGCCTGCAATGGATTGATGAACCGGTAAGTGAAAGCGTTGCGACCAAAGCCGGTAAAGCCGCCACCGCAACGGCTTCGGCGGAAATTGGGACTATCCTTGTGGTCGCTCCACGTAAGGAGCGTTTTGATTACAGCCGACAGGGCGATCTTATCACCAACACCGGCAATGTCTCTTTCCGCGTTATTGCCTACGGCGTGTGCAAAGATCCCGCTCTGGATCAGGGTAAAGGTTGCCGCGAACGTTACTACGTCATGCCAGGGACAAAAATAAGACTTCAGAAAAGTGATGTATCTAACAGCCGTACCCGTATTGGTATTTGGCATGGCAAGCAATTTATTACAGTGAAGTAATGAACAACGCCATTATCGGTACCCATAATAAATGCCGAAGTGTAAGGATGCGTATGTCATTTAAATATCTTGTTGAGGGGAGTGTATTTCTCTCTTTAGCGTTAACACCAGGGTTTGCTCATTCAGCGCCCGTTAAGATCGGTAATTACGTTATTCCCGGTGCTTTTGCTCGTTCGCTTGAGCAGGGAATGACGGTTCCGGTGTTTATTCGATATCAAGAAACGGATGAAAAAAGCCAGCAAAAGATAGCTGATGCGGTGATCTCCCTGGTCGACGGTAATATTGCCGTGAAGTCGATTATGGTTTCCGATCTGCCCAATAATGCCGTGCTGTCGGATAAAACGCGCGCGATGGTAGAAAAAATAGGTGATGTTAAATTTGTCGACAACACATCGATTGCACTGACACCTGAAGCCCGCTTACAGCTGAACGTGTCATCATTTCACCTGGAGATGATTGTCAGCAGGGACGCACTGACCGAGGCGGTTGTGGCGCGCAGCACGTTGTTAGGCCCGTCCAGCGTCGATCGGCTGTCTAACGTGCTGAATTACAATTTTGGCACCTACTACAACGACTATCAGAATGGCAGCAGTTCGCGCAGCTACTTAACACTGGATAACACGACATCTCTGCGTGAGCACCACTTCAACATTAACGGTTCGGTATACGGTATTGGCGAGAGCAATGGCTCCAGCAAGGTCTATCGCGCGATGTACGAGCGAGACTATGAAGGCTATCGCCTGGCAATGGGGATGCTTGATACATGGAACGTGCAATCTATTGCCAGCCTTAATGCCTTGAATGGCGGAAAAATCTACGGTGCCAGCTATGGCAACAAAGGCAGTACCGTGGTTGAAAATACCTCCCTGTCACTGACCCCGATTACCGTTTTCCTGCCAGCAGCGGGTGAGGTACACGTTTTTCGTGACGGACGCTTATTGAGCGTTCAGAACTTCAACATGGGTAGCTACGAAATTGACACCAGCCGTTTCCCTTACGGGGTTTATGACGTCACGGTGGATATTGTCGTTAATGGCCGTACTGTGAATACGCGCGTCAGCCGCGTGAACAAAATCTTTGCGCGCCAGCAGGCGGCCGGGCTGGATGAGATCTCATGGCAGGTCTTTGGCGGTTCGCTTGATTACGATCGCGTGAGCTACAAGCGTAATCACTACCGCGATTTAGGCAGTGAACAGACCTGGATTGCCGGTGGTGCGGGCTCTCTGACCCTGGCTATCCTCTCGGGTCTGAGCATCAAATCCACGGTTTACGGCTTTGACTCCAACGCGGTAAACGAAACCGATCTGACTTTAAACGTGAATGAGTACGTGAGCGTGGCGACGCAAACGCTGATGGCGAACGACGGTAGCTGGCGTAACGTCAGTAACGTGAACCTGAATGCGCCAGGCGGGTTTGGTTCGATGTGGGCGTCACGTGAAGACAGTAAAATCGGCGACCGTTTGCCCGTTCAGGAGCGTGACAACTACTCGATTGGCGGCACGATTAACCTCGGTAGCTTTATTCCGCACGGGGGCTCACTGACGGTGAGCCAGACGGAAAACCGCTACTCGGGCAACAAATACCGCAACCTGGATTACAGCACCACACTGTACGCCGGACGTTATGCCACCGTTGGTCTGCGCGCCGGGGTACAGCGTTATTACTACAACAACACCAACGATGACGGTCGCCAGGAACGTTATGTCAGCCTCGACCTCTCATTGCCACTGGCATCCTGGCTGAGTTTTGGGGCATCGCGCGATCGTTACGGCGCAACGCAAGGCAATATCAGTGCCCGCAAACAGTTTGAAGATGGACCGATTACCTCGGCTGGGATCTCGGCATCCACGCGCCTGAGCGGCGAACAGAATTACGGAAACAATTACTCCGTTAACGGCAACATGAGCTACGACACCAAATATAACGCCGGGACCGTCTCGGTTACCCGTTCAGGGGATAACTCAACCAATATGAATTTCTCTTCACAGGGGTCTGTTGCCTGGGCGGGCGGAGATTTCGGCCTGAGCAAAGAGCGTCAGCGCTCCGGGATCATTGTTAAAACCGGTATGGCTGGCGATGGCAAGCTGGCGGCAAAAGTAAACAACCGTAATTACGTATTGAGCGGGAAATCTAACTTTATTGCGCTGCCACCGTATGCGCAATACAAGCTGGAAATCATGAACGACCGCAACTCAGAAGACAGCTTCGATATTGTCTCCGGGCGTAAGCAATTGCTGAATCTGTATCCCGGCAACGTGGGAGTGGTTAAGCCAGAGGTGAAAAGCATGGTGACCGTGTTTGGTCGCGTCCGTTATCCGGATGGTGAACTGGCCACGAATACCGATATTCATAACCACATCGGTAAAACACGTACCGACGCGAAAGGTGAGTTCGCGATCGATATCGATAAGAAGTTTCCCGTCATTACCCTTGTTTCGGCCAATGGCAATATCTGCGAAGCCGATTTGGATCTGGATAAAGCCCGGGGCGCCGCGTGGGTCGGGGATGTGAAATGTGCACTGCAATCGACAATGGCGCAGAGATAATGCTATGAAAAATTCCAACATCATTCTTCCGTTACTGCTTGTTGGTGCGATGACGCCGTTTGCGGCTAAAGCGCTGAATGCGACATCATCGGGTTCGGCCAGTAATAATTTTCTGTTCATCGAGAACGCCGTAGACAGTGAATACTTCATTACACCATCAGCCCTCGACCCTCGCTTTAGTGGATCAAACACCTGGGTGAAATACGGTACTTCGCAGGTGAGTCTTGGCTATATGGGGTTTGTCGCCTGGACCGCGCCTGCCAACTACTATCAGGATATGTGGATTGATAATTCACCTATTGATGGGCCGTTTCGCGGGACTCGCTGTTATACCGGCACGCAATGCCCAACGTCAGGTTACATTTCAGGGCAAGGAACCGACAGTAACGGCTTCTACCATGCCCAGGTGGGATCGGTTGCGGGTGTTATCGGTGGGGCTTACGGCTTTGCCTCGCTGAGTGATTCTTCCTACGAATATTTCCGTAACATGCCCACCGGGAGCAGCGAAACGTATGTATTCAACCGCTGCTATACCTCGGTTAACTATGATTACGCTTCAGGACAGCGCTGTAAGGATCAAACCACCGGATTGTGGAATTACGTGAACTATACGTTAACCAAGCGCGGCCACCTGGCGCTTGAATCGACCAGTGCATTTCAGGAACTGTGGATTGCCAGCGACGGTACGCCGAGCATCACTAATGACTCCGGTGCCTGTGAGCTGGGTGTGGTGAGTAACGTGAGTGGCGTTATCTGCAAAATGGTCAGTTATAACCTTCAGCAGACGGCCAACCTGACCGCATCGCTGACCTTCAGGGCGTATGTCGATTCGGCGGCTCTTGGCTTTACCCCCGCGGCAGCAACGGTGCGTTATTCTGGAAATGGCTCTACCTGGTATAACTTCAGTACCTCTACGGCGTATTACAATGTCTTCTCAACAGGCGGCCAGTATGTTTACCTCTTTTTGTCGCAGACATTCCTTAAAAACCTTGTCGACTCTGGCAACAGTATTACAAACAGTCAGCCCTTTACCTTTGCGTTTAGTAATGCGTTGACCCCTGAGTCAGGTTATTACCAATTTACGCCTTCTTTACAGCTTAATATTGTCCCTAAGGAGTACGGGATAAGTATTGTTTCATCAAATAATACGACATCGGCAAGCGGGAGTGGCGCTATTGGCGATGAAACACCCATTGAAATGAATTATGTCGTCACCGTCTCTGGCCCGCGTCAGGCAGACAGTATTACCGCTAAGGTTGTTGGGGATAGCACGACGATTAACGATACGCCGTATTGCCTGTTTACGTCTGCGCAGGGGGGGATAAGCGTACCGATTCCGGCTTATCTTCAATATAACAACCAGTCTGGTAGCCTGACTCAGATGAGGAATAGCTGTAACGAAAACCCGATTAGCCTGAACGATGCGCTGTGGCAGCAAACGCCGTGGGATGCAAACAATACTGACGATGGAAGCTACTTCAGCACCAATTTATCGCTGCTGTTCCCGATGGATGATTCTCGCTCAGCTCTGACGGTGTCAGGCTCTGACTGGGAAGGCGTGGTCAGCGCCAGCGGAGAAATCCAGGTCACGGCTAACTGGGTGGGAGTCACAAAATAATGGCATGGCGTGCGGCAATGACCTGTGTGGGTTTAACATACGTGGCGCTGTTTAGTCTCTCTGCCCACGCCCTGTATCTCGATTCAACGATTTACGACATGGCTGCAGATAAGGCCTTTATTAGCAAGCGTATTTTCAATGACAGTAAGAAACAGAATGTGTACAGCATTTCTGCGGTGAAAATTGATAAACCTGGTCCTGGCGGGGAACGGCGCGAGTCAATAGAGGAAGGGGAGCTGCTTTTTGCCCCGCTTAATTTCTCCCTGGCACCGGATGCCGGGGAGTATTTCAAAATTTTTTATCGTGGGCCGCAGGACGACAAAGAGCGCTATTACCGGGTGCAGTTCACCGAAATGCCTGTGACGCTGTTCCCGGAGCACAACACGGGTAAAAAGAGTGAAGCGATACCGGCTATCGCCCTGGACACGATTCTGGTGGTTCGCCCCAGAAAAGTGGATCTGCGTTATAAGCTGGATGAGCAGGCCGGTATTCTCAAAAACACCGGGAATACTTTTTTTAAAATCATCGTTCAGAAAGGATGCAATTCAACAGATGATGAAGCAACTATTCGTTATGTTCTGCCAAGGGAGACGTACAATAGTCCAGGTCTGAAAAGTCAAAATAAAAAGTTTATTGTTGCTTTACAGAAATACCTCCCAATTGGTAATGGGTGTTTCAAACATAGCTCATAAAATAAAAATTTCTTATATTGATAACGTTATATAGTGAATATATTCTGTACGGGGTTTTTTGCTAACGTCAAAGTTAAAAATATAAGAGTTTACTTGGATGAAAAAAATCATTAATGATCAGGTTTTATACGATTCAGAGACGCGAGTGTTGAGTGCGCAAGGCGAAAGAACTGTCCTGTCAGCGCCAACCGCAAGGTTACTTGAACTCTTTATCGCAAATAATTATAAGCAATTAAACAGGGAACTGATCATTGAAGAGGTGTGGGGTCGGCATGGCATGATCCCGTCCGGGCATAGCCTTAATAAAAGTGTAAGCATGTTGCGCAAAGCGTTTTCAGCTTTAGGTATGGACGATCTGATTGTCACTATTCCGCGGGAAGGGTTTCTATTCCAGGCGCAGATCAAAAATGTTAGTGATGAAGTCTTAAACTGTAGTATGGCTACATTATATACGGTTAACAAAACGATTAAATTCGCGCGTTATCGTAAGTCAGTATTATTGTTTTTATTTGGTTTCATTATTTTTGTTTCCGTAGGCGTTATACTCGTCGCAATGTTAAGAGATCACGACAATATTGTGCATGTTATAAAATCTGGTTCGTGTGATATCTATACGACAGATGATAATTCAACAGAACAGTTATCCCAGTTTATGAATTCGCCAAAGTGGCAAAATTACAATTCCATTTGTAAACGAAGAAACAAAGTTATCGTATTTTATGATGACAACAGTTTATCAGAAGGTAATAAACTGAAAGAGTATTTCTTCAGTGTATGTAAAATGGATCGGAAGGGGATAGCGAGTGAGTGCGAGAATTATATTTATTAGCTTGATTACAGCATTGGTGGTGATTTTTTTCTTTATGCTGAATCGCACTAAGGTCCCATCAGCTTTAGTCTGTACTGCTAAAACCCACCTCTTCCTCAATACGCAAAAAGATGGAGTGAAAATTGAAGGCGAAGTCTTATTAGTATTCAGAATTTCTTCTGCCAGGGAAGGGGTGTTCTCACAAGTGGGAGTGCTGGACGTTAATGGGCAGAACTATTCGGTAAATCGCTCAACAACACTGAAATTTACCGGGCAGGACAGCGATGGCTACTTGCGTACTCAACGCGTTTCTGTGGTAAAGAATGACAATGATGACTTACCTGACGCAATAACAGACTTACTCATGTCAAAACAGAAGGCCTTTTACTACAAGATTATGCATATATCCGATAATGTTTATGGGGTTAGGGATCTTCGGCGCACGCTGATGGTGTGCCGGGCGAAGTGAATGCTGGCCACTTTGACTCTTTTTATTGAAATGATTGGCTGGGGTGAGTTGTTTTTGTGGTCGCTTGTTCTGGTGTTTTGTTGTTTGTATGTCGTTTCTGGTGTTTTGTTTTGCTGCGAGCTGAATGTAAGTGCATTAATTTGTACTGATTCAGATTAAGAAAATTCCCTGTATAAACATCATGAAGACTTTTATCATTGTATCCGCAATACGAATTTTTTCTGAAGGGGAAAACGCTCACTTTAACTTTTAGAATTTTATTTTATTAGAACATAGAATAAATGTTGTCTATCTGGCATTGGATGTTTGATGAAAATCGATACGATTGCGAATATTCTTTCTTTAAGAGAGGGGAGAGTGCTTTGCAATTAAACTTTTATGGTGATTATTATGAACACAAAAAAGGTCTTCCTTCTCAGTTATGACATTTATCTTTTCTCAGGAATTAGGTCTTTTTTACCTAATCTTGTATTGGTGGATGCTGGAGCGTTTGTCTCTGACTCAGATGTCTATATTCCACAATATAATACCTGTCTGTTAATAATTGACAGCAGAATGCCATTTTTTTTAGTAAGAAAATGGATGCAAAGGAACAGCAGTCAGTTTATCAATATGAACAGTGTTGTTCTGAGGTTGAGTGAAAATAAATGTATTAATCGAGGGTATGAAAAATATGAGTTTGTCAACGCAAAAATACATTTTAACTCGGTTGTTAATACTCTTAAGGACATATTGATGTCTGACCTTGTGATGGAAGAAAAATATAAAGAGGGAAGTATTGATACATTCCGTTTGAGCGATTTTGAAGAAGAGATGCTTAATGCTGCTTTTACCAGGGAAGGATTGGACGAATTTTGTAAGGCTAACTCGTTAGCCTCTAAATCACTTTATCGCTATCGGGATAAAATAACCCATCGATTAGGGTTTGATAATTTCAACGAAGCGATCATCTTTCTGACCAGAAATGGCTTTTTAGCAGAAAGAATGGTTGGGCACGAAAATACGACAAGACAAGCATCGAAAGAGCGTTTCTACGATAGCAACGATGCTGGCCGGTTAAATCTGGCGATGAAGAATGATGAAATTATCCCTTACTATCAGCCTATCATTGGAAATGAAGGGGAACTATGTGGCGTTGAAGTGCTGGCACGCTGGCCGTTGGGTCACAATTATGCCATTTCTCAACGAGAATTTATTCCCCTGGCGGAAAGTAGTGGTCAAATTAATGAGCTAACAAGTTATTTAATGAATAAGGTTGCCAGTGATTTAAGTCACGATATTGACTGGCAGGGCGATGATATTTTTGTCGCGTTCAATGTTAGCCCCTCTAGCTTAAGTAATCCCGTTTTCTACTGGGAGTGCCTTAACTTTATAGAGCTAACGGAATCACTGCCGATAAGGCTGATGATTGAGATAACCGAAAATCAGACGCTGGTGGTCACCCCGGCAATAAAGGAGCTGATTCGTTCATTACGTAATCGCGGTGTGCTCTTTGCACTGGATGATTTTGGTACGGGCTATGCCAATTTATGCTATCTGAATGAGTTGGATCTGGATGTCATTAAAATCGATAAGACCTTTATCAGCGGTATCCATGCAAAAGACCAGTCGCTGCCTATGCTGGAGTCGATTATTAATCTGGCTGCCATTCTGGGGCTGCGTACTGTCGCAGAGGGCGTGGAGTATGATTGTCAACGCGAATGGCTTATCACCAACCAGGTCGACTTCCTGCAGGGATACTATTTCATGCCGCCTGTATCATTGGCTGATTTTCGCAGTTACCTACAGCAGCATGAACCCGCTGCAAAAGGGCCGTCCTGGGGGCGGAAGAGGGTAAAATTAGAAAGAAGCGAAGAAGAGCACATCAGCGCAATGTAGATACTGATGCCCCACAAGGTGACTGAGGGGCTTCAGTTTTTGTGTTTAGCTAAACATCACCTGCGCCCAGCGCGCCAGCCCTGCGGTAACGGAGCCAAAGTCATCCCCACCGGCAATCGGAATGCCCGGCAGCTGTTCCGCCAGCGCTTTCTTGATCAGCGGTGAACGGGCGCTCCCCCCGGTCAGATAGATAACGTCCGGCTTCTCTTTGCCGTTTTCCAGCGCCAATTGCACCTGTTCCAGAATGCGCTGCAGCGGCTGAGTAAGCGCCGCTTCCAGCCCGTCCTGCGAAATCGCCGTAGCCAAATCGTCGCTGATAAACGGAAGTGAGACCGCGTGTTCTGCGCGGTCGGAAAGCGCAATTTTACTCTCTTCCGCAGTACGTACCACGCGGTAGCTCAGGCGCTGACGCCACACTTTATACAGCAGCGCGACCTTTTCGCCGTCCTGCGCGTCGCGCACCAGATCGTTGAGCAAGCGGCCGTTCGCGGTGCTGTAAAAATCACTCTGTGCGGGAACGTCGTTGATGGCGATCGCGTTCCACCACGGCAGGATCGGCAGGGCGATGCCTTTTTCCGTTTGTCCGCCCATGCCGAGCAGCGGCATCAGGCTCTTGAATGCCAGCGCGATATCGAGATCGTTACCGCCTACGCGGCACCCGCTGTGCCCCAGCAGGCTATTTTCACGGTCACGACGGTTATGCCACTGTGGCCCCATCAGCAGCAGCGAGCAGTCCGTTGTGCCCCCGCCGATATCCACGACTAATACGCGTTTTTCTTCCGTCAGCGTGGCTTCAAAATCCAGCCCCGCGGCAACGGGCTCATACTGGAACACCACGTCGCGGAAGCCCGCGCGGTGCGCCGCACGCTCAAGGATCCCCTGCGCCTGTTGGTTGGCTTCGTCGCTACCCAGCCCCTGGAAGTTGATCGGGCGACCAATCACCGCCTGGGTGATGGCGTCCGGTACCTGGGACTGCGCCTGATGACGGATGTGCAGCATCATGGCGCACACCAGGTCTTCAAACATCGCCACCTGCTGCGGCTTCAGGCCGCTGGCGCCGAGGAAGGATTTCGGTGATTTGACGAAGTACACCTCTTCCGGATCTTCAATATAGTGACCGAGCGAGGAGAGGCCGAACTGCACGCTGGACGGCGTAACGTCGATGTCTTCTTCACGGTTAAAACTGACCGCACGGCGCAGCAGCGCCTGGGTTTCCGCTGCGTTGGCAGGAACCTGGTGATGGCGGAACAGCCATTCGCTGACCGCTTCGCGCGACGGCGCGCAGAGCATTGACGGCAGCAGCGTACTCTCTTTCTCCATTTTCAGGAGCTGCGGTTGTCCGTTTTGTATAATCGCAACCGAGCAGTTTGCCGTACCGTAGTCGAATCCAATAAACACGATGAATCCCCATGCCAGTGAGAAGGGGCGAGACTTTAACGAAATGTCTTCATGGCGACAACAGGAATATGAAAGCAAGGCGAAACAAGACCTTTCCGTTTATGCTGTGGAGAACCCAAAAGGAGACACGATGTACACCCTGACCTGGCAACCCCCTTACGACTGGCAGTGGATGTTTAGCTTTCTTGGCGCGCGTGCGGTCACGGGTATTGAAACCGTCACGCACGACGACTACGAGCGCAGTTTTGCCTGCGAAGGGCATCAGGGGATCTTTCGCGTTACGCCGGATATCGCGGCCCATACGCTGACCGTGACGCTCAGTCCGGGGTTAATCCCGGTGGCACAGACCTGCCTTGAACGTATAGCGCGCCTGTTCGATCTCGCCTGCAACCCGCAGGAGATCGCGGATACGCTGGGCGATCTCGGTGCTGCCCGGCCGGGCTTGCGTTTGCCGGGAGCAATGGATGCCTACGAACAGGGCGTTCGGGCCATTCTCGGGCAGCTGGTGAGCGTGGCGATGGCGGCGAAATTGACGTCGCGCGTGGTGGCGCTGTGCGGCGAACCGGTGGCAGATTGTCCGGGCTATCTCTGTTTCCCCACGCCGGACGCGCTGGCGGCAGCGGACCCGCTGGCGTTAAAAGCGTTGGGCATGCCGGTAAAGCGCGCGGAGTCGTTGATTCATCTGGCACAGTCGGTGATCGATGGGACGTTTCCGCTTTCCCCGCCCGCGGATATCGAGGCCGGGATGAAGGCGCTGCAGCAGCGGCCGGGAATTGGTCGCTGGACGGCAAACTATCTGGCCCTGCGCGGCTGGCAGGCGAAAGATGTCTTTCTTCCGGATGATTATCTGATTAAGCAACGCTTCGCGGGCATGACGCCCGCGCAAATCCGTCGCTATGCCGAACGCTGGCAGCCGTGGCGCTCCTATGCGCTGTTGCACATCTGGTATACCGACGGCTGGTCACCCTTAATTGATGGCGAAGTAACTGGTATTCAGCAGTAGCTCCAGCGGCTGCGCTTCAGCGATGGTATCGCCGTATATGAAGTCGATACCAATGCCTGAAAGCGTATCCATAACGATCGGCTGATGGCAGGGTCCCGCGAGGGTTTTCATCCCCAGACGCTGTGCGTGCCCCTGGATAATGGTCACCATCATTTCGTCCATCAAATTGCCGTGAACGTTGTTAACCACGTCGGTATCCAGCATCAGATAATCCGCCATGTTGGGGCTCAGGTGGTTAACGTCATTCATATCGCGTCCCACATGGCTTAATACCACGCGGCAGCCCGCATGGCGGAGTTTTTGCAAATTACGCTGCGCGTTTTCATCCGGATTGCGCACCACGTCAACGGGGATAACCAGATGCAGCAGACGGCCGGGCAGCGGGCCTTTCTCAAGCAAATCGAGCAGTTCATCCACCAGCGTGACGCTGGCTAATCCGGCTTCCGAGAGCGGCAGGGCAACGCCCATGCCTTTTGCGGCGACGGGCGCGGCAAAGGTACGGAAGAACTCGTTGAAGATCCGCCTGTCGAGGGCGTGCAGCAGTTCAGGCTCCGCCAGACCTGATCGGAAGGCATGCTCTTCCTGCATCTCACCCTGGCTGGTCCACAGGCGAAGCGACAGCAGCCAGAAGCTGGCGCTTTCCGGAATGCGCGGGGAGGCCACGCTGCGGGCTATCATCATCAGATGATTGTCTTTGATCATATGCCACTGCTCGTCCAGTGACATCATACTGCGGTTGCTGTGGATCCGCTCCTGCTGTGGCTCGTAGAGTGTTACCACACCACGTCCGCTGTTTTTCGAGGCATAGCAGGCGATATCTGCCTGAGACATCACTTCCGCCGCCTGATGGTTACTCTCATCAATCAGCGTGATACCCGCGCTGGCGCCGATCCGGTGCAGCCGTCCTTCCCACGTGAAGTGGTAGTTATTGATGGTGTTGATCAGCCGTCCCGCGATATAGCGCGCGCTTTCGAGATTGCAGTCCGGTAGCAGCAGACCAAACTCATCCCCGCCCAGCCGCGCCAGAACATCGCTTGAACGCAGCATGGTCAGCATGAGGGATGAGAGCTCCCGCAGGAGGGCGTCACCCGCGGCATGACCTGCCGTATCGTTAACGGCTTTGAAGCGATCGAGATCGATAAACACCAGGGCATGACGCTGGTGCGTCTCCTGCACCGTTTGCAGCAGGCGTTTGAGATGGTTCTCGAAACTGACGCGGTTTGCGAGCCGGGTTAGCGCATCATGGGAGGCGCTATAGCTCAGCTGACGCAGCATTTTACGCGACTCGGTCACGTCCTGAATCACCAGTACGGAGCCAATATTGTGTCCATCCAGGGTACTTAATGGGGTGATGCTGTAGTGAATGTCGAAGCTCCCGCCGTTGCGGCAGTTGAGCACTACGTCCTGTTCGATATCTGACCGTGACATATCGCCGCTGTGGATGTTCTCCATCAACGGCCCATTTTCGCCAAAGGTAATATGCAGCACGCGCAGGATCGGTTGTCCAATGGCTTCGGTTTGCGGCCAGCCGCTCATTTTCTCGGCGACCGGGTTCATAAAGGTGACGTTCATGTCGATGTCGGTACAGATCACCGCTTCGCCGATGGAGTCGAGCGTAATATGCAGACGCTCCTTTTCCTGGAACAGCGCTTCGTTAAGCTGCTTCACCTCGGTCATATCCATATTGATGCCGAGCAGGCGTTCCACCTCGCCCTGCTTGTTCAGCACCCGATTCGCCAGCGAACGAATGTGGCGAATGCCGTCCTTCACCCGAATGCGAAATTCCAGCTTAAACGGCAGCCTTGCGATTAATGAATCGCGTAGCACTTTTTCGGCGTGCTCCCGGTCTTCTGGCACCATGGCGTCATGCCAGAGCTGCCAGGTCGGTTTGATGTGCGGCGGGATGTCGTAAAGCTCGAACATCCGCTTGTCCCAGCTGATGATATCCGGCTCCAGATCCCACTCCCAGATGCCAATCCCGCCCGCTTCGTTGGCGAGCGTAATGCGCTCCATCAGGCGTTTGTTGACCCACTCGGTTTGTTTCAGGTCGTTAATATCTTCAATCTGGGCGATAAAATAGAGGGGCGTGCCGTCAGCATGACGAACAACGGAGACGGCGAGCAGCGCCCAGACAACCTCGCCGTTACGGGTGTAATAGCGTTTCTCCAGCGTGTAGGTATTAATTTCGCCGCTGACCAGTTGCTCAAGTTGCTCCAGATCGGTGTTCAAATCCTCAGGCCAGGTCAACTGCTGGAAGGTGAGGGACTGAAGCTCCGCCTGACTATAGCCAAGGAAATTGCACAACGCTTTGTTGGCCTGCAGCCACTGGCCTTCGATCCCCACCAGCGCCATACCGATGGCGGAATACTCCATCGCATTACGAAAACGCTCTTCGCTTTCGGTGATGTGCTTGCGTTCGGCGCGAAACGCGTACATCACCATGGTCATGACGTTGGCGGGGAGCAGCATCATCAGGAAGGGGAGCCAGGGCGCGTTGAACGCAACGATAACATTCTGCGGCGTTATGGACGCCGGGTTTCTCGCCATCATCAGGGAGACCATCATGATAGTGGCTAAAAATACCAGGTAGGCTTCCATCCGCGGCAGGCGAACGGCGCTCCACATCAGCAGGACGATGACGCAGGTGAAAGGCCACGGGAGCCAGGTGATCGCCGCCCAGCAGAGAACCAGCGTTATACCCGTTGTCACCAGCGTTTCCAGTAGCAGTTTCGGGTTACGGTGACGCAGCAGGTAGTGGGGTTTAAACAGCAGCCCTAATGGCACCAGCGCCAGCGCGCCGATGGATTCCGACAACACCCAGATGAGGAAATTACGCAGGGGGTCTGTGCTCGGTACCAGTAAATAAACCAGTACCCCGCCCACAAGAGGCGGGATCAACGCACTGCCCACGGCCAGGCGGATCCAGTCGTTAAGGTTCTGCAGCGGGTTGTACCAGGGGAGGAGTTTGCGCAGCAGTAACGCCCCAACGCACGCCTCGATAATATTCACAAAGGTATAGGCGAGGTTGAGGGATCCCCATGAGAACAGCATCCACGAGGCCAGAATATTGCCGAACGAACAGGCCAACGCAATACCGGGCCACATTTTCCCGGCGTGGCGATAAAAGGCCACCATCATGATGGACGTCGGGAACCACAGCGGTGCCAGCAGCGTACCAAAGCGGGTCAGCTCAAGAGAAAATAGGGTAAAAATGAAGGTGACCAGGCCCAGGCAGACAAGTCGTAATAAAGGATGTGGGGTGGTAACCAAAACCCGTTGGTATTGTTTATTCATTACCGCTCTATCCAGGGACGCCATGCCGTCAGGAGCGAGGTCCGGGCGCGTGAAAGGATTAATTTCGTTTATGCTAGTACAAACAATTTACAAATCATATGCTGACTGCTCAGATTTTGACATCATAGACTTATTAAATAGTTACTCCGGGAAAAATTTCGGGTGAACGCCGAAAAAGCAGGCATTAAAATTTCACTCAGGGAGTAAAAAGACACTTTTCAGGCCGTCTCGCATAACCTGCGCTTTCGACTGGTATCACGCCCGCGAAATCCCTATAATTGCCGCGTTTGACGCTCCGGCGTCGTCCTTCCTTAACATCCAGGTTAATCAGGTCGCTAAATTTATGACTGATAAGTCTCATCAGTGCGTCATCATAGGCATCGCCGGCGCATCGGCTTCAGGTAAGAGTCTAATTGCCAGTACGCTTTATCGCGAATTGCGTGAACAAGTCGGTGATGAGCACATCGGCGTCATTCCCGAAGACAGCTATTACAAAGACCAATCCCATCTTTCGATGGAAGAGCGCGTCAAAACCAACTATGACCACCCCAGTGCGATGGATCACAGCTTGTTGTTCCAGCATCTTCAGTCACTTAAAAACGGTACGGCCATTGAACTGCCGGTCTACAGTTACGTAGAACACACCCGTACGCAGGAAACGGTTCACATTGAACCGAAAAAAGTCATTATCCTTGAAGGCATCCTGCTGCTGACCGATGCTCGTCTGCGCGAGTCGATGAATTTCTCCATTTTCGTCGATACGCCGCTGGATATCTGTTTGATGCGCCGCATCAAGCGCGACGTTAACGAACGCGGTCGTTCCATGGACTCCGTCATGGCGCAATACCAGAAAACCGTGCGTCCAATGTTCCTGCAATTTATCGAGCCATCTAAGCAATACGCCGATATTATCGTGCCTCGCGGCGGTAAAAACCGTATTGCTATTGATATCTTAAAAGCGAAAATCAGCCAGTTTTTTGAATAAGCCGCGCGAATTGTGTACCGTTCAGAGATAACCTGGTTTTGCCCTGTGGCCATACGGTTGCGGGGCACGATGCACGAAAGGAGAAAGTGCCATGCGTCTTTGTGACCGCGATATAGAAGCCTGGCTGGATGAAGGCCGCCTGTCTATCACCCCGCGTCCGCCGGTAGAGCGCATTAACGGTGTCACCGTCGACGTGCGCCTGGGGAATAAATTCCGCACCTTCAGCGGCCACACGGCACCGTTTATCGATCTCAGCGGGCCGAAAGATGAAGTCAGCGCCGCGCTCGATCGCGTGATGAGTGACGAAATCGTCCTTGATGAGGGCGAGGCGTTTTATCTGCATCCTGGCGAACTGGCGCTGGCAGTGACCTTTGAGTCGGTGACGCTGCCTGCCGATCTGGTGGGCTGGCTGGATGGCCGCTCTTCGCTGGCGCGTCTGGGCCTGATGGTTCACGTTACCGCTCACCGTATCGATCCCGGCTGGTCTGGCCGCATCGTGCTGGAGTTCTTCAACGCCGGTAAATTGCCTCTGGCGCTGCGCCCGGGCATGATGATTGGCGCGTTGAGCTTTGAGCCGCTGACAGGCCCGGCAGATCGTCCTTACAACCGCCGTCAGGACGCAAAATATCGCGACCAGCAGGGTGCGGTTGCCAGTCGTATTGATAAAGACTGATTGTTCGTTCACTGAGGATGCCATGAGAAGAGTTCTGACAACGCTGATGATTTTGCTGGTGGTACTGGTGGCTGGCCTTTCTGCGTTGGTGCTGCTGGTTAACCCCAATGATTTCCGTGCTTATATGGTGCGGCAGGTCGAAGCACGCAGCGGGTATGAACTGAAGCTGGACGGGCCGCTGCGCTGGCACGTCTGGCCGCAACTCAGCATTCTCTCGGGTCGTATGTCGTTAACCGCGCCAGGGGCGTCTCAGCCGCTGGTGTCGGCAGACAACATGCGCCTTGATGTGGCGCTGATCCCGCTCTTCTCCCATCAGCTTCAGGTTGACCAGGTGATGCTGAAAGGGGCGGTGATCCAGCTTACTCCCCAAACCGAGGCAGTGCGCAAAGCGGATGCCCCTGTCGCGCCACGCGAAAATACCTTACCGGATGAGCCGTCTGATACCGGCTGGTCGTTCGATATTGGTAACCTGAAAGTGGCCGACAGCGTGCTGGTTTTCCAGCATGAAGGTGACGAGCAGGTCACCGTGCGCAACATCAACCTCAGGATGGAGCAAGACGCCAACCATATCGCCACCGTGGAGTTCTCCGGGCGGGTGAACCGCGATCAGCGCGATTTGAACCTCTCCATGAAGGCTAACGTGAACGCGTCGGACTATCCCCATCGTCTGACGGCGGATGTCCAGCAGCTGAACTGGCAGCTGACGGGGGCAGACCTGCCGACAGCAGGGATTACCGGTCAGGGCACGCTGCAGGCCGTCTGGCATGAAGAGAACAAGCAGCTGGAGCTAAACACTCTCAATTTGCAGGCCAACGACAGTACCCTGAAAGGACAGGCGAGCGTCTCGCTTGCTGAAAAACCGAAATGGGTTTTTGATCTGCAGTTCGACAAGCTGAACCTGGAAAACCTGCTGCCACCGCAGCCGAACGCAGCGGCTGACGGCGACGTCGCGCAGACAGGGCAAAGCCAGGCCGCGAAACCGCGTCCGGTGATCTCCTCAAACCTCGATCAGCCCAATTATAACGGTCTGCGCGGATTTACCGCCGACATCCTGCTGAAAGCCAACAGCGTACGCTGGCGCGGTATTGATTTTACCGACGTCAGCAGCCAGATGTTCAACCATAATGGCCTGCTGGTGATCTCTGAACTCAGCGGCAAGATGGGGGCGGGGCACATGTCGCTGCCGGGTACGCTGGACGTGCGCAAAGACGTGGCCAGCGCCGAATTCCAGCCACGCCTTGAAAACATTGAGATTGGCACGATCCTTAAAGCCTTCAATTATCCAATTGACCTCACGGGGCAGCTGACGCTGGCGGGGGATTTCTCCGGCACGAAGATTGACGCGGAGGCATTTCGCCGCGACTGGCAGGGTCAGGCGCACGTTGAGCTGAAAGATACCCGAATGGAAGGCCTCAACTTCCAGCAGCTGGTGCAACAGGCGGTAGAGCGCAGCAGCAATGTCAAAGCGCAAGAAAACTACGATAGCGCAACGCGTCTCGATAACTTTACCAGTGAGCTGACCCTGGATAACGGAAAGCTGTCCCTGGACGAGATGCAGGGAACGTCTTCTCTGCTGTCGTTAACGGGTGAGGGCAAGCTGGATTTAGTGGAAGAGACGGCGGATACGCGGTTTAACGTCCGTGTGCTTTCCGGATGGGAAGGCGAAGGCGAGCTTGTCGATTTCCTGAAAGAGACGCCGATCCCGTTGAACGTTTACGGTAAATGGCAGGCGATGAATTACAGCCTGCAGGTCGATCAGATCTTGCGTAAGCATCTGCAGGACGAAGCAAAACGTCGGCTGAATAATTGGGCGGACCGTAATAAAGATTCCCAAACCGGCAAGGACGTGAAGAAGCTGCTCGATAAGCTGTGATGCCTGTTGTGCCGGGTGGCGCTTCGCTTACCCGGCCTACAAAAGCCAGACGCCGTAGGCCGGGTAAGCGAAGCGCCACCCGGCTTTTTTATACCTCAAAATCCATTTCGTCCTCATCCCGCAGTGGAATGAGCTGAACTTTCTGCACGCGATGGTTTTCAATTTGCAGCGTTTTCAGCAGATAGTCGCCCACCTGAACCTCTTCCCCCGGCTGCGGGATACGCTGTAAATACTCCATCAGCAGGCCCGCAATGGTGTGATACTCACGCTTCTCATCCAGCGGCAACGGCACAAACTGCACCAGGTCTTCCAGCGGCATATGGCCGTTAGCCGTCCACGTACCGTCTGCGTTTTTCTGAATGTCATGGCGCGCATCGATTTCATCCACCTCATTCGGCAGATTACCGGCGATGGTTTCCATCACGTCGCTCAACGTCACCAGCCCCTCGACGGACCCGAATTCATCCACCACAAAGGCGAAGTGGGTACGCGCGTTACGGAACTGCTCAAGCGCAGAGAGCAGAGGCAGCCCTTCCGGGAACACCAGCGGCTGGCGTACCAGCACGCGCAGATTAAGCGGCTCGCCGTGCAGTTGCTGCTGAAGCAGGTCAATCACGTGCACCACGCCCAGCAGCTCCTCTTCCTCTTCACCGCCCGTTACCACGACCCGGGTGTGCTGGTTTTTATCCAGCAGGGCGCGGATTTGCTCTTCCGGCGCCGTCAGATCGATGTGCTCGATATCGTGACGGGAGGTCATGATGCTGCTGACGGAGCGCTGGTTCAGGTTGAGCACCCGCTCAATCATCCGGCGTTCCTGCGGATCGAAGATCTGCCCGTCGCTGTGATCGGCCAGCATTGCAGAGGATTCGGCATCCAGCTCGGCATCCTCTTTTCGCCCACTCAGCAGGCGCATTACCGTATCGGCGGTGCGCTGGCGCAGCGTCTGATTTGCAGAGAGAAAGCGGCGACGGTTAAAGATTGCCAGCTGATTTAGCGATTCGATCATGACCGAGAAGCCAATCGCCGCGTACAGGTAGCCTTTCGGAATGTGGAAACCAAATCCGTCGGCGACCAGGCTGAAACCAATCATCAGCAGGAAGCTCAGACACAGGATCACGATAGTCGGGTGGCTGTTCACAAACCGCGTGAGCGCTTTACTGGCCATCACCATCAGCGTGATGGCGATGATCACGGCGGCCATCATCACCGCGAGGTGATCAACCATGCCGACGGCGGTGATAACGGAGTCCAGGGAGAAAACAGCGTCGAGCACCACAATTTGCGCCACCACCGGCCAGAATTTCGCGCCGCGCCGCTGCGTGGGGCTATCGCTGTCTTTCCCTTCGAGCCGCTCATTGAGTTCAACCGTGGCTTTGAAGAGAAGGAACAACCCGCCAAAGAGCATAATCAGGTCACGCGCGCTGAAGCTCAGGCCGTAGAGCGTAAACAGCGGTGTGGTGAGGGTAACCAGCCAGGAGATTGAGGCCAGCAGCAGCAAACGCATCACCATCGCCAGCAGCAAACCCGTAACGCGCGCACGGTCGCGCTGCGCCGGGGGCAGCTTTTCAGCGAGGATGGCGATAAAGACCAGATTATCAATACCGAGCACTAATTCGATGACGACCAGCGTAACCAGCCCGGCCCAGATTGATGGATCGGCAATCCATTCCATAGTAATAGCAATACCTTCAGTTACATGAGCAATGTCACACTTCGATCATGGATAAAGCTGACCGAAATTGCAATGCCAGGCTGAGATTTCTCTTAATAGAAGGCAGGATAAAACAACTGGAAAAATGAGCCGTGTAAATAAGGTAATGGCGAAGATTTAATTACACTGGTTCACATTTAGGATATATCGCAACAAATGGTTTTAACTCGTATTTTGTCAATATAAAGAAAATCCTAAAACCTCAAAACTTTGCTATTAATATTAATCTTAAAAACAGATATTAGGAGGGTTGTCTCCTTGCCTGCTATTAGGTTAGCTGCAACAATTCTCCCAGCATCAAATGTTAAATTTCTTTGTTGCTATTTTTGTTTCGTTCTTATGGCGTGGCAATTCATTGCCAGCGGGCTATTTAACGTGGCTGAAATATTCCCATAAGACCTTGTTTAAGAGGGTGTCTATCCATAACACATTGTTTAGTCAGTGGATTGGTAACTGAAAGCCAAGGGCGGTAGCGTGCCTGAAAGCGTGTGAATCAGCCTCGATTATTCTGTCAATAGCCAATGGATGAATAAGCTTTTTTTAGGACTGATGCCAGTTATATTTCTAATTGCTTAACTGCATTCTGAATGCCAAAACGACCCGCGCTTATTTAAATTGCACAGGATAATTACTCTGCCAAAGTGATAAATAATCAATGATGAAATCCAAAATGAAATTGATGCCATTATTGGTGTCTGTGACCTTGATGAGTGGTTGCACGGTCTTTCCCGGCAGCAATATGTCAACAATGGGCAAGGATGTGATCAAACAACAGGACGCCGATTTTGACCTCGACAAAATGGTGAATGTTTATCCATTGACCCCACGTCTGGTGGAACAATTACGACCGCGTCCTAATGTTGCCCAGCCGAATATGTCGCTGGACCAGGAAATCGCCTCTTACCAGTACCGCGTAGGACCGGGTGACGTGATCAACGTGACCGTATGGGACCACCCGGAACTGACGACTCCAGCGGGCCAGTACCGCAGCTCAAGCGACACCGGTAACTGGGTTCAGTCTGATGGCACGATGTTCTATCCGTACATAGGCAAAGTGCATGTGGTTGGCAAGACGCTGGCCGAGATCCGTAGTGATATTACCGGCCGCTTAGCGCAGTACATCGCTGACCCGCAGGTGGACGTTAATATCGCCGCCTTCCGCTCGCAGAAAGCCTATATCTCCGGCCAGGTGAACAAATCCGGCCAGCAGGCCATCACTAACGTCCCGCTGACGGTTCTGGATGCCATCAACGCTGCAGGCGGCTTAACCGACGGTGCCGACTGGCGCAACGTTGTCCTGACCCACGAAGGCAAAGAGCAGCGCATTTCGCTGCAGGCGCTGATGCAAAACGGCGACCTGACGCAGAACCGACTGCTTTATCCGGGTGACATTCTGTATGTGCCACGCAACGACGATCTGAAAGTGTTCGTGATGGGTGAAGTGAAGAAACAGAGCACCCTCAAGATGGACTTCAGCGGTATGACCCTGACCGAAGCGCTGGGTAACGCGGAAGGCATCGACCTGACCTCGTCGAACGCCAGCGGTATCTTCGTTATCCGTCCGCTGAAAGGCGAGGGTACGAAAGGCAAGATTGCCAACATCTACCAGCTGGATATGTCTGACGCGACGTCGCTGGTGATGGCAACGGAGTTCCGTCTCCAGCCATACGATGTGGTCTACGTTACCACCGCGCCGGTTGCTCGCTGGAACCGCCTGATCAACCAGTTGCTGCCAACCATCAGTGGCGTTCGCTACATGACGGATACGGCGCGCGACATTCATACCTGGTAATCCGCGATGTTTAACAAAATTCTGGTGGTATGCGTGGGGAACATTTGCCGTTCCCCCACGGCTGAGCGGCTGCTGAAGCAGTATCAGCCTGCGTTAACGGTCGAGTCCGCAGGGCTTGGCGCGCTGGTTGGCAAAGGGGCCGACGAGCGTGCGACGAGCGTTGCGCAGGCGCATAACCTCTCCCTCGACGGGCATGTTGCCCGTCAGGTCTCAGGCCGGATGTGCCGCGAATATGACCTGATCCTCACGATGGAAAGACGCCACATTCACGCGCTGTGCGAGATCGCACCGGAGATGCGCGGCAAGGTGATGCTGTTTGGTCACTGGGATGGCGAGCGTGAAATCCCCGATCCGTATCGCAAGAGCCGTGAGGCATTTGAGGCGGTATACACCTTACTTGACCAGTCTGCCCGTCAGTGGGCGCAGGCACTGAAAGCTCAGCAGGGATAACAATGACAGAAAAAACAAAACCTTCTGCCGCCCCGACTTCGGGCAGTGATGAAATCGATATTGGTCGCCTGGTCGGCACCGTTGTTGAAGCGAAATGGTGGGTGATAGGGATCACCGCCGTGTTTGCCGTGGCGGCGATTGTTTATACGCTGTTCGCGACGCCTATCTATAGCGCTGACGCGCTGGTGCAAATTGAACAGAACACCGGTAACTCGCTGGTACAGGATATCGGCTCTGCGCTGGCGAACAAACCGCCTGCATCTGACGCTGAAATTCAGCTGATCCAGTCGCGTCTGGTACTGGGCAAAACGGTGCACGATCTGGGGCTTGATATCTCCGTCACCAAAAACACCTTCCCGATCTTCGGGGCTGGCTGGGATCGCCTGATGGGGCGCAGCAATGACACTGTCAAAGTGACGGACTTCGTGCTGCCAAAAGGGGCGGGCGATCAGACCTTTACCCTGACGGTACTGGGTCCGAAGCAGTACCAGCTGACCAGCGATGCGGGTCTTAGCGCGCGCGGCGAAGTGGGGCAGATGTTGACCAAAGATGGCGTCAGCATGATGGTGAGCGCAATCCACGCCCAGGAAGGCGGTGAGTTTACCGTCACCAAATTCTCCACGCTGGGGATGATCAATAACCTGCAAAACAACCTCACCGTCACCGAAAATGGGAAGGACACCGGCGTTCTGAGCATGACCTTTACCGGTGAAGACAAGGATCAAATCCGCGACATCCTTAATAGCATCACCCGCAACTATCTGGAGCAGAACGTTGAGCGCAAGTCAGCGGAAGCCGCAAAAAGCCTGGCGTTTCTCAGCAAACAGCTGCCGGAGGTGCGCGCCCGTCTGGATGACGCTGAGAACAAGCTGAACGCCTACCGTCAGGACAAGGATTCCGTCGATCTGCCGCTGGAGGCGAAATCGGTTCTCGACTCCATGGTGAATATTGATGCGCAGCTGAACGAGCTGACCTTCAAAGAGGCGGAGATTTCCAAGCTCTATACCAAACGTCACCCGGCGTACCGCACGCTGCTGGAGAAACGTCGTACCCTGGAAGAAGAGAAGGCGAAGCTGAATGACCGCGTGACCGCGATGCCGAAGACGCAGCAGGAAATTGTACGCCTGACGCGTGATGTGGAATCCGGCCAGCAGGTTTACATGCAGCTGCTGAACAAACAGCAGGAGCTGAAAATCACCGAAGCCAGCACCGTCGGCGACGTGCGTATCGTTGACCCGGCGATTACCCAGCCGGGCGTACTGAAGCCGAAGAAAGCGCTGATTATCCTCGGCAGCATTATTCTCGGCCTGATGCTCTCCATCGTGGGTGTGCTGCTGCGCTCGCTGTTCAACCGCGGTATCGAAAGTCCGCAGGTGCTGGAAGAGCATGGCATCAACGTGTACGCCAGCATCCCGCTTTCCGAATGGCAAAAATCGCGTGACAGCGTCAAAACCATCAAAGGGGTCAAGCGTTACAAACAGAGCCAGCTGCTGGCCGTGGGTAACCCGACTGACCTGGCGATTGAAGCAGTGCGCAGCCTGCGTACCAGCCTTCACTTCGCCATGATGCAGGCGAAAAACAACGTCCTGATGATGACCGGTGTTAGCCCCTCTATCGGTAAAACCTTCGTCTGTGCCAACCTGGCGGCGGTGGTAAGCCAGACCAACAAGCGCGTGCTGCTGATCGACTGCGATATGCGTAAGGGCTACACCCATGAGCTGCTCGGCACCAATAACGTTAACGGCCTGTCGGAAATCCTGCTCGGCAAAGGGGAGATTAGCGAGAGTGCGAAACCGACCTCTATCCCGAAATTTGACCTGATCCCGCGTGGTCAGGTGCCGCCAAACCCGTCCGAGCTGCTGATGAGCGAACGCTTCACCGAGCTGGTGGAGTGGGCGAGTAAGCATTACGACCTGGTGCTGATCGATACCCCGCCAATTCTGGCCGTGACCGATGCCGCCGTGGTGGGCCGTCATGCCGGCACCACGCTGATGGTGGCGCGCTACGCGGTGAACACGTTGAAGGAAGTGGAAACCAGCCTGAGCCGCTTCGAGCAGAACGGCATTGAGGTAAAAGGGGTGATCCTGAACTCCATCTTCCGTCGCGCGACCGGATACCAGGATTACGGGTATTACGAGTACGAATACAAGTCTGACAGCAAATAACAGCCAAAACATATCCCCACCCCCCTCACCCCGGCCCTCTCCCCAAAGGGGAGAGGGTGTCATCGTTCCCTCTCCCCTTTGGGGAGAGGGTTAGGGTGAGGGGTGTGGGTGTAGGAGGAAGAAATGACCACACAACGCCCTTTAGTTTCAATCTATATGCCGACATGGAATCGTCAGCAGCTGGCGATCCGCGCGATTAAATCGGTCCTGCGACAGGATTACGATAACTGGGAGCTGATCATCGTTGATGACTGCTCTTCCTCGTATGAACAGCTGCAAAAGTTTGTGACTGACCTCAACGACCCGCGGGTGGTCTATACGCATAACGCCATTAACTCCGGCGCATGTGCGGTGCGTAATCAGGCAATTATGCAGGCGAAAGGGCAGTATCTGACCGGGATTGACGACGATGATGAATGGACGCCAAACCGGCTGTCGATCTTCCTCTCTCATAAAGCGCAGCTGGTGACGCACGCGTTCCTGTATGCCAACGATTACGTTTGCCAGGGCGAAGTGTACTCGCAGCCGGCCAGCCTGCCGCTGTACCCGAAATCACCGTACTCCCGCCGCCTGTTCTACAAGCGCAACATTATCGGTAACCAGGTCTTTACCTGGGCGTGGCGCTTTAAAGAGTGCCTGTTCGATACCGAACTGAAGGCCGCGCAGGACTACGACATCTTCCTGCGGATGGTGGTGGAGTATGGCGAGCCCTGGAAGGTGGAAGAGGCCACGCAGATCCTGCACATCAACCACGGGGAGATGCAAATCACCTCGTCGCCGAAGAAGTTCTCGGGCTACTTCCACTTCTACCGCAAGCACAAGGACAAGTTTGACCGTGCAAGCCGGAAGTATCAGCTCTTTACCCTGTATCAGATCCGCAACAAGCGCATGAACTGGCGCACGCTGCTGACGCTGCTTTCCGTGCGTAACGGCAAGCGTCTGGCCGACGGGCTTCGGGGGAAATAATGTTTCTGGAAGATTGTCGCGCTAACAGCTGGAGCCTGCGCCCGTGCTGCATGGTTCTGGCGTACCGCATCGCGCACTTTTGCTCGGTGTGGCGTAAGAAAAATGTGCTGAACAACCTCTGGGCGGCACCCGTGCTGGTGCTGTACCGCATCATCACCGAATGCTTTTTTGGCTATGAGATTCAGGCCGCAGCCACCATTGGCCGCCGCTTCACCATCCATCACGGGTATGCCGTGGTGATCAATAAGTTCGTCGTGGCGGGGGATGATTTCACTATTCGCCACGCGGTCACCATCGGCAACCGTGGGCCAGAGAGCCTGGCCTGTCCGGTGATTGGCAATAACGTCGAGCTGGGCGCCAACGTAGTGATTATCGGCGACATTACTATCGGCAACAACGTCACGATTGGCGCCGGTAGCGTGGTGCTGGACAGCGTTCCGGACAACGCGCTGGTGGTGGGGGAAAAAGCCCGCGTGAAGGTGATTAAATGAACATTCTGCAATTTAACGTCCGCCTCGCAGAAGGAGGCGCGGCAGGCGTGGCGCTGGATCTGCATCAGCGCGCCCTGCAAAAAGGATTACAGTCGCGTTTTGTTTACGGCTACGGCAAAGGCGGCAAGAAAAGCGTTAGCCATGATAACTATCCTCAGGTGCTGAAGCAGACCCCGCGTCTGACATCCATTGCCAACATCGCGCTGTTCCGCCTGTTTAACCGCGATCTGTTTGGCAACCTGAACAACCTTTACCGCACCGTGACGCGCACGACCGGCCCGGTTGTGCTGCATTTTCACGTTCTGCACAGCTACTGGCTGAATCTGGAAGAGGTGGTGGCGTTTTGTGAGAAGGTGAAAGGGCATAAGCCGGACACCCGATTCGTCTGGACGCTGCACGATCACTGGAGCGTGACCGGACGCTGTGCCTTTACGGACGGCTGTGAAGGCTGGAAAGATAACTGCCAGAAATGCCCGACGCTGAACAATTACCCGCCGGTGAAGGTGGATCGTGCGCATCAGCTGGTTGAGGGCAAGCGTCAGCTGTTCCGCGACATGCTCTCGCTCGGCTGCACCTTTATTTCCCCAAGCCAGCACGTGGCGGATGCCTTCAACAGCCTGTACGGGGCAGGGCGCTGCAAGATCATCAACAACGGGATCGACGTGGCAACGGAAGAGATCCTGGCGGAACTGACGCCCGTAGCCGAAACGCCAGGCAAACCGAAAATTGCCATTGTTGCGCATGACCTGCGCTACGACGGCAAAACCAACCAGCAGCTGGTGCGCGACATCATGGCGCTTGGCGACAAAATTGAACTGCACACCTTCGGCAAGTTTTCCCCGTTTGAAGGGGCGAACGTGGTGAATCATGGATTTGAAACCGACAAGCGCAAGCTGATGAGCGCGCTGAATGGAATGGATGCGCTGGTGTTCAGCTCCCGCGTGGACAACTATCCGCTGATCCTCTGTGAAGCGCTCTCTATTGGCGTGCCGGTGATTGCCACCCACAGCGATGCGGCACGTGAGGTGCTGGAAAAATCCGGCGGGAAAACTTTTGCGGAGCAGGAGGTCCTGCCGCTGGTGCAAATGCCGAAGGCGCAGATCGCTCAGGCCGTTTTTGGCACTGACCTGGAATCGTTCCGCAACCGCAGCCGCAAGGCCTACAGTGGACAACAGATGCTGGAGGAGTATGTCTCGTTCTATCAGAATCTGTAGTTATCTGCTGCTGCCGCTGATCTACCTGCTGGTCAACGTCAAGATTGCCCAGCTGGGAGAGAGCTTCCCGATTACCATCGTCACCTTCTTGCCCGTTCTGCTTTTACTCTACGTTGAGAAAATCAGTCTCAAGAAGCTGATGATTGCGCTAGGACTCGGGTTTGGTCTGACCGCGTTTAACTACATCTTTGGTCAGTCGCTGGATGCCAGCAAATACGTCACCTCAACCATGCTGTTTGTTTATATCGTTATCATTATTGGTATGGTGTGGAGTATTCGCTTTAAAACTATTTCTCCGCACAATTATAAGAAAATCCTTAGGTTCTTTTATATTGTCGTCGGGGTCATTGTTATGCTTGCCGCGATGGAAATGGCGCAAATTATTTTGACCGGCGGCAGCAGCCTGATGGAGATAATTTCGAAATATCTCATATACAGTAACAGCTATGTACTGAACTTCATTAAGTTTGGCGGTAAGCGTACTACTGCGCTCTATTTTGAACCGGCTTTCTTTGCTCTGGCATTAATCTCAATTTGGCTCAGCATCAAACAGTTTGGTATCAAAACCCCCAAAACCGATGCTATGATTCTTGCAGGAATTGTTCTGTCTGGATCGTTCTCAGGGGTAATGACATTTATCCTGTTTTACCTCCTGGAGTGGGCGTTCCAGTACCTGAACAAAGATGCAATTAAGAAAAAACTGCCGCTGGCGATTATCTCCCTGACGGTATTTATGATTGGCGTGATATTTGCCTTCCCTTACATCTCAGAACGTCTGGGAGATTTAGGA
This sequence comes from Enterobacter mori, assembly GCF_025244905.1. NCBI lineage: Bacteria > Pseudomonadati > Pseudomonadota > Gammaproteobacteria > Enterobacterales > Enterobacteriaceae > Enterobacter > Enterobacter mori. Next base: position 3,022,771 of record NZ_CP104285.1, on the reverse strand, counting down.
ACGGAAGGGTCTTCGTCCTATTATCGCATCATCGGGCCGCTGGTGATGGTGGGTTATTCCTTAACCCATATTGATGGGGTAGTAAGATTCGGCTCACTTTACGAATATGTTGCATCATTCGGAATCTTTAACGGTGCGGATGTCGGTAAAACCATAGACAATGGCCTGTATCTGTTAATTATTTATTTTTCGTGGTTCGCCGTACTGTTGACGATCTGGTATCTGTTTAAAGTTTTTAAAATGATGATTAACGCGTTCGGTGATAACCAAAACTTTCGCGTGCAGCTTTATCTTTTTACACCAGTGTCGTTGTTCTTTACGGGGTCAATATTTAGCCCGGAATATGCTTTCTTGATTGTCTGCCCGTTTATTTTGCGCAAAGCGCTCAATATTACGCGCGTAAGCCCTAAATAATTCGAGTTGCATGAAGGCGGCGACGTAGCGAATCCTCAGGAGCGTACTTTAGTACGTGACTGGGGTGAGCGAGGAAGCCAACGCACAGGCAACTTGAAGTATGACGGGCATGACGAAATGAGGTGATTTATGTTTCTAAGCGTCATTACTGTCGCCTTTCGTAACTACGAAGGGGTGGTAAAAACCTGGCGCTCGCTGCGCAATCTGGCGCGCGATCCGAGCCTCACCTTTGAGTGGATCGTGGTTGATGGCGGTTCGAACGACGGTACGGCTGAGTTTCTGGAAAAACTCAACGGTGAGTTCAACTTACGTTACATCAGCGAGAAAGATAAAGGCATTTACGACGCGATGAATAAAGGCATCGCGATGGCGCAGGGGCGTTACGCTATCTTCCTGAATTCTGGCGATGTGTTCCATGAGGACGTGGCCCTGTTTGCCCGTCAGCTCGCCCGCCAGAAAGAGGACGCCTTGTATATTGGCGATGCACTGCTTGATTTTGGTGACGGAAATAAAGTCCTGCGCAGCGCCAAGCCGGGCTGGTATATCTACCACAGCCTGCCGGCCAGCCATCAGGCCATTTTCTTCCCGGTCGAGGGTCTGAAAAAACAGCCTTACGATTTGCAGTATAAAGTGTCATCAGATTATGCACTGACTGCCAGCTTGTACAAATCAGGTTATCCATTCCGTCGAATTAAAGGGCTGGTGTCTGAATTTTCCATGGGCGGTGTGTCAACCTCAAATAATCTGGAATTGTGCCAGGATGCAAAAAACGTGCAGCGTAAAATATTACGCGTGCCGGGGTTCTGGGCGGAATTGTCTTATTTTTTACGCCTGAAAACGACAGGTAAAGCGAAAGCCTTATATAACAAAGCCTGAAATATAAGGAAGCGTAATGCAGGAACTTAATGGATTCTCCGTGCCGAAAGGCTTTCGGGGCGGGAACGGTATTAAGGTGCAGCTATGGTGGGCGGTTCAGGCGACATTATTTGCCTGGTCCCCGCAAATTCTGTACCGCTGGCGAGCCTTTTTATTGCGTCTGTTTGGCGCAAAAATCGGAAAAAACGTAGTGATTCGCCCCTCGGTGAAAATTACCTACCCGTGGAAATTAACGCTCGGGGATTACGCCTGGGTAGGGGATGACGCGGTGTTATATACCCTGGGCGAGATTACGATTGGCGCAAATTCGGTGGTGTCGCAGAAGTGTTATTTGTGCACCGGCAGCCATGATTTTATGAGTCAGCATTTTGATATTACCGCTTCGCCAATTGTGATTGGTGAAAAATGCTGGCTGGCAACAGATGTCTTTGTTGCACCTGGTGTTTCTGTTGGTGATGGCACGGTAGTCGGTGCCCGCAGCAGCGTTTTTAAATCGCTACCGGCAAATACAATTTGCCGTGGCAACCCCGCAGTGGTGATACGCGAACGCGTTGAAACTGAAAAACTTTGATAAGTACAGAGGAATATAAACATGTCTAAAGTCGCTCTCATCACCGGCGTTACCGGACAAGATGGTTCTTACCTGGCAGAACTGCTGCTGGAAAAAGGGTATGAAGTACACGGTATTAAACGTCGTGCCTCTTCGTTCAACACCGAGCGTGTTGACCATATCTACCAGGATCCTCACTCCGCGAACCCGAAATTCCATCTGCATTACGGCGATCTGACCGACTCCTCCAACCTGACCCGTATCCTGCAGGAAGTGCAGCCGGATGAAGTGTACAACCTGGGCGCGATGAGCCACGTTGCGGTCTCCTTCGAATCCCCGGAATACACCGCCGACGTTGACGCCATGGGCACCCTGCGTCTGCTGGAAGCCATTCGCTTCCTTGGCCTTGAGAAGAAAACGCGCTTCTACCAGGCGTCCACCTCCGAGCTGTACGGTCTGGTGCAGGAAATTCCGCAGAAAGAGACCACGCCGTTCTACCCGCGCTCTCCGTATGCGGTCGCTAAACTGTACGCCTACTGGATCACCGTGAACTACCGTGAATCCTACGGCATGTACGCCTGTAACGGCATTCTGTTCAACCACGAATCCCCGCGTCGCGGCGAAACCTTCGTGACCCGTAAAATCACCCGCGCGATCGCCAACATCGCTCAGGGCCTGGAATCTTGCCTGCACCTCGGCAACATGGACTCCCTGCGTGACTGGGGCCATGCGAAAGACTACGTGAAAATGCAGTGGATGATGCTGCAGCAGGACAAACCAGAAGACTTCGTGATCGCGACCGGCGTGCAGTATTCCGTGCGTCAGTTCGTTGAAATGGCTGCCGCGCAGCTGGGCATCAAACTGCGCTTCGAAGGTACCGGCGTGGAAGAGAAGGGCATTGTGGTGTCCGTGACTGGTCACGACGCACCGGGCGTGAAGCCGGGCGACGTTATCGTTCAGGTTGATCCGCGCTACTTCCGTCCTGCTGAAGTGGAAACCCTGCTGGGTGACCCAACCAAAGCGCACGAGACCCTGGGCTGGAAACCAGAGACCACTCTGCAGGAGATGGTTTCCGAGATGGTGGCCAAAGATCTTGAAGCAGCGAAAAAACACTCCCTGCTCAAGTCTCATGGCTACGAGGTTGCCATCGCGCTGGAGTCCTGAGAATGACAAAACAACGTATTTTTGTCGCCGGTCATCGCGGAATGGTGGGTTCCGCGATTGTTCGCCAGCTGGAGCAGCGCGGCGACGCAGAGGTGATTGTCCGCACGCGCGACGAGTTGGATCTGCTCGACAGCAAAGCGGTGCAGGATTTCTTTGCCAACGAACGTATTGACCAGGTGTATCTGGCGGCTGCGAAAGTGGGCGGCATTGTTGCCAACAACACTTACCCGGCGGATTTCATCTACGAGAACATGATGATCGAGAGCAACATTATTCACGCAGCGCACCTGCACAACGTGAATAAGCTGCTGTTCCTCGGCTCATCCTGTATCTACCCGAAAATGGCGAAGCAGCCGATCGCCGAGAGCGAACTGCTGCAGGGCACGCTTGAAGCCACCAACGAGCCGTACGCGATTGCCAAAATTGCCGGGATCAAGCTGTGTGAGTCCTACAACCGTCAGTACAACCGTGACTATCGCTCGGTGATGCCGACCAACCTGTACGGACCGCACGACAACTTCCACCCGAGCAATTCGCACGTGATCCCGGCGCTGCTGCGTCGCTTCCACGAGGCGACCGCCGAGAACGCGCCGGACGTGGTGGTGTGGGGCAGCGGTACGCCAATGCGCGAGTTCCTGCACGTGGACGACATGGCTGCGGCCAGCATTCACGTGATGGAGCTGGATCGCGAGGTATGGCAGGAGAACACCGAGCCGATGCTGTCGCACATCAACGTCGGTACCGGCGTGGACTGCACCATCCGCGAGCTGGCGCAAACCATCGCGCAGGTAGTGGGCTACAAAGGCCGCGTGGTGTTTGACGCCACCAAGCCGGACGGCACGCCGCGCAAACTGCTGGACGTGACCCGCCTGCACCAGCTGGGCTGGTATCACGAGGTGTCACTGGAGCAGGGGCTGGCCAGCACCTACCAGTGGTTCCTGGAAAACCAGCACCGCTTCCGGGGGTAATGATGTTTTTAAGTCAGGAAGATTTTGCCACGGTAGTGCGTTCTACTCCGCTGATCTCAATTGATCTGATCGTGGAGAACGGACGCGGCGAGTTCTTGCTGGGGAAACGAACCAATCGTCCTGCACAGGGCTTTTGGTTCGTGCCCGGCGGGCGCGTGCAGAAGGATGAGCGGCTTACCGATGCGTTTGAGCGTCTCACTCTGGCGGAGCTGGGCCTGCAGCTGCCAATGGCGGCAGGCCAGTTTTACGGGGTCTGGCAGCACTTCTATGACGATAACTTTTCAGGCACCGGGTTCTCCACGCACTACATTGTACTGGGGTTCCGCCTGAAGGTGAGTGAGGCAGACCTGCGTCTGCCTGATTCTCAGCATGACGACTACCGCTGGCAGACGCCAGAGGCGCTGCTGGCGAGCGATAACGTTCACGATAACAGTCGAGCGTACTTCCTCGCAGAACGTCAGTCCGGGGTGCCGGGTTTATGAAGATCCTTGTGTATGGCATTAACTATTCGCCGGAATTAACCGGCATCGGGAAATACACCGGCGAGATGGTCGAGTGGATGGCGAGCCAGGGACATGACGTGCGGGTCATTACCGCGCCGCCGTACTACCCGGAGTGGAAGGTGGGCGAGCGCTACTCAAGCTGGCGCTATCGCCGCGAAGAGGGTGCAGCGACCGTGTGGCGCTGCCCGCTCTATGTGCCGAAACAGCCTTCGACCCTGAAACGTTTAATTCATCTGGGCAGCTTTGCCCTGAGCAGTTTTTTCCCGCTGATGGCGCAGCGTCGCTGGAAGCCGGATCGCATTATCGGCGTGGTGCCGACGCTGTTTTGTACGCCGGGCATGCGTCTGCTGGGCAAACTTTCCGGCGCGCGTACCCTGCTGCACATTCAGGATTATGAAGTGGACGCCATGCTCGGCCTGGGAATGGCAGGCAAGGGTAAGGGCGGCAAGGTGGCGAAGCTCGCCAGCGCCTTTGAGCGCAGCGGGCTGCACAACGTGGATTACGTCTCGACGATCTCGCGCTCGATGATGAACAAAGCGCAGGAGAAGGGCGTCCCGGCGGAGAAAGTCATTTTCTTCCCGAACTGGTCCGAAGTGGCGCGTTTCCGCGATGTGACAGAGCAAGACGCTTATGCGCTCCGCGCGCAGCTCGGTTTGCCTGAAGATCAAAAAATCATTCTTTACTCCGGCAACATCGGCGAAAAGCAGGGGCTGGAGAGCGTCATTGAAGCGGCGCAGCAGCTTAGCGCACATCCGTGGACGTTTGTGATTGTCGGGCAGGGCGGTGGAAAAGCGCGGCTGGAAAAAATGGCCCTCGAACGCGGCCTGACCAACGTGAAATTTTTCCCGCTTCAGTCTTACGAGGCGCTGCCTGCCCTGCTGAAGATGGGCGACTGCCATCTGGTCGTGCAAAAGCGCGGCGCGGCGGACGCGGTGCTGCCGTCCAAACTGACCAATATTCTGGCGGTGGGCGGTAATGCGGTGATTACAGCAGAAGCCGAAACAGAATTAGGCCAGCTGTGTAACAGCTATCCCGGCATTGCCGTTTGCGTGGAGCCGGAATCCGTTCCCGCGCTGGTAGCCGGTATTGAGCAGGCACTCGCCATGCCGAAAGAGAACACGGTGGCACGTGAATATGCCGAACGCACGCTCGAAAAAGAGAACGTGCTGAGCCAATTTATTGCAGATATACGGGGATAAATCATGAGTCAAACCACGTTGTATCCGGTTGTGATGGCAGGTGGCTCTGGTAGCCGGTTGTGGCCGCTGTCCCGCGTGCTCTATCCAAAACAGTTCCTCTGCCTGAAAGGGGACCTCACCATGCTGCAAACGACGGTCAACCGTCTGCACGGCGTGGAGTGTGAAAGTCCGGTCGTTATTTGTAACGAACAGCACCGTTTTATCGTTGCCGAGCAGCTGCGCCAGCTGAACAAACTCACAGAAAACATCATTCTGGAGCCTGCCGGTCGTAACACCGCCCCTGCGATCGCCCTGGCGGCGCTGGCGGCGAAACGCAGCAGCCCGAACTGCGACCCGCTGATGCTGGTCCTGGCGGCTGACCACGTCATTCAGCAGGAGGAGGCGTTCCGCGACGCGGTGCGTGCGGCCATTCCTTATGCGGAAAGCGGCAAGCTGGTGACCTTCGGCATCGTGCCGGACCTGCCGGAAACCGGCTATGGCTACATCCGTCGCGGCAGCGTGACGCCGGGCGAAGGCGACAGCGTGGCGTTTGACGTGGCGCAGTTCGTCGAAAAACCGAATCTGGAAACCGCGCAGGCCTACGTGGCCAGCGGGGAATATTACTGGAACAGCGGCATGTTCCTGTTCCGCGCCGGACGCTACCTGGAAGAGCTGGAAAAATACCGTCCGGACATCCTGAGCGCCTGCGAGAAAGCGATGGCGGTGGTGGATCCTGACCTCGATTTTATTCGTGTGGATGAGCAATCCTTCCTCGCCTGCCCGGAGGAGTCCATTGACTACGCGGTCATGGAGCGCACGGCGGATGCCGTCGTGGTGCCGATGGACGCTGGCTGGAGCGATGTGGGGTCCTGGTCATCCCTGTGGGAGATCAGCGCCCATACCCCGGAGGGTAACGTCCATCACGGTGATGTGATTAGCCACAAAACGGAAAATAGCTACGTTTACGCCGAATCAGGCCTGGTCACCACGGTTGGCGTGAAGGACCTGGTGGTCGTGCAGACCAAAGATGCGGTGCTGATTGCCGACCGTAACGCCGTGCAGGACGTTAAAAAAGTGGTTGAACAAATCAAGGCCGATGGCCGTCACGAGCACCATATTCACCGCGAAGTCTACCGCCCGTGGGGCAAGTATGACTCCATCGATTCCGGCGACCGTTATCAGGTGAAGCGTATTACCGTGAAGCCGGGTGAAGGGTTGTCCGTACAGATGCACCACCATCGCGCCGAGCACTGGGTGGTGGTGGCGGGAACCGCGAAAGTCACCATTGACGGCGAAATCAAACTGCTGGGCGAAAACGAATCCATCTACATTCCGCTGGGGGCGACGCACTGTCTGGAGAACCCGGGGAAAATTCCGCTCGACCTGATTGAAGTGCGCTCCGGTTCGTATCTGGAGGAGGACGATATCGTTCGCTTCCAGGACCGCTACGGGCGAGTGTAGCGCCTCTGCTTCCTGCCCGGTGGCGCTGCGCTTACCGGGCCTACGAATGAAAAAAATGAATTTGGCCATTAATTGGTCAGGGCCAACTGTTGCCTGAAAAAGGGGTCATCATGGAAAAGTTAACCTGTTTTAAAGCCTACGATATTCGCGGCAAGCTGGGCGAAGAGCTGAATGAAGACATTGCGTGGCGCATTGGCCGCGCGTACGGCGAATATTTAAAGCCGCAAACCATCGTGCTGGGCGGCGACGTGCGCCTGACCAGCGAGTCCCTGAAGCTGGCCCTGGCGAAAGGGCTGCAGGATGCGGGCGTGGACGTGCTGGACATCGGCCTTTCCGGCACTGAAGAGATTTACTTTGCCACCTTCCACCTGGGCGTGGACGGCGGTATCGAAGTGACCGCCAGCCACAACCCGATGGACTACAACGGCATGAAGCTGGTGCGCAAGGGCGCGCGTCCGATCAGCGGCGATACCGGCCTGCGCGACGTGCAGCGTCTGGCCGAAGCCAACGACTTCCCGCCGGTGAACGACGCGAAGCGCGGCAGCTACAAGCGAATCAATTTGCAAAACGAGTACATCGACCACCTGCTGGGCTATATCAACGTGGCAAACCTGAAGCCGCTGAAGCTGGTCATCAACTCCGGTAACGGCGCGGCAGGCCCGGTAGTGGATGCCCTGGAAGCTCGCTTTAAGGCGCTGAACGTGCCGGTCACCTTCATCAAAGTGCATAACACCCCGGACGGCAACTTCCCGAACGGTATTCCTAACCCGCTGCTGCCGGAGTGCCGCGACGACACCCGTAACGCGGTGATTGAGCACGGTGCCGACATGGGTATCGCCTTTGACGGTGACTTCGACCGCTGCTTCCTGTTCGACGAGAAAGGGCAGTTCATCGAGGGCTACTACATCGTCGGCCTGCTGGCGGAAGCCTTCCTCGAGAAAAACCCGGGGGCGAAGATCATTCACGACCCGCGCCTTTCCTGGAACACCGTCGACGTGGTGTCCGCGGCGGGCGGCACGCCGGTGATGTCCAAAACCGGCCACGCCTTTATTAAAGAGCGCATGCGTGAAGAAGACGCCATTTACGGCGGCGAGATGAGCGCTCACCACTATTTCCGTGATTTTGCCTACTGCGACAGCGGGATGATCCCGTGGCTGCTGGTGACCGAGCTGCTGTGCCTGAAAGGGCAGACCCTGGGCGAGCTGGTGCGCGACCGCATGGCGGCCTTCCCGGCGAGCGGTGAGATTAACAGCAAGCTGGCGCAGCCTGCCGACGCCATTGCCCGCGTGGAGCACCACTTTGCCATTCACGCGCTGGAGATTGACCGTACGGACGGTATCAGCATGGCGTTCCCGCAGTGGCGCTTCAACCTGCGCTCCTCCAACACCGAGCCGGTGGTGCGCCTGAACGTAGAGTCCCGCGCCGATACCGCGCTGATGGAAGCCCGAACGAAGGACATTCTGGCGCTGTTGAATCAGTAAAAAGAAAACCTTACCCCTGACCCTAACCCTCTCCCCAAAGGGGAGAGGGAACTTGAACACCCTCTCCCCTTTGGGGAGAGGGCCGGGGTGAGGGGCGAGGGGTAAGGTTTAGAACTAAAGGAACAACGATGACAAATCTAAAAAAGCGCGAACGAGCGAGAACGAATGCATCGTTAATCTCTATGGTGCAGCGTTTTTCTGATATCACCATCATGGTCGGCGGACTGTGGGCGGTGTGTTGGGTTAGCGGGCAGTCGTTCTTATACATGCACTTGCTGATGGCGTTGATTGCGCTGGTGGTGTTTCAGATGATCGGCGGCATGACCGATTTCTATCGTTCATGGCGCGGCGTCAAAATGACCACCGAACTGATGCTGCTGCTCCAGAACTGGACCTTAAGCCTGATTTTCAGCGCAGGCCTGGTGGCGTTCAGCCATGATTTTGATAACCGTCTTGTGACCTATCTCTGCTGGTATCTGTTAACCAGCGTTGGCATGGTGGTCTGCCGCTCGCTGATCCGCTTTGGCGCGGGCTGGCTGCGCAACCGCGGGTATAACCGTCGCTTCGTTGCCGTGGCGGGCGATCTGCCGGTGGGACAGGTGTTGCTCGACAGCTTCCGCAAAGAGCCGTGGTTAGGTTTTGAAGTGGTCGGGATTTATCACGACGCGAAGCCCGGCGGCGTGCCGTCCGACTGGGCGGGTAACTACGAACAGCTTATTGACGACGCGAAAGCCGGAAAGATCCACAACGTCTATATCGCCATGCAGATGAAAGATGAATCCCGCATCAAGAAACTGATGCGCGAGCTGGCGGATACCACCTGCTCGGTGATCCTCATCCCGGATGTCTTCACCTTTAATATTCTCCACTCCCGTATTGAAGAGGTGAACGGGGTACCGGTTGTTCCACTGTACGACACGCCGCTGTCGGGGATTAACCGCGTGCTGAAGCGCGTGGAAGATATCGTGCTTTCGTCCCTGATCCTGCTGCTTATCTCCCCGGTGCTGTGCTGCATTGCGCTGGCGGTGAAGCTCAGCTCGCCGGGGCCGATCATCTTCCGTCAGACCCGCTACGGCATGGACGGTAAGCCGATCATGGTGTGGAAATTCCGCTCTATGAAGGTGATGGAGAACGACAAGGTAGTGACCCAGGCGACGCAGAACGATCCGCGCGTCACCCGCGTGGGCAACTTCCTGCGCCGAACCTCGCTCGATGAGCTGCCGCAGTTCATCAACGTGTTCACCGGCGGGATGTCCATCGTCGGGCCTCGTCCGCACGCCGTGGCCCATAACGAGCAGTACCGTACCCTGATTGAAGGTTACATGCTGCGCCATAAGGTGAAGCCAGGCATCACCGGCTGGGCGCAGATCAACGGCTGGCGCGGCGAGACCGACACGCTGGAAAAAATGGAGAAACGTATCGAGTTCGATCTGGAGTACATCCGCGAGTGGAGCCTCTGGTTCGATATCAAGATTGTTTTTCTGACCATTTTCAAAGGCTTCGTGAACAAAGCGGCGTACTAAGATGAGCTTACGAGAAAAAACCATCAGCGGTGCGAAATGGTCAGCCATGGCCACCATCGTCATCATTGGCCTCGGCCTGGTGCAGATGACGGTGCTGGCGCGCATTATCGATAATCACCAGTTCGGCCTGCTGACCGTCTCGCTGGTGATTATCGCCCTGGCCGATACGCTGTCGGACTTTGGTATCGCCAACTCCATTATTCAGCGCAAGGAAATCAGCCATCTGGAGCTGACCACGCTCTACTGGCTGAACGTCGGGCTGGGTATCTTCGTCTTTGTGCTGGTGTTTCTGCTGAGCGATGTGATTGCCGGCGTACTGCATAACCCGGACCTGGCGCCGCTGATGCGCACCCTGTCGTTTGCGTTCGTGGTGATCCCCCACGGGCAGCAGTTCCGCGCGCTGATGCAGAAAGAGCTGGAGTTCAACAAAATCGGCATGATTGAAACCAGCGCCGTGCTGGCGGGCTTTACCTTCACCGTGGTCAGCGCCCATTTCTGGCCGCTGGCGATGACCGCCATCCTCGGCTACCTCGTTAACTCTGCCGTGCGCACGCTGCTGTTTGGCTTCTTTGGCCGCAAGATTTATCGCCCGGGGATGCATTTTTCGCTGGCGTCGGTTTCATCCAACCTGCGCTTCGGCGCGTGGCTGACGGCAGACAGCATTATCAACTACGTGAATACTAACCTCTCCACGCTGGTGCTGGCGCGTATTCTGGGCGCGAGCGTCGCGGGTGGCTACAACCTGGCGTATAACGTCGCGGTTGTTCCGCCGATGAAGCTCAACCCGATCATTACCCGCGTGCTGTTCCCGGCGTTCGCCAAAATTCAGGACGATACCGAGAAGCTGCGCGTGAACTTTTACAAGCTGCTCTCCGTGGTGGGGATCATCAACTTCCCGGTACTGCTGGGGCTGATGGTGGTCGCCAGCAATTTCGTGCCGCTGGTGTTTGGCGAGAAGTGGAACAGCATCATCCCAATCCTGCAGCTGCTGTGCGTGGTCGGGCTGCTGCGCTCCGTGGGGAATCCGATTGGTTCCCTGCTGATGGCAAAAGCGCGTGTGGACATCAGCTTTAAGTTCAACGTGTTCAAAACCTTCCTGTTTATTCCGGCGATCCTCGTGGGCGGGCATATGGCGGGTGCCATTGGCGTCACCCTCGGGTTCCTGCTGGTACAAATTATCAACACCGTGCTGAGCTACTTCATCATGATCAAGCCGGTGCTGGGCTCTAGCTACCGTCAGTACATCCTGAGCCTGTGGCTGCCGTTTTATCTCTCTTTACCCACTCTGGCGGTCAGCTATGGCCTGGGCGTGGTGCTCAGCGGTCATCTGCCGCTGGCGGCGCTGCTGGCGGTGCAGGTTGCCGCAGGCGCGCTGGCGTTCGGCGTGATGATTGTGCTGTCGCGCAATGCGCTGGTGGTCGAGATGAAGCGCCAGTTTTGCCGTAACGAAAAAATGAAAACGCTGCTTCGCGCAGGCTAATTTTAAGAGGCCATTATGAAATTACTTATTCTTGGCAACCATACCTGCGGCAACCGTGGCGACAGTGCCATCCTGCGCGGTTTACTGGATGCAATTAACACCCTTGAGCCTGAGACAGAAGTGGATGTGATGAGCCGTTATCCGGTCAGCTCATCCTGGTTACTGAACCGCCCGGTGATGGGCGATCCGCTCTACAGCCAGATGAAACAGCAAAACAACGCTGCGGGCGTGATGGGGCGCGTGAAGAAAGTCCTGCGTCGTCGTTACCAGCATCAGGTGCTGCTTTCCCGCGTGACCGATACCGGCAAGCTGCGCAATATCGCTATCGCGCAGGGCTTTACCGATTTCGTCCGTCTGCTGTCGGGCTATGACGCCATTATTCAGGTTGGCGGTTCGTTCTTCGTCGATCTCTACGGCGTGCCGCAGTTTGAGCATGCGCTCTGCACCTTTATGGCGAAAAAGCCGCTGTTTATGATCGGCCACAGCGTCGGGCCATTCCAGGATCCGCAGTTTAACCAGCTGGCGAACTACGTGTTTGGTCATTGCGATGCGCTGATCCTGCGCGAGTCCGTGAGCCTCGACCTGATGAAGCGCAGCGAGATCGACACGTCAAAAGTTGAGCACGGCGTGGATACCGCCTGGCTGGTGGATCACCAGGACGATAATTTCCAGCCAAGCTATGCGGTACAGCACTGGCTCGACGTGGCGGCGAAACAGAAAACCGTCGCCATCACCCTGCGCGAGCTCGCGCCATTTGATAAACGTCTTGGCACCACCCAGGCGGCCTACGAGAAAGCCTTCGCCGATGTGGTGAACCGCGTGCTGGACAGTGGCTACCAGGTGCTGGCGCTCTCAACCTGTACCGGTATTGACAGCTACAACAAAGATGACCGCATGGTGGCGCTCAATCTGCGCAACCTGGTTAACGATCCGTCCCGTTATCACGTGGTGATGGACGAGCTGAACGACCTGGAGATGGGCAAACTGCTCTCCGCCTGTGACCTCACCGTCGGCACGCGCCTGCACTCGGCCATTATCTCCATGAACTTCGGCACGCCAGCGATTGCCATCAACTACGAGCACAAATCAGCGGGCATTATGCAGCAGCTCGGCATGCCGGAAATGGCGGTCGATATTCGCCATCTTCTCGACGGTTCGCTGGGGGCCATGGTCGGCGACACGCTGGGACAGCTGCCTGCGATTAACGAACGCCTGGCCGTGGCGGTGAAAGCCGAGCGCGAAAAGGGGATCGGCATGGTGAAATCGGTGCTCGACCGCGTCGGGGAGGGGAAATGAAGGTTGGTTTCTTCTTACTGAAATTTCCGCTGTCGTCTGAGACCTTTGTACTGAACCAGATCACCGCGTTTATCGATATGGGATATGACGTGGAGATTATCGCCCTGCAAAAGGGCGATACGCAAAACACCCATGCGGCGTACACCCAGTATGGGCTGGAAGCCAAAACCCGCTGGCTGCAGGATGAGCCGGGCGGACGGCTAAACAAACTTCGCTACCGCGCCAGCCAGACGCTGCGCGGGCTGCATCGTCCCTCGACGTGGCGGGCGCTGAACGTGTCGCGCTACGGGGCGGAATCCCGCAATCTGATCCTCTCCGCCATCTGCGGGCAAACGTCGCAGCCGTATTGTGCGGATGTGTTTATCGCCCACTTCGGCCCGGCGGGCGTGACCGCCGCGAAGCTGCGCGAGCTGGGGGTGATTGACGGCAAAATCGCGACCATTTTCCACGGTATCGACATTTCCAGCCGGGAAGTGCTGAACCACTATACGCCTGAGTATCAGCAGCTCTTCCGCCGCGGCGACATGATGCTGCCCATCAGCGAACTGTGGGCCGGTCGGCTGAAAAAGATGGGTTGCCCGGGCGAAAAAATCACCGTATCAAGGATGGGCGTCGATATGGAGCGCTTCACCCAGCGCCCGGTGAAGGTGCCGGGGAAACCGCTGCAGATTATTTCGGTCGCGCGGTTAACCGAGAAGAAAGGTCTGCACGTCGCGATTGAAGCCTGTCGTCAGCTAAAAGCGCGTGGGGTGGATTTCCACTATCGCATTTTAGGTATTGGCCCCTGGGAGCGCCGACTGCGCACGTTGATCGAACAGTATCAGCTGGAAGGCTGCGTGGAGATGCCGGGCTTCAAGCCAAGCCATGAGGTGAAGGCGATGCTCGACGAGGCGGACGTTTTCCTGCTGCCCTCCGTGACCGGTGCAGACGGTGATATGGAAGGTATTCCGGTCGCGCTGATGGAGGCAATGGCCGTGGGCATTCCTGTTGTGTCTACGCTGCACAGCGGGATCCCTGAACTGATCAGATCGGAGTATTCCGGCTGGCTGGTGCCTGAAAATAATGCTTTCGCCCTGGCCGATCGCTTAGCGGCCTTCAGCGACATCGACCAGCAGGAGCTGGTACCGGTGCTGCAAAATGCCCGACAAAAAGTCGAAACAGAATTTAACCAGCAGGTGATTAATCGCCAGTTAGCGAGCCTGCTGCAAACGCTGTAACGCCGAGGTTGTATGCTGAAAAAGATTACCCGACGCCATTTTGTCTCTTCCTTATCCGTGCTGGCGGCAATGCCGCTGCTGTCGCCGCGCGCCGCGCGGGCAGCCACCGGAAGGACGGTCTCTGTGGAACAGTACAACAACAGCGACTGGATCGCCGCTTTTAAGCAGGCGTTCTCCGAGGCCGACACCGTTGTGGTACCCGCCGATCTCGTCTGTGACAACATCAATACCGGGATTTTTATCCCCGACGGTAAAACGCTCCTGATACGGGGTGGGCTCAAGGGCAACGGGCGCGGACGCTTTGTGCTTCAGGAAGGCAGTAAAGTTATCGCTGAGGGAGAAGGGCGCACGCACAACATCACGCTGGATGTCCGCGGCTCCGATTGCGTCATCAAAGATCTGGCGATGAGCGGCTTTGGCCCCGTCACGCAGATCTACATCGGCGGCAAAAAGCCGAGGGTGATGCGCAACCTTCTCATCGATAATATCAACGTGAGCCAGGCCAACTACGCCATTTTGCGACAGGGCTTCCATAATCAGGTGGACGGTGCACGCATTACTAACAGTAGATTTAGCCACCTGCAGGGTGACGCGATTGAGTGGAACGTGGCGATCAACGACCGTAACATTCTGATCTCTGACCATGTGATCGACAACATCAACTGCACCAACGGTAAAATCAACTGGGGGATTGGCATCGGGCTTGCGGGCAGTACCTACGACAATGACTACCCCGAAAAGCAAACCGTGAAGAACTTCGTGGTGGCCAATATTACGGGCAGCAACTGTCGTCAGTTAGTTCACGTCGAAAACGGTAAACACTTTGTCATTCGCAATATTAAGGCTAAAAATATCACCCCCGACTTCAGCAAAAAAGCGGGAATAGATAACGCCACGGTAGCGATTTACGGCTGTGATAATTTCGTTATTGATAATGTCGACATGGTCAATAGTGCTGGAATGTTAATCGGTTACGGCGTAATTAAAGGCAACTACCTGTCGATACCGCAGAATTTTAAGCTCAACGATATTCGCCTGGATAATCGGCAACTTGCCTATAAGCTGCGCGGAATACAAATTTCATCCGGCAACGCGACCTCGTTTGTCGCCATCACCAATGTTGAAATGCAGCGCGCGACGCTTGAGCTGCACAACAAGCCTCAGCATCTTTTCTTGCGTAACATCAACGTGATGCAGGAAGCGGCCGTGGGACCGGCGCTGAAAATCAAATTCGATTTGCGTAAGGACGTGCGGGGTAAGTTTATGGCCAAAGACGAAACGCTGCTGTCGCTGGCAAACGTTAAGGCCGTCAATGAAAAGGGGCAAAGCTCGGTGGATATTGACCGGGTTGACCAGCATGTGGTTAATACGGAACGGCTGAATTTTGCGCTGCCGAATAGATAATCACCCGCGGGCAATTTTGCGACGATTCCTGGTTGGATAATGTGATCTATTCAGATTACAACTACTGTAATTTGTGGTGCCTGGGCGTAACATGAATCCAGAATTACAGCAAAACGTACTGGCGAAAACAGGTTTAAAAGCTATAATTCGTCAACCATTTTAAGGTGGAAGAGATAATGATTAATTTGAAAGCAGTCATTCCGGTAGCGGGTCTGGGCATGCATATGCTGCCAGCCACCAAGGCAATTCCTAAAGAGATGCTGCCGATTGTCGACAAGCCGATGATTCAGTACATCGTCGACGAGATTGTTGCTGCAGGGATCAAAGAAATCGTTCTGGTCACGCACTCCTCAAAGAATGCGGTTGAAAACCACTTCGACACCTCTTACGAACTCGAAGCGTTGCTTGAGCAGCGCGTTAAGCGTCAGCTGTTGGCAGAAGTTCAATCTATCTGCCCGCCTGGCGTGACCATCATGAACGTGCGCCAGGCGCAGCCGCTGGGTCTGGGCCACTCGATTCTGTGCGCGCGTCCGGTCGTGGGTGATAACCCGTTCATCGTCGTTCTGCCAGATATCATCATTGATACCGCGTCTGCGGACCCGCTGCGTTACAACCTGGCGGCAATGGTGGCGCGTTTCAACGAAACGGGCCGCAGCCAGGTGCTGGCGAAACGCATGGATGGCGATCTCTCTGAGTACTCTGTCATTCAGACTAAAGAAGCGCTGGAGACGGAAGGGCAGGTGAGCCGCATTGTTGAGTTCATCGAAAAGCCGGATCAGCCTCAGACGCTGGACTCCGATCTGATGGCCGTTGGCCGTTATGTTCTGAACGCGGATATCTGGGCCGAGCTGGAAAAAACGGAGCCAGGCGCCTGGGACCGTATCCAGCTGACCGATGCAATTGCTGAACTGGCGAAGAAACAGTCCGTTGACGCCATGCTGATGACCGGCGACAGCTATGATTGCGGAAAGAAAATGGGGTATATGCAGGCATTTGTGAACTACGGGCTGCGTAACCTGAAGGAAGGGGCGAAGTTCAGAAGCCGCATTGAGAAGTTGTTGGCTAACGACTGATATTTTCTTACACGATCTGTATAAACGGTAGTCATCTTCAGGGTATGTGGATACATAACCAAAATGATGTCTGCCGTTTTTTGTTATTAATTCTAATAATAACATGGATTTATCTGATTCAAATCTCTCCAGATTTGTAACGATTTGTGCTTGTTTCTAAGGTCGTTTAGGACGACAATTAACGCCAGCTTTTGCAGTTGTCCAGCGCCAGCAAGCGTGCGGTGTCAGACTTCAGCATATGGAACATTTACCTTCTCTCAGTGCACTGGTAGCTGTTAAGCCAGGGGCGGTAGCGTGGAAAAACCCTTGCGGGGCTGGGTTACAATCTCTTCAATTGTAGCATTCAATAAGTTGATATTTTCTGGTGAAAAACATGTTTGATAATAAAACAATTCTGGTAACTGGCGGCACAGGTTCATTTGGCAATAAGTTCGTTCGCATGACGCTTGAAAAATATAATCCTAAAAAAATTATCATTTATTCACGTGATGAAATGAAACAGTGGGAAATGGCTAAGCATTTTAAAGATGAAAGTCGTATCCGCTTTTTCATCGGCGATGTACGTGATAAAGATCGTTTATACCGTGCATTGGATGGGGTTGATTTTGTGGTGCATGCAGCAGCAACCAAAATCGTACCTACCGCAGAATACAATCCATTCGAATGTGTTAAAACCAACATTAACGGCGCGATGAATGTAATTGATGCATGTATTGACAAAGGTATCGAACGTGTCGTTGCACTTTCGACTGACAAAGCAAGTAGTCCAGCAAACCTGTACGGTGCAACCAAACTTGCATCTGACAAATTGTTTGTGGCAGGTAATTCTTATTCGGGTGCAACCAAAACCCGCTTTGCCGTTGTGCGTTACGGCAACGTGATGGGTTCCCGCGGTTCCGTTATTCCTTTCTTCCTTTCCATCAAAGACAAGGGTGAACTGCCAATCACTGATGATCGCATGACCCGCTTCATGATCACCCTGGAGCAGGGCGTTGAGCTGGTATGGCATGCCTTCAATGATATGGAAGGCGGCGAGATCTACGTTAAGAAAATCCCTTCAATGAAAGTGACCGACGTGGCAACAGCCGTTGCGCCAGATGCTGCTCAGAAAGTGATTGGTATTCGTCCTGGTGAAAAACTGCATGAGCAGATGATCAGTGCTGAAGATGCGCATTACACCTATGAGTATCCTGAACACTTCAAAATCCTGCCTGCTATCCATAACTGGTGCGATTCCCCAGAACGTATTAAGGATGGCAAGCGCGTTCCAGAAGGCTTCGTTTACGAGAGTGATAGCAATGCAGAATGGATGAGCATTGAAGAGCTGCGTCAATGGATTGATGATAATCGTGAAAAAGTAGGCAATATCTAATGAAATTTATCCCCTATGGACGGCAGGATATCTCTGATGAAGATATCAATGCAGTAGTGGGCGTACTGAAGTCTGATTTCTTGACTCAGGGGCCTTGTGTTCCACAGTTCGAGCAGGCCATCGCTGATTACGTTGGCGTTAAGCACGCCGTTGCGGTAAACAGTGCAACGTCTGCACTTCATATTGCATGCCTGGCACTGGGGCTGAAAAAAGGTGACTGGCTGTGGACATCGCCTAACACCTTCGTGGCTTCGGCAAACTGTGGGCTCTATTGCGATGCAAATGTAAGCTTCGTGGATATCGACCCGCAGACTTATAACATGAGTGTTGTAGCGCTGAAAACCAAACTCATTGCGGCGAAAGCGGAAGGCAAGTTGCCTAAAATTGTTGTACCGGTGGCATTTGCTGGACAGTCATGCGATATGGAAGCGATCCATCAGCTTTCGAAAGAGTATGGTTTTGCCATTATTGAAGATGCATCACATGCCATCGGCGGCAACTACCAGGGAGCCAAAATTGGCAACTCCCGTTTTGCTGATATTACCATTCTGAGCTTCCACCCGGTTAAGATCATCACCACGGCGGAAGGTGGTATGGCGCTGACGAACAATGATGTACTGGCTGAAAGCATGCAGCTTTTCCGCAGCCATGGCATTACGCGTGACGGCGATAAAATGACCAAAGCATCTGAAGGTGGTTGGTACTACCAGCAGGTTGACCTTGGTTTGAACTACCGCATGACCGAACTGCAGGCAGCACTGGGTGTGACCCAGCTTAAGCGTATCGATGGATTTGTGGCGCGCCGTCATGAACTCGCAAAACGTTATCATACTGCGTTTGATGGCATTCCTGTGTCGACACCACTTCAAGCAGAAAGTGGCTACAGCGCATTACATCTTTACCCGTTAACGGTCAATGACCCTGGCATGCGTAAGCCATTATTCGATCACCTGCGTGAAAAAGGGATTGGTGTTAACGTGCACTACATTCCCGTTCACACTCAACCGTACTATGAGCAGTTAGGGCATAAAGCAGGGGATTACCCGGTCGCGGAGGATTACTATGCGCGTGCAATTAGCATTCCTATGTACTCCACGTTGACTGATGAAGAGCAGGATTACGTTATCCAGTGCATTCGGGAGTTCTTTTAAATGAATGTGGCAATCATTCCTGCGCGTGGTGGCAGTAAACGTATTCCACGCAAAAACATTAAAGAATTTTGTGGGAAACCAATGATTGCCTGGTCCATTGAAGCCGCTCAAAAGAGCGGCGTCTTTGATCGAATCATTGTATCAACAGATGATGACGAGATTGCTGAGGTTGCACGCCAATATGGTGCGGAAGTGCCGTTCATGAGGCCAGAAGAATTGTCGAATGACTTTGCGGGAACTATTCCTGTTATTCGCCATGCTACTGATTGGCTCATTAGTCACGATTGTGCGGTTGATTTCGTTTGCTGTATTTATGCTACAGCCCCATTTATCTGCGCTGAAGATATTGTTCTGGGATTAGGAACTCTCCAGGAGCGGCAAGGCGATTATGCTTTCACTGTTTCTAGATTTCCTTATCCCATTCAACGAGCACTTAGAGTCAGTGATGAGCAACGTATAAGTATGTTTTCACCTGATATGTTCCATGTTCGTTCACAAGATCTTGAAGAGTCGTGGCACGATGCCGGGCAATTTTACTGGGGGACATCCACTGCCTGGTTGAATGAAAAACCGATTTTTAGCGCAAATTCCTTCTCGATTGAACTTCCGCGTGAACGTGTCCAGGATATTGATACTCCAGAAGACTGGCGCGTAGCAGAGTGGTTGTTTAAAGCCATGGAGTTTAAAAATGAACGTGTTTCTGCGGGCTGATTCATCGCTTTCGATCGGTTCTGGTCATATAATCCGTTGTCTGAATCTAGCAAAGGGCTTAGAAAAAGCAGGAGCGCGATGTTCTTTCATTTCAAAAGACCACCCAGGCAATATTCTGGATAAAATAAAACAGGAAGGTTTTCCTGTCCAGGTCATCACAGTCTCCGACAAGTCGAGCACTTACATCAGAGATGAAAAATCCTGGCTCAATGGAAGTCAGTCTGATGATGCTGAGAAATTTATCGATTTAATTATAGATAGTTGTTTTTATCCAGACATTGTCATTATGGATCACTATTCCCTTGATCATGAGTGGGAAGTGATTGTGAAAACCCGTTTTCCTGACGTACATTTAGTGGTAATCGATGATCTTTGCAACCGACCGCATTGCAGTGATTTACTGATCGATCAAACATATATGCGTAGCGCGAAAGAATACGCACCGTTCAATAAAAATGAAGGTAAAATTTTAGCTGGCGCGAATTATGCCTTGCTTAATCCTGAGTTTCCACATTTAAGAAATCAATCAATTGATCGTAAAACGAAAATTACCTTGCCGAAAAGACTATTGTTAACAATGGGCGGAGTAGATGCTCATAATGTTGCTGGAAAAATGTTGGGTTTTCTTGAGCAGTCAGTTTTTGAAAACATAGAAAAAATCACTGTCGTATTAGGTACTGCCTGCCCATACCGCGCAGAAATTATCTCCCTTGCTAATAAATCGAAATATGATGTTGACGTCCTCGTCAATGTGTCAAATATGGCAGAATTGATGCTAGAACACGATTTTGCAATCGGCGCTATGGGGGGAACGACCTGGGAACGATGTGCTATGGGATTACCTGCAGTAAACGTAGCCATTGCGGATAACCAAAAAACCATTGCAAACAACTTGGCTAAAGCTGGTGCAATTGTGCTCTATGCTGATAATTTTAGCTCTGAAGATCTCAGAGTCGCACTCAATCACTTGATTAGGAATTATCACGAGCAACGTCTCCTTGCTATGAACATTTGCGATGGTCAAGGGCTTTACAGGGATATTCAGGAAATAGTTATTATGCCAGCTAAAGATGGCACTAATGTTACTCTTCGCCAGGCAACATTCGACGATATCGACTTTGTATATCAGCTTCAGTGTGAGCCCCAAACGCGTAAGTATGCGCGAAATCCTGACATTCCTTCTTATGATAATCATCTTCAATGGATGAAACGTAAATTAAATGCCGATGATTCGTTCTTTTATATCATCGAAAATGGTGGTGCATGTGGTGTTATTCGATTAGATCCAGTTGAGCATGCCTTTGCAAAATATGAAATATCGATTTTTCTGACATCTGCATGTCATGGTAGAGGCATTGCGAGTGCATCTATCAAACGCGTTTTGATGCTGCATGAGGGTATAGCTCTATTGGCAACGGTTTTATCAGAAAATTATATATCGCATCACTTATTTGAGCGTCTTGGATTTTACAAATTATCGCCTAGCGAATATATCAGCGAGAAAAATTAATGAACGAATTTATTACAATTAATGGCCGAAAAATTGGTAAAGATCATCCTCCTTATATTATTGCTGAGCTTTCTGCGAACCATAATGGTGACATCAACCGTGCATTTAAGATTATGGAAGAAGCGAAAGCTGCAGGTGCCGATGCCATAAAATTACAAACATACCGTGCTGATACCATCACAATTGATTGTGATACTGAAGATTTTCAGATACATGGCGGCTTATGGGATGGGCAAACCCTTTTTAATTTATACAAAGGGGCCCAAATGCCATGGGAATGGCACAAGCCACTGTTTGACAAAGCAAAACAGCTTGGTATTACTATTTTCAGTAGTCCGTTTGATTTTACAGCTGTTGACTTGCTTGAAGAGTTAGGGGCTCCGGCGTATAAAATTGCCTCATTTGAGGCGATTGATTTACCGTTAATCAAATATGTAGCCAAAACTGGCAAGCCAATGATTATATCAACAGGCATGGCAGACGAGCAGGAAATTCAGGAAGCGATTACAGCTGCTCGCGAAGGGGGATGCAAGGAGCTCGTCGTTCTACACTGTGTAAGTGGCTATCCGGCTCCGGCAGAAGATTATAATCTTGCAACCATACCTGATATGGCTGAGCGATTTGGTGTTATTACTGGTCTTTCCGATCATACCATTGATAATACAACAGCAGTGGCATCTGTAGTCCTTGGTGCCAACGTCATTGAAAAACACGTTACGCTGGATCGAAATGGTGGGGGGCCAGATGATAGTTTCTCGCTTGAGCCCGCTGAGTTAGTAGCGCTTTGTAGGGATGCTAAAACAGCCTGGAAAGCGTTAGGCTGTGTGAATTATGAACGTAAAGAAAGCGAAAAGGGAAATGTTAAGTTTCGGCGTTCACTTTATATTGTTAAGGATGTAAAAAAGGGTGAAAAGCTAACTACTGAAAATGTCAAAAGCATTCGTCCTGGTTATGGGCTTGCGCCAAAAAATTATGACGATGTAATTGGTAAAATTTCTACTCGTGATCTCACTAAAGGCACCCCACTTCAGAAAGAACATTTTAATTGAAATATTAACCAGGGACGGTTAAGAGTTCTTAGGATGGTGTAATGTTATTGAAAATAAAATTTCCAACATATCTATTTGATTTGTCTTTACGAATCGCTGCGCTTGGTGGTAAATTTTTGCTGATGATGGCTATTGCCAGATTCTTAACAGTTAAAGATGTTGGCGATTACGGGTTATATGTTAGTATAATAGTCATCTCACTTTATTTTGTTGGACTGGATTTCTATATTTTTTCAACTCGAGAGATGTTAGATCCAAAAGTTAAGAAAAAAACAGGTGAGATACTTTTTAATCAGTTTGTTTTTTTTGTTTTTAGTTATTTACTACTTGCAGCAGTTTGGCCTGGATTGTTGACTTTATCCGCAATAACTGGAGTCGGCGGATTGCTATTTGTTTTAACAATCACTGAACATCTTTCCCAAGAATGTTATCGTATACTAATTATTAAAGAAAAAATTACGCTTGCTAATTTTATATTATTTATTCGTTCAGGAATATGGTGTTATTTGTGTGTGCCATTGCTGTATTTCCAATTTATAAAGTTAGAACAAATATTTTATTTATGGCTTGTCTTTTCTGGAATATCCGTAGTTATCGGTGTTATCTTTATCGCAAAATTTGAATCGATATCATTTTATGATTTTAAAATTGACATTCAATGGTTGAAACGAGGTATAAAAACATCATTTCTTTTTTTTCTAGGTACGATATGTCTTCGGGTAATAAACTATCTTGACAAAGTTATTGCTGTTCATTTTATTTCGTCGCCCAATTTAGGGGTGTATGTATTCTTTTTTGGAATAGCGGCCGCCGTTCAGGCAATTATTGATGTTTTAGTCGTGACAAGATATTACCCTTCTCTAGTTAAAGCCGTTCAAGCTAATGATTGGGTGGGTGCGAAAAAAGCATTTGTAATATTCAAGCGGAAAATCTTCTTGTATAATTGTATCTTTTTTGCATTATCTATCCCAGCTACTTATCTAATAATTAAATTGACAGGTAAAGTTGAATATGCTGACCATTTCTCATGGTACATTTTAATTGTCATTGCAACATCTTTTTTAAATATGTCAATGCCATATCACTATGTGTTGTATTCGATGAAGAAAGATATATCCATCATTTGTATCAATGCAATGGCGTTGCTATTATTTGTAATAACTTCATTCGGCGGTGTTAAGCTACTTCCTGATAGTGGTATGCTTGCAATATTAATAGGTTTGATTGGTTCTAATCTATTTATCCTGATGGCTAAATATAAAACTTTTAAAAAGGAGTTCAATGGTGAAGGGCGTCATCTTAATTAATAATGCAATTTTCTCCCCGGTATTTAAAAAGCTGGCGATTGAATTAAAAAATAAAAATTTCGATATTACCATTGTTACCGATAGCTATTTTTCCATAAGAAAATATAAGCTTCATGAAGTTCAGTGCGAAATTATTTGCTTTGAAGAATATTCCAAAGCAGATAAACACACTGAATTAATGGCTCAATATGACAAGTGGAATATACATTCTGATTATGATCGTGATAACTATTATCATTCAATTAAATCTAGTGATAGCAATTTTTGGGGGCACGTCTCTAAGGATTTATACTGCTTTTTTGAAAGTGTTTTTAGTCAGCAAAAATTTGATTTTATTTTTTATGAAAACGTTTCAAATGGATTGGCATATACTGCAAATGAAGTCGCTAAAAAATTCGGCGTTCAGTATTTAGGCTTAACAGCGAGTCGTTTGCCTGGTAAGTCTTTATTTTCTTCTCTGGATGACAGTTTATCTCAAGAAATATTTAAGTTGACAGATACAATGCCTGAACTCAGTCAGGAAAAAAAAGCTGAGTTAAGTGAATATATTGATAACATTCAATATATCCAACCTGATTATATGAAAAATAACGGTCTTTCTTCCGTTAATTTTCTGAATAAAATTTTAAAGAAACGAGATTTTACTTTCATTACAGAAACTATCAGACAAACTATTGTCGGCAAAAATGTTTTGTTCCAAGTGGGAAATCCTTTATTAAAAAGCTTCCACATGAATTTCAGAGAAGTGAAACGATGGTTTTGTGTAAAAAAAATAAAGAATTTATTTAGCGAAGATCTTACATCGCAAGCCTTCTACCTATATCCATTACACTATCATCCAGAATCATCAACGTCTATACTTGCAAAATTTTATGATGAATATAATCTTATTCGTAATTTAGCTTTCAGTCTCCCGCATGGCAAATCTTTGGTGGTAAAAGATCATATATCTGCTACGGGATATGAAGGGTTAGAGTTCTATAAGAAAATCCTTAAACTGCCTAACGTTAAACTTGCCAATCCGAAACTGAATTCGAAAGAATTGATAAAAAAATCACTAGGGGTATTCACATTAACTAGTACGGTAGGCTATGAAGCTGTACTGATGAATAAGCCAGTTGCAGTTTTTGGTGATGTATTTTATATGGGGCACCCTCTTGTCCATCAATGCAAAGGATACCATGATATTATAAATGCCGTTCAGCATATTGATCAGAACCAATCTGCGAATTACAGCGAATACAATATCAGGTTTGTCGGTGCTTATGATTCGCTTTGTTTCCCACTAACAATAAATTATGCAAAATCCCCAGCTAATGAGTTTGTTGAAAAAATTAGCTCACAAATAATGCACACATTAAAGGGCCACTAAATGTTAATGTTGTGGTGCTGGATATGTTTGTTCATAGCAAGCTATATCTTCCATGGTTCAGAGATATTTAATCTGGTCATCGTACTGGGTTATATAGTAGTTCTTTTTTTGCTTTTAATGAAAAAAGAATCTTTTTTTATCATTAGTAGTTTCTTCTTGTGGTCGATCTTAACAACAGCCATAAGCGGTTTGATTCTTGAGACTGGTGTGTTTTTACCTGAACTTGGGGAAATGTCTACGGTAAATGGTGCAACTGCTATTAATCTTAGCTTAGCAGTAATAACCCTTTTGATTGCCTCGAATGTTTTTGTTTTCATGAATGATCGTATAATGGTTAATTTAAATACATCATTTTTTTTGAATGCAATTATAGAAAGAATATATCCAGTATTAGTGCTACTGGCCACTTTTGTCGTGATATTTTTCTTCATCAAGTTCGGTAGACCAAGCGACTACGGCCAGGACAGATTTTATTACTGGAATAACGTTGCTCCAGCTTGGGGCAATCTTATGCGATTGTTTGTGGAACAGTCAGTTTTTATTCTTGGTTGTATTTATGCAAGAACTAAGAGTAAAAATATTCTGGGAGTATTTCTTCTTGGTTTAATCTCACAAATTCTTGTTGGGGAAAAATTCACGGGAATCTTCCAGATGCTTCTTTTCTTCAGCGTATGTTTTCTTATCGCATCTAACAAAACAATCAGCAAAAAATTGTTTTCATTTAAAACTATATTATTTTTCTCAATTCTGGCCATTATTTTTATTATTCTGGTATGGACTAGCTATTTCTCACTTTCTGGAGATAGTTCGCTCGCATTTGAATCCCTGAAAACACGTATTGCCGCGCAAAGCCAGCTTTGGTGGTCGTTGACAGAAAGTGCGAAGAATGCTGAAATTGATATGTTGAATATTACTGGTAACTTTTTCGGTATTGGAGTTCAGCCTGAAAATACAGGCATGTTATATCTGATGGGGTTGGTAATGCCTCAGCAATTATTCAATGTTTACCAAGAAGCGGGAATTGCTTTGACGATGGCATTTCCTGCAAACATATTACTATTTTTTGGACCATTTTTTTCTATACTAGTATGCGCGATACTGGCAGTTTTCCTCGCACTGGCACTTTGGTTCACAGTTTATACGCTAAGAAATAGAGATTATATCTTGTTATTTATAGCGATGAAGGTATTCAATATCGCTATTCAGTTCATATTAATGGGTAGAGTATATCTTTTGTTTGAATGGAAAATCATTCTTTTACTGCTGCCTTTGATTTTTGCCTTGGTCGCACATACAAAAAACAGAGCTTATGGAACCAATGCCTGATATTTCTTTTATCATACCCGTCTATAATGTGTCTGCTTATCTTAGGGATTTTTTTTCGCCTTTCAAGCTTTGCACATTGTCTTGCGAAATAATTTTTATTAACGATGGTTCTACTGATTCGTCAGCTGAGATACTCAAACTGTTTGCTGAGGATGACCCGCGAGTAATTGTTTTAGATAAGGTAAATGGTGGCGTATCAACTGCAAGGAATCACGGTATTTGTCATGCCTCAGGAAAATTTATTTCATGTTTAGATCCGGATGACATAATTTCCCCAGTATTTTTTAAATATATAGACTTTTCAATCAAAAATTTTCATAATGTTGACACAATTATTTACCGCTATGAGAAATTTCTTGATGGTACAGGTGTTGAAGTATTAAATAATCATGAAGTTGATTTTTCTTCGTTTGAATATGTTCCGAAAAAAACGCTTTATGCTCTGCACAACTACCCCTGGATAAGAATTGTGCGGCGAGAACTATATAGAGATAATCTTTTTCCAGAAGGTATTATTTATGAGGATTCTGTAACGATTCCTCTGCTGAATGCTAGGGCTGTAAAAGTTCTAAGAATCAATGAAGTGCTCTATCATTACCGCATTAGAAAAGATTCGTTGACCAATTTTAATGTACTAAGAAATATGGAGTTAGTAAGTGCGCTCTCGCTTCTTGAGGAAAGAGTCGAAGGGTTCAATGAATATCGACCCAGTCTTTATGCTTGTGTTGCTCACTTATCGAGAAGTGCATTGATTACTTTATATAAAACATCTAAAGCAGATAGTTCTTCACTTATATTAAATAAAAATCAAGAGGTTATTTACACAAAATTTAATCGATATTCACTTTCTACAATATTGCAATGTGATGCTAACCGTCCAGACAAAATTTGTTTTGCACTTTTAAAAATGAATAAGATCGGTTTTTTCTGTTTCAAGATGCTGTACAAAATTATTAGTAAATAAAAAGGCGGGTCGGCCAATTTCTCTGGCAGTGATTATGTTAAAGGTAATAAATGAAAGTATTTGTAGTGTCTCATAAGCCTTATGAATTCCCAATCACTCGGGAATATGTGCCTCTTAAAGTTGGTATGTCGAGTGATGACATTTCTTCGAGTTACGAGCAAGATTGTGTAAGCGACAACATCACCCACCTGAATCCATCATTCTGCGAACTTACCGCAGCATACTGGATTTGGAAAAACGTTCAGGAAGAGGTTGTCGGCCTTGCACACTATCGTCGTTATTTTGCCTCTTCCACGAGCAACCTGACGGTAAAGGGCAAGCGTATTGCGTCTCCAGAAGAGATGGCGGATATGCTCAAAAGTGCTGATATTCTGGTAGCAAAGCCACGCAACTATTTCATCACCAGTATTAAAAGCCATTATATCCACGCTCATCATGAGTCCGACTATACTCAACTTCGTGACGAAATTATTTTGCAGCAGCCTGATTATGTCGCCGATTTCGACCATGTCATGGGTGGAACCAAAATCAGTCTTTACAATATGTTCGTTTGTAAAAAATCATTGATTGACGAGTATTTTGCCTGGCTCTTCCCGCTGCTGTTTGCACTGGAACAAAAAATAGATTACCAAAATTATGATGCGTACCAAAAACGCGTATTTGGCTTTATGGCAGAAAGACTTTTCAACGTATGGCTTTATCATCAGCGCGATCGGCTGAGCATCAAATATATGCCGGTGGTCAATATTGATGGTGAGAACTTGGTTTTGAAAGGTATTGGATTATTAAAACGACATTTTTGGGGAACAAAATGACAGTCGCTATTGTTGGAGCAGGTATCTCTGGGGCCGTTATCGCCAGGCTGTTAGCTGAGCAAGGAATATCATCCGTTGTTTTTGATAAGCGCTCACATATTGCAGGTAACTGCCATTCAGAACGTGATCCGCAGACGAATGTAATGTTACATGTTTACGGCCCTCATATCTTCCACACGGATGATAAAGAAGTTTGGGATTTCGTAAATGATTATTCAGAATTTATGCCTTACACCAACCGTGTAAAAGCTGTCTACAAAGGCAACGTTTATCTGCTGCCTGTTAACCTGCACACTATCAACCAGTTCTTCAATAAAACGCTGCGTCCGGATGAAGCTCGAGCCTTCATCGAATCAAAAGCGGATAAATCTATTGTTGACCCGCAGAACTTCGAAGAACAGGCAATAAGTATGATCGGCCGGGAGCTTTATGAAGCATTCTTCCGGGGTTATACGCGTAAGCAGTGGGGCGTTGAACCGACTGAATTACCGGCAAGCATTCTGAAACGCCTCCCATTGCGTTTTAACTACAATGATAACTACTTCAACCACAAATATCAGGGTATGCCTAAAGAAGGCTATACCGATATGGTCGCAAAAATTCTCGACCATGAACTGATCGAGGTGAGAACCGATACTGAGTTTTCTGCGGATGAAAGCAATGCCTACCAGCACGTATTTTGGTCTGGTGCACTTGATGGATACTTTAACTTTAGCGAAGGGCGTCTCGGCTATCGTACCCTGGATTTCGAAAAATTCTCTGCTGAAGGCGACTATCAAGGGACGGCGGTTATTAACTACTGTGAAGAAGACGTTCCTTATACACGTATCACCGAGCATAAGCATTTTTCTCCGTGGGAATCTCACGAAAATACCACGTGCTACCGTGAGTTCAGCCGTTTGTGCACTGAAAACGACGTTCCTTATTACCCAATTCGCATGGTAAAGGAAAAAGAGCTGCTCAACCGTTACCTGGATAAAGCTCAGGCGCTAAGCAATACCACGTTTGTTGGACGCCTTGGCACATATCGCTATCTGGATATGGACGTTACTATTCGCGAAGCCATTGACGTTGCCAAAAAATATCTCGAATGCCAAAGAAATCAGGAGCCAATGCCTGTATTTAATATTAATCCTCGTTAATTTCAGGTGTTGTCATGGATACGGATAATTTTTTGAATAAATATAACCCGTTGCTATGCAAGGTTTTTCTGGCAGCCTCGGATTTTATTTTTTTTAATATCTCTCTCGCGCTTTCCATCGGTTGTGTGTACTGGATCTTTAACGATCTGTATCGGTTTATCCCGGACAATCAGCTGGAGATGCGTATCATCTCCCACGTCGTTTTAAGCGTGATCTGCGTGGGATGGTTCTGGGTTCGGTTGCGGCACTATTCTTATCGCAAACCATTCTGGTTTGAGTTGAAGGAAATCATCCGCACAATTGTTATTTTTGCCGTCTTTGATCTGGCCCTTGTGGCCTTTTCTAAATGGCAATTTTCACGATATGTGTGGGTTTTTTGCTGGACCTTTGCATTAATCTTGCTGCCATTCTTCAGAGCTATGACCAAACATCTTCTGAATCGTCTTGGTATCTGGAAGAAAAAAACGATCATCATTGGAAGCGGGAGTAATGCTGTAGAGGCTTATTTCGCTTTACAGAGCGAAGAAATGTTAGGTTTTGATGTCGTCGCATTTTTCGACGAGGAATCAACAGAACCGGTGCTGCAGGGGCTGCCCGTTCTGCGCGATCCTAATATTCTTTGGGAGATGAAGAAAACCGGTGATATCCATTTCATCGTTGCCTTTGAAATGGAAAACAGCGATAAAACGATGAATTGGCTGCGAGAACTGTCGAAGAAGGATTGTCGATCGGTGACGGTCATTCCTTCTCTGCGCGGGCTGCCGCTATACAATACCGATATGTCATTCATCTTCAGCCATGAAGTGATGCTGTTACGGATCCATAATAATCTGGCAAAACGTACCTCTCGCTTCCTGAAGCGCACGTTCGATATCGTTTGTTCCTCACTGATCATCCTGATATCGTCGCCACTGCTTATTTACCTTTGGTACAAGGTCACTCGCGACGGTGGACCGGCAATCTACGGGCATATGCGCGTCGGTAGGCATGGCAAACTGTTTCCATGCTACAAGTTCCGTTCGATGGTGATGAATTCCCAGGAAGTCCTGCAAAAACTTCTCGATTCAGATCCTGCCGCTCGTGAAGAGTGGGATCGTGATTTTAAGTTAAAAAATGATCCTCGAATCACTTCAGTAGGTCGCTTTATCCGGAAAACGAGCCTGGATGAACTGCCTCAGTTATTTAATGTTCTTAAAGGACAAATGAGCCTGGTGGGGCCACGTCCCATTATCTCGGAAGAGCTGCCTCGCTATGATGATAACGTCGACTATTACCTGATGGCGAAGCCCGGTATGACGGGTTTATGGCAGGTAAGTGGTCGTAACGATGTAGATTACGATACGCGCGTCTACTTTGATTCTTGGTATGTCAAGAACTGGTCGCTTTGGAATGACATCGCAATTTTGTTCAAAACAGTGAAAGTCGTTCTTCATCGTGATGGTGCATATTAATGCATCAATAATAGGGTTTTATACCCATTAAGTTCATTCTCAAGAAGACATCTATTGCTACCTTCTGGCCTCTATCCTGAGTTAACATGTTCTTCACTTTACCCGCCGACTCCGTTACGGCGGGGTATCCACACCTGACAGGAGTATGTAATGTCCAAGCAACAGATCGGCGTTGTCGGTATGGCAGTGATGGGGCGCAACCTGGCGCTCAACATCGAAAGCCGTGGTTATACCGTCTCCGTTTTCAACCGCTCCCGTGAAAAAACTGAAGAAGTGATTGCCGAAAACCCAGGCAAGAAACTGGTTCCTTTCTATACGGTTAAAGAGTTCGTTGAGTCCCTGGAAACGCCTCGTCGTATCCTGTTAATGGTGAAAGCGGGCGCAGGTACAGATGCAGCAATCGACTCCCTGAAACCTTATCTGGATAAAGGCGACATCATCATTGATGGCGGCAATACCTTCTTCCAGGACACTATCCGTCGTAACCGTGAACTGTCTGCCGAAGGCTTCAACTTCATCGGTACCGGTGTGTCCGGTGGTGAGGAAGGCGCTCTGAAAGGCCCATCCATCATGCCTGGTGGTCAGAAAGAAGCGTACGAGCTGGTCGCACCTATCCTGACCAAAATTGCAGCCGTTGCTGAAGATGGTGAGCCGTGCGTAACCTATATCGGTGCAGACGGTGCAGGCCATTATGTGAAGATGGTTCACAACGGCATCGAATACGGCGACATGCAACTCATTGCTGAAGCGTATTCCCTGCTAAAAGGCGGCCTGAACCTCTCCAACGAGGAGCTTGCTGAGACTTTTAGCGAGTGGAACAAAGGCGAGCTGAACAGCTACCTGATCGACATCACCAAAGATATCTTCACCAAGAAAGATGAAGAGGGTAAATACCTGGTTGATGTGATTCTGGATGAAGCAGCAAACAAAGGTACCGGCAAATGGACTAGCCAGAGCTCTCTGGATCTGGGCGAACCGCTGTCTCTGATTACTGAATCCGTATTCGCTCGCTACATCTCTTCTCTGAAAGAGCAACGCGTTGCGGCATCCAAAGTGCTGTCTGGCCCGCAGGCCAAGCCAGCAGGCGACAAAGCTGAGTTCGTTGAGAAAGTGCGTCGCGCACTGTACCTGGGTAAAATCGTTTCTTACGCGCAGGGCTTCTCTCAGTTGCGTGCCGCTTCTGACGAAAACAACTGGGACCTGAACTACGGCGAAATCGCGAAAATCTTCCGCGCTGGCTGCATCATTCGCGCGCAGTTCCTGCAGAAAATCACCGATGCCTACGCAGAAAATGCGGGCATTGCGAACCTGCTGCTGGCTCCGTACTTCAAGAAAATCGCGGACGAATATCAACAGGCGCTGCGTGACGTCGTTGCTTACGCTGTACAGAACGGTATTCCAGTTCCAACCTTCTCTGCTGCGGTGGCGTACTACGACAGCTACCGTGCTGCCGTTCTGCCTGCCAACCTGATTCAGGCTCAGCGTGACTACTTCGGTGCGCACACCTATAAACGTACCGACAAAGAAGGTGTGTTCCACACCGAATGGCTTGATTAATCCGATCTCGGTTTAGCCATTTCACTAAGCCCGGTAGCGATACCGGGCTTTTTTGTCCCGCCCAATCCACTCACTTTTAATGGAATAGATTGCGTGAAAATTCTTGTTACTGGTGGTGCCGGTTTTATCGGCTCTGCTGTCATCCGACATATTATTAGCAATACACGGGATAGCGTTGTTAACGTTGATAAACTGACCTATGCCGGTAACCTGGAATCCTTGCGTGAGGTAAGCGATAGCGACCGTTATGTTTTTGAGCATGCTGACATTTGCGACAAAAATGCAATGGAGCGTATTTTTGCTGCTCACCAACCCGATGCAGTAATGCATCTGGCGGCAGAAAGCCATGTCGATCGTTCAATTACCGGGCCTGCGGCGTTCATTGAAACCAATATTGTCGGTACTTACGTCCTGCTGGAAACCTGCCGCGCTTACTGGTCATCACTGGATAATGCGGCAAAAGCAGCATTTCGTTTTCATCATATATCGACTGATGAAGTTTATGGTGATTTACCTCATCCGGATGAGCAAGCTGTTTCCACGCCGTTACCGCTCTTCACAGAAACAACGTCATACGCACCGAGTAGCCCGTATTCCGCATCCAAAGCGTCCAGCGATCATTTAGTCCGGGCGTGGGTCCGTACTTACGGCCTGCCGGCAATAGTAACTAACTGCTCAAACAATTATGGGCCTTTCCACTTCCCGGAAAAACTTATCCCGCTTGTCATTCTTAATGCCATTGAGAACAAGCCGTTACCGATTTACGGGAAGGGCGATCAAATTCGTGACTGGCTGTATGTGGAAGATCACGCCCGTGCGCTTTATACCGTTCTGACAACAGGCAAACCCGGCGAAACGTATAATATCGGTGGTCACAACGAGAAGAAAAATATTGAGGTTGTACACACCATTTGCGATTTGCTGGATGAAATTGTTCCGAAGGAAAAATCATATCGCGAACAGATAACCTATGTCGCAGACCGTCCTGGCCACGACCGCCGTTATGCTATCGATGCGCATAAAATTAGTCATGATCTGGGCTGGACGCCCAAGGAAACCTTTGAGAGCGGTATACGTAAAACGGTCGAATGGTATTTAAATAATTCAGAATGGGTTTCTAATGTTAAAAGTGGTGCCTATAAGAGCTGGATTGAACAGAATTATGGAGAACGCAGGTAATGACGAAGCGTAAAGGTATTATCCTGGCGGGCGGTTCGGGCACTCGACTTTATCCCGTAACAATGGCGGTGAGTAAGCAGCTGTTGCCCATTTATGACAAGCCGATGATCTACTATCCGCTTTCAACGCTGATGCTCGCAGGTATTAAAGATATTCTTATCATCAGCACACCGCAGGATACCTCTCGCTTTGAGCAACTTCTGGGTGATGGCAGTCAGTGGGGGCTGCGCCTCCAGTATAAGATACAGCCAAGCCCTGACGGTTTAGCTCAGGCGTTCATCCTTGGTGAAGAGTTTATCGGTGAGGACAACTGTGCGCTAGTTTTAGGGGATAATATTTTTTATGGTCACGATCTCCCCCGATTGCTTGAGGGCGCCGCCAGCCAGGAAGATGGAGCGACCGTATTTGCCTATCACGTCAGCGATCCAGAACGTTACGGCGTGGTTGAGTTCGACAAAGAGGGTACAGCGATAGGTCTTGAAGAAAAACCTCAGCATCCGAAAAGTAACTACGCCATAACGGGCCTCTATTTTTACGACAACGATGTCATTGAGATGGCGAAGAGCTTAAGCCCTTCTGCGCGGGGCGAACTGGAAATTACCGATATCAACCGGCTTTATATGCAGCAGGGAAGATTATCCGTTGCGATGATGCGACGCGGTTATGCATGGTTGGATACTGGGACGCACCAGAGCATGATTGAAGCGAGTAACTTCATCGCCACTATCGAAGAGCGGCAGGGGTTGAAAGTGTCTTGTCCTGAAGAGATTGCATTCCGCAGAGGCTTTATCGATGAGAAACAACTTCGTGCACTTGCAGAGCCGTTGAAAAAGACCGGCTATGGGCAATACCTGCTAAATCTGACTAAGGGATTAGTCTGATTTGAACCTGCTTGTGATAACGTCTGCGGCCTCGTGAAAAAGCGCAATGTTGCTGGAAGAAAGGCGCTTCGAGCCCTGTTCAGGCAACCTCCAGTCAGGGGGAAGTGCGTCTGTCCGCCCAGGGATAACCTTGACAGTGAAATAGCGTTAGCGATAAAAAACCACCAGTTAATCATTGTGGTGACTGTTTGAATGTCACCAGAAACTCATACTGAAGAAGCCAAACGAATGAAAATAACCATTTCCGGAACAGGCTATGTTGGCCTTTCAAACGGTATCCTGATTGCGCAGAACCATGAAGTGGTCGCGCTGGATATTGTACAGGCCAAAGTGGATATGCTTAACCAAAAGAAATCTCCGATCGTCGACAAAGAGATCCAGGATTATCTTTCAAATAAGCCGCTGAATTTCCGCGCGACGACGGACAAAGAAGACGCCTACCGCGACGCAGATTTCGTCATCATCGCCACACCAACGGATTACGACCCTAAAACTAACTACTTCAACACCTCAACCGTGGAAGCGGTGATCAAAGACGTTATCGCAATCAACCCAAAAGCGGTGATGATCATCAAATCGACCATTCCGGTAGGCTTCACCAAATCGATTAAAGAAGAGTTGGGTATTGATAATGTCTTCTTCTCGCCAGAGTTTCTGCGCGAGGGCAGGGCGTTATACGATAACCTGCACCCATCCCGTATCGTGATCGGTGAGCGCTCTGAGCGTGCGGAGCGCTTCGCCGCACTGCTGCAGGAAGGCGCAATCAAGAAAGATATTCCGGTACTGTTCACTGACTCCACCGAAGCCGAGGCGATCAAGCTCTTCGCCAATACCTATCTGGCAATGCGCGTGGCCTACTTCAACGAGCTGGACAGCTATGCAGAGAGTCTGGGCCTGAACACCCGCCAGATCATCGAAGGCGTGTGCCTCGACCCGCGTATCGGTAACCATTACAACAACCCGTCGTTTGGCTACGGCGGTTACTGCCTGCCAAAAGATACCAAGCAGCTGCTGGCAAACTATCAGGCGGTGCCAAACAACCTGATTTCTGCGATTGTGGATGCCAACCGCACGCGTAAAGACTTCATCTCTGATTCTATCCTTGCGCGTCAGCCGAAAGTGGTGGGCGTCTATCGTCTGATCATGAAGAGCGGCTCTGATAACTTCCGCGCATCTTCCATTCAGGGGATTATGAAGCGTATTAAGGCGAAAGGCGTGCAGGTCATTATCTATGAACCCGCGATGCAGGAAGACGAGTTCTTCCACTCCCGCGTGGTCCGCGATCTGGACGCTTTCAAGAAAGAAGCGGATGTGATTATCTCGAACCGTATGGCGGAAGAGCTGGCAGACGTGGCGGATAAGGTTTATACCCGCGATCTGTTTGGTAGCGACTAATCACCCGTCTACCGCACATAAAAAACCCGGCTCATGCGCCGGGTTTTTTGTATTAAACCTTATAGAAATTACGGTACCAGTCGACAAAGTTTTTCACTCCATCTTTTACCGAGGTCTGCGGTTTAAAACCAATCACGTCATATAACGCCTTCGTATCGGCGCTGGTTTCCAGTACGTCACCGGGCTGGATGGGCATCATGTTTTTCTCTGCCTTTTTACCTAACGCATCTTCCAGCGCGGTAATGTAATCCATCAGCTCGACAGGCGAGCTGTTACCGATGTTGTAGACGCGATACGGTGCGGAACTGGTCGCTGGTGAACCGGTCTCGACGGTCCAGTTCGCATCAGCCTGAGGGATCACATCCTGCAGGCGGATGATCGCTTCAGCGATATCATCAATGTAGGTGAAGTCACGCTTCATCTTGCCGTAGTTGTAGACATCGATACTCTTGCCTTCAATCATCGCTTTGGTGAACTTGAACAGCGCCATGTCCGGGCGTCCCCACGGACCGTACACCGTAAAGAAGCGAAGCCCGGTCGTCGGCAGATTGTAGAGATGCGAGTAAGTGTGCGACATCAGCTCATTGGCTTTTTTGGTCGCCGCATACAGTGAAACCGGGTGATCCACTGAGTCGTCAGTTGAGAACGGCATCTTACGGTTCAGCCCGTAAACGGAGCTGGAAGAGGCATACAGGAGGTGCTGAACCTTGTTATGGCGGCAGCCTTCCAGCACGTTGAGATGGCCAACCAGGTTAGCATCTGCATAGGCGTGCGGGTTTTCCAGCGAGTAGCGTACGCCAGCTTGAGCGGCCAGGTGGATCACACGGTCAAATTTCTCGTTGGCGAAAAGCGCGGCCATACCTTCACGGTCGGCCAAATCCAGCTTGTGGAAGGTGAAATTATCGGCGTTGAGCAGATCCAGACGTGCCAGCTTTAGGTTCGGATCATAATAGTCATTCAGATTATCAATGCCGATGACCTGATGGCCAGCGTCCAGTAGTCGCTTGCTGACATGTGAACCGATAAAGCCTGCTGCGCCCGTTACCAAAAATTTCATATCTTTCCTCGTTAACGCTTCGTTCTTGTTGATGCCTGAGGCATCAGAATTTGTCTATGATAGCGCGTAGCGCATAAGTTACATAACCCATCTTTCCGATATAACTCATCGAATTCCTATAGAAAAATCCCCAGCAACAGATAAACTACGTAAACATAATTTTTTTTTGCCCTTTTCATCTGTTAGGGATTGTATGACACAAAACAACAATAGCCTGGTCACTCGCAGTACTGACCCGGAGCAAATTGATTTACTTGATTTAGTGCTGCAACTGTGGCGTGGAAAGTGGGTAATTGGGGCGTTTATCGCTGTCTTTATCGTATTAGCAGGCGTATATATTACGGTAGCAAAAGAGAAATGGACCTCATCTGCTATCATTGCCCAGCCCGATGCGGCTCAGATTGCGACTTACGCAAATGCACTGAATATCCTTTACGGTGGTGCTGCACCGTCAATGCTCGATATTCAGAACCGTGCCATTGGCCGCTTCAACTCTTCGTTTTCAGCTTTAGCTCAGGCGCTGGAAAACCAGGAGATTTCAGAGAAGCTGACCATCGATTCTACGGTTAAAGGACAGGCATTGCCTTTAACCGTCACCTATCAGGGTGAATCCGCCGAAGCGGCTCAAAAGCAGCTGGCGCAGTACATCCAGCAGGTTGACGAGCAAACCGCAAAAGAGTTGACTCTCGACCTCAGAGACAACATCAAGCAACAGATCACCACGCTGAACGACTCCCTGGAAAACCAGGAGAAAGTGTCTCAGGAGCAAAAAGATCTGCGTATCAAACAGATCACCGAGGCCCTGAAAAACGCAGAAGCGGCAAAAATCACGACGCCTCAGATTCAGCAAACTCAGGATGTAACCCAGGAAACCATGTTCCTGCTGGGAAGCGAAGCGCTGAAGTCAATGATTGATAACGAAGCGTCTCGTCCACTGGTTTTCTCTGGCGCTTACTACCAGACCAAACAAAACTTACTGGACATCCAGAACCTGAATGTGAACCCGGACACCATTCACGTTTACCGTTATGTGATGAAACCGAATTTACCTATCCGTCGCGATAGCCCGAAAAAAGCCATCACCCTGATCCTTGCCGTACTGCTGGGCGGGATTATCGGTTCGGGTGTGGTTCTGGGCCGCAACGCGCTGCGCAACTACAAGCCAAAAGCCTGATTCGCAGACAAAAAAAGACCGGGTTTCCCCGGTCTTTTTTTATTTATGACGCTTACGTAAGTTCTCAATCACCGCCGTTAAGTCCAGCTCCTGATCCTGCAGCAGCACCAGCAGGTGGTACATCAAATCCGACGCCTCGTTAGTCAGCTCTTCCCGGTCATGCACCGTCGCCGCCAGCGCCGTCTCGACGCCTTCTTCGCCCACCTTCTGCGCAATGCGCTTGGTTCCGCTGGCGTACAGCTTCGCGGTATATGAACTGGTTGGGTCAGCCGTTTTACGTTCAGCCAGAAGCTGCTCAAGCTGGTAAAGGAACAGCCACTGGTGGCTCGCCTCACCAAAGCAGCTGCTGGTTCCTTTGTGGCACGTTGGCCCAATTGGGTTTGCCAGCACCAGCAGGGTATCGTTATCGCAGTCAGGGGTAATGCTGACCACGTTCAGGAAATGGCCCGAGGTTTCCCCTTTGGTCCACAGGCGCTGTTTGGTGCGTGAGAAAAAGGTGACCTTACCGCTGTCGAGCGTTTTTGCCAGCGCGTCCTGGTTCATATACCCCAGCATCAGCACCTCACCTGAAACGGCATGCTGTACAACTACCGGCAATAATCCGTCAGTCTTTTCCCAGTCCAGCTGCGCCTGTTGTTGCTCTGTTAACATACCCTGATCTCCACGCCCTGGTCGGCCAGGTACGTTTTTAACTCACCAATATTGATAATTTGTTTGTGGAACACGGACGCGGCCAGCGCGCCGTCCACATTCGCGTCGCGGAAGGCTTCAAGGAAATGTTCCATGGTGCCCGCGCCGCCGGAGGCGATCAGCGGCACATGGCACACTGCTCGCACTTTTTTCAGCTGCTCAAGGTCATAGCCGTTACGCACGCCGTCCTGGTTCATCATGTTCAGAACAATCTCGCCCGCGCCGCGCTTCTGCACTTCCTGCACCCAGTCCAGCGTCTCCCACTGGGTGACGCGGGTGCGGCTTTCATCGCCGGTGTACTGGTTAACGTGGTACTTGCCGGTGGCATCGTCAAACCAGGTGTCGATGCCGACCACAATACACTGCACGCCAAAGCGATCGGCCAGGCGGGTGATGAGTTCCGGATCCGCCAGAGCAGGGGAGTTAATCGAAATCTTGTCCGCGCCAAACGACAGAATTTTGGCCGCGTCGTCAGCGGATTTAATCCCGCCCGCCACGCAGAACGGGATGTCGATCACTTCTGCCACGCGTGCGACCCAGCTTTTGTCGACCACGCGTCCATCGCTGGAGGCGGTGATATCGTAAAATACCAGTTCGTCCGCGCCTTCATCGGCATAGCGTTTAGCCAGCGGGACGATGTCGCCAATGATCTCGTGGTTGCGGAACTGCACGCCTTTCACCACCTGGCCGTCACGTACGTCCAGGCAAGGGATTATCCGTTTTGCCAGCATTGAATCGCCTCCGTCACCGTAAATTTGCCTTCCAGTAAGGCCCGTCCCACAATCACGCCCTGCACACCGGTACCGCGAAGCGCAGCCACGTCGCCGATATCACCGATACCGCCAGAAGACTGGAACGCTACCTGCGGATAACGCGCGCAGACCTCTTCGTACAGCGAAACGTTAGAGCCAGCCAGCGTGCCATCGCGGGAGATATCCGTGCACAGCACGTGCTTCAGACCAACGGGAAGATAAATATCGACCAGCTCTTCCAGCGTTACGCCAGAGTTTTCCTGCCAGCCGCTGACGGCAACCTGCTTGTTACCCTGTTCATCAATTCGCACGTCCAGCGCCAGCACCAGCGCATCGGCGCCAAAGCGGCGGAACCAGCCCTTCACCGTATCAGGATCTTTAACGGCGGTAGAACCGACCACCACGCGCGCCACGCCCGCGTCCAGCAAGGCGGCAACATCGTCTTCCGTACGCACGCCGCCGCCAACCTGCACAGGGACATTCACCCCAGCAACCAGCTTTTTGAGCAGAGGGATCTGGCGTTTAGCCGGATCTTTCGCACCGGTCAGGTCGACCAGGTGCAGCACTTCAGCGCCCTGCGCCGCATAGTCCTGCAGGCGCGGCAGCGGGTCGTTACCGTAGTCGCGCTGCTGGCCGTAATCGCCCTGGTGGAGACGAACAACCGTGCCGTCAATTAAATCTAAAGCGGGAATAATCATCACATCTCCAGGAAGTTTTTCAGCAGCTGCGCGCCCGCGGCACCAGAGCGTTCCGGGTGAAACTGCACGCCGTAAAAATTATCTTTCTGTACCGCTGCGGTAAACGCCTCGCCGTAGTTGCACTGGGCAATGGTGTTCGCGTTTACCGGCATGGCGTAGCTGTGCACGAAGTAAAAATACGCGCCGTCTTCGATGCCTCGAAACAGCCGGTCGCCCGCTTTGGCGTAAACGCGGTTCCAGCCCATGTGCGGCAGCGGTAAACCGTGGTCGGTCATTTTCGGCACGTCTTCATCAATGATGCCCAGCAGGTCCACGCCGTTGCTCTCTTCGCTGCGGCGGCCCAGGATCTGCATACCCAGGCAAATGCCGAGCACCGGTTGGGTACAGGCTTTGATCAGATCGACCAGCTCGCGTTCGCGAATCTGATCCATTGCCGCCTGCGCGGTGCCCACGCCCGGTAAAAAGAGTTTGTCGGCGCGCAGCACCACGTCCGGGTCACGGCTCACCACCGGCTCGTAGCCGTGGCGGACAATCGCCGACTTCACGGAGTTCAGGTTGGCGCATCCGGTATCCAGAATCACCACGTTCATTACAACACTCCTTTCGACGAGGGAAGGGCGTCACCTTCAACGCGGATCGCCTGGCGCAGCGTACGGCCAAAGGCTTTGAACAGGCTCTCCACGCGGTGGTGATCGTTCTTGCCTTTGGTTTTCAGGTGCAGCGTCAGGCCCATAGTGTAGGTGAGCGAACGGAAGAAGTGCTCCACCATTTCGGTGCTGAGATCGCCCACGCGCTGGTAGGTGAAATCGGCTTTATATTCCAGGTGCGGGCGACCGGAGATGTCCATGGCGCAGCGTGCCAGGCACTCGTCCATCGGCAGGACGAAGCCGAAACGGTTGATGCCGCGTTTGTCACCGAGCGCCAGCTTCAGGGCTTCGCCCAGCGCCAGGCCGGTGTCTTCCACGGTGTGGTGATCGTCGATGTAAAGGTCGCCTTTTACCGTAATTTCCATGCGGAAACCGCCGTGGGTCGCAATCTGGTCCAGCATGTGGTCGAAGAATCCGACGCCGGTGTGGATCTTGCTGCCGCCTTCACGGTCCAGCCAGACTTTCACATCAATCTGCGTCTCTTTGGTGTTGCGCTCAACGTGTGAGTAACGGTCGCGTTTGGTCAGCTGTTCGCCAATCTTCGCCCAGTTGAGATCGCTGCTGCTGTAACGCAGGCCCGCGATGCCCATGTTTTCGGCGAGGGTGATGTCGGTGGCGCGATCGCCAATCACATAGCTGTTGGCTTTATCGAGCGCTTCTTCCGCCAGATAACGCTCAACCAGCTTCACTTTCGGTTTACGGCAGTCGCACTCGTCGGCTGGCAGGTGCGGGCAAATCAGCACTTCATCAAACACCACGCCCTGCGAGGTGAGGATCTGCATCATCAGGTTATGCGGGCCGTCGAAGTCGGCCTGCGGGAAGCTGTTCGTACCCAGCCCGTCCTGATTGGTGATCATCACCAGCTTAAAGCCAGCCTTCTGCAGTTTGAGCAGAACCGGGATTACGTCGGGTTCAAAAGCCAGCTTGTCGAAACGATCGACCTGAAAATCGGTAGGTGGCTCCGAAATGAGGGTGCCGTCACGATCGATAAAGAGATACTTCTGACTCATACTTTCTCCGCTTTCAGGGCGTCAATTACGCGCTGGCTCTCTGCACGGGTGCCAACGGTAATACGCAGGCAGCCGCTTAAGGATGGTTGTTTATTTTGGTCTCGTAAGATAATGCCTTGATCCCATAAAGATTTAAATACGGAGCTTGAGGCAGTAAAGCGCACCAGAATGTAGTTGGTTTCAGAGTCAAACACCTGCTCTACGCAGGGGATCGTTTTCAGGGCCGTCACCAGGTACTGACGCTCTTCCAGAATTTGTGCCACGCGTTCACGCATGGCGTTGATACCCTGCGGCGCCAGCGCCTGTGCGGCAATGTCGGCAACCGGCGTGGAGAGCGGGTAAGGCGCAATAACTTTCATCAGCAGGTCGATGACCTCTTTATTGGCCAGCGTAAAGCCGCAGCGCAGGCCCGCAAGGGCGAAAGCCTTCGACAGCGTACGCAGCACGACCAGGTGCGGGTACTCTTCAATCCAGCCTGCCAGCGTCGCCTGCGGGCAGAATTCAATATAGGCTTCATCCGCCACCACCAGCGCCTTGCCGCGGGTCAGTTCCAGCAGGGTACGAATATCCTGCGGGTTGATAATCTGGCCGGTCGGGTTATTCGGGCTGCAGACGAAAACCACCTTCACGCCGTCGAGGTTGTCGGCGATGCCCTGCAGATCGAGTTGCCAGTCTTCCAGGGACAGCACGTTGCGGCACGCCACGCCGAAGGTTTCCGCGCTGACGCTGTACATGCCGTAGGTGGGCTGACAGTACATCACCGCATCTTTACCGGGCTCGCAGAACGCGCGGATCAGCAGTTCAATACCTTCATCCGCGCCGCGGCTAACCAGCACCTGCTCCGGCTTCACGCCCGCGTACCGGGCGTAGTTTTCGATAACCGCTTTCGGCTGGCACTCCGGGTAGCGGTTCAGCGTTTGCTGCGACAGCTCGAACTGCACCGCCGTCGGGAATTCGTTGGCGTTCAGCCAGACATCACCGTTACCGCCCAGGCGACGGGCAGACTGATACGGAGTCAGTCGACGGACATTTTCGCGGGCTAATTCTTCAATGTTCATGCTTGCTCCTTCAGGGCGGCAACGCGCAGCGTCACGGCGTTTTTGTGGGCGGTCAGGCGCTCGGCGGCGGCCAGGGTTTCAATGGTGGAAGCCAGTGATGCAAACCCCTCGCGGGAGAGTTCCTGCACGGTCATCCGTTTCTGGAAGTCGGCCAGCCCGAGGCTTGAGCAGGTGGAGGTATAGCCGTACGTGGGCAGCACGTGGTTAGTGCCGGAGGCGTAATCGCCGGCGGACTCCGGTGACCAGTCGCCGAGGAACACCGAGCCCGCGCTGGTGATGCTGTCGACCAGGTCGCGCGCGCTGCGGGTCTGAATGATCAGGTGCTCGGGACCGTACTGATTAGAGATGGCAATACACTGGTCGAGATCGCGCGCCACGATCAGGCGGCTGGCGGACAACGCCTGGCGAGCCGTTTCAGCACGCGGCAGGTCCGCAAGCTGACGCTCAACGGCTTCACCCACGCGTTTCGCCATATCGGCGTCCGGCGTCAGCAGGATGACCTGCGAGTCCGGACCGTGCTCGGCCTGAGAAAGCAGGTCGGACGCCACGAAGTCCGGCGTTGCGCCGCTGTCAGCGATCACCAGCACTTCAGACGGACCGGCTGGCATGTCAATTGCCGCGCCGTCCAGACGCTGGCTGACCTGGCGCTTGGCTTCGGTCACAAAGGCATTGCCCGGGCCAAAAATCTTGTCAACCTTCGGGATGGACTCGGTGCCAAAGGCCAGCGCGGAAATTGCCTGCGCACCGCCCACGTTAAACACCTCCTGCACGCCGCACAGCTTCGCAGCGTAAAGGATCTCGTCGGCAATCGGCGGTGGCGAGCAGAGCACCACTTTCTGACACCCGGCGATACGCGCCGGGGTCGCCAGCATGAGTACGGTTGAAAACAGCGGGGCAGAGCCGCCAGGGATATAAAGGCCGACCGACGCAACCGGGCGCGTCACCTGCTGGCAGCGTACGCCGGGCAGGGTTTCCACATCAACGGTCTGTAATTTCTGCGCGGTGTGGAAGGTATCAATGTTTTTCACCGCGACGGCCATCGCCTGTTTGATCTCGTCGCCGAGACGGCTTTCCGCCTCCGCGATTTCTTGTTCGGTAACCTTTAGCGCGCCAACCTCGGTTTTATCAAACTTCGCGCTGTATTCACGCAGCGCGTCGTCGCCACGGGTTTTGACGTTATTGAGGATCTCGGCCACGGTACGGGTAATGCTTTCCGACGCGGAAATTGCCGGACGCATCAGCAGCTCACGCTGTTGTGCGTCGCTACAGGTATTCCAGTCGATGATTGTGTTAAAGCTCATGGCCATTACTCCATCATCTTCTCAATTGGCAGCACCAGAATAGAGCTCGCGCCCAGCGCTTTCAGCTTTTCCATGGTTTCCCAGAACAGGGTTTCGCTGCTCACCATGTGCATCGCCACGCGCTGCTGATCGCCTGCCAG
Source organism: Enterobacter mori (assembly GCF_025244905.1). Lineage (NCBI taxonomy): Bacteria > Pseudomonadati > Pseudomonadota > Gammaproteobacteria > Enterobacterales > Enterobacteriaceae > Enterobacter > Enterobacter mori. The sequence continues at coordinate 2,978,474 of NZ_CP104285.1, read as the reverse complement.
CGGCAGAATGGTTGGACGCTCAGCACCCGGCAGCAGGGCAATCACTTCGTCCAGGCGCTCGGTCGGCGCGTGCATCATGATGTATTTGGATTCACGCGCCTGAATCACGCCCTGAATACGGGTCAGCAGTTTGTCGATGAGCTGCTGCTTGGCATCGGCCATGTCGCCGTCGCGCTGAATCAGGCAGGCTTTGGAGCGGTAGATAACTTCCACTTCGCGCAGACCGTTCGCTTCCAGCGTCGCGCCGGTAGAGACCAGGTCACAAATGGCGTCAGCCAGACCCGCACGGGGTGCCACTTCAACAGAGCCGTTCAGCAGGCAGGATTTAAACTGCACGCCTTTCTGATCGAGGTAACGCTTTAACAGGTGAGGGTAGGAGGTGGCGATACGTTTGCCGTTCAGCGCGGCCGGGCCGTCCCACGCTTCATCGACCGGTGTAGCCAGCGACAGGCGGCAGCCGCCGAAGTCCAGACGACGCAGGGTGAAGTAACGCGGGTCTTCGCCCTGCGCGCGGCGGGTCAGCAGCTCTTCTTCCAGCACGTTTTCACCGATGATGCCGAGATCAACGACGCCGTCCATCACCAGGCCAGGAATATCGTCATCACGCACGCGCAGAATATCGATAGGCATATTTTCCGCCAGGGCAATCAGGCGCTGGGTGTGCAGGTTGATTTTAATCCCGCAGCGGGCCAGCAGTTCGCGTGAATCGTCACTCAAACGGCCTGATTTTTGAATAGCTATGCGTAAACGTGAGTTATCTAACATTCTTTATTCCTCGTTAACCTGTTTTAACCTGTCTGAATGCGGTCCAAAAAAAAGCCCCCGGAAGATGATCTTCCGGGGGCTTTCTCTTGCGTTCGCGCACCACTGGAAGATCCAAACGTCTTCCAGCACACATCGCCTGAAAGACTAGTCAGGATGATGGTGATGATGGTGGTTTTTAAATGGAACGCGTGTCATATAAATTCTCGTTGAATGCTTATGCATCTGATGTCTTTTAACCTAAACCACTTGCCCGGCAGATTGCAAGGGCTTTTTGTGATCATTAATTCATTTCATATTGATGCTATGAATTGTGTGTTCTGCCGGGCTGGCGTAGCCTTAATACAAGCATGTGTAAGCGGAGAGTTTTCATGAAAAAGGTCGCAATTGTCGGTTTAGGATGGTTAGGAATGCCGCTGGCGATGTCATTAGCCGCGAAAGGCTGGCAGGTGACCGGGAGCAAAACCACGTCGGATGGGGTAGAAGCCGCACGCATGTGTGGCATCGAGGGCGTTGAGCTGCGCCTTGAGCCCGAACTGGTTTGTGATGCTGACGATCTGGATGCGTTGATGGATGTCGATGCGCTGGTTATCACTTTACCTGCCCGTCGCAGCGGGCCGGGAGAGTCTTTTTATCTGCAGGCGATGCAGGAGATTGTCGACAGCGCGCTGGCGCATCACATCCCGCGCATCATTTTCACCAGTTCCACCTCAGTCTACGGTGACGTTGAGGGGACGGTGAAGGAAAACAGTGAACGTCAACCGGTAACCGCGAGTGGCCGCGTGCTGAAAGATCTGGAAGACTGGCTGCATAACCTGCCGGGCACTCAGGTAGATATCCTGCGTCTGGCCGGGCTGGTGGGGCCGGGACGCCATCCCGGACGGTTTTTTGCCGGAAAATCGGCTCCGGATGGACAACATGGCGTCAACCTCGTGCATCTTGAGGACGTTATTGGGGCCATTGAGCTGCTATTACAGGCTCCGAAGGGTGGGCACATCTATAATATATGTGCACCCTCTCATCCATCGAGAAGTACCTTCTATCCGCTGATGGCTCGTCAATTGGGTCTGGCTCCGCCAGTCTTTGGCGATGCGAAAGGGGAAGGGAAAGGCAAAATTGTTGATGGCAATCGTATTTGTCATGAACTGGGATTTGAGTATCAGTATCCCGATCCGCTGGTGATGCCCATGGAATAATGCCATCAGCGGAGACGATCGCACACCGTAAGGGGGCGAAGATGAAACCGCTGCTGGATGTTCTTATTATTCTGGATGCTCTGGAAAAAGAGGGAAGCTTCGCCGCGGCGTCAGCGAAGCTTTATAAAACGCCTTCGGCGCTCAGCTATACCGTGCATAAACTTGAAAGCGATCTGAACATTGAGCTGCTGGATCGCTCCGGACATCGCGCGCGTTTTACGCGAACCGGACAGATGCTGCTGGAAAAGGGGCGTGACGTTCTCCATACGGTTCGCGAGCTGGAAAAACAGGCCATCAAACTTCATCAGGGCTGGGAAAACGAACTGGTGATCGGCGTGGATGATACCTTTCCCTTTTCTCTCCTGACGCCGCTGATCGAAGCGTTCTATCAGCGCCACAGCGTGACCCGGTTAATCTTCATTAATGGTGTGCTGGGCGGCTCCTGGGATGCCCTGACGCGGGGCAGGGCGGATATCATCGTTGGGGCACTGCATGAGCCCCCTCAGTTGAGCGATTTTGGCTTTGCGCGGCTGGGTATCCTGGAACAAATTTTTGCCGTCGCGCCCCATCATCCGCTGGCGAATGAACCAGAGCCCATTAACCGCCGTATTATTAAAAACTACCGTGCCATTGTGGTGGGCGACAGCTCCCGGCCTGAATGTGGCGTCTCTTCGCAGCTGCTTGATGAGCAAGAGGCGATTACCGTGTTTGATTTTAAAACCAAGCTGGAGCTGCAAATAAGCGGTCTGGGGTGCGGTTATTTGCCGCGCTATCTGGCGCAGCGCTTTATTGATAGCGGTGCGCTTGTTGAAAAACAGGTACTTGCTCAAAGCAGCAACGAATCGGTTTGGGTGGGCTGGAACGAACAAACAGCCGGGCTTGCCAGCGCCTGGTGGCGAGACGAAATTTTAGCAAATAGTGCTATCGCCGCAGTTTACTCTCAGGGCAGCGCCGAGAAATCAGCCAGTTAGAAAAAAGAAAATTGCCCGGTGCGTTGCAAACTATTGCCTTTTGTATCTGATGTGGGGCAAAATGCCGCCGCTGCAAACAAATGAATAATCGACGATATAAAAGGCGTCGGTTATTTTTTTTTGCATGTACGAAACGAAACTAAAAACCAAGAGGCCGGGCTTCGTACCGGATAGATATTTACTAAAATCCGACAGTTGTTGTCGCTGAGGAAGAAAGAAATGGGGCAATTTTTCGCTTACGTGGCGGTTATTACCGTAAAGGAGAATAACTATGTCGCATAACGCAACTCCAAACACCTCTCGCGTGGAATTACGTAAAACGCTTACGTTGATTCCGGTTGTTATGATGGGCCTTGCCTATATGCAACCGATGACGCTGTTCGATACATTCGGTATCGTATCAGGCCTTACTGACGGTCACGTTGCAACGGCGTACGCCTTTGCGCTGGTCGCCATTCTCTTTACAGCGCTGAGCTACGGAAAACTGGTTCGCCGTTTCCCGTCTGCAGGCTCTGCCTATACCTATGCCCAGAAATCCATTAGCCCGGCGGTGGGCTTTATGGTGGGCTGGTCATCTCTGCTGGACTACCTGTTCATGCCGATGATCAACATTCTGCTGGCAAAAATTTACTTCGAAGCGCTGGTACCTTCCGTACCGTCGTGGATCTTCGTGGTGGCGCTGGTGGCCTTTATGACCATCTCTAACCTGCGCAGCATCAAGACCGTGGCTAACTTCAACACCCTGATTGTTATTCTGCAGATGGGTATCGTTGCGGTTATCGTGGGCTTGATCATTTACGGCGTGTCCCACGGTGAAGGCGCAGGTACGCTGGCCAGCACCCGTCCGTTCTGGTCTGAAGGCGCGCACGTTGTGCCGATGATCACCGGTGCGACCATCCTGTGCTTCTCGTTCCTGGGCTTCGACGGTATCTCTTCTCTGTCTGAAGAGACCAAAGACGCCGAGCGCGTGATCCCGAGAGCGATTTTCCTGACCGCGCTGATTGGCGGCCTGATCTTTATCGGTGCCTCTTACTTCCTGCAGCTGTACTTCCCGGACATCTCTCGCTTTAAAGAGCCGGACGCATCACAGCCTGAAATCATGCTGTATGTTGCAGGGAAAACCTTCCAGTGGGGCGTGCTGATCTTCTCCAGCGTAACCGTACTGGCATCCGGTATGGCGGCACACGCAGGTGTATCTCGCCTGATGTACGTAATGGGTCGTGACGGTGTGTTCCCAACCCGTTTCTTCGGCTACGTTCATCCGAAATGGCGTACCCCGGCGTGGAACGTACTGCTGGTTGGCGCAATCGCACTGATGGCCATTAAGTTTGACCTGGTGACCGCAACAGCGCTGATTAACTTTGGTGCGCTGGTGGCGTTTACCTTTGTTAACCTCTCGGTAATCTCTCAGTTCTGGATCCGCGAGAAGCGTAATAAAACGCTGAAAGATCACTTCAACTATCTGGTGCTGCCAATGTGTGGCGCGCTGACGGTGGGTGCACTGTGGATTAACCTGGAAGAGAGCTCAATGGTTCTGGGTCTGATCTGGGGCGGTATTGGTCTGGTTTACCTGGCCTGCGTTACGAAGAGCTTCCGTAACCCGGTTCCTCAGTACGAAGACGTTGCGTAACATAATGTCGGGTGCCCGACCAGTACACCCGTAGGCCCGTGTAAGCGTAGCGCCACCGGGCGAAAAAAAAGCCGGAGACAATGTCTCCGGCTTTTTTGTACCCGTCACTCAAACGATCTCTTGCGCATACTGGAACAGGGATTTCAGCAGCGCCTGTTTCTCAGCATTCCCTTCATACTGGCCGTAAAGCATTTCCAGCTCCTGCGCATAGCTGTTCAGGAATTCCGGCGTAAACACGTTACGTCGATGCTGCAGCCAGCGTTCCTGCTCCACTTCGTCCAGGGTACCCGGATAGTTTCGCGCCCGGTAATTAAACATCAGCTTTTCAATGCGCTTATCTGCAAAGGTAATATCCAGCGCCGGTAAGTTACGCGGCTCGGTTTGCAGGACGATATTCATCGCCGCGCGATCGGCATCGCTGAAGAAGCCGTTATACAGCTGGGCATCCACGTTTTCAGACGGCACGAAAGGTTCGGCTTCGGCAAAGATGGCGACCACTTTTTCCCGTACCTGTGGGTTGTCGCGCAGCACCTTCAGGTTATCCAGGCAGTGCTGACGGTTAATTCCCAGCCTGTCAGCATCTTCCGGTCGCAGCGTATTGGCCTGCGCCAGCACCGGACATTTATTGATGTGAACCAGCTTCACCGGTACGGCAGGGAGATCGCCGAGCTCGTTTTTCGGCGTGTAAAGCCGTTCACGCAGCGTATCGCTGTCCAGTTCCAGCAGCGGGGAGATATCGCCCGCCAAATCCACCATGATAACGGCATTACGGTTGTCGGGATGCCATGCCAGCGGCGCAACCCAGCTGGTATTGCCGCGCCAGGCACCGAACATCCCGGAGATGTGTACCAGCGGCTTCATCTGCGGTACATCAATCAGCGTAGTCAGCTTCTGTTTGCTGCGGTGACTCAACAGATACCCAAACAGACGCGGCTGGGCGGTTTTCACCAGCTTTGCCATGGCAATGGTGGCATAGACGTCCGCCATCGCGTCGTGGGCATTGCTGTGCTCGATACCGTTGGCGCGCGTCAGGTGTTCAAGCCTGAAACTCGGTAACCCGTCCTCGTTCTCCGGCCAGTTAATGCCTTCAGGACGCAGAGCATAACATGCGCGCATAATGTCGAGTAAATCCCAGCGCGAATTACGGTTCTGCCAGCTCCAGGCATAGGGATCGTAGAAGTTGCGGTAGAAGATATTGCGCGTCACTTCATCATCGAAACGGATGTTGTTGTAACCGACCACGCAGGTATTGGGAACGGTAAACAGATCGTGGATGCGGCGGGCAAATTCCGCTTCGTTCACGCCTTTTTCCCGTGCTTCCTGCGGCGTAATGCCCGTAACCATCACCGCGCCCGGCTGCGGCAGATAATCATCCGCAGGCCTGCAGTAAAAGACCTCTGGCTCGCCAATGATGTTGAATTCGTCGTCGGTACGGATGGCAGCAAACTGCGCAGGTCTGTCCAGCGCCGGATGGGTGCCAAAGGTTTCGTAATCGTGGAACAAAAAAGTTGGGCGCGCGGCAGAATCAGACACCAGTAATATCATCCTGTAAAAAATTCACGACGCTATGGTAAACGATCGCGCTAAGCAGTCCGAATAAAAAGCGCGGTCATGCGTGAAATTTGCGAGATAGCGTCAGAGAAAAACATGCACTCTGTCACATTTTTTTGCAATTAAGGCAGGTAACAACAGCAGAACTCCCGTAAAAAGGTCATCGATTTTTAATGACCTGAGGATATACCGTTGAAACGCCGTCTGTTTATTGCTGTTTCTTTACTTGCTTCGAGTATCACATCTGCGCTGGCTGCCGATCCGCTGGATTTCTCCCCGCAACCCCCTGCCATCCAGGCGGGGTCCTGGGTGCTGATGGATTACACTACTGGTCAGATATTAACGGCGGGCAATGAACATCAACAGCGTAATCCGGCAAGCCTGACCAAGCTGATGACGGGCTACGTCGTCGATCGTGCTATCGACAGCCATCGCATCAGCCCGGATGACATCGTCACGGTTGGGCGCGACGCGTGGGCAAAAGGTAACCCGGTCTTTGACGGATCGTCTCTGATGTTTCTGAAAGAGGGCGATCGCGTTTCCGTCCGCGATCTCAGCCGGGGCCTGATTGTCGACTCCGGTAACGATGCCTGCGTGGCGCTGGCCGATCACGTCGCGGGCGGTCAGCCGCAGTTCGTGAATATGATGAATGACTATGTGCAAAAGCTGAACCTGCGCGACACCCATTTCGAAACCGTTCACGGACTGGATGCGCCTGGGCAGCACAGCTCCGCTTACGATCTGGCCGTTCTCTCCCGCGCGATCATTCACGGTGAGCCAGAGTTTTATCATATGTACAGCGAGAAAAGCCTGACCTGGAACGGGATCACCCAGCAGAACCGCAACGGCTTGTTGTGGGATAAAACCATGAACGTGGACGGTCTGAAAACGGGGCATACCTCCGGCGCGGGCTTTAACCTGATTGCCTCCGCGGTGGACGGTCAACGTCGTTTGATCGCCGTGGTAATGGGCGCAGACAGCCCGAAGGGGCGTGAAGATCAGGCGCGCAAGCTGCTCCACTGGGGACAACAGAACTTTGATACGGTGCAGATCCTGCACAGCGGTAAAAAAGTGGGGACCGAGCGGATCTGGTACGGTTATAAAGAACAGGTAAATCTGGGAACCGATCAGGATTTCTGGCTAACCTTGCCAAAAGCGGAGGTGCCAAACATTAAGGCCAAATACGTGCTGGATACAAAAGAGCTGGAAGCCCCGATTGCCGCCCATCAGCGGGTCGGTGAAATTCAGCTGTACGACCGCGATAAGCTGGTGGCGCACTGGCCGCTGGTCACGCTGGAACGCGTTGATAAAGGCGGTATTTTCTCCCGTCTGAGCGATTATCTGCATCACAACATCTAACCTTTCTGAGCAGACTGGCAGGGTTGCGAGTCTGCTCACATAATAAACACTCCTCGTTTGCCGATAATATTCATTCTGCTTTATAGTGTATAAATATACAGTAATAAACGGAGGCAGCATGGACTACAGCATCAAGCAGCAACAGAAACGTAAAATCGCAGGTTTTCACCTTGTTGGGCCGTGGGAAAAAACCGTTAAGCAGGGCTTTGAACAACTGGTCATGTGGGTGGATGGGCGTCACATTCAGCCGCTGGAGTGGGTAGCGGTTTACTACGATAATCCTGATGAGGTCCCGGCAGAAAAACTGCGCTGTGACACCGCCGTCACGGTACCCGACGACTTTATCATTCCCGATAACAGTGAAGGGGTGATGATGACCGAAATTGTGGCCGGGGATTATGCGGTCGCGACGGCACGCGTTGAAAATTACGACTTTGCGACCCCGTGGTACCAGTTCTTTAACTCCCTACTGCAGGACAATAAATACCAGATTGCCCCAAAACCCTGCTTCGAACGCTATCTCAATGACGGTAATGCAGACGGCTACTGGGACATTGAGATGTTCGTCGCGGTAGAGCATAAAGCGGGTTAACCCTGTTAAAAGTGGGATTTTTAGCCGGGGGCGATCCACCCGGCTGAAAACACAGTACAATTGTGATTTGCCGTGTAGCTGGAGAGCGGGTGTGCGTCCCGACAAATCATTAACGCCGTTTGAAATTCGGTTGTACAAACATTACCGCGTGGTGCATGGGTGTCGCATCGCGCTGGCGTTCGTATTGACGTTTGTACTGGTTCGCTTGCTGGATGTTCCTGAGGGAACGTGGCCGCTGATTACGCTGGTGGTCGTGATGGGGCCTATCTCCTTTTGGGGCAACGTTGTTCCGCGCGCGCTTGAGCGAATTGGCGGAACCGTTTTAGGTTCCGCCCTGGGGCTTATCGCCCTGAAACTGGAGCTGATCTCCTTTCCGGTCATGCTGGCATGGTGCGGTGCAGCCATGTTCCTCTGCGGCTGGCTGGCGTTGGGCAAAAGGCCGTATCAGGCGCTGCTGATTGGTATTACTCTCGCGGTGGTGGTTGGCGCACCCGCAGGGGATATGACCACGGCGCTGTGGCGAAGCGGGGATGTGGTCCTTGGCTCGCTGCTGGCAATGCTGTTTACGGGGATCTGGCCGCAACGCGCCTTTCTGCACTGGCGTATTCAGATGGCGAATTACGTGACGGCCTTTAACCGTGTCTATCAGGCCGGCTTTTCCCCGAATCTGGTTGAGCGGCCACGACTGGAAAAACACCTGCAGAAGATCCTCAATGATGTCGTCAAAATGCGCGGGCTGATCGCGCCCGCCAGCAAAGAAACCCATATCCAGAAAGCGATTTTTGAAGCGATCCAGACGGTCAGCCGCAATCTGGTCTGCATGCTTGAGCTGCAGATCAACGCGCACTGGGCTTCTCGTTCCAGTCACCTGTTGATGCTTAACGCGCATACGCTCAAAGAAACGCAGCAGATGACGCAGCAAACTCTGTTAACCATTGCCCATGCGCTCTATGAAGGCAATCCGCAGCCGATACTGGCGAACAGCGAGCGGCTGAATGAGATCGTGGCAGAACTAAAGCAGCTTATTAACGAGCGGCAGGGCGATAACGTGGCGGAAACGCCCATTCATGGCTACGTCTGGCTGAGCATGGAGCTGGCGCGGCAGCTTGAGCTGTTATCGCACCTTATTTGCCGGGCGCTGCGCAAATAAAAGGCGTATGTGACGGCTGCTGCTTCGATTCAGCAGCAATTGGGGTTATGATAGCTTTAAACGATATAGCCATTGTCATTCGCAGCCGCTGTCAGTAAGGTTATTGTTACAACGGTTGCCTTAACGAATCCGAATCTCACATTATCAGGGGTGTAAAAATGGAAACTACCAAGCCTTCGTTCCAGGATGTTCTGGAATTCGTCCGCCTGTTCCGCCGCAAAAACAAACTGCAGCGTGAAATCCAGGACGTTGAGAAGAAGATCCGTGACAACCAGAAACGTGTTCTGCTGCTCGACAACCTGAGCGACTACATCAAGCCAGGTATGAGCGTTGAAGCTATTCAGGGCATCATCGCCAGCATGAAGAGCGACTATGAAGACCGTGTTGATGACTACATCATCAAAAACGCTGAGCTGTCCAAAGAGCGTCGCGACATCTCCAAGAAGCTGAAAGTGATGGGCGAAATCAAAAACGCTGAAGCAAAAAGCGAGTAATCGCTGCTAATTGTGAAAAAGGCTCTCTGGTGACAGAGAGCCTTTTTTATTACGCAGAACGCGGCTGTAGCTGATAAACCCAGGCCTTAACCTGTTTACCCTCAAGGATGGTCACCGTGACCTCAACCCGATCGTAGCCGTCTTCAAATTCATCCAGCATTTGCCAGTGTGCGGCAAGGTTATCAGAGATAAACAGATAGCCTTCGACGCGGGGTCCGTCCGGGTGGAGCACAATCCCCGGGAAATCCGCTGCAGCGCCCCAGCCGCGTTCGTAAAACGTACCGAATACGAAGCCGGCCAGCCATTCACCGCCAATGTTTTCAAGAATATGCGCGTTAGAGTGACCGGGGCGTAGTGTGCCGTAAACAAACAGTGCGTCCATTTATCCTCACCGGAAAAGCAAAAAGCCCGCTCGAAAGCAGGCTTTTCTAAATGTGGCTCCTCTGACTGGACTCGAACCAGTGACATACGGATTAACAGTCCGCCGTTCTACCGACTGAACTACAGAGGAATCGTTGTGGAGGCTTATCTTAGCGGCGAAAAAAGTTTTGTCAAACCTGATCTTAGGGAAAATCGACTGATTGCTGATTCTGTCGTCAGTTTGTTGTAAATCCACACATCTTTTTGTGGAAAATACTTTGCAGGATAGCCATTTCTCCCCCATCATTTGAAATGGAGTTTCAACTTTTCTCGCTAAGGTCCATTTTGAACGTCACTGCCCCCTTACGCCAGGCGATCATGCGCACGCCCTGGTATGCAAAACGTAAAAGTTATCGTGTTCTGTTCTGGCGTGAAATCACCCCCCTTGCTGTGCCTATTTTCCTGGAGAATACCTGCGTACTGCTGATGGGCGTGCTAAGTACATTCCTGGTCAGTTGGTTGGGCAAAGAGGCGATGGCAGGGGTAGGGCTGGCGGACAGCTTTAACATGGTGGTGATGTCTTTCTTTGCCGCCATCGATCTGGGTACAACGGTCGTCGTTGCCTTTAGTCTGGGGAAACTTGATCCGAAACGCGCGCGCGAGGCGGCACGCCAGTCGCTGATGATCATGACTCTCTTTTCGATCGTTCTGGCGGCGGTTATCCATTACTACGGCAAAGAAATTATTGATATTGTCGCAGGCGAGGCGACCAGTGAGGTGAAAGACCTTGCGCTGACATACCTGGAAATGACGGTGTTAAGCTATCCGGCGGCGGCCATTGCCCTGATTGGTAGCGGTGCGTTACGCGGGGCGGGCAATACCAAAATTCCGCTGCTGATCAACGGCGGGATGAATATCCTGAACATCATCATCAGTAGTGTACTGATTTACGGGGTCTTTTCCTGGGACGGTCTGGGGTTTGTTGGTGCTGGCCTTGGCCTGACTATTTCGCGTTACATTGGCGCGGCAGCGATTATCGGCGTGCTGATGACGGGGATCACCCCGTCGTTGCGCCTCACGCTGAAAAGTTATTTCAGGCCGTTTAACTTTGCCATTATCTGGGAAGTGATGGGCATCGGTATTCCGGCCAGCATTGAGTCGGTGCTGTTCAACGGCGGCAAGCTGCTCACGCAGATGTTTGTGGCCGGTATGGGGACGGATGTTATCGCCGGTAACTTTATCGCCTTCTCCATCGCCTCGCTGATTAACCTGCCGGGCAATGCCCTTGGTTCCGCCTCCACAATCATCACCGGTAAACGGCTCGGGAAAGGGCAAATAGGGCAGGCGGAGCGTCAGCTCCGGCATGTCTTCTGGCTATCGACCATTGGGCTGACAATGATCGCCTGGGGAACCGCGCCTTTTGCCGGGTTGATGGCCTCGTTCTACACCCACGAAAACGATGTTAAAGAGGTGGTTAAGATCCTTATTTGGCTCAACGCCGCGTTTATGCCGATCTGGGCCGCGTCCTGGGTGTTACCCGCAGGCTTAAAAGGCGCGCGCGATGCCCGGTTTGCCATGTGGGTATCCATGCTCGGAATGTGGGGGTGCCGCGTCGTGGCGGGTTATACGCTGGGGATTATGCTGGGAATGGGCGTCGTGGGGGTCTGGCTGGGTATGTTCCTGGACTGGGCCGTGCGCGGTGCACTGTTCTACTGGCGCATGGTAAGCGGGCGTTGGTTATGGAAATATCCACGGAAGAATGCCTGACAAATGCGCGAAATGGAGAATAAATCGGCAAACGAACGGAAATCTGCATTCTGCCTTTGACATCATCGGGGAGCATCGATAATATGCGCCCCGTTCACACGATTCCTCTGTAGTTCAGTCGGTAGAACGGCGGACTGTTAATCCGTATGTCACTGGTTCGAGTCCAGTCAGAGGAGCCAAATTTGAAAAGCCTGCTTTTAAAGCAGGCTTTTTGCTTTTCTAAATCTGGAAAAATTGTCGGGTGGCGGCTTCGCCTTACCCGACCTACGGGACTGTAGGCCCGGTAAGCGCAGCGCCACCGGGCAACAAACAAACCGCACTACTGTTTAACACGAATCGGCGCCGTCGCCTCCACCAGCCACGGACGTGCATTGCTGTCCACCAGCGGTGACAGTGCCTCCCGTACCTGCTGATGATATTCATCCAGCCACTGCTTTTCCTGCTCGCTCAACAGATGCAGTTCCACCTGGCTTAGGTCAATCGGGATCAGCGTCAGCGAGGCAAACTTGCAGAACCCCGGACGGCTCTCCACAACCTCCACCTGATTTTCAATACGAATACCGTGGCTATCGCCCAGATAGTAACCCGGTTCGATGGTCATGATGTTCCCCGCCACCAGCGGCCACGGGTTGATCTTTTTGGCGATGCGATGTGGATTTTCATGGATCAACAGCTGATGCCCCACGCCGTGCCCGGTACCGTGATCGTAATCCAACCCCATCTCCCACAGCGGGCGACGCGCAAACGCATCCAGCTGATGCCCCTGAGTCCCGGAGGGGAACTGCAGGGTAATGAGCGACAGGAAGCCTCTCAGCACGGCAGTGTAGTGCAGGCGCTGCTGCGGATCGACTTTACCCCACGCCAGCGTGCGCGTGGCATCGGTGGTGCCGTTGTGGTACTGACCACCGGAATCATTCAGATAAAAATGGTCATGTCCGATGGGCTTGTTACTGGCTTCGCTTGAGTGGTAATGGCACATTGCCGCATTGCTCGACGATGCGGAAATGGTCGCAAAACTCTGCTCAATAAAACCGGGCTGTTGCCTGCGGAACGCCAGCTGTTGTGCCTGTACCTCCAGTTCGGTCAACGGTTTCCCTGCCGCCTCGCGTCGTGGGACTTCCCGACTCAGCCAGGCAAGAAAATTAACCCACGCGGCACCGTCCTGATGATGGCATTCGCGATAGCCCGCCAGCTCCATCGGGTTTTTCGTGGCTTTCATCAGCGTGATGGGATCGGTCTGCCAGACGATCTCTCCCTGCGGCTCAATGGCAAAGCGCAATGCAACAGGCGCAGAATCGGCATCGACCAGCACCCGTTTGCCCCCAGCCTGCTGCTGGCAGCGTTCAATAAACGCCCTCTGCGGGGCGAGAGTGAAGGCATTACGCACGGGATCCGGCAACGCTGCGAGCTTCGCATCGTCAACAAACCACTCCACGCTACCATCACGGCTGAGCAGGGCGAAGGAGAGAGGAACCGGGCTAAAGGGGATATCTGAACCACGTACGTTCAGCAGCCAGGCGATGTTGTCCGGCAGCGTCACGGCGAGGAAATCAGCATTGTGTTCTGCCAGCACGGCGGCAACACGCTGACGTTTTTCTGCGCTGCTTTCACCGCTGGCCTCAACGGGCATTTCGCGGATAAGCCCCGCTGGCGCCGCAGGGCGGTCAGTCCATAGCGTGTCAAACGGAGAGGCATCCAGGGGCACCAGCGCACAGGGAGTGGCAGACAGTTGCTCAAACTCTGAATTTGTCATCAGCATCGCGTCAAAGCCAATGCGCGTCCCTGCCTCCACGTTTTTCGCCAGCCACTCAGCCAGCGGTTCGTTGTGAAGATGGTGGATCTCAATCTCGTCCATATTCACCTGAACGCGGGCCTGAACCTGATAACGTCCATCGACGAAGAGTAGCGCTTTGTCTTTCAGCACCAGAGCCAGACCGGCCGAGCCGTCAAAGCCCGTCAGCCAGGCCAGCTTTTCGTCGTAGGGCGCGCAGTATTCGCTCTGCCAGGCATCCGCCCGCGGAACGATCATTCCGTCGAGATGACTGGCTTCAAGCCACTGACGCAGGGCAGAGAGCGGTGATGTGGTGTGCATGGTTTTTCCTTGTTATTAGCGGAACGGCGGCTCGTTGAAGGTACGCAGCTTGCGGGAATGCAGCTTGTCGCCTTCCGCGCGAAGTAAATCAATCGCACGAATACCGATCTGCAGATGCTCAGAGATGGCCCCTTCGTAAAAACGGTTGGCCTGGCCCGGCAGCTTAATTTCACCGTGTAGCGGCTTATCAGACACGCACAGCAGCGTGCCGTAAGGAACGCGGAAGCGATATCCCTGCGCGGCAATGGTGGCGCTCTCCATATCAATCGCCACCGCGCGGCTCAGGTTGAAACGCAGGGCAGAGGCGGAGTAGCGCAGCTCCCAGTTGCGGTCATCCGTCGTCACTACCGTGCCGGTACGCAGACGCTGTTTAACCTCTTCACCCGGCATAGCGCTGACCTCTTTGGTGGCGTCATACAGCGCGCGCTGTACTTCGGCGATGCTCGGGATCGGGATGTCCGGCGGCAGCACCGCGTCCAGCACGTGGTCATCACGCAGATAGGCGTGGGCCAGCACGTAATCGCCAATCAGCTGGCTTTCGCGCAGTCCGCCACAGTGGCCAATCATCAGCCACACGTCCGGACGCAGGACCGCCAGATGGTCGCAGATGGTTTTGGCGTTTGACGGGCCTACGCCGATGTTGATCAGCGTAATGCCCTGTCCGTCTGCGGTGATCAGGTGCCACGCGGGCATCTGGTGTTTTTTCCACGCCAGGTCGGAAATAGCCTGCTCGGGCGCTTCGGTCTCCGCGGTGATCCAGATCCCGCCCGCGCAGGAAAGGGCAATGTACGGACTGTCCGGGTCGAGAATTTGGCTACAGCCCCAGCGGACAAACTCATCCACGTAGCGGGTGTAGTTGGTGAACAGCACAAACGGCTGGAAGTGCTCCGCAGGCGTACCGGTGTAATGACGCAGGCGCGCCAGCGAGAAGTCCACGCGGCGAGCGTCAAAGTGTGACAGGGGAGAAAATTCTGCCGGGTGATAAATCCCGTCAGCCGTCTCATCGCCAATCTGGGAAAGCTCGGTGGTCGGGAAGTGGCGCGTCAGCCCCGCGCTCATGGAGCGATCCAGCGTCAGCGCCGAGCCGTCTATCACGTACGGATAAGGGATTTCGTGCAGCGAAGGTTCTACAGAAATGTGCGCGCCGTAATCCTGATACAGCAGCGTCAGCTGTTCCTCAAGATAGGGGCGGAACAGCGCAGGGCGGGTGACGGTGGTGCTGTAACAGCCTGAGTGGGTAAAGCGCGCGTAGGCGCGGGTTTTGGGATTACTGCTGGCACTGCCGTCCCAGGTAACAGAGAGCGATGGATAAACAAAAAGGCCCTGAGTTCTGGCCTTTTCATCGGGAAGTTTCCCCGTTTCGATGTATTCACTGATGGCGCTGCGCAGCGCGTTGACGGACTGTTCATACAGCGCGTCGAGTTTTTCCAGCGCCTGAGCCGGGGTCAGGCTGGAGCCCTTATTATTCATCTCTGTCTCCTTGTTCCACAGGTGTGTGACTCTACCCGATAGTATGTCACACGCCCGTGAAACAAAAGTGAGATCAGGCGTGGCGCGGCTCTTTCATAAACAGCGCCGTGGCGGCAGAGAGCAGGCAACCGGCCAGCAGATAAATCGCCACGCTGTGCCAGTTTCCGCCAGAGAAGGTTACCAGCGCGGCGGCAATAAACGGCGTAAACCCGCCACCGACCACGCTTGCCACCTGATAGCCGACGCCTGCACCGCTGTAGCGGTAGCTTGCGCCAAACAGCTCGGTGAACATCGGCTGCTGCACGCACACCACCATATCGTGAGCGATGTTGGCGAGCATGATGGCGAAGAAGACAATCCAGAAGATCGACTGTGCCTCCAGCGCCATAAAGAACGGCCAGGCGCTAAGGGTGCCAATCAGCGCCCCGGTAATATAGACGCGACGGCGACCAAACCGATCCGCCAGCCAGGCGAAGCAGGGGATAGTCAGACAGCTTATCCCGCCGACCAGCAGGCCAATATTCAGGAACAGCTCGCGGGGAAGGCCGAGGTTCTGCGTCGAGTAGTTCAGCGCAAACGCGGTGACGATATACATCGTCAGCAGTTCACAGAGGCGCAGGGCGATAATTTTCAGAAAAGCGCCAGGATGCTGAACCAGCGCTTCCATCACCGGCAGCCGTTTTTTAGCGACCGGTTTTTCCCGCTGCTGCTGTTCGAATTCCGCGGACTCTTCCATCCCGTTGCGGATCCACAGCGCGGCGATGACCAGCACGATGCTGAAGATGAACGGAATGCGCCAGCCCCAGTTCAGGAACTGCTCGTCGGTCGTGAGCTGGCTGATTAAGGAGACCAGCCCGGTAGAGAGCAGCAGGCCGACGCCGTAACCCACCTGCACGCCGCTGCTGTAAAAGGCTTTCCTGTGCTTCGGCGCGCTCTCGACGGACAGCAGCGCCGCGCCGCCCCATTCACCGCCTACGGCGAAGCCCTGAATGGCGCGCAGCGTCACCAGCAGCACCGGCGCCCACCAGCCGATAGAGGCAAACGAGGGGAGAATACCGATAAGCGCAGTGGCGATCCCCATCATCCAGACGGTGAGCATCAGCATGCGTTTCCGGCCGAGGCGGTCGCCAAAGTGGCCGAAGATCACCCCGCCCAGCGGGCGAAACAGAAAGCCGACGCCGAAGGTGGCAAACGCGGCGAGCGTGCCCATCGCGGGGCTGACCTGGGGAAAGAATTCGCGGTTAAACACCAGGGCGGCATTGATGCCGTAGAGCAGAAAATCATACCAATCGACGACGGCACCCGCGAAGCTGCCTAAGGCTGCGCGGCGGGCACGGTTGAGCGAAGGTGTCTCCTCGTTGGGACGTTCGGAGATGAGGGTGGAGTCCATAGTTGTCCTGTCTGTACTGATTTTTAATTATTGGTATAAGAAAAGGTCACTCACATTGCGTCCGTCATATAAACGGAACCTATGAGACTACCGCGACAAAACGCCTGAGAAAACGTTTTTATCTTTCCGGAAGGCGCTGAATAAATAAATTTCATCTCCCCCTGCCTTGAGATAAATCAGTC
This sequence comes from Enterobacter mori, assembly GCF_025244905.1. Classification (NCBI taxonomy): domain Bacteria; kingdom Pseudomonadati; phylum Pseudomonadota; class Gammaproteobacteria; order Enterobacterales; family Enterobacteriaceae; genus Enterobacter; species Enterobacter mori. The sequence continues at coordinate 2,961,508 of NZ_CP104285.1, read as the reverse complement.
TGTTTGGCTCTGGTTAGTACTGAATGGATTACAGTAATAGAAACCGCTGCGTGACTAAAGCTGAGGGAAAAACAATGCAACGCAACTTTTTGGCCATCTGGATTGTCCTGTTTTTATTCGCCGCACCGCTTCATGCTGAGCAGAAAGTGTATGGAGAACAGCGTATTAGCGGCTGGTGGAATGCGCTGACGGATGATATCTCCCAGACATGGGAAGAGCCTCAACGTTACGATCTGTACCTGCCGTTCCTGAGCTGGCACGCTCGCTTTATGTACGACAAAGAAAAAACCGACAATTACAATGAAATGCCGTGGGGCGGCGGGCTGGGCGTTTCCCGCTATAACGAAGAGGGCAACTGGAGCGCGCTCTTCGCGATGATGTTCAAAGACTCACACAACGAATGGCAGCCCGCGATGGGCTATGGCTGGGAGAAGGGTTGGTATCTGGATAATGCGAAGGATTTCCGCCTTGGGCTCGGTGCCGCAGCGGGCATCACGGCGCGAGATGATTTTGCCAACTACGTGCCGCTACCGTTCATCTTCCCGCTGTTTTCGGCCGGGTACAAGCGCGTTACCGTCCAGTTCACCTATATTCCAGGTACCTACAATAACGGCAACGTGCTCTTTGCCTGGCTGCGTTTAGGCTTTTAAAGGGTGATCACCTTTTTGGCCACGGCGTTAGACAATACCAGCATGGAGAAGAGAACAGAGGTGACGAACGTGAGCACAATCAGCGAGAGTTTTATGCCGAGGGAGGTCACCGGTATCAGCGCCGTCAGCAGATGAAACACCGAGTAGTGCACAATATACACGCCGGTCATCGTTTTGCTGATGGCGGCCAGAATGGACTCTTTGAATTCGGCGTTGCGGCGAAAGCGCACGCCGTTCGCCGCAACCACCAGGGCAATAATCAGGATGTAGATCTGCGAGCCGGTGAGAATAAAGGCGTTTCTGTCCGCCTTGAACAGCGCGAAGAAGAAGTGGCGCTCGTAAAACCAGGTGAAGAGATAGATAAACGGGATGGCGACAACCGCCGCCCTGACGACATTTTTGCGGCTAATCCACTCGGCGATTTTCGGGTCGCAGAAGAGTTGCCCTGTCAGATAAAACAGCAGCCATGTCCACAGCCGATACTGCGGTGACAGGGAAAGGACGTGCGTTTCAGGATAGAGCGCCGAGAGCAGATCGTATCCGTAGGAAAAAAGCAGCAGGGCGGCAATCGCGCCGCAGAACAGCGCTCGCCGCTGGCTAAGCCATTCTACCGCCGGGTGGAAGGTGTAAATCACGACAAAGGCGAACACGAACCAGGGCTGGATTAAATACCCGCGCTGATAAGGCTCCCACAGGTAGTAGATCGTTATCCAGAACAGAAAAACAATCACCAGACTTTTAATTTTACCCAGCTGCCAGCGGGTGCCGTGCCGGGACTGTCCGTCGAGATAGCCCGACACCACAAAAAACAGCGGCGTGGCGATGGTCGAAATAAAGGTTAAAAACCCCAGGATCCAGTGATAGTCATAATCATAATGATCCCAGGTATTGTAGATGGTAAAGAAGGTCACCGCCGTCATACAGCCCAGCGTCTTGATAATGTTCAGCCCTGTCGCATTCATTGTTGTTTGGCTTCGTCCTTACGATGGAAACACGCATAGATAACGGGGAGTACCAGCAGCGTCAGGATTGTAGCAAACCCCAGTCCAAACATAATCACTACGGCCATGCTCTGGAAGAAAATGTCCAGCAGTAGCGGAGCCAGGCCAAGAACGGTCGTAAACGCGGTGAGCAGAATAGGGCGCAGGCGCGAGGTCGCGGCGTACACGATCGCCTCGTGCTGTACCCTGTGCGCTTTCTGCTGCTCAATTTCTTCCACCAGCACAATGCCGTTGCGGATCAGCATGCCGCTCAGGCTCAGCAGGCCAATCAGCGCCATAAAGCCAAAGGGAATGCCGGTAATTAAAAATCCCGGCGTGACGCCAATCAATGCCAGCGGTACGGTCAGCCAGATGGCGACGGCATTTTTCACCGAGCTGAACATCAGAACCGTAATGACAAACATCACCAGATACCCGAGAGGTAGCGTAGTGAACAACCCTTGCTGCGCTTCACTGGAGTTTTCCGCGTCGCCACCCCACTCGATGCTGTAGCCGTGTGGCAGGCTAAGGGCATCAATCTGCGGCTTCACGCGGGAAAGAATATCGCCGGAGGTTTGCTGGCTCAGCGGGTCCGGGTCCGTCTGCACCGTCAGCACCCGTGAGCGGTCGCGGCGCAGAATTAGCGGATCCTCCCACTCCAGCGAGAAGCGGCTGACGACGTTACTTAGCGGGATATACTGCTGCCGCGTCTGGCTCCACACCAGCACGTTGTTCAGGTGATTGGCGTCCAGCCGTTCGCTCTCAGGCGGGCGCACTACTACGGGCAGCAGGTCACTGCCTTCCCGATACAACCCCGCCCGGCTACCGGAGAAATTCATCTCCAGCGCGTTGTCGACGTCCTGCTTATCTACGCCAAGCTCGCGGCCTAATGCGGCAACGTACTGTGGGCGGATCACCTTGCTACGGTTTTGCCAGTCGTTCCTGACGCTGCCCGTGGCCGGGTCGCGGGTGAGGATGTCGTCTACCTGGCTGGCAATCAGGCGCAGCCGGTCAGGATCGGGACCTTTAATGCGTACCTCAATGGCGCTGTCGCCGGAGGGACCAAACATCACCCGTTTGGTGCTGGCGTTGACCTGCGGATAGTTTCGCGCGATGTACTCGTCCACGTGGCGCGTCAGGGCCGAGATGTTGCGCTGGTCGTCCATGCGCACCATGATCTGCGCATAGTTGCCGTACTGCCGCTGTCCGCTGTAGGTCAGAATAAAGCGCATACTTCCCTGACCAATGGTCGAGACGGTGGTTTCTACACCCGGCTGGCCATTAATGGTTTTTTCGATATCGCCGGTCATTTTCTCGGTCCATTTAATATCGGTGCCGTAGGGAAGCCAGAGGTCGACAAAGAAAATCGGCGTGTTTGACGACGGGAAAAAGTTTTGCCGCACGGCGCCGAAGCCCCAGATGGACGCTGCCAGCAGCGCAGCCATCACAATGAGCGTCGGTGCCTTATGGTGCAACAGTGTGTTAAGCAGGCGCTGGTAAAGGCGATAGAGCCGTTTGTCGTAAGGATCTGACTCGTCAGCGTTGTTCGGCGCGCTGTCGTTTTTAAACAACCACCACTTAATCAGCACCGGGGTGAGGGTGAGCGCAGAGAACCAGCTCAGCATCAGGGAAATCAGCAGCACCTGGAACAGGGATTTACAATATTCCCCGGTGGAATCCTGCGACAGCCCGATAGGAGCAAACGCCAGGATGGCAATCACCGTCGCCCCCAGCAGCGGCAGGGCGGAGCGGCGGATGATGTAGTTCACGGCGGTCAGCAGAGGCGAGCCCTGCTGTCGGGCAATCAACACCCCTTCGACAATCACGATGGCGTTATCCACCAGCATGCTGAGGGCGATAATCAGCGCCCCAAGCGAGATGCGCTGCAGCTCAATGCCCCACAGATACATAATCAGCAGCGTGCCCAGCACGTTGAGCGCGAGAGAAAACGCGATGATGATCCCGCTGCGTACGCCCATAAAGATCAGCAGCACGCCGATGACAATCGCCAGCGCCATCAGGAAGTTAATAATAAAACCGTTAACGGAATGGCCCACTTCGGCGGCCTGATCGTAAAACAGGTCTATCTGTATGCCTGCCGGTTTTTCCGCCGACATCTGGTTTAGCTTCGCCTCCAGCGCGTGGCCCACGTCGATCACGTTCACGCCGGGAATAAACGAGACGCCCATGGTGACGGCTTTTTTGCCGTTGGCATGGTAGATACTGGCCGGCGATTCGTTCAGCCCGCGCGACAGCGTGGCGATATCCCGCAGTCGCGTCGCCGCCCCGGTGCCGGAAGGCGTGATGATGATATCCGCCAGTTCATCAAGATTCTCGAACTCACCGGTCGGGTGCAGGCGAATGGATTCGGTGCCGGAGGTGATGTCTCCGGCGCTGGAAACGACGTTAAGTCTGCTGAGCAGGGCGGAAAGCTGGTTCAGCGTAATGCCGCGCGCAGCCATTTTGGTCAGAGAGATATCGATGTTGATCTGTTGGCTAATGGCCCCGCCGATGGCGACCTTCGCGACGCCGGGGACCAGAATCAACGCGCGGCGCAGCTGCTCCGCATATCTCACCAGCTCAGGATTACTGAATTCATCTCCGGAAATGGCAAAGAAGAAGCCAAACACGTCGCCGAAATCGTCATTCACAAAGGGCGTGACGACGCCGGGCGGGAACTGACGCGAGGCATCGCCCACGCGGCGGCGCAGTTCATCCCAAATCTGCGGCAGCTCGTTCGAGTGATAGCGAGAAGCGATGTTAACGGTGATTTGCGACAGACCGTTTGAAGAGATGGAGCTTACGTTGTCGAGATAAGGCAACTGCTGAAGGGCATTCTCCAGCGGAAGCGTCACCTCTTCTTCAACCTGCTGAGCGGATGCGCCAGGGTAGTGGGTGACGACCACTGCGGTTTTGATGGTAAAGGCGGGATCTTCCAGCCTGCCGATATTCAACAGGGCGAAAATACCCCCGATGCCCAGCAGCAGAATCGTTAGCCAGACGCGAACAGGGTTATTAATAAATTGACGAGAGATATCCATTACAGTCCCCGTTCACGCGTCCAGATACGCACCGGCTGGTTAGCATGGAGCTCCCCAACGCCTGCGGCCACCACGCGCTCGCCCGCCTTAAGCCCGCTGGTGATCACCACGCCTTCGGTACTCACTTGCCCCACGCTGACCTTGCGGTCTTCAAGATGGAGCGTGTCGCCTTCTCCCGCCACTACCCAGACGTGCGGCTCATTGCGCGGGCTGTTGTCCGGGTTAAAGACAGCCTCAACCGGTACGACCAGCGCCTGAGCGTCTGCGCCAGCCGGGAGGTTGGTTAAATTGATGGTCACCGTACCGCTCACGCCACCGACGGCGGGAAAATCATCGGGCCGCGGCATGGTCAGTATCACCTGCCAGGTCAGGGTATTGCTGTCGCTGCTGCCCGAGTGCTCTTTGTAGACGGCGGTAAATTCACGATCCGGCATGGCGTTGATTCTCACCACGGGGCGATACTGCACGTTGCGGATATCAAAGGTCTTAAACAGGTTTTCAGGAATGCTGAACACCACGTCCAGCAGATCGGTACGGGTTAACGTCGCAATGGGCTGACCGGCGGAGACAACCTGATGGTTTCGCACGTGCACGCTGGCTGCCGTCCCGCTGAAGGGAGCAACGAGCGTCATCTGGTTCAGCTCTTCACGGGCAATCTGCAGCGCCGCATTCGCCGAATCTCGGCTCGCGCGCTGCACGTCCATCTCGGCTTTTGAAATGGCCTGCCGTCCTGCCAGCGTCTGGAAACGATCGAACTGCCTCTGAGCCAGCGTCGCCGCTGTTTGTCTGTCGTTAACCCGCTGCTGGGCTTCACGGGCGTTCAGTCTGGCAAGCTGTTGCCCCTGTTTGATGGCTGCGCCCTGACGTACATCAAGCGCTTCAATTTGACCTGCGCGCTTGAAGGAAAGGTCTGTGGCATCGCCCGATTCAATGCGGGCGGGAAAAACGCGCTGCTGGGCGTGTCCGGGAACCGTCACCTCCGCCACTTTTACCATCCTGGGCAGGGGGGCGGCTTGCTTCGGTTTCGGGTCGCACGCCGTGAGCGTTAACAAAACGAACGGTAAAAGAGAGAGGTAGCGGTTCACTGTATTCCCCTAATAAATAACTGTTTTATTTATTCCATAACCTGGCAGGGGGTGACACTATTCTGCCAGAACAGTGACGACCATATAGGTAAATAAACCAATCGCCGTGCTGGCGATAATGGCAAGGGCAATAAACATACCCAGTCGGATCAGGCTTAAACCATACATACATTCCTCCATGAGTCGGAAGCGGTGGCTGACTATGAGCATAGTCGGCGAAAAGATAAATGTTAAATAACCAATATCAGTGGGGAAGCGCTAAACCTGATATTCCTGTGCTACGTTTAATATTATCCATCTCTTTTTATCGTAACTGGCATTAAGGGCAACCCCCTGCATTTAATGCGATTTTTTGCTTCATTCACTCTCGTGTTGGTTATAAAAAGGATGCTCGATATGTATAAAAACATTCTCGTTCCGGTGGATGTCTACGAGACAAGCCTGGCGGATAAAGCGTTGCAGCATGCACAGTTTCTGGCGCAAAGTGCATCGGGTGACATTCATTTGCTGCACGTCATGCCCAAATTTTCAGCCGAACTGACGCGTGGTTTTATTTCAGATGCGCGCAAAATGGATGAATATATGATTAATAATTCGAAAGAAAAGCTATCTGACCTGGTCAAAAAATTGAATCTGCCAGAAGAACGTGTTCATCTCCATGTCCGTAGCGGGAACGTTCGTGATGAGGTTATTAAGCTGGCGGATGAACTTGCTGTCGGCGCGATTATTGTCGGCTCCAGAAATCCCAATATTCAAACCCATTTGTTAGGATCGGAGGCGGCGAGTATTGTTCGTTACGCCCATGTTCCTGTTTTCGTTATTCGTTAATTACATAAAAGCAAGGTGATTTCTGAATTGAACCTGAGGAAGGAACGATGAAAACAGGAAAACCTGAACGTCCGTATTATCAACAAACCGTTGACGAAACCCTGTCGAATATCCACTCCACCCTGGAAGGCCTTAGCGGCACTGAGGCATCCGCCCGACTTCAGCAGCATGGTGAGAATGCGTTACCGCAAAAAAAGGGCAAACCTGCCTGGCTGCGCTTCCTGGCGCATTTTAACGATGTGTTGATTTACGTTCTGCTGGTGGCCGCGTTGCTTAAGCTCTTTATGGGCCACTGGGTGGACATGTTTGTCATCCTTGGGGTTGCCATCATCAACGCCCTGATTGGTCATATTCAGGAGAGCAATGCTGAAAAATCACTGCAGAGTATTCGCAATATGCTCTCCAGCGAAGCCGTGGTGGTACGACAGGGGAATCATGAAACGATCCCCACCACGGCGCTGGTCCCGGGGGATATCGTGGTGATCCGCGCCGGGGATCGTATCCCTGCGGACCTGCGCGTGATTGAAGCGCATAACCTGCGCGTGGAGGAGGCCATCCTGACCGGCGAATCCACCGTTGTTGAGAAAAACAGCGATGCGTTAAGCGGGGAACTGCCTTTAGGTGACCGGTATAATCTGCTCTACTCAGGCACCACCGTCAGCTCCGGCGGCGGTAAAGGCGTGGTGGTGGCAACCGGGGGCGAGACCGAGCTGGGTCACATCAATCAGATGATGTCCGACATTGAAAAGCACCGCACGCCGCTGATGGTGCAGATGGATAAGCTCGGTAAGACCATCTTCATCACTATCCTGGTGATGATGGTGGTGCTGTTTGTCTTTAGCCTCCTGTTCCGGGATATGCCGGTTTCTGAACTGGTGCTGTCGCTTATTAGCCTCGCCGTTGCCGCCGTGCCGGAAGGTCTGCCGGCCATCATTTCCATTATCCTTTCGCTTGGCGTACAGGCCATGGCGCGTCGCAAGGCCATCATTCGCAAGCTGCCCACGGTGGAAACGCTGGGGGCGATGACGGTCATCTGCTCGGATAAAACCGGCACCCTGACGATGAATGAAATGACGGTCAAAGCGGTGATTACCGCTGACACAACCTATCGCGTGGAGGGCGACAGCTACGAACCGGTGGGGAATATTCACCCCGTAGATGACCCAACGCCCGTCAGCGTGACGCAGGGTTCCCTGCTGGAGCGCTATCTGCGCACTATTGACCTCTGTAATGACAGCCAGCTGATCAAAGACGAGCAGGGACTGTGGAAAATCACCGGGGGACCAACCGAGGGCGCGCTGAAGGTGCTGGCGGCGAAAATTCCGCTCCCACCGCTCGATACCGAAATGCGCAGTAAAATCCCGTTTGATTCGCAGTATAAATATATGTCCACGCTGTACCGGCTGGGTGATGAAGAGGTGATTTTAATTACCGGCGCGCCGGACGTCCTGTTCCGTCTCTGCCAGTACCAGCAGACGAATGACGGACAGCAGCCGTTCGATCAGCCTTACTGGGAAGGGAAGATTGAGGAGTATGCCCGGGAAGGGTTGCGCATGGTGGCTGCGGCCTGGAAACCTGCCCACGAGGGACAACGCGAGCTGGATCACCCGGACCTGCAGGATGGCGTGATCCTGCTCGGTATTGCAGGAATGATGGATCCGCCGCGTCCGGAGGCTATTACCGCCATTGCCGACTGTCTGCAGGCCGGGATCCGCGTGAAAATGATCACCGGCGACCACCCGCAAACGGCAATGAGCATCGGGCAAATGCTGGGGATTGGTAACGCGGCAAGCGCTATCACCGGACGTGAGCTGGAGGCGATGGACGATCGGCAGCTGAGCGATGCCGCGCAGCAGTATGATATTTTCGCCCGAACCAGCCCGGAGGATAAATTCCGCCTTGTGCAGGCCCTGCAAAGTAAACAGGAAGTGGTGGGCATGACCGGGGATGGCGTAAATGATGCCCCAGCGCTCAAGCGGGCGGACGTGGGTATCGCCATGGGGATTAAGGGGACGGAAGTTACCAAGGAAGCCGCCGACATGGTGTTAACGGATGACAACTTTGCCACCATTGCCAGTGCGGTGCACGAGGGACGTCGGGTTTACGATAACCTGAAAAAGACCATTCTGTTCGTTATCCCCAGCAACATCGCGCAGGCTCTGCTGATCATCATCGCGCTGCTGGCGGGGAACCTGATCCCGCTAACGCCGGTCCTGATCCTGTGGATGAACATGGCGACGTCGGCAACGCTGTCGTTTGGCCTGGCGTTTGAAGCGGGTGAGAAGGACATCATGAACCGGCCACCCAGAAAGGCGAATCTCCATGTGATGGACGGCTATGCCATCTGGCGCGTGGTGTTTGTCGGTCTGATGATTGCCATCAGCGCCTTCGTGCTGGAAGCCTGGCTACAGCCGCGCGGCTATTCGGCGGAATTTATCCGCACCGTGCTGCTGCAAACTCTGGTCACTGCGCAGTGGTTCTATATGCTCAACTGCCGCGTTAATGACGGCTTCTCGCTGAGTAAAGGCCTGCTGGCGAACAAAGGGATTTGGATCGTGAGCGGCGTACTGCTGGCGTTACAGCTTCTGATCATTTACGCACCGTTCATGCAGATGCTGTTTGGCACCGAAGCGCTGCCGTTCCGCTACTGGGTCATCACCTTCCTGATTGGTTTTGTGATGTTCCTTATTGTCGAGGCGGAAAAAGTACTGACGCGCAGGTGGCGCAAAACCGAGGCGTGATAGCGTAAACTGAGAAAGCCTGCCTGAGCCAGGCTTTCTCTTTTTATGAGCACAGGAAACTATGATTCGACTGACCTGGTTTGTCCTTACGCTGTGCGCCGCTGTTCCCGGTGCGTTTGCCGTAACCTATTCACTCCCGCCGGAAGGCAGTCGTCTGGTGGGAAGCCCGATTATCATCACCGTTCCCGAAGGCAACACGCTGCCTCTGGAAGCCTTTGCCGCGCAGTACGGTCTGGGGCTGAGCAACCTGCTGGAAGCGAACCCGGGCGTGGATCCTTTTTTACCAAAAGCCGGAACGACCTTAACCATCCCCCAGCAGCTGATTTTGCCCGACACGGTCCGCGAGGGGATTGTCGTTAACGTGGCGGAAATGCGTCTCTACTATTATCCGCCGGGCAGCAATACCGTTGAAGTGCTGCCCATCGGCATCGGTCAGGCCGGGCGCGAAACCCCGCGTAATTGGGTGACGGTCGTTGAGCTTAAGCAGGAGGGGCCTACCTGGTCTCCGACGCCGAACACGCGCCGTGCCTATGCGGCAGAGGGGAAAACGCTTCCTGCGTTCGTGCCCGCCGGGCCGGATAACCCGATGGGGCTGTATGCGATTTATATCGGCAGACTCTATGCCATTCACGGCACAAACTCGAATTTCGGCATCGGGTTACGGGTGAGCCAGGGCTGTATTCGTCTGCGTAATAACGACATCAAATACCTTTTCGATAACGTGCCCGTAGGCACCCGCGTGCAGCTTATCGATCGGCCGGTTAAAGTGACTACCGAGCCGGACGGTAGCCGCTGGGTTGAGGTTCACGAGCCGTTATCACGTAACCGTGCGGAATTTGAATCAACCCGGAAAGTGCCTCTGCCCATTTCGACCGCGCAGCGGACGCAGTTGATAAACGAGGGGGCGGGCGCTGAACTGGAACGACGGTCGGGGATGCCGGTTAAGATTGGCATGTGAAGCCTTTTCGCCCGGTGGCGCTGCGCTTACCGGGCCTACAGTCCCGTAGGTCGGGTAAGGCGAAGCCGCCACCCGACAATTTTCCAGATTTAGAAAAGCAAAAAGCCTGCTTTAAAAGCAGGCTTTTCAAATTTGGCTCCTCTGACTGGACTCGAACCAGTGACATACGGATTAACAGTCCGCCGTTCTACCGACTGAACTACAGAGGAATCGTGTGAACGGGGCGCATATTATCGACCTGCGTTCGCCTTGTCAAAGGATGGATCAACACGTTTTGATCGTTTGCTGACAAAATCAGCAAAGTGGCGCTTTTGCCAACGTAATGCACCGTCATGGTGCGAACATACCTCTAATGGGGCAGATCATAAACCGCTGTTTCAGTCAATAAACCCCCATCCATGATTAGCTTTCCTTATTTTCAGCCGCTTAGCAACAAATCAGACCGCCGGGCAAAACTGGCATTCATATTGCAAAACCAGTTCAACAACGACAGCCGGTTCCGGCACAGTTTTTTTGAACAGGGGGCAAAATGAACTTAAGACGACTGAAATACTTCGTAAAAATCGTCGATATCGGCAGCCTGACTCAAGCGGCAGAAGTGCTGCATATCGCGCAGCCTGCGCTGAGCCAGCAGGTGGCTACGCTGGAAGGCGAGATGGATCAGCAATTACTGATCCGCACCAAGCGCGGCGTGACGCCAACAGAAGCAGGCAAAATTTTGTATACCCATGCCCGCACTATCCTGCGTCAGTGTGAACAGGCGCAGCTGGCGGTGAATAACGTGGGCCAGACCCTGAGCGGGCACGTTTCCATCGGTTTAGCGCCAGGAACTGCGGCATCGTCTATCACCATGCCGCTGCTGCAGGCCGTTCGCGCTGAGCTGCCTGAAGTGCTGGTCTACCTGCACGAAAACAGCGGTTCTGTACTGAATGACAAACTGCTCAATGGCCAACTGGATATGGCCGTCCTTTACGATCGCTCTCCCGTCGCCGGGATCACCAGCCAGCCGCTGCTGAAAGAAGATCTTTATCTGGTCGGCACCCGCGACTGTCCGGGTCAGAGCGTTGATTTAACCGCCGTGGCCGAGATGAATCTCTTCCTGCCGCGCGATTACAGCGCGGTGCGCGTGCGCGTGGATGAAGCGTTCTCCCTGCGCCGCCTGACGGCCAAAATTATTGGCGAAATTGATTCTATTTCCACGCTGACGGCAGCGATTGCCAGCGGAATGGGCGTAACGGTTCTGCCGGAGTCCGCCGCCCGCTCGCTGTGCAGTGCGGCAAACGGCTGGATGGCGCGCATCACCACGCCTTCAATGAGCCTGCCGCTGTCGCTGAACATGTCCGCACGCGGATCGCTGTCGCCGCAGGCGCAGGCGGTAAAAGAGATTTTGATGTCGCTGGTCAGCAAGCCGTCGCTTGAGAACCGTGAACTCCAGCTCGTGAGTTGATATTCCATAAAAGAATAAGATGCTGGTTTTTATTATTTGTTCTGCAGCGCGGCTGACTCTAACAATAGAGCTATGTCAGATGCGCCGGAGTGAATTGTGAATTTCCAGCAACTTAAAATTATCCGTGAGGCGGCCAGGCGGGACTATAACCTAACCGAAGTCGCTAACATGCTTTATACATCCCAGTCGGGCGTCAGCCGCCATATTCGCGAGCTGGAAGAGGAACTGGGGATAGAGATTTTTATCCGTCGCGGCAAGCGTCTGCTTGGGATGACGGAGCCGGGCAAGGCATTGCTGACCATCGCTGAGCGGATCCTCAACGAGGCCAGCAACGTGCGTCGTCTGGCGGATCTCTTCACCAATGACGCCTCGGGCGTGCTCACCATCGCCACGACCCACACGCAGGCGCGCTACAGCCTGCCGCCGGTGATTAAAGCCTTCCGCGAACTTTTCCCGGATGTCCGTCTGGAGCTTATTCAGGGCACGCCGCAGGAAATTGAAGTGCTGCTGCAAAACGGCGGGGCAGATATCGGCATCGCCAGCGAGCGTCTGAGCAACGACCCGCTGCTGGTGGCGTTCCCGTGGTTCCGCTGGTACCACAGTTTATTACTCCCGGTCGATCATCCGCTGAATCAGGTCTCTCCCCTGACGCTGGAAGACATTGCGAAATGGCCGCTGATCACTTACCGCCAGGGCATTACCGGACGCTCGCGCATTGATGAAGCCTTCAACCGCAAAGGGCTAACGCCGGACGTGGTGCTGAGCGCGCAAGACTCCGATGTGATCAAAACCTACGTCGAGCTGGGTCTGGGCATTGGTCTGGTGGCGGAGCAGTCCAGCGGGGAACGCGAAGACGGGAACCTGGTGCGTCTTGATACGCGTCACCTGTTTGACGCCAACACCGTATGGCTTGGCCTGAAGCGCGGGCAGCTCCAGCGCAACTATGTCTGGCGCTTTATCGAGCTGTGCAATGCGGGTCTTTCGGTGGACGAGATTAAACGTCAGGTGATGGAGCCGGAAGAAGTGGCGATTGATTACCAGATCTAGCTGCTGGCTTGCCCGGTAGCGCTGCGCTGGCCGGGTTCCTGAGCTTTTTTCGATGTTGCTCGTAACAAAATGAATATCCGATAAGAGATACACAGAAATACTCCGGCACGCATTCAGTATTCACATAACCCCACAAGAATCTTCTTTTCCATCTCAGCATAATCATCGCTATAGCTTTGCATGTATATAGCTTTTGATCTATATTTGATGGGAGGTCTTGTGTGGACAATTAACACGACGGACAGATTTGATCGCTGGTTTACTTCGCTTGACGATACCGATCGCGCCTGCGTACTTGCAGCACTGCTTGTATTGAGAGAGAAGGGACCGGGTTTATCGAGACCCTACGCTGATACGCTTAAAGGTTCCCGTCACAGCAACATGAAAGAGCTTCGCATTCAGAGTAAGGGCGATCCATTGCGGGCGTTTTTTGCATTTGACCCAAACCGCACGGGTATCGTGCTTTGTGCTGGCAATAAAGTCGGCAATGAAAAGCGGTTCTACGATGAGATGCTCCTCGTTGCTGACCTGGAATTCACTCACTGGCTGAATACATTAAAAGAGAGGGAATAATGCGATGGGAAGAACCCTTGAGCAGCTTATAGCGGATGAAAAGCCGGAGGTTGTCGCCAGCGCTGAGGCGATAGCGACGGATATTCTACTCAACATTCATCTGTCTGAGTTACGTGAGAAAGTACATAAAACGCAGGTCGAAATGGCGCAGACGTTGGGCATCAAGCAGCCTACTGTTGCGGTAATGGAAAAGCCAGGGCGCGATTTGAAACTCTCTTCACTCAAACGCTACGTTGAGGCTGCGGGCGGAAAGCTGCGGCTTGATGTTGAACTGCCAGATGGCTCGCACTATGACTTTGTGCTGTAGGGCAGAAGAGCGAAAAGCATGCTTTAAAACCGCCAGCATAACCGTCAATCGGCGGTGATGAGCGAATAGATGTTGTTACTTCTTGGTGGAAGTGGGGACATGCTGCTGCATCAATTCAACGATCCAATCAATAAAAACGCGCAGTTTAGCGTTGACATGGCGGTTAGGCGGGAATGCCAGGTACAGGGGCATTGGGTCAATACGCCAATCTTCAAATAGCGGAATTAAGGCGCCACAAGCCTGATGCGCTGCCGCCATATAGACCGGCAGCGCAATCACGCCTAATCCCGCTAGCCCTGCTTCGAGGTAAGCGTTGCCATCATCCACTGCAAGCACATAGCTGCTCTTGATTTCAATATGTTCACTCTCACCGTGCAGTATCAGAGGATCGAGCTTACCGGTGCGTGAGGACAAGAATCCCACTATGCGATGGTCCGTGTTTTCCAGCTCTCGCGGATGCGCAGGGGCGCCAAGGCGTTCCACATAGCTCGGTGCGGCGTAAACACCGATTTGCAAATCACCGACGTGGCGTGCGATCAGGGACTGGTCGCTGATTTCGCCGCCCCGCAGTACGCAATCCACGTTATCGCCGATCAGATCCACCACCCGGTCACTTACGCCCATGTCGAACTGGATATCAGGGTAGCGCGCGTGAAAAGCCGGTAGCGCGGGCACCAGCACCAGGCGAGCGAGAGGAGTGGGCACATCTATCCGTAGCCGTCCCCTGGGCGTCATCGCCGAACTGGACAGGCTGTTTTCAGCATCTTCCATGTCCGCCAGCAGGCGGATGACGCGCTCGTAGTAGACCGCGCCATCAGGCGTGACGCCGAGCCTGCGGGTGGTACGATGAAGCAGCCTGACGCGCAGGCGCGCTTCCAGTTGCTGAATAAGCTGCGTCACCGTGGTTTTGCTCATATGAAGCGTCTGGGCAGCCTTTGTGAAACTGCCTGCTTCCACCACGCGAGCAAAGGCGCGCATCGCATCGAAACGATCCATCCCTTGTCCTCTCTTTTCACCGATTGTTTGGATATTACAAACAATGATGGACAAAGTCGCTTGTTTATCCGCTGGATCCTGCACCTGTAAAGTGTCTTTGTGTTCACCGGGCAGATTTCGCCCCATTACAAAGGTACAAACATGACAACACGCGAAGCAGTTTTTCCCTTTGGACGGCAGGCGCTCTATGAGCGCAATCGGTACTCACCCGCCATCAAATCCAACGGTTTCCTGTTTGTTTCGGGGCAGGTTGGTAGCCGGGAGGATGGTTCGCCTGAAGAGGATCTTGACGCACAGGTTCGGCTGGCATTCGATAACCTTAATGCTGTTCTCAAGGCTGCGGGCTGCACGTTCGGTGACGTGGTTGACGTTACCCTCTTTGTCGTCGATCCTGAGTCAAACCTCGAGGCTATCTGGCGTATCCTGCCAGAATATTGGGGGAAAGCGCCTTATCCTACGTTGACCGGGATCGGCGTGACGTGGCTGTACGGATTCCAGTTTGAGATTAAGGTGATTGCCCGGCTGCCCTGAGCGTCGCGGGTCTTTCCGCCGGTCGAAAAAGACAGAGGAAAAATTGATGAAAGCAGCGGTTTATGACGTGGAAGGCGCTCCCGGCGTCCTGCAGTATCTCGATGTCCCGGATCCGGTCGCAGGGCCTGAGGACGTCCTGATTGCTGTCGAGGCTATCTCGATTGAAGGGGGAGATCTGATCAACCGGCGCTCAACTCCGCCGACTCTTCCTGCATGGATCGTCGGCTACGCGGCCGCGGGGACAGTTGTTGCCGTCGGTTCGAAAGTCCGTAGCCGCAGGGTTGGGGACAGAGTGACGGCTTTTAGCATGCAGGGATCGCATGCGGAACGTTGGGCCGTGCCCGCGGAACGCACCTGGCTTATCCCGGATGGGGTGGATGCAGCAGACGCGTCGGTGGTACCGATCTCTTTTGGAACCGCACATCATTGCCTGTTCACACGAGGCATGCTCCGGCACGGAGAAACCGTCCTGATTCAGGCAGCAGCGGGTGGCGTGGGGCTCGCGGCCGTTCAGCTTGCCTCACAGGCAGGCGCGACGGTTATCGCCGTGGCAAGCGGAACGCAGCGAAGAAGTCGGTTGCTTGAATTGGGTGCCGATTATGTCGTGGATCGTGTAGAGGATAACATCGTTGACCGCGTTCGAGAGTACACCCGTGGCAACGGTGTTGACCTCGTGATCGATCCGGTAGGGACGACGTTGCCTGTTTCGCTCTCTGCACTCGCGCCGGAAGGACGTCTCGTCTTCGTCGGTAATGCGGGCGGTGGCAGCCTGACTGTCGACTTGTGGCCGTCAATGCAGTCTAACCAGACGCTCATGGGGGTATTTATGGGCCCTCTTTTTGAAAGACCCGGCGTTCGGACAAGTGTGGACGACATGTTGCAGGCTGTAGCGGCAGGGCGCGTCAGAGTTGTCATTGACCGTATCTTCCCCTTGGCTGACGCCGCCGCGGCCCACGAATACGCTGAGACAGCGAAACCGCTAGGGCGCGTTGTTATGAGGCCATAAGGGGGAGTGACCTCAACCTGGCGCCAAAATTCTCCCGATCCGGAAGGCGCCTCGCATTTCGTTTATCCGATTCGCCATAATCCTTTGAACCGCAAAAACATTTTTCTATTATCAGCCTTCGTAGTGACGCACTTCGTTCCCACCTGCAGTGTACTTAGATGGATAACAGCTTTATTACGAAAAGGAAATCACCATGAGTCTGATGAATAATTGCGCACCTCCCACCATGAATGTTATATTTAAATATAATATTCGGAGGTGCGCTATGTATACAACTCGTCTTAAAAAGGTCGGTGGATCCATCATGCTGGCGGTTCCTCCCGCCGTGCTGAAAACGCTGGAGCTGTCGACGGACAGCGAAGTCGGCATGACCATTAATAATGGCTGCCTGATTATTGAACCCCAGAAACGTCCTCATTATTCGCTTGAGGAGCTGCTGGCGCAGTGCGATCCGCACGCTGAAATGAGCGAAGAGGATCGGGAATGGGTTGTTGCGCCTGCGGTAGGCAAGGAGATCCTGTAAATGGACAGAGGGGAAATCTGGCTTGTTTCACTGGATCCGATTGCTGGTCACGAGCAAAGTGGAAAATGTCCGGTACTCATCGTGTCGAAGGCATTGTTTAACAAGCTGACCCGGCTACCGGTAGTGGTTCCCGTCACCAGCGGCGGAAATTTTGCACGTACGGCTGGTTTTACCGTTTCACTGGAAGGGGCGGGGACAAAAACAACAGGCGTTATTTGCTGTGACCAGCCCAGAACCATTGATATGGCTGCCCGGAACGGCATGCGGCTGGAACGCATACCTGACGCCGTTGTAAATGAGGTACTTGCCAGGTTGGATGCGATTCTGAATTAACATCAGAGACGCAGAAAAGCAAAAAGCCTGCTTTAAAAGCAGGCTTTTCAAATTTGGCTCCTCTGACTGGACTCGAACCAGTGACATACGGATTAACAGTCCGCCGTTCTACCGACTGAACTACAGAGGAATCGTGTGAACGGGGCGAATATTATCGACCTGCGTTCACCTTGTCAAAGGGGTAACTTAAACTTTTCGTTCGTTTGCCGACAATTTCAGCAAATCGCTGATTTTATAGCAAATTCGCGTTGAAATTACACAGCAAAATGCGCCGCCCGCAGGCGGCGCTCAGGATCAGAACAGTACGGAGTAGTTCAGACCAAAGGTACGTCCGCGGCCTTTATAGGTATACAGGCCCGGTGCGCCGTAGGTTGGGCTATACAGCCCCGGCGCGCGCTGGCCCCAGGCGGTGGTGTAGTCTTTGTCCAGCAGGTTTTCCACGCTGAAGCTGACCTTGCCCACCGGCAGGGCGTAGCTGCCGAGGAAATCAATTGTGTTATAGCCATCGATCTTCTTACCGTCGGCATCGGACACGTCAAAGGTCTGCGTGCTCTGCACGCGCAGCGCCCAGTCGCCCGGTGCCCAGTTAACCCATGCGCTGGCCTTCGACGGGCTCGCGCTGTCGACCGTCAGCTTCTCCCATTTTCCGTTTTCACGCGTCTCAGACTTAATGGCGTTAAAGTTCGCGCCGGTGCTCCAGTCGCTGTCGGTGAAGAAGTAGTCCACCTGGCCTTCAATCCCGTAAATTCGACGTTTATCGTCTTCGAGGTTGATGGTCATGTCACTCTTGTTGATGGTGATGGTCTTATCCGAGAGCGAGTAGTACGCCGCGACCTGCGTGCGCAGGTTGTCGCCGGTGAAACGCCAGCCCAGCTCGTAAGCGTTGACCTTAATCCCGTCCAGAGTCGAGTCGTTTACGTTGACGCTGTTTTGCAGGCGATAGTGACCATCGACCAGCTGATAGGTGCCGGAACCGTAGTACTTCGCCAGGTCCGGAATTTCGAAGCCCTGGGAGAAGTTAAACCACAGCTGCTGCTGTTCGGTCAGACGGCCAAGGATCCCGGCGTTAAACAGGAAGTTGTTGTAATCCGTTTTCCCGCCAGGCACCGCGTCGGCAGAGGTGGCTTTCCCGTTAGCGATGGCCTGCTGCTGGGCGTAACCAACAAAGTCGTCCACCTTGTTCTCGGTGTACTGGTAGCGCACGCCGCCGCTCAGGGTGATGGCATCAATGTCATAGCTGGCCTGCAGGAACGGGGCAAGGTTGGTGATGCTGTAGCCCGGATAACGGCCCACGTTGTAGGCATTTTCCAGATCCATACCGCCGCTTGCCGCCGCTTTACTCAGATCGAAGAACTGCTGGTTAGCGTCGAAGGTTTCGTGGTCGGCATCGACACCCCAGGTGAGGGTCAAATCATCCACCGGCTTGCTGTTCAGCGTCAGCTTGCCGCCGTAAAAGTCGGTTTTCTGCTGGGATGCGCCAATGCTGGTCACCGCGCCTTTGCTCAGCGTCGGGAACGGGTAGTAGGTCAGGCTCTCATCGCGATAGTAAATCTGCGCGACCAGATCCTGGCCCCAGAAATCGGTATTTGAGTACTGCAGGTTGATCAGGTGGCGCTCGGTACCGGGGATACGATCGGAGTTGAGGTTGTCTTTGTTGTAGGCTTTTGCATTGCCCGTCACCGCCGAGAAGTTCTCGCCGAGGAACAGACCGTGCTTCCCGTCGGACTCGCTCTTGTAGTACTGCGTGGTGAGCTGCAGCTGCTGATGGTCGTCAATGTTGATGGTGCCAGTGCCCATCACGTCAATACGATCGGAATACTGCAGGCCGGTCTGGGTGTTATCGATAATTACCTCGTCGCCGTTGCCGTCATACCAGCCGCCGTAACGCTGATACGACACCGACAGACGACCGGAGGCCTTATCGTTGCCGCCGCTGACGGCTGCCGACACGTTCTCATCGTGATCGTTATGGCTGTTAAATCCGCTCTTTGTCCCGGTCTGGAACTCAACTTCGGTATCCGGTTGGCCCTTTTTGGTGACGATGTTCACCAGGCCGCCGGTGCTGCCGCCGCCGTAAAGCGAGGTAGCACCGGAGATCACTTCAATACGGTCAATGTTGAACGGATCGATAGAGTCGAGCTGGCGGCTGTCGCTGCGCGACGAGTTCAGACGCACGCCGTCCACCATCACCATCATCGAACGACCGCGCAGGTTCATACCGTAGTTGGTACGCCCCTGGCTGCTGACGTCCATACCCGGGATCAGCTGCGCCAGCACTTCTTTAATCTCTTTCCCGCCCTGAACCTGCTGCTCAATTTCAGCCCGTTCAATGACCCAGGTGGTCTGCGCCATCTCGGCCACGCTGCGGTGAGCACGGCTGGCAGAGACCACCATATCTTCTTCCTTTTGTTCTTCCGCCCACGCAGAGGTAGAAAGCATTGCAAGCAAGCAAGGATTTAAAACCCAAAGATGAGAACGTTTCATTGTTATGTTGATCCTGAATGTGTGTGTCAGTACTCGGTCGTTTTTGCTAAAGATTTAAAAACCTGGCTACTCTCCGGGCTGGCGGTGCTTCGCCAGTGGATAACGCCAGGGGTGGTCGCCAGTTCAAACGGCTCGTCATCGTGAGCGCGATTCAGAATTCGCGCCGCGCGCCAGGCCATCAGGCTGAGCTGGGGTTCGGCAATGCCGAGACGGTGCATCCCGGCGTTTACGGCAAACAGGCGGTTGTTCTGCGGGCCGTCCCATTCAAGGGTGAAATCGTTGTTAATGCAGAAGGCTTCATCCGTATCCCGATGGAGACGATGAGACAGCGGCGCGAGGAACGCAGGCTGCACGGTGCGGTAGCCGGTGGCGAAAATCACCACGTCGCTCTCCAGCTGTTCCTGACCGCCATCGAGATGATGCTGAATGCTCAGGCGCTGTCCGTTTTCCTGGCGCGTGAGGGCCGTCACCGAGCGGGACGGCAGGAGGTGCGCCCAGGGTTTTTCACGCAGCACTTCGAAGCGGTGGTACATGGCGCGGTAAATCGCCAGCAGTGACTCGGTAGTGATGCCGTCGGAGGTCATCTTCTGCTCGTGCAGCATCTGACGGCGCGCCTCTTCGCCGAGCGTGGAGAAGCTGTCCACGTACTCCGGCGTGAAGTATTCGTTGGCAAAGGCGGCTTCATCCAGCGCGTTGTAGTTGTTGCGGCGCGATACCCAGTTCAGGCTCCGCGGCTGGCCCCATTCACCGCGGAAGATATTCAGGAACAGGTCGGCACCGCTCTGGCCACCGCCGACAACGGTAACGCGCTTGCCCGTGAGATCCGGCGTACGCAGCATCATCTCGCTGGCGTGGAAGCAGCTATCGTCCTGCATCGTGACGCAGTCCGGCAGGTTGATCTGCTTACCGATCCCCACGCAGACGTGGCGGGCCAGGAAGCGATCCCGCTGGGTCACCACCTCAAACAGACCGCTTTTCTCATCAAAGCTCACCTGCTGTACCTGCTGGCTGAAGGCGAGGTTGGTGAGGTTTTCCGCCGCCCAGCACAGGTAGTCGGCAAACTCCTCGCGGGAGACGGTGCGCTGCTCGGTGGTCAGGAAGCGATAGAACTTTTTGCGCTGCACCAGGTAGTTCAGGAAGCTGTGGCGGTTGGTCGGCTCCACGGCGCTGACCAGGTCTTTCAGGAAGCTGGTCTGCATGTGGCAGTCCGGCACCATCATCCCCGGATGCCAGGAGAAGTGCGGCTTGCGTTCAAGGAACAGCGAGCTAAAGCCGTCCAGCCCTTCCGCCAGCGCGGCGATGCTGAGGTTAAACGGGCCAATACCAATGCCGATGAAATCATAGGTTTTCATTGCGCGGACTCCCGGGAGGCGAGAAAAAGAGGGTTATCAAGGTCGGTAACGTAGTTCGGCAGCATGCGGCTGCCGCCGTCGTGTTCGGAGAAGGTTAGTTTGACCGGGTTGAGGATCACGCGAATAATCTGCGGCTTGAACAGGTCGAACGTCGCGAAGCGCTCCGCAAGCTCCGGATGCGCGGCCATATAGCGGTGTAACACCTGCGCCAGGATCTGGTAGAAACGGGTTTCGCTGACGCCGCATTGCAGGGTGAGGCGCGAGATAAAACGCAGCACCGTCACAAAGTTGCCGGTTTGCAGGTCGTGAATGATGTAATCCGCGCTGAGGCGTGCCGTGACGGCCTTCACCTGCTCCGGCAGGCTCTGCGCCTGCGGGAAGTCTTCATCCACCAGACGCATATCGCCCTGGAAATCCTTCAGCAGGATGCGCTGCGGCACATAGTCCTTCATCACCAGCGTCACGTTCTGGCCGTGGGCGATCAGCGCCACGCCGTAGCGGCAGAGCAGGTGATAGAACGGGAGAACCGTTGCTTCAAACAGCTTTTCCAGCCACGCGTCGGCGCTTAACCCCGAGCGTTGGATCCACGCGTCAATCAGCGGACGCCCGGCGTTGTCGGTTTCCATTAGCGCCGCCATCAGCACCGCCTGCTCACCGTCCTCTAAATAACAGGATGGGTTCTCGCGCCAGATTACGCCCAGCATCTCCTGATAGCGGTAGGGCGCTTTCGGCAACGCGGCATAGCCCGGATGCGACAGATATCCGGCAGCGGGTTCGCCCAACACCTGCGCGCCGGAGCGGGCAAGCGTGGCGTCGGTGGCGAACTGCTGCTGCAGCCAACGCGAGGCCAGCGGCCCGGCGGCAATGTACTTGCCCGGAATGCCGCGATAGCAGGAGGTATTGTAGATGGTCAGCGGCAGCTTGATGTCAAACGGCGCGCGACGGCTGGCGTTGGTGAGGGTTCGCAGGGACTGCTGCGCCAGATACTCATCGCCAAACTCGCCCAGCTCCACCATCTCTCCGCGCGCGAGCTGCGCCAGGAAATGAATGGCAATTTTCTGCTGCCACTGCCACGGGTGCAGCGGCACCGGCAGCCAGCCGTCGTTGAGACCCAGCGCCTGCCAGCGGGCGTCAAAGCGGGCGCGCTCGGCGTTGTCCATGGCGCTCGCCAGCAGAGCGTTGATATCGCAATCGGCGTCGCTGCTCCAGACCAGATGCTCCCGCTGAACGGCGACCCAGTGCAGACGAAAACGTCCACGATACTCAGGCGCGTACTGACGCAGCGCGTCCAGCCCCCAGCCGCGGCGACCCTTGTTGAAAATAAACTTCGGATGACCGCTCATCAGACACTGTAATTCGTCCGGGTCGAGGTGGATCAGCGCGTCCGCGTCCAGCGCTTCACGCGCCTGAAGCAGCTGCATGTCGCCGCGCAGCGTGGCGTAGAGATCCTCCATGTGCTCTGCCGTTTGCGCGTCGCTCATCTCCAGCACTTTCGCGAGTTGCAGGAGCGCGCTTTCCGCCTCCACGGCATCGCCGCTGGCGGTGGTCAGACTGTCCGGATCAATATGCAGCCAGCCCCAGATCCCGCGCGCGGCGCGAAACTGCCAGGACTCGCTGCCCATGGTGATGCGCCAGCCGTCCGACGGAACCGGCTCAGCGCGCAGGGTACCTTCGTATTCCAGCTCGGCAAGGATCTTTGCCACCATCTCGCGGTTCACTTTCTGCCAGCGCGCGTTCACAGTTCCACCTCGCTGAAGAAGCGGTGACGCTCGCTCATGATGAGGCGCGAACGCTTGTGCGGGAAATCGAACTCTTTCACCGTGTCAAAACCGGCGGATGCAAGGTGGCGGAACAGGCGCTGGTTGTCGAAGCGCGGCTCGGCGACAATGCGCGTGGTGCGCGGTTCATCGAGATACAGATAGTGGCTCAGTCCGCGCAGCCAGCTGCGGATGTACTGCGCGCCGCGCCAGTGCTCTTCACCCACCAGCATGTGCAGCCCGCGGTCAAAGGGCTGCCAGCGGTAGTGGCGGCCAATGCGGTCTTCTGCTGCCCAGTAGAGCTCAAAATAGCCGAACGGCTGGTCATCGAAGCAGCCGATAACCGGGTAGCAGTAGGTCGAGTCAAGCAGACGACGCAGGTAGCTTTCTTGCTCGGCCTGCGGGCCGGCCATCTCCCAGAAGGCGTTCACGCGCGGGTTGTTCATCCATTGGGTAAAACGCTCGCCGTCGAGCGCCACGTCGGCCACGCGGAAGCTGAGGGTACGCTTAATTTGCGGATCGTAACGGCGGTACACTTCGCCCTGCGGGCGGCGAGGACGCAGCGGGAAGTACAGCTGACGGCTCTCATCAAACTGCATCCCGCCGCTGGCCTGTGATTGTTCGCCTTTCAGCCACAGCGGCAGCTGCCAGAAGATTTCACGCGCCAGATAATCTCCGCTTGCCAGACGAAATAGCGCCTGCGCCTGGGGTTCATCCTGCCAGGTTGCCCAGGGCAGGGTAATGCCGGTCAGCGCGGGTGCGGCAACAAACAGCTGATCCAGCGCCTCGACCAGCCAGCCGTCCGGGAGCCCATTCAGACGCTCCAGCACCGCGCTGCCGTCAAGACCCAGCGTCAGCGGCAGGTTTTTTTCCGTGGCTGTGCAGCGAAAGCCGTAGCCGGAATGGACGATATTCGCAATGGCCATCACGCCTTCTCCTTGTAAAACGGGTTGCTAAAGTCGAAATAGATCACCGCCGGATCGACGATGGTGTTTTCATTGCGATCGTGCAGATAGCAGAAGAAGTTGCCTTTGCAGTTCCAGGTCGGGCTGTCGAGCACGTAGTCGAGGCAGCGGGTCTGCTTCGCCGTGCGGCGCAGCTCCGTCAGCGCGTCGCGTACCCGGGACATCAGGCTCTCCTCGCTGTCGAAACCGGCGGCGGCAAGGGCGGCGGTGACGGCAAGGGTCGAGTTCAGCAGCAGGTAGTACGGGAAGTAGCGCAGCAGCTGGCTCTCACCGAAGCGGTTTTCAACCTCCGTTTCGCCCGCCTCTTTCAGCCACGCATCGGCCCCTTCGGTCCATGCGCTGCCCTGGCAGTCGCGGTAGATAAGCCCGACGGGGAAATCCTGCTGCATCTCAACGAGGATATTTTGCTGGTGTGCCAGCAGGACAAGGCCGTAGTCCGCCTCGGCGCTGAACAGCGGGAGTAACACGCGATCGCAATAGGCGTCGAGCCAGCAGCGGGCGGCCCGGTCGAGGGGTAAATCCAGACGCTGGCTCAGACGGCGCACCGCCGCGGCAAGCAGGCTGTCACCACCGTCCGGCGCGGCCTGCGTCAGGCTCACCAGCACGTTGGTCTGGGTCTCTGGCGTATCGAACAGCAGATTGACGCGCAGGGCCATCAGGCTCTCTTCCTGAACGATGCCGTTTTCGTCACGCAGCCCCGCCCAGCCGTCTTCCTGCATCACGCGCATGGTCGGGTAGCGTGCCTGCAAATCTTGCCAGCGTTCCGTTTTTGCCAGGCGCGCAAGGCGCATTCCGCGCTTAACTTCTTTCACCGACAGCGTGCGCACGGAGTTGGTCAGACGCACGCTGAGGGAGAACTTAATCATGTCTCTGTTGGTTTCGCTGTACAGCGAGCGCGACGAGCTGGTGGGCAGCCACTGCGCGCCCGCTTCACCCAGGTCCTGTAGTGAACCGTTTTCCGCCAGACGCTGGCACCACGCCTGCTCCAGCAAATAGTCGGCCTGCCACGGATGCATCGGCAGCAGCCAGCGAGTGTCGGTGAAGTGGCCGAGCAGTTCCGGCGCGCTCTGTGCGGCGAAGCGCAGCAGACGTTCGCGCAGGGAGACGTTCAGGCTATCACCGGCAATGAGCGTGCTCTCAACGGCAAACCAGCGCAGCGGGAAGCGGGAGGCGAAATCAGGCA
Organism: Enterobacter mori; assembly: GCF_025244905.1. NCBI lineage: Bacteria > Pseudomonadati > Pseudomonadota > Gammaproteobacteria > Enterobacterales > Enterobacteriaceae > Enterobacter > Enterobacter mori. Next base: position 2,936,721 of record NZ_CP104285.1, on the reverse strand, counting down.
GATAGCGACGCGCCTCGGTTTCGTTGAACGGCTCGTGAGATTTTGGCGCAGGGTGAAACGCGTGGCCGACCAGCAGCGCCTGTTCCGCGTCGGCAAACGTCAGCGGTTTATCGCGCAAGGTTGCCCAGCTGTGGCGCAGATCGATCGCCTGCCAGGTGTGCGCATGGCTTTCAAGAACGCGCTGTTTAAAGCGAGCTAGCGTTTCGTTATCCAGTGAGCCTTTTACGGATGATTTTTCAAGAATTAAATCAACCAATTGCGTAAAAGTGACGGCGTCACCGCTATCGCTTTCGGCGTGGATCAGCGTTGCCGGAAAACGATACTGGTGATGCTGGGTGGGGGAAAAATAGCGTACTGGAACCCGAATAGCCTGGGTCTGGGAAAGCGGGATATGAATCTGCGATAACTCATCCGCAGCGGTAGCGGGGTGATAGCGCCAGTCCTTCGTTTCGCGCAGCAGCGCGTTCAAAAAACACTGGGCCGCAACGTCTGTACCGGCGGAGCGGGGCAGAGCACGCATAAAAGTACCTCATTCCATGACTGATAATAATTCTCGTTATGATATTCATTCTGTTTACAGTCGCAACTATTTTTGCAATATTTGTTTTCATAAACTTCATAATTTCCACATATTTATTGACACTATCTTCACAATTTTATGAACCCATACTCTGAAACTCTGATGGACAACGTCACCCCGAAAGCGAACTGGCCCCTGGCGCTGTGCGCAGGTTTATTAGGTATCGGGCAAAATGGTTTGCTGGTCATGCTGCCGCAGCTGGTCTCTCTGACCGGACTCTCACTCTCCGTCTGGGCGGGGCTGTTGATGTTTGGCTCAATGCTCTTTTTACCCGCCTCTCCCTGGTGGGGTCGTCAGAGCGAACGGCACGGCTGTAAGGTGGTTATGGTCGCCTCCCTCGGTGGCTATCTCGCCAGTTTCCTGGTGATGGCGCTGGTGGTCTGGGCGATGAGCAACGGCGGCATGCTCAATGGCCTGTGGGGACTGGCGGGGCTTGTGCTTTCGCGCACGTTGTACGGCCTGACGGTCTCCGGGCTGGTGCCCGCCGCACAGACGTGGGCTATCCAGCGAGCAGGACTGGATAAGCGCATGGCCGCGCTGGCGACCATTAGCTCGGGTCTCAGCTGCGGACGTCTGCTGGGGCCGCCGCTGGCGGCGCTGATGCTCAGCGTTAACCCGGTGGCGCCGCTCTGGCTGATGGCAATAGCGCCCTTCATCGCACTGCTGCTGGTGCTGCGCGAAGCCGCCGATCCGCCGCTGCCGCCGGTGGCGCATCAGTCGACCCGGCTACAGGTATCGATGCTGCCGTTCCTCGGGCTGGCACTGCTGCTGGCGGCGCTGGTGAGCCTGATGCAGCTTGGCCTGTCACCGCATCTGAATCCGCTGCTACAGGGCGACCCGGTGCAAATCAGCCATCATGTTGCGATGCTGCTGAGCCTGGCTGCACTGGCCACGCTCGCCGCCCAGTTTCTGGTGGTTCGCCCGCAGCATTTCAGCCCGATGACGCTGCTGTGTCTCGCTGCAGTGCTGATGGTGACGGGGCTTGGACTGATGTATGTCGCGGATCTCGCGCTTTTCTACGTGGGAATTGTGATGACATCGCTGGGCGCCGCAATGGCAACGCCAGGGTATCAATTGCTGCTGAACGACAGGTTGACGACAGGGAAAGGGGCGGGAGTTATCGCCACCAGCCATACGTTAGGATACGGGGTGAGTGCGATGCTGGTGCCTGTCGTGACCCGCTTTTATGGTGAGTCGTTTTTAATTGCTGCCGCATGGGGAATGGCGCTGCTGTTTTTGCTGCTGAGCATAGGGGTACGCTGCTCCGCGCGTCCCCATGCTGAAAAAGCTTAATGGACCTGGCGGGACGTATTACCGCCTGGCTCTTCGTTTCGCCGCAGACGTTGCAACGGATCCTGTTGGTAAAACTGGCAAAAACGCTGCCACAGCGCCGGGAAGCGCGGGGCAAAGAGTTCTGGTGCGCTAAAGAAATACTCTGACAGCACCGCAAAACACTCGGCAGGATCGGTTGCGGCATAGGCGTCAATACTGGCCGCGCTTTCCCCCACCAGGTCTATCTCATCCTGGATGTTCTCCATCGCCGCATGCAGGTCGTGCTCCCATCCGGCCACTTCACGAAGCGGGATCAGCGGCACGCCGCTGGCGCGATCGCCGTTGCGGGTATCCAGCTTGTGCGCCACTTCATGAACAATCAGGTTAAAGCCTGAGGCATCAAACGAGTCCTGAATATCCAGCCAGTTAAGGATGATCGGCCCTTGCTGCCAGCTCTGCCCGGACTGCACCACGCGCTGGTTGTGCACCAGCCCGATGTCATCCTCCCATTCGTCATCGACGATAAAGGGGGCTGGGTAGATCAGCACTTCGTGGAAGCCATCCAGCCACTCAATGCCGAGCTCCAGCACCGGCAGACAGAAAAGCAGGGCGATACGGGCATTTTTCAGCGCATCCAGCTCGAACCCTTGCAGTGGAACCAGGCGTTTTTGCTGCAAAAAACGATCCGCCATCTGAACCAGTTTCGATTGTTCATCCGGCTTAAGATTAGCCAGAACAGGGATCGCCAGCGCGTCATCCCACGGCAGCGCCGTATCCCGGCCAGCCTCATTCGTTTTCCAGGGCCACTTAATCATCGCTTTGCTCGCAAACTCGTCACATGAACAAAATGGGAAGGTGATGTGCTGTTAACATGCCAAAGAACCCGGCATGAAGGCAACAATAAAACGGAGCAGAGGGGAATTTTTCCGCACGTGCCAGACCCCTCTCTCGGTCGCTATTCAAACACTTATGCCGTTTTGTTTCAGTGACAAAACTCCCATAGGCAAGATCGGATGATGGGCAGTCCTGTCCTGTTGGCATCGTCAACGATAAAAATTTCAGAAAATCTTCCTTCCGCCGAAGTTACTCTAATCAGTCGAGTAAAATAAGTGGAGAAGCAAAAGATGAATAAGAAAATAGTGTTTGCAGCAATGATGACCATGAGCATTCCTTTTTCAGCCCTGGCGGAGGAAGCATTAACGGGGTGCGCGGCGAAACGGCAAAACATCGAGCAGCAAATGCGCTATGCGGAAACGCACGAAAATAGCTATCGCCTGGAGGGCTTAAAAAAAGCCTACGCAGAAGTGGTCGCAACCTGTACTGACGCTTCGCTCAAAAAAGATCGCGAGGCTGATGTATTAAAAAAACAGCAGAAGGTGAGCGAGCGGGAACAGGAGTTACAGGAGGCAAACGCGTCCGGGCGTGCTGATAAGATTGCCAAAAAACGCGCTAAGCTGGATGAGGCCAGAGCCGAGCTGCTCGAAGCGGAAGCGCAATTAACGAAATAAAAAGCTACCCGCCAGTAACGGTATCGATAATAAGGCTACGGGTAGGCAATATTTCATTACGGTAATGAGCGCGCATTAGTGAAGCATTATTTCAAAATTGAAATAATGAACTCATTGCTACCATAGCAATTAGGTTATTACTCCACTAGCCCAGCACCTGGGCATAAATATACTATCCGGAATGATGAAATATAAATTACGCACATATTACCTGCTTACTGCAGGGGTTGTTGTGTTGGCGCCTTACGCCAGCGCATCGACAAATGGGTTCGATGCCCGTAGCACCGCGATGGGGGGAGTCGGCGTGGCGTCTGCGCACTTTGGTGCGGCTCCCTTAACCAATCCGGCACTGCTTGCCACCTCGCGCGCAGAAGATCGTTTAAGCCTGATTGCGCCGTCGATTGGCGCGCAGGCCAGCGATTCGGCAAACCTGATTGACGGGTTCGATGACGTCACCACGGCGTGGGATAATCTGGAAAACGCCCTTGGCAGCGGTAACGAAGCGGAGGCGGCAGGTAAACTGGCGGAGGTCGTTTCCGGGCTCGCCGGCGAAAAGGCCAACGCGAACCTCGGTTTGGGTATGGTGCTGGCGGTGCCGGATGATTCTCTTCCGATCGCGCTGTCCGTCAACAGCTGGGCCAAAGGCCATGCGCGTGCGTTAATCAGCCAGGCTGACCTGGATTATCTGGACGGTGTGGCGAATGGCACCATCATTCCGGGCAAAGACGATCTTGATAAATTAACGTCTCGCGCGGAAGGTATGGCGGCACTGGTGACGGAATACGGTGTTTCCATTGCCCATCCATTTTCGATTGGCGACACCCGGGTCGGGGTGGGGATCACACCGAAGATCCAGCGGATTGAAACCTGGAATTATAACGTCGCCATCAATAATTATGACTCTTCCGATCTGCGTGACGGTAACTGGCAGCACCAGACCATGAGCGCCAATATTGATGCGGGTTTTTTTGCCGCATTGACTCCCGAGTGGATGGTTGCGCTCTCTGCACAAAATCTCTTCGAGAATAAAGTGAAAACGCGGGAAATTAACGGCTATCAGCCCGCGTTTATCATTCGCCCTCAGGTTACGGCAGGGACAGCATGGACGACAGAACGTGTCACCCTGAGTACCGATATCGATCTGACGCCCGTGAGTGATTTCCAGTATGCGGATAAAAACCAGTATGCGGCGTTTGGCGGCGAATTTCGGGCCACCGACCGGATGCAGCTGCGGGCTGGATATCGCGTGGACATGCGCGGTAACGATCACCGCATTGTGACGGGTGGGGTGGGCCTTTCAGCCGGGGAATCAATGCAGTTTGATTTAACGGCCATGGCAGGACGAACCCGTACCCTTGGCGGGGTTGCGCAGTTTACGTTTTATTTCTAAGTTCCTTCTTCGTACTAACATTACGTCCCCTTTACTCAATGCGGTATTGGGGCGTATATTTTAACGCAATTCTAATATTTATTTTTTAGTCATTACCTTTTTTACCGATAAGTTATTTGAAGAAAGGCATGTTTCTTACTTTTTAACTTATCTAAAGGTTATTGATGAAAATTTCATTTCAACACTCTTTTCTCCGCCTGGCCATTGTTGCCGCAACAATCGGAACATCCGGTGCAGCTTATGCTGACACTGTTATTGATAAAGACACATTGATTGACGGTAATTCCCCTGTTAATGAAAACTATAGCATAATAAATGGGGCGACCTTAACCGTAAACGGCTCAATCGCGCGTGATATCCAGATTTTTGAGGGGGGCGTAGACATGAAGGGGGGCCGGATAGAGCATGTTCTGCACGTGGGGTACGACGGTACGGCTAATATTGATGATGCGTTTATCAACACCGCGTTGCTGCAAGGTGATGGGCAATTCAATAATGTTGTCATTGGCGGTCAGCTTATTCTGGATTACGCGAAACTTTCGGCGAAGAATATCAAGGTCGAACAATTTGTGACTTATGACGGAGAGAGTGTTGTTGAAAATGGCTTTTTTGACAATACACAAGGAATACCCGGAACGACTGGCGCTGTTGAAATGAACAACGCGAAGGGCGCGTTTATTGGCAGCACGATTAATGGGTTGAATGCCGGTTTTTATTTAAGTGGATCGAATGAGCTTAAATTGATTCGTTCTAACGTCTGGTCTGTCGTCGGTCCTGCCTTTAAGGCAAACGTAGGCAGTCACGATATCTCACTGCAAAATGGCAGTACCGCAGGTTCTGAAAAGGGTGAGCTACTGATTGCTAAAAAGAACAGCAATGTCTCCCTGAGCCTCGATGCCAGCCAGGCCGCAGGTACTATCCGTGCGGAAGATAACGCCGTGGTTGACGTCGCGCTCAACAATGGCAGCCACCTTTCCGGAACCATGACCAATGTTCATTCCCTGTCCCTGGACAGCACTTCGCGCTATGAAATGACCGCCAGCTCCGATATCAAAACACTCGCCATGGCGGGAGGAACGGTAAAATTCGCACCGGCTGAGGGCGGCGAATACCACACGCTGACGCTCGGCACGCTGTCGGGTAACGGCCACTTTATGATGAATGCCGATCTGTACACCGGTGAAGCCGATCTGCTGGATATTTCCGGCACCGCGAGCGGTAAGTACACCCTGCATCTGGCGGCAACGGGGCGCGAAGCGGCGAACCGCGAGGCGCTGGCGCTGGTCCGCACCGGCGGCGGAGAGGCGGAATTTGCCCTTAACGGGGGGCGCCTTGACGTGGGAGCCTGGCAGCGGCAGCTGGTGCGTAATGGCAATAACTGGGAGCTGATTCAGGCAGGCTCGACGTCCTCCTCCACCGATGCGATGCTCGCGATGGCGTCGGCACCGCAGTTTATCCATGAAGATGAGCTTAACGCCCTGCGCGCGCGCCTTGACGATGCGCGTCTGGCGCAGAAATCCGGCATGTGGGGAACAGTGCTGCATGGCCGCAGCGATGTGGACGGCGCATGGGGCTCTGCTTACCGCCTGGAACAGAACGGCATGATGCTGGGAGGCGATAAGGTCACCGAGCTGGCTGCTGGTCAACTCACCACCGGGGCTTATCTGAGTCAGTCAACCGGTCAGGTGAAGCATGCGCGCGGGGGGCAGAGCCGGGTGACCAGCTACGGCGGCGGTCTGTACGCGACGCTGAATGCGGCTGACGGCTGGTACACCTCGGGTTCAGCGCAGATTAACCACTTTGCCAGCAAGCTGAGCGCCCGCATGAGCGATGGCGGCACGGCGCGCTCCGACTGGAACAGCTGGGGCTACGGTCTGGGTCTGGAAGCCGGTCGTCATATTGCCGTGAGCGAGACCACACGCCTGGCGCCCTTTGCGGGCCTCAACGGCTGGCTGACGCCGTCAGAGAGCGTCAAACTGAATAACGGAATGACCGCTGAAACGGGTGACGGACGTTCACTGCAGGGAGAGGTGGGGCTGCGCTTTACAACCCGTCTGCAGGCGGGTGAGATGGAGGTTATGCCTTACGCGACAGCGGCCCTGAGTCAGGGGCTGGTGAAGAACGGCAGTACGCGTATTAATGACGCGTATGACTTTACGAATGATTTCACCGGAACGGGCGGAAAGCTCACGGGCGGTATCAGCGCGATCCTCACACCATCAACTCGGGTGTGGCTGGATGCGAGCTATGCGAAGAGCGAGCATGTTGAATCGCCGATCGTGGGGAATGTGGGGCTGCGCGTCGATTTCTAAGTCGTGCCCTGTGCTTTACCGGCAAACCGGTAAAGCACAGGCTTAACGAGAGTGGCGATAACTCACCGTGATCTGATTACTCAGTACGGTCAGCGGAGCGTCGAGTCGACCGCCAGCCTTAACATAATACTCAAAACGAAAAGGGCCCTCTGCAGGCATGCCTGCAGGCAGCGCCATTTCCCCGGCAACGCCGGGCAGCAGCAGACAGCGCGTGGCGCTGCACAGGCGAATGCGAAACCCGGCGGGGGGAAGGCCGTGTGAAGAAATTTTCCAGTTCATGCGGGATGCCACAGCACCCGCAGGCAGGGGAGAGGCGCTTTGCACCGGTTTGCTTATCAGTACCTGCTGGCCGTGGGTCAGCGTGCCGCCAAAGCTCTGGTTGCTCCAGGAGCCGTCAGCCGCTATCGCCAACGGCGAGGCCAAAATTAGCCCGAGCCCAAATTTCCTCATCCTTTTCCTCCAATCAGATACGTCATCCGCACGTTGCGCGAGGTATTGATCTCCTGGCTGGACAGCACTGCCATCTGAGGGAAAATACGACGCAGGTAGCGGGACAGCATCAGGCGCAGGGCCGGATTGACCAGCAGCACCGGCGGTGCGCCTAATCCCTCCTGATGCTGCAGCGCCTGTTCGGTCTGCTTCATCAGGTTTTCCGCAATGCCCGGTTCGATGGCGCTACCGCTCTGGGTTGCCTGTACCAGAAGTTGCTCCAGCGACAAATCCAGCCCAATCAGCTGAATATCCCCGTCGCCCGGGAACCACTGTTGGGTAATGGCGCGGGAGAGACGCGCACGCACGCGAGTGGTCAGCTCGTCGGCATCGCTCTGGGCGGTGGCAAACTCTGCCAGCGTATCGATGATGGTCCGCATATCGCGGATTGGCACACGCTCGGCAAGCAGGTTCTGCAGCACTTTGTGTAACGTGGTCAGACTGATAACCGCTGGGATCAAATCTTCAATCAGCTTAGGAGACTGTTTGGTGATCTGATCGAGCAACTGCTGCGCCTCCTGGCGGCCAAACAGCTCTTCGGTATGGGTGCTGATAAGATGGTTAAGATGCGTAGCCACCACTGAACTCGGGTCGACCACCGTGTAGCCCAGCGTCTGCGCCAGCTCACGGTGAACTTCGTCAATCCACAGGGCAGGCAGCCCAAAGGTGGGCTCGGTGCACGGTGTACCCGGAACCTCACCCTCTGCACAGCCGGGGTTGATTGCCATCCAGCGGTCCGGCTGAACGTCGCCTGAACCAATCGTGACCCCTTTAAGCAGGATGCGGTAGTGCGTCGGAGCCAGATCCAGGTTGTCACGAATATGCACGGCAGGGGGTAGAAAACCCATCTGCTGGGCGAACTTCTTACGAATACCGCGCACGCGGGTCAACAGCTGGCCCTGTTGCTCATGATCCACCATGGGGATCAGGCGGTAGCCCACTTCCAGACCGAGCGTATCTTCCATTTGAACATCAGACCAGGTCGCCTCGTTGATTTGCGCCACGTCATCTTCCGCCGCATCGGTATCGGCCTGCACGCCACCGCTCTTTTTCACATCGCCTTCGCGACCGCGCAGCCACCAGGCGACGCCCAGCAGGGCGGCAGTAAACAGCAGGAAAACAAAATTTGGCATGCCGGGGATCAGACCCAGCAGACCAATCACGCCCGCCGCCAGGACAATCACGCGGGGAGAGGTAAACAGCTGGCCCACCATCTGCTCGCCTACATCCTGATCGTTGGCGACGCGGGTGACCACCACACCGGCGGCGGTAGAAATCACCAGCCCCGGGATCTGCGCCACCAGACCATCACCGATGGTCAGCAGGGTATAGGTTTCCCCAGCCACGCCCGCTGACATGTCGTGCTGCATCACGCCGATCACCAGACCGCCGATAATATTGATCGCCATAATCAGCAGTCCGGCGATGGCATCGCCGCGCACAAACTTGCTCGCACCGTCCATCGAGCCGTAGAAATCGGCTTCCTGCGTCACCTCTTTACGGCGGCGTTTTGCCTCTTCTTCGCCAATCAGTCCGGCATTCAGGTCGGCATCTATCGCCATCTGCTTGCCCGGCATGCCGTCGAGGGAGAAACGCGCGCCCACTTCCGCAATACGCCCCGCACCCTTGGTGATCACCATAAAGTTAATGATGATCAGGATGACGAAGACGATAATCCCGATGGCGAAATTTCCGCCGACCAGGAAGTGACCAAAGGCCTCCACCACCTGACCCGCCGCTTCCGAGCCGGTATGGCCGTTCATCAGGATCACGCGCGTGGAGGCCACGTTCAGCGCCAGACGCAGCAGGGTGGAGAACAGCAGCACCGTCGGAAACGCCGAAAACTCCAGCGTATTTTGTGTAAACATGGCGACCAGCAAAATCATGATCGACAGCACGATGTTGAAGGTAAACAGCAGGTCCAGCACAAAGGTCGGCAGCGGCAGGATCATCATCGCCAGGATGGTCATGATCAGCACCGGCCCGGCCAGCACCTGCCACTGGGTTTCCTTCATGTTGGGTAATCGTAATTTGGTGGCGATATTGGCCATCACTCTCTACTCTCTTGTGCAATATCCATCCCCGCGGGAACGGGAAGATCTTTAGGTGTCAGCGGACGTAAGCCATAGCCTTTACGCCAGCGCTTAAGGCCATAAACCCAGGCCAGCACTTCTGCCACCGCGCTGTACAGCTCGGCGGGAACCGGGGTGCCGGGGTCACAATGGCGATACAGGGCGCGCGCCAGCGGCGGCGCCTCAAGCATGGGGACCCGGCTCTCTTCGGCCAGCTCGCGGATGCGCAGGGCAATTAATCCGCTGCCGCTGGCAACCACCACCGGCGCGCCCATGGCGCCGTCCTGATACTTCAGGGCGACCGAATAGTGGGTCGGGTTATTCACCACCACGTCGGCGGTGGGGACATCGCTCATCATTCGCTGCTGCGCCATCTGGCGCTGCAGCTGGCGAACCTTACTTTTAATCAGCGGGTCGCCTTCCTGATTTTTGAATTCGTCTTTGATTTCCTTCAGGCTCATGCGCAGCTTTTTAAAGTTGCTCCAGAGCTGGTAAACCACGTCGAACGCCACCATCGGGATCAGCGATAAAATAATGGCCAGCATGCAGCCCAGCAGCAGGGCGCTGATATCGCTAAGCGCCATGCCGAGCGGTTCAAACATCAGGCTGATAAACTTCGCTTTGTTAAACCACAGGAACAGCCCGCCGCCGACCGCTGCCAGCGTGACCTTCAGAATGCTCTTCACCATCTCCGACACCATTTGCCCGGAAAACAGGCGCTTGATGCCGCTCAGCGGGTTGAGCTTCTTCAGGTTAAATTTCACGGCCTTAGCGCTCATGTTCAGGCCGCCAATGAGTGACGGCGTGGCGACGGCGGTGAGAAACAGCCCGCCGACGAACGGCAGCAGCGCCAGGAAGGCGATCCCCAGCAGCGATGCGGCGTGATGCAGCATCTGCTGCGGGTCGCTGACTAACAGCCGGTCAAACGTCAAACCGTTATGCAGCAGGTGCTGCAGCTGTTTTGCCAGCCAGCTCCCCGCGACCATGATTAACCCCCAGCCTGCCAGCAGCATGAGGAGGCTCGTCAGCTCGCGCGATCGCGGAACCTGTCCCTCTTCACGCGCTTTTTGCTTTCGGTGGGGTGTGGGGTCTTCTGTTTTTTCGCTGTCGTTTTGTTCTGACATACCTTTCGCCCGGCGGGATTAGAAGCCGAGAGACTCCAGCAGATCGTCTACCTGCTCCTGAGAAGCGACGATCCCCTCGGCACGGGTATCGATTTGCGGACCATTCTTCAGGTGCGCATCGCCCGCTTCGGCAATCGCATCGCGCTCGTTCATGTTTTCCACCAGCACGCTGATCAGCTCTTTCTCAACGGTCTCAATAACGTGCATCAGGCTCTGCAGCACCTGCCCGGTGAGATCCTGAAAATCCTGCGCCATCATGATTTCGGTCAGCTGGCGGTTGGTTTGCTGGGTCACATCCGGCACCTGGTGAAGAAAGGTACGGGTGGCTTTGACCAGCTCGCGGGCGTCGTCCAGCGGCTGCGGATTTTCGAACCAGGCATCCCAGCGCGTGCTCAGCGCGGTGGCGCTATCGCTCAGTCCTTCCTGCAGGGGACGCGCCACTTCAACGCTGGTCAGCGCGCGGTCGGCTGCCTGCGAGGTCTTGCCGACCACGTAATTCAGGCGGTCGCGGGTGTTCGGAAATGCATCCGCCACCTCCATGATGGCCTGTTCCAGACCGAGGTTGGCCATGCTGTCGCGCAGCAGGCGGGTCAGTTGCCCGATGCGAACGAAAATCTCTGTGGCGTTATCCGCCTGCATGTTTAACGGGGTGTTCATAGGGGTTACCCGAGTTTTTCAAAGATTTTGCCGAGCTTTTCTTCCAGCGTGGCAGCGGTGAACGGCTTAACGATGTAACCATTGGCACCCGCCTGAGCAGCGGCGATGATGTTCTCTTTCTTCGCTTCCGCGGTCACCATCAGCACCGGCATTTTTGCCATGGTCGCGTCGCTGCGGATGGTTTTCAGCAGCTCAAGCCCGTCGACATTTGGCATGTTCCAGTCGCTGACGACGAAATCGAAGCCGCCTGCACGCAGTTTGTTGAGCGCGTCCTGACCGTCTTCGGCCTCATCAATGTGCTTGTAGCCCAGATCCTGCAGCAGGTTTCGTACGATGCGTCGCATGGTGGCGAAGTCATCCACCACCAGAAAACGCAAGTTTTTATCCGACATGGGGAAATCTCCTTAATGTCATGAGTCGGTTTTAGACGAATTTTTATAGTGAAAACTGTCCAGCAGGCACTGGCTGATATCGTCAAGATCGACGACCTTTTTCGCGGCACCGAGGGTAATGGCTTCCCGGGGCATGCCGAAAACCACGCAGGTGGCTTCGCTCTGTGCGAGGGTAAACGCGCCGGTCTGGCGCAGGTGCAGCAGACCGCGCGCGCCGTCCGCGCCCATGCCGGTTAACAGGGCGGCGCTGGCGTGTTTGCTGGCCTGACGTGCCACCGAGTCAAAGAGCACATCCACCGAGGGGCGATGGCGATTCACCGGTGGGGCATCGCTGAGCCTGACCCGGTAGCCGTTGTCCTGGCCGAGGATCTCCATGTGGCTGTCACCCGGTGCTATCAGGGCGCAGCCCGGGCGAACCGGTTCACCATCCTGCGCTTCACGCACGGCAATCTGGCACAGCGAGTCGAGACGCTGGGCGAAAGAGTGGGTGAAACCGGCAGGCATATGCTGGGCGATGACAATCCCCGGCGTGCTGACCGGCAGAGGCATCAACACCCGACGCAGCGCCTCCGTGCCGCCCGTGGAAGAGCCAATGGCGATGATGCTCTGCTGGCGCACGGGAATACCGGCGAGCACCGGTCGGGTGACGGGGCTGTGCGGTGCCAGTTTTGCCCGAGCGGCGACGCGGATCTTCTCCACCACCAGCTGGCTCCAGGTATCGATATTCTCTGCCCTGCGGTGTTCCGGCTTGGGCAGAAAATCGACCGCGCCGTGCTCCAGCGCGCTCATGGTCGCTTTCGAACCACGGGTGGTCAGGGAGGAAATCATAATGACCGGCATCGGGCGCAGGCGCATCAGGCGGGAGAGAAACTCCAGCCCGTCCATCCCTGGCATGTCGATATCCAGCGTCAGCACGTCCGGGTTGAGCTGTTTAATCAGCTCGCGGGCAATAAACGCGTCCGGCGCCGTGCCGACCATTTCCATATCAGGCTGCTGATTGACTACCGCACTGAGCATGTTACGCATCAGGGCCGAATCATCGACCGCCAGCACACGAATCGCCTTCACCGTGTGGCCTCCGTCAGTTCATACACCGACTGCCCGCGCAGGCGCAGCGGAATATGTGCGTGGTTAAAATGTTCCGAGTGGCCCACAAACAGCAGGCCGCCGGGCTTAAGCAGACGCGCAAAGCGCTGCAACAGGCGCTGCTGCGTCGGCGCGTCGAAATAAATCATCACGTTGCGACAGAAAATGGCGTCGAACGGCCCGGGTACGGACCACTTCTCGTCCAGTAAATTAAGCTGCTGATAGTGAATGGCGGAAAGAAGCTCCCGTCTGGCTTTCACCCACTCGCTGTTGTCGCCCGTGCCGCGCAGAAAGAAGTGACGCTTCTGCGCCAGCGTCAGCGTATCCAGATCGCTCAGCCGGTAAACGCCCGCTTCCGCTTTTGCCAGCACCTCCGTGTCGATATCCGACGCCCAGATGCGCGGCCCGGCCACCGACGCGCCCAACAGCTCGTGCAGCGTCATCGCGATAGAGCAAGGCTCTTCGCCCGTTGACGCGGCGGTACACCAGACGCGATAGCCCGACGCGCGCTGGCGCGCATGTCCCGCGAGGATCGGGAAGTGATACGCCTCGCGGAAAAAGGAGGTCAGGTTGGTCGTCAGCGCGTTAATAAAGTTCTGCCATTCCGGGTGTTCTGAGTGCGACTCAAGCAGGCCGATATAGTCGCTGAACGTGGCAAGACCCAGCGTGCGCACGCGACGGGAGAGACGATTAAAAATCATCTCCCGCTTTTGCGCGTTGACGACAATTCCGGCGCGCTGATAAATTAATTTCCCGACACGCTGTAATTCGCTGTCGGTCAAAGAAAGCGTATTCAGGGATAAGCGTGCAGAAGTGCTGATAATTTCACTCATAGAATAGGAGCAGACCTTAAACCGGTGTATTCATTATTTCCTGATACGCGCCGATCATTTTATTTCGCGCCTGCATACCAAAGCTGAATGAAATAGAAGACTTCTGCATCGCGAGCATCACGTCATTCAGGGCAATATCTTGACTTCCGGACATCCACTGCTGTGTTTTGCTCTTTGCCTCGACCTGGGTTTTATTTATTTCGTTAATGCTGTTAAATAAAACGTCAGAAAAAGAGGGCGTGTCGCCGCGCGGAGACTGGAGGCGAGTAGACGGCCCGCCGACCTGCTGCGCCTGACGCTGAATTTGATCGAGTACGCCATGCATTAATGTTGCTGACATGTTCAATTCCTGGTAAATGAGATAAAAACTGCTGTTTGTTGCACATCTTTTAAACGTCGACAGCTTAACACGCGAATAAAAACCTCAGAAAATCCAATAAGCCGACAGAACTTTGAGCTTATTTATCCTTAAAAAAAACGTCTTTCAGACGATAATGCCCGCCTGAAAAATTCTTATATTTTTGAAATCGTCGACATCACTCTCGCGAATTTCGTGAGCTGACGCGCATCACCGATGCGTGCTATTTCATACAGGAATACGGCATGAGTGCCACACTAAATGATTTAACCAACAATCCGGCAGAGCGAATTAAATCAATACTGTCCTCACTTCGCAGCAGCCCGAAGCTTTTGCTGGTGATTTGCGGCGCTGCGGCGCTTTCCGTCATCATCGCCTTAATGTTCTGGGCAAAGGAGCCGGACTACCGGGTGCTGTTCAGCAACATCAGTGATGAAGAGGGCGGCGCGATCGTTGCGCAGCTCTCGCAGCTCAACGTCCCTTATCGCATTGATACCGCCGGTGGCGTCATCATGGTACCAGGATCCCAGGTACATGAAGTGCGGATGAAGCTGGCGCAGCAGGGGCTGCCGAAAGGCGGTTCGGTGGGCTTTGAACTGCTCGATCAGGAGAAGTTCGGCGTCAGCCAGTTTACCGAGCAGGTGAACTACCAGCGCGCCCTGGAGGGCGAGCTGGCGCGCACCATTGAAAATCTCGGGCCTATTCAGAGCGCGCGCGTGCATCTGGCTACGCCGAAACCGTCGATGTTTGTCCGGGAACAGAAAAAACCGACCGCCTCAGTCACCGTGAACCTGCTGCAGGGCCGCACCCTTGACGACAGCCAGGTGGTGGCCATCACCCATCTGATCTCCAGCGCCGTCACCGGGCTTTCTGCCGAGAGCGTCACCATTGTCGATCAGCGCGGTAACCTGCTGACCCAAAGCGGCGTGCGCGGCTTGCAAACGGCGCATCTGAAATACACCAACGACATTGAGAGTGACTACCAGCAGCGTATTCAGCGCATTCTGGCCCCGCTGGTGGGGGACGAAAATATTCGCGCGCAGGTCACGGCGCAGATTGACTTCACCGAGCAGGAGCAGACGCTGGAGCAGTATCAGCCGAACAGCGAGCCTGAAAAAATGGCGATCCGCAGCCGCCAGGCGAGCCTCTCCGAGCAGGGCAATCGCCGCGGCGCAAGCGGCGTGCCGGGGGCATTGAGCAATACGCCACCCGCACCGGCCACCGCACCGCTGACCCAGCCGCTCAACACCCCGGCGGACGACAATAAAGAGAAAACCACCGGTAACAGCGCCAACCGCGAGCCAGCCCAGCCGTATAACAACCGCAGTGATGAGACCACCAACTTTGAGGTGGATCGCACGCTAACCCATACCAAATCCAATACGGGTCGTATTCAACGTCTCTCGGTGGCCGTGGTCATCAACCATTTGCCGCAGGGTGAAGAGGGTAAACCCGGCCCGATCGGTGAGGCGGAGTTGACCCGCATCAACGCCCTGGTGAAAGAGGCGATTGGTTACAACGCCGCGCGCGGCGACAGCGTCAATATTCTCAACTCCGCGTTTAACGGCGTAGTGGAAGAGTCGGTGCCGCCATTCTGGGAGCAGGATCGTTTCTACGCGCTGCTGATGGCCATTGCCCGCTATCTGGTGATTGCCATTATCGGCTGGATCATGTGGCGCAAGCTGGTCCAGCCAGCCTGGTTCCGCCACCAGGAGACCACTATTCGTCGTCTGGAGATGGAGAAAGAGGCGCGAGAGGAAGAGATCGCGGCGAAAAAACGTGCCGCGGAGAAAAGCAACCGCCACCGTGCCCAGCAGCGGGTGGATACGGAACTCAATGGTCAACAGCTGCGTGAGCTGGCAGAGCAGGAGCCGCGCGTTATCGCCCTCGTGATCCGCCAGTGGATGAGTAAGGAGCCTAAATAATGAATGCCTCAGAAAAAAGCGCCATCGTCATGCTGACGCTGGGAGATGTCCTGGCGGCGGAGGTGTTCAAGCACCTCAACGCCCACGAGGTAAAGCAGATCAGTAGTTCGATGGTTAATATGGCGGGCTTTACCCACGATCAGATGGCTGCCGTGCTGGAAGATTTCAAGAAAGACTCCAGCGAGTACGCGGCTCTGAGCCTCAACACCAACGATTATCTGCGCAGCGTGCTGGTCAAAGCGCTGGGTGAAGAGCGCGCCTCGTCGCTGCTGGAAGATCTGCTGGATACCCATCAGGGCACCAACGGTATCGAGACGCTCAACTTTATGGATCCGCAGGCGGTGTTTGATCTGATTCGCGAAGAGCATCCGCAGATCATCGCCACCATCCTGGTGCATCTGAAGCGTAACCAGGCGGCGGACGTGCTGGGCAAATTTGACGACCGCGAGCGTAACGACATCATGCTGCGTATCGCCACCTTTGGTGGCGTACAGCCTGCTGCGCTGCAGGAGCTCACCGAAGTGTTGAACAACCTGCTCCACGGTCAAAACCTGAAGCGCAGCAAGATGGGCGGCGTGCGTCCGGCGGCAGAGATCCTCAACCTGATGAAGTCTCACCAGGAAGAGGCGGCCATCGAGGCGGTACGCGAATTCGACGGCGAGCTGGCGCAGAAGATTATCGACGAGATGTTCCTGTTCGAAAACCTGGTGGAAGTGGAAGACAGAAGCATTCAGCGCCTGCTGCAGGAGATCGAGAGCGAGACGCTGATCATCGCGCTGAAAGGGGCCGACGAACCGCTGCGCATGAAGTTCTTCCGCAACATGTCCCGTCGTCAGGCCGAGCTGATGACCGACGACCTGGCCTCCCGTGGCCCGGTTCGCCTGTCGCAGGTCGAAGCCGAACAGAAGACGATCCTCAACGTTGTCCGTCGCCTGGCCGAGTCTGGCGAGATCCTGATTGGAGGCAGCGACGATGCCTACGTTTAAGGATACCCACGCCCAGGAGTGGCACAGCTGGCAACCTGAAAATCTGCTCGGGGAACCCCTTGAAACGCCGCTGCCGACGCTGGATAGCGCCCAGTCCGAGGCGCAGTTGAAAGCCGAGCTGGCACGCCTGCGGAAACAGGCGGAGCAGCAGGGCTTCGCGCAGGGACAGCAGCAGGGACAGGAAGAGGGGCGCAAGCAGGGCTATGAGGCGGGCCTTAAAGAAGGCCGTGAGGCGGGCTTTGCAAAGGGGATGGAGCAGGCGCGCGCGGAACAGCAGACGGTTCTGCGTGAAGCGGAACAGTGGGTCACTCACTTTAAGCTCGCGCTGGAGAACCTCGAAAGCCTGATCCCTGGCCGTCTGGTGCAGTTCGCGCTCACCGCCGTGCAGCAACTCTACGGCAACGCCAGCGTGGTGGATAACCAGGCCCTGGTGAGCCAGATCCGTAGCCTGATGAAACAGGATGTGCTGCTCCACGGTACCTTTAAGCTGTATGTGAATCCGGACGCGTTTACCTCGGTTGAGCAGGCGCTGGGTGACACGCTCACGGCGATGGGCTGGGAGCTGCACCGGGACGCGCAGCTGGCGTCCGGCGGCTGCCGCGTGGTGTCACCTGACGCAGAGGTGGACGCCAGTATGGAAACGCGCTGGCAGGCGCTCTGCCAGCTGGCTCGCGAGGAGCTGTCGCAATGAGCGCGCAGCTAAAAAAATGGCTATCCGTCCTCGACCGGGTGGAAGAGAGACTGGCGCAGGTGCCGGATTTTCGCCAGTACGGCAAGCTGACGCGCGCCACGGGCCTGGTGATGGAGGCGGTTGGGCTGAAGCTGCCGATTGGCGCGTTGTGCATCGTGGAGCGCCAGACGGAGCAGGGCATTATCCCGGTTGAAAGCGAAGTGGTCGGCTTCAATGGTCAGACGCTGTTTCTGATGCCGCTGGAGCACGTCGACGGCATCCTGCCGGGGGCGCGTATTTACGCTCTGCAAAACGACAGCCATGCCGGTAAACAACTGCCCGTGGGCCCGCATCTGCTGGGCCGCGTGCTGGATGCGCAGGGCCGACCGCTGGATGGTCGTCCCGCGCCGGGGAATCCGTCGGCGGGGCTATTTACGCCAACCCTCAACCCGCTCCATCGCGACCCGATTAAAAACGTACTGGATGTCGGCGTGCGCGCCATCAACGGTCTGTTGACGGTGGGGCGCGGCCAGCGCATGGGCCTGTTTGCCGGGTCCGGTGTGGGCAAAAGCGTGCTGCTCGGCATGATGGCGCGCTTCACCACCGCCGATGTCATCGTGGTGGGGTTGATTGGCGAGCGTGGCCGTGAAGTCAAAGATTTTATTGAAAATATCCTCGGCGAGCAGGGGCTGGCGCGCGCGGTGGTGGTTGCCGCGCCGGCCGACGTCTCGCCAATTTTGCGTATGCAGGGGGCGGTCTATGCCACCCGCATCGCTGAAGATTTTCGCGATCGCGGCCTCAACGTGCTGCTGATCATGGACTCCCTGACGCGCTACGCCATGGCGCAGCGCGAGGTGGCGCTGGCCATCGGTGAACCACCCGCGACCAAAGGCTATCCGCCGTCGGTCTTTGCCCGCCTGCCTGCGCTGGTGGAACGTACCGGTAACGGCGTGAAGGGCGGCGGGTCGATCACCGCGTTTTATACCGTGCTGACGGAGGGTGATGACCAGCAGGATCCGATTGCCGACTCCGCGCGGGCGATCCTCGACGGACATATCGTCCTGTCGCGTCGTCTTGCCGAAGCGGGCCACTATCCGGCCATTGATATCGAAGCGTCGATCAGCCGCGCCATGACCGAGCTGATCCCGCACGCCCAGTACCGCAAGGTGCAGCGTTTCAAACAGCTGCTTTCTGCGTACCAGCGCAACCGCGATCTGGTCAGCGTGGGCGCATACGTTAAAGGCAGCGACGCGATGCTGGATCTGGCGATCGACAAATACCCGTCACTGGAGGCGTACCTCCACCAGGCGATCCACGAACGCAGCGGTTATGATGACGCCGTACACACCCTGTCCGGGCTCTTCCCGGACGTCAGGGACTAACCCGGAGGCGCCATGAAGGTAAACAACCCAATGACCCTGCTGCGTGACATGGCAGAGGAGACGCTGACAAAGACCACCCGCGCGCTGGGCGGCGTGCAGCAGCAGCTTCAGCAGGCCGTCGCCCAGCATGAACAGCTGCAGCACTACGAGCAGGAGTATCAGCAGTCCCTGCGTCAGGGAATGATGGGCAACGGCATGTCGGTGGCGGATCTGGTTAATCATCAGTCGTTTATTTTGTCGTTGAAGCAGGTCGTTAAGCAGCAGGAAGGCCATGTCGACGCCTGTGAAAAGGCGGTCGACAAGGTCAAACAGAACTGGGTGCAAAACAAGCAGCGCCTGAACGCGTTTGAAACGCTGATTGAACGCCGGGCGACGGCGCAGGCGCTGGTTCAGAGCCGACATGAACAAAAGCTGATGGATGAATTCGCGCAGCGTGCCGGACAAAAGAGAGAAAGGCTATGAACATTGATATTGCTGCCCTGTTACTGGGCGGCGGGGCGCAGGGCAAACCGAAAGCCGGGTTGCTGTCTGACGAGGATTTTGGCCCGGCACTGGAGGGCAAGCTGGCGCAGCTGTTTACCGGTCTGGATCCGCAGGCGCTGCCCGAGGCGATGCTGCCCGCCGCTATGCTGCCGGAACAGCTCACGGAGGTGACAGTCGGGAATGATGAGGAGATTGCTGACACGCTGCTGATGGCCCCGCCGGGGCTGGCGGAGGCACTGACGGGTGTGACCATCACAGAAGTTGAAGGGGAAGAAAGCCCGCAGTGGCAGCTACAGCAGCTGATTACCCGCAGCGTGACGGGCGCGGAGACAGCGGCGAAGCCAGAACCTGGCAAGCCTGCGGTGGGGGAGAAGCCTGACGCGCCGGGCGGTAAAACGTTAACACCGCTCAGCGTGACGGAGAAATCACCCGCGGTGACAACGACGCCTCTGACGGCGCAGTCTGCGCCGGTCGCGAGCGAAACGGTCGCCACGCCAGAGATGTCATCAACCGCGCCGGTCAGTGCCGTGGCGCTACCTGCCGCCGTACGCACCAGCATTGCCCATGCTCCGCAGCAGGTGGTTACCGTGAATCACCCGCCGGAAACGCCGGAGTGGAAGCAGTCGGTAAGCCAGCATATCGCTATCTTTAGCCGCAACGGCCTGCACAGCGCCGAGATCCGTCTACACCCTGAGGAGCTAGGTTCACTGCAAATTTCCCTGCGCGTTCAGCAGGATCAGGCGCACATTCATATCGTCAGCGAGCATTCTCACATTCGCCACGCTATGGAGCAGGCAATGCCGCAGCTGCGCGCCGCGATGGCGGAATCGGGGATTCAACTCGGTCAGGCGAACGTCAGCGCCGAGGGACAACAGTACGCTGCGGCAGGTGAGCAGCGCGACAATACGCCGGGCGAGCAGCAGGCCCAGCTGGAGGGCGAAGGGCAGCCGGACGATGACGACAGCGTCCCGACATTATTAACCACCACGCCGGGAAATATATACGGAATTAATACCTTTGCCTGAAGTGGCGAATTAGCTTCAGGAATGAAATTTTATCGCCTGATTATCAGGATGATTAAATGGACTACAATGTCCGCCATATTGACACGAGGGTAGTACGCTGCCTTCTCTTATTTATCAGGTGTACGTTCAATGAGTAATAAAAATAAAAAGGTCGCCAGCGGCGGAGGGTCTCGCTCGCTTCTGATGACGTTCATGTTTTTGACTGCCGTTGCGGCGTGCGGGTTTTCCGGCTACCTGTTCTGGGAAATGAAATTCGCCAAACCGGCAGACGTGGTGGTGGAAGGGGAAGTGAAAACAGCGCCTGCGCCCGTGCAAGTCGAGCCGCTTTACGCCTCGATGAATACTTTTACCGTGAGCCTGAAGCCGACGGCGAATGAATCCGACCGGGTATTGTACCTGGGTTTATCTATTCGGGTGGCAGAGCAGCAATCACTTGCCGTACTGGAAAAATATTTGCCGGAATACCGCAGCCGCTTATTTATGTTGCTCACCCATCAGACCTATGAAGATTTAGCCACCGACGAGGGGAAACGCCGCCTGATTACCAACATTAAGAGCGAGCTGGATAAACCGCTGGCGTTTAACCAGTCCATTCGCGTCACTGACGTCCTTATTAACGAATTTATTCTGCGGTAATAATTATGGCTGACAGCTTTTTATCACAGGATGAGATCGACCGTTTACTGAACGCCGATGCTGAGAGCAGTAGCGATCTCAATAACAGCCGTACAGACGCAGGGATAAAACCCTACGACCCGCATACGCAACGCCGGGTTATTCGTGAACGTCTGCATTCGCTGGAAATTATTAACGAACGTTTTGCCCGTCAGTTCCGTATGGGGCTGTTTAACCTGCTGCGCCGTAGCCCGGATATTACGGCGGGAAATATTAAGATCCAGCCGTATCACGAGTTTGCCCGCAACCTGCCGGTGCCGACAAACCTGAACCTGCTGCACCTTAACCCGCTGCGCGGCACCTCGCTGATGGCCTTCTCGCCGGGGCTGGTGTTTATGGCCGTAGACAACCTGTTCGGCGGCGACGGTCGTTTCCCGACCAAGGCCGACGGGCGTGAATTTACGCCAACCGAACAGCGCGTGATCCATCGCATGCTGTCGATGGCGCGCGAGGCGTACGAATTTGCCTGGAGTTCAATCTATAAAATCAAAACGGAGTACATCCGTTCGGAAATCCAGGTGAAGTTCACCAACATCACCTCATCGCCCAACGATGTGGTGGTCACCACGCCGTTTTCGGTGGAGATCGGCTCGCACCGCGGGGAATTCAACATCTGTATTCCCTTCAGCACCATTGAACCGCTGCGCGAGCTGCTGAGTAACCCGCCGATGGACAACTCCCGGCAGGAAGATACCCAGTGGCGTGGCCTGCTGGCGAGCCAGATGCGGGAAACGGAGCTGGAGCTGACGGCACGCTTTGCGGATGTCGGTACCCGCCTCTCCCGCGTGATGCAAATGAAGAAAGGCGACATTATCGCGCTCGATAAGCAAGAGTTTATCGAAGCCAGCGTGGGTGGCGTACCGGTCTTCACGGCCCGCTACGGCGAGGTTAACAATCAATATGCCCTGAAGGTCGAGCAGATGATTCAGCCTTCATTACTATCATTAAACAAGGAGTAATTTCCCCATGAGCGATATGAGCACCTCATCGGGTTCTGACGATCAGTCCATTGATAATCTCTGGGGTGATGCAATGAGCGAACAGCACGCGGCGGGAATTACCGACACCATGGCTGCACCGCAATTTTCTGACGAGATGAACCTGATCCTCGATATCCCGGTAAAAATGACCGTGGAGCTGGGGCGTACCAAAATGACCATCAAAGAGCTGCTGCGCCTGAGCCAGGGCTCGGTGGTGTCGCTGGACGGGCTGGCGGGGGAACCGCTGGATATCCTGATCAACGGTTATCTGATTGCGCAGGGTGAAGTGGTGGTCGTTTCCGATAAGTTCGGCATCCGCATCACGGATATCATCACGCCGTCTGAACGTATGCACCGTCTGAGCCGCTAATGAACGCCACTGACTCCCTCCCGGCGACCGGCTCGGTGCTGATGACGGTCACCGGCGCGCTGGCCCTGATTATCCTGCTGATGGTGGTGATGGCCTGGGCTGCCCGCCGCAGCGGGCTGGCGCGTCGGCTCAACGATGCTCAGGGCAACATGACCCTGGTGGCGACCCAGTCGCTGGGGCCGCGCGAGCGCCTGGTGCTGGTGGACGTGGGCGAGCAGCGGCTGGTGCTGGGCGTCACCGCGTCGCAGATTACCTGCCTTGCGACGCAGGCGCGTCCGGAGCAGGCTCCGCAAACCTCTGCGCCTGCGACCTTCCCGCAGATGCTGGAAAAGTTGCGCCAGAAGTACCGTCCGGGAGGTGAGCAGTGAACCGCCGCCTGCTGCTGGCGCTCGTCCTGATGTTGCCTGCCGCCGGTGCGCTGGCGGCCAACGGTGATATCACCCTCGGTAAACCGGCGGGGGAAGAGGGCTGGACGCTGCCGGTGCAAACCCTGCTGCTGCTGAGCGGGTTTACCTTTATTCCTGCCGTACTGCTGATGATGACCGGCTTTACCCGCATCATCATTGTGCTGGGGCTGATGCGTAACGCCCTCGGCACGCCCACCGCGCCGCCAAACCAGGTGCTGGTGGGGCTGTCGCTATTTTTGACCTTTTTCGTCATGTCTCCGGTGTTCAGCCAGATCTACGAAAAAGCCTGGCAGCCGCTGCAGGAAAACAAGATCACCATGGAAGTGGCCCTCACGGAAGGGGTGAAACCGCTGCGTGTCTTTATGCTCGACCAGACCCGCGAAAGCGATCTGGCGATGTTTGCCCGTATCGCCAAAACCCCGGATATCGCCTCGCCGGAAGCGGTGCCGCTCAGCATTCTGATACCGGCGTTTATCACCAGCGAGCTGAAAACCGCCTTCCAGATAGGCTTTACCATCTTTATTCCGTTCCTGATTATCGATCTGGTGGTCGCCAGCATTCTGATGGCGCTGGGGATGATGATGGTGCCGCCCACCACCATTGCGCTGCCGTTTAAGCTGATGCTGTTTGTACTGGTCGACGGCTGGCAGCTGCTGGTGGGATCGCTGGCCCAGAGCTTTTACAGTTAGGAGAGACCCATGACCCCGGAAAGCGTAATGGTGATTGGCATGCAGGCGATCAAGGTGGGACTGATGGTGTCAGCCCCGCTGCTGGTGGCCGCGCTGGTCACCGGTCTTATCATCAGTATTTTGCAGGCCGCCACCCAGGTCAATGAAATGACCATGACCTTCATCCCGAAGATCCTGATCATCGTTGGCGTGGCGGTGGCGCTGGGGCCGTGGATGATGAAGATTTTTATTGAATACACCCGCGCGGTCTTCGCCAGCATTCCTTTCGTGATTGGCTGATGGCCTTCGGACTTCCTCTCGACCAGCTCTACGGGCTGGTCAGTCACACTTTTTTCATCATGGTGCGCATTGCCGCGCTGCTGCACGTTGCGCCGATTTTCGGCGAGAAGGCGGTCAGCGCCCGTCTGCGCGCGGGCCTGGCGCTGTTGATTGCGATCCTGATTGGCGGCACGCTGCCTGATGCGCAGATAGGCCTCTACTCCTGGGAAGGGGTGTGGGTGATGGCGAAACAGGTGATTATCGGCGCGGCGATGGGGCTGACGCTGCAGCTGCTGTTTGCCGCCGTACGCATGTCCGGCGAAATCATCGGCATGCAGATGGGCCTCTCGTTCGCCACCTTCTTTGACCCAGGCGCAGGCAACAGCCCGGTGATCTCGCGTTTTCTCAACCTGCTGGTGACGCTGCTGTTCCTCGCCTTTAACGGCCATCTCTGGCTGCTGGCGCTGCTGGCGGAAACCTTCCAGACGCTGCCGGTTGACGCCACGCCGCTGCACGCGGGCGGGTTTATGTATCTGGTGACCCACGCGGGGATGATCTTCAGTCAGGGGCTGATGCTGGGGCTACCCGTGATTGCGCTGCTGCTGTGCATTAACTTCATCCTCGGGCTGTTAAACCGCCTGACGCCGCAGCTCTCTATCTTTGTGATTGGCTTCCCGCTGACGCTGACCTTCGGCATGCTGGCGCTGTTCCTGATTGCCGAAACGCTGGCACCGTTCTTTGAGCGCCTGATGGCCCTCGGGTTTGATACCCTTGATGGCCTGATTCAGGCGCTGGTCTGACCCTCAATTCATGCAGGCGATACGGGCGACGGTCTCCGTGCCGGAAGCGAGGACTTTGTCGTCCAGCAGGTAGACGGTGCTGGTCGCCTCTTCACCCGGTTTGATTTGCGGGAAGATATAATCGGTCACGTCTTCATCCGAGCTCTGGCCGCCGAGCTTGCGGTGCTGGCTGGTGACGGTCAGATGGAGCCGCTTGCCCGACATATTAACGTCGTAGCGCACTTCGCGGTTGACGGCTTTCGGCAGCCCGTCGCGCTTGCCGTCTTTGAAGTGACTAATGCTGCCGATATAGGTGGTATGCCCGTTGAACAGGCCGTCACGGTAAGACCGGTAGATACCGCGCGCCAGCGTCGCGTTGTTATCGTCCTCAATAATGTAATACGAGGTCGGCGCAATACAGGCCTCCTTGTAGGGCGAGGTATAAAACCCGTACAGCGCCATGGCGCCGGTCCCGATAATAACGCCGCCAAGAAACAGCAGCGCGAGCGGCGATTTAATAATGGCGAAAATAGAACGATTCGCAGTCATTCCCTGAATCCTTAAAGGGTTGTTGGCAGGCAATAAGCCCCTGGAATTTACTCATCTTTTCCGAGCCCGTGGTCACATACAGTACGGCTGCGGGCTTCTCGTCGGTACGGCGCGCCAGAACGTGGCGGGTATAGGTCTGCAGCGTGGATTCAATCAGCGCGGTCTGCGACTGTTTGTCTTGCTGAACCATCACCTCGGTACCGGGCGGCACGCCGGGGCCATTCCAGCGCACAAAGTGCACCGGCTGCGGGCTAAAATCTAAAATGCCGCGCAGGAGTAGCGCAATCACCAGCCCAACGAGCACGCCGCTTAGCGAGACGCAGCTCTTTTGCATGAGCGTGCTGCGCGCGCGCGGCGGGGCGGGTTCGACCGTCGGCGGCACCTCTGGCGCAACGGCCTGTTCGGGTGCTTCCTGCTGCGGGAGGTCTGGTGTCGGCGTTGCAGGCGCCACTTCGCTGCCGCTCTCCCGCACCAGCAGGCGATAGCCGCTGCGCGTCACGGCGATGAGCGTGATGGCTTCCTGCAGGTTTAGCTGAGCGAACGCGCGGCGTAACTTGGTGATCATCACCCGCACGCTATTGTCGGTGACCTCCACCCCGGCGCTGCGCCAGCCGATCTCCATCAGCTGTTCCTGGGAAAGCACTTCCCCATGCGCCTCCACCAGTGCGGCAAGGCACAGACATGCGCTTTGGGGAAGCGTGACGGTCTCTTGCGTATCCGTTCGGGCAAGCGTACGGCTTTGCAAATCCAGCGTCACTAACGATCCAATCGCGATATTGTTTAGCATAGTTATTTGATTCTTCTGGTGTATTGGGTATCGCTTCTGGCTAATGTAATTAATAGTAATGAATGCACGTTATTGCTAGCCGGGAGCCAGAGCGACATGCTTTTTATGTCTTACGTCATCTTTTTGCAACCATTATGTAAAATAAGCCTTAATAGATTTAAGGTTATTAATTGCGGTGTTTTAACCACACAAAAAATAACGTTATGAGTGGTTGCGCTTTAATCACATTAAAACCAATTGGTTACCATTTTAACTGCGCGTGCGCGGCGTCAGCAGCGTTGATAATGAGACGCTGTTATCACTTTTGATTAATCATTTTTAATATGAATAAAGTTATTAATTGTGCCGGAAATGGCGGGGCGGCGGTTGCGCACGAGGTCTGCGAATTTATACTGAGTAAAAAGCAGGTTATTGAATTTATTAAACAGTATTCATTTTCTTAACAAGGATGACCGATGTTCTCTCTTAAGCGTTTTATGCATACGTCCGATATGCCGGCCATGTTTCCCGTATTTCTCTGTCGTCTGGTGACAGGTGTATTTTTCTTTTCTGCCGGGTTTAATAAATTATTTGTTCCTGAGAACCAGCTGCTGATGGTGGATACCCTGCACGATGCGGGGATCCCTTTCCCGGTCATTATGGCGGTGGTGGTGGCGTTCTTCGAGTGCAGCATGGGGCTGCTGTTGACGCTGGGATTGTTCAGCCGCTTTAGCGCGCTGGTATTAATGGTCATCAGCAGCGTGGCGCTGGTCACGATTGGGATTTACACCATTCCACGCGGGCTGAATTTGATTTCATGGCTGAGCTGGCTGTTTTATTTGCCCGAGACGCTCTATATCGTGCTCTGCCTGTTCCCGCTGACCTGGGGCGGCACCCTTTGCAGCCTCGACGGCTGGCTGGTCAAACGCTGGCAGAAGGTCCGCAAAATTGTTTTTGTCGAGGGTTAACATAAGTGCGCGGTTATCAACGCTTTGAAGGGCATATTTCCTGATGCCTGCATAATAAAATAGCCCTGTAGAGGCAGCATTGTGCTGCCGTTAAAAGAACAGGCGCTGATGTTATGGTTTTTAT
Organism: Enterobacter mori; assembly: GCF_025244905.1. Taxonomy (NCBI): domain Bacteria; kingdom Pseudomonadati; phylum Pseudomonadota; class Gammaproteobacteria; order Enterobacterales; family Enterobacteriaceae; genus Enterobacter; species Enterobacter mori. The sequence goes on along the minus strand of NZ_CP104285.1, from coordinate 2,909,612 downwards.
TGTCATACTGGTCGTTATTTTCATTACCCTGGTGATTCTGGTGCAGGCTGGCGTCATGCCGTGGTTTATTCGCACGGAGGGGCAGCGCCTGCGCACGCAGGTTGATGTCCTGGCGACCCAACTGCGCGAGCAGCTCGATCGTGTTGAAGCGCAGCAGCGTTCAATGACCGAAAGCGTGGTCACCCTTAAAAGCTTCGCGCTGGACAAAAGCGCGCCGGGCGAGACGGAGAGTGCCGAAGAGACGGGCAGCAGCCGTCAATTTCTCAATGCACTGGTCAAAGAGACGGGCGAACGTCTTGGCGGTCGCGCCTGGATTGTGGACGACACCGGACGCATCATCGGCGATGCCGCCGGTGCGCCGACGGTACAGTCCCTCAACGATATTAACCTGCCGATGGCGGTGCCGTTGCGTGCGCTGGTTGCCCAGTCGGATGGCGGGTTGCGACATACCCATTTTCGCAGCGCCAGCGGCGAGCATACGCTGGTGGTGATGCCCATTCCCGACAGGCCGTGGCTGCTTGCCATTGACGTGCCCACCCGGCGAATGGGCGAGCGTCCGGGCATTCTGTTGCATAAGCCGTGGCCGCTGGCGGCCTTGCTGCTGGTCTCTACGTTGACCCTGCTTCGCAGCCTGAACCAGCATCTTTCCCGCCTCAACGAAGAGCTACCGTCGCAGCTGAAAACCGAGCAGGGCGCGCATTTGCCGCCGCTGATGCAGGAGATTGGCGAGCAGGCGAGCGCGATTGCCTGGGCAGCCAGCACGATTGCCGAGGAGAATGAACGTCTGCTGCGGGTACCCGAAGCGAACGCCAATATGCTGGCCGTGTTGAGCGAAAGCGCCACGGGCGCGATCCGGGCAATGAACGCGCTACACGACGCCGCGCTGCACATTGCCGACAGCAGCGGCACGCTGGTGCAGCTGGCCAGTCGCGCCTACAGCTATTCCCTTCATAACGATGAGAGCGTGTTTGCCGTGGAGTCGCGCAACCTGGCGAGCCGCTGCGCGCGTTCGTCGAAAGAACTCCGGGCCCTGATTGACGATGCGATGATGCAGGCGCAAAGCGGGGCACCTTCGGTGACGCAGAATAACAGCGTGCTGATTGAAGAGGTTTACACGGTGGCGAAGGCGCTGACTCAGAGGGTGAAAGGGTAGGCGTTGGCTTCTCCTGGATCGTGCGGCATTTTGCCGGGTGGCGCTGCGCTTGCCCGGCCTGCTAACTGTACCGAGCATTCCCTCTCCCTTGAGGGAGTGGTCTGGGGTTAGGGGGAAAATACAGCGCAAGACCTCCTGCCTTTCACCCCATTTTTTCGCTTTTCTGAAGACGCCTCGCAAGTTTGAATTTCATCCCTGATGACACTCTGCTAATCCCTCATTGCCGGGCGTAAGGTGCTCTCACGTCAGCCACAGCTGGCGTCGGGATTGACCTCCTAAAAACTCACTGAGAAACACTCATACAGTTTACTGGAGGCAAGTTATGGCATTACATCATCTCTTCACCACACCGTTCGACCATCATACCGATTTCACCGATCTCGCCGACAGCTGTGAGCGCTTTTGTTACGCGCTGGATACGCACGCAGGAAGGCGTTGCGTTGATCGAATAAAAAAAGCCCTCCACCAGGGAGGGCAACCGCGCATGGATGACATGCGCGTAAGTGTTTGAGGCGGTTAAGCAGATTAACGCAGCAGGGACAGTACGTTCTGCGGAACCTGGTTCGCCTGGGCCAGTACGGAAACACCTGCCTGCTGGAGGATGTTCGCACGGCTCATGGCAGACACTTCCACGGAGAAGTCGGCGTCCTGGATACGGGAGCGCGCTTCAGTGGTGTTGATGATGTTGGTGTTCAGGTTCGCAATGATGGAGCTGAAACGGTTCTGAACGGCACCCAGGTCGGCACGGAAATCTGCAACGGTAGTCAGGGCATCATCCAGTCGCTCCAGCAGATCTTCAGAAGCGATACGGCTGGATTCTTTAGCAATTTGATCAGCATCAGCATTTCGAGCATCGTCAACACTGCCCGTAGTCACTGACCCATCAGCATCCAGTTCGAATACTTTGACTTTGCCCGCTTTGTTGATGGCATAGAAAGTATTTGGATCAGCGCCTTCAACAGAGAACATGCGCATGCCGGAGGTTGCCATGTCTTCACCAAACACGTCGGTTGAAATGGCTTCCAGCATGTCCTTATCAAGAGTAATGTCAGCGCCATTTGAATTAATGGTATCACCGGCTTTAACGCGCGTGGCGGTACCCAGCTTCGTCGGACCATTCAGCAGCATGTCGGTATCAGCAGTATTCTGCACGTCACCTGCGGTGATAGTATCTTTTACAATTTCCTTGTCCGGGGCAGTGCCGGTCACCGTGAAGGTAATATTGACTTCCTGTACCTCTTTGGTGGTGCTGTTTGCCACAAAGAAACGCGTCAAACCCGTATCTTTGTCCTCGTAAGTGAGAACCGTTTTATCACCGGCATCACCGGTAACCCCTGTCGCGGCGGTAATCATTGCATCTCGATCAGCAGCGATTAATTTATAGTTTTTGCCTGCAACATCCGGATCGGTAACGCCAATTTTTTCGGCAGCAAATTGAGTATCTACTGGAGCATCTGTCCCTTTCTTTTCAAACTGGCTCGCTGCCGTAATCCCCACGCCATTCACCGTAATACCAATACTTGCGAAGTCGGCCATGAACTCGTCCAGACCCAACGTTTCCATATCCAGCTTGCTCAGTTTGATATCGATGGTGTCTTGGTCTTTATCACCGATCTGAATGGTGATTTTCTCTTTGGAACCGTCAAAGACTTTCACGCCGTTGAAGTTGGTGGTTTCCGCTACGCGGCTAATCTCTTCCAGACGGGTGCCGATCTCTTTCTTGATGGAGTCCAGGTCACTTGCAGAGTTGGTGCCGTTTTTCGCCTGCACGGTCAGCTCGCGGATACGCTGCATGTTCTCGGTCACTTCTTCCAGTGCGCCTTCGGTGGTCTGCGCCAGAGAGATACCGTCGTTGGCGTTACGTGCCGCCTGGGTCATACCGCGGATAGAAGAGGTGAAGCGGTTGGAAATCGCCAGGCCTGCCGCATCGTCCTTCGCGCTGTTAATACGCATACCGGAAGAGAGACGCTGAATAGCGGTACCCAGGGAAGACTGGGATTTGTTCAGGTTGTTCTGAGCCATCAGGCTCAGCGCGTTGGTATTAATGACCTGTGCCATTGTTATATCCTTCTAAGTGATAACGGTAATAAGAGATATGCGTTCGTTGTTGCGCATACTTCTTTCATCGGGGGGAATAAAAAAGACTGAATTATTTTTTTGCTTTTTTTATTGATGGCGAAAAATGGCGACAGGTTTGACATCTATTATTTAAATGGCGAAGGGTAATGGCGCGATAAGCGCACGAAACTGTCTTTACCCTTCTGCCATATTGTTGTGCCCCCCGTGAAAAATTAAACTTCCTTCTCTATTACCCGATGAAAATAGCGTGAGCTATTTCATTTCTGGAGGAACATTATTATGGCTGGAACGAATTTTTTAGGCGTGGGGTCCGGGCTGCCGTTTGAACAGTGGCTGGCGGATGAGCGCAAAGGTATTACGAAAAAACTCATTCCTTATCAGCAGAAGCAAACCACCTATAAAGGGCAGATTTCTGCGTGGGGCTCTATTTCCAGCGCGCTGAGCACGCTGAAGGACAATCTCGGCAAGCTGGAAGATGAGGGATTTAACGGCGTCAGCGTGAGCGACAACAAAACCTTTAAGGCAACCGCAGGGCAAGGGGCGATCCCTAACAGCTACTCCATTGCCGTCAAACAGCTGGCGAAGGCGCATCAGCTGGCGGTTGAGAACGATACGCGCGATAAACCCATCGGCAACAGCGCGGCGAAAGTGACCATTACCCTGAAAGAGGGTGAAAAACCGTTGGAGCTGGACTTAGCGAAAGATGAAACCTCTCTCGATCAGATTGCCAATAAGATCAATGACCAGAAGGGTGATGTGGTTGCAGAGGTGATGACCATTGAGGACGGGAAGCACAGGCTGGTTCTGACGTCGAAAAAAACCGGTGAAGCCGGGGAAATGAAGGTAGAGGTTGCAGGTAATGCGCAGTTAAAGGCAAAGCTTGAAGGTGCGGATGTTGAAACGGAGTTCCAGAATGCCGAAATTATTCTCAATGGGAAATCCATTATCCGAAGTTCTAATACGGTTAATGACCTGATCACCGGCGTGACGCTTGAGCTGCGTGAAGTATCGGAACTGAAGGAATCTGGACTCGATCCAGACGACCCAGAAAACTACAAAACCGAATCTCTGACCATCACAGAAGATACCTCAAAGGTGAAAACGCTGATTGAAGAGTTCGTCAAAAACTACAACAGCTACCTCACCACCGTCGCCGGTGCCACCAAATATACGGCTCCCGATCGTGACAGCAATTCGGACGCTCTGCCTCAGCCTGACGCTTCCAACGGCGCCCTGTTCAGCGACGGTTCCTTACGTCGACTGACCAGCGAGCTGAAAGCCACCGTGACGGGCAGCTATCCCGAGGTTGGGGATGTCATTCAGACGCTGGGTAAATTAGGGATTACCGTCACGTTTGACGGTAAAACCGGCGATGAGCGTACCGGTACGCTCGGCACCCTGACCATCGACAGCAAAAAGCTTGATGCCGCCCTGAAGGACAACCCGAAAGAGGTTGAAGCGCTGTTCCTCGGTAAAGGTGGTAAAGAGGGAATTAAGGACCGGATGGAAGGGATTTTTAATACCTATCTTGGTGACAAAAAGTCGATTGAGAAGAAAGAAGGCGTGATCGAAACCGCACTGGACACCTTGCGCGATCAGGAAAAGCGCATCGGCAAGCAGATCACGGCCATTGAACGACGCATTGAAGAGACCATGCTGCGCAGAGAAAAAGAGTATCAGCGCCTGGATAAGGCCATGAGCGATATGAACAGCATGAGCACCCGGTTGCAGCAGTCGCTGGCGGGGCTGGTTTAATCACTACTATCCCGGGCAGAGCGCTGCCCGGCAGGATTTGACGATGTACACCAAAACGGGCAACAGTGCCTACACCGCTGTCTCTCTCGACAGCCAGATCGCTGGCGCGACGCCGCATCAGCTTATCGTCCTGCTCTATGACGGGGCGATTAACGCCATGAAGCGGGCAGAGATTTATTTCCAGTCGGGCAATATCGCCCGTCGCGGCGAGATGATCTCCCGCGCCATCAATATTATCGACAACGGCCTGCGCGCCGGGCTGGATCACGAGAAGGGCGGGAAAATCGCCGAAGAGCTGGAGAGCCTGTACGAGTATATTTCCCGTACGCTGCTGGAGGCGAATCTCAACAAATCCGGTGAAAAGCTGCCGCACCTCATCGCCCTGATGACGGGGATGCAGGAAACCTGGCAGGCCATCGCCCCGCAGCACAAGCAGGTGAAACATGGATAACGACGTGATGGCGCTGATTGATGAGTTGCTCATCAGCAATGCGAAGCTGCGGCAGCAGGCCAATGCCGGCGAGTGGGATGTGTTTCTTGACGAGTCCGTGGCGTACACCATGGGAATGAGAACGCTGTGTGATATCGATTTAACTCAGCTGGCACAGCACACTAAAACGTCGGTCAGCGCCCGGCTGGCGACCCTGATTGAGAACGATGCCCTCTTAACACGCGCCATTCAGGGGCGACTGAGCACCATCAGCACCGAACTCTCCGCCATGCGCAAAACCAGCAGCGTGGCAAAATCTTACACTGCTGTTTAATTTCCCCCTCACCCTAACCCTCTCCCCGCAGGGGAGAGGGGACTGTCAGCCCGTAGACCCGCGCAAGCGAAGCGCCGCCGGGAAAAAGAGAACAACGCAGGCAGGAACCCTGACCCTCTCCCCATAAGGGCTAATGCCAGCACGGACGACCCCCTCTCCCTTGAGGGAGAGGGCTGGGGTGAGGGGGAACATACGGCTCAGGTGGTCATTCCGTTCACTTCATGTTCCTTGCTACTCTGTTACGGCATGACCTGCGAACGTGCCATGGCGGCTCAAGCGCCGCTTCGCGGTGCCCTCGGTTTATTCCTTCTGGCTTGTCGGGGCTCCCTCAGCCGTAGAGGTGAGGGGACTGTCAGCTCGTAGGCCCGCGCAAGCGAAGCGCCGCCGGGAAAAAGAGAACAACGCAGGCAGGAACCCTGACCCTCTCCCCGTAGGGGCTAATGCCAGCACGGACGACCCCCTCTCCCTTGAGGGAGAGGGCTGGGGTGAGGGGGAACATACGGCTGAAGTGGTCATTCCGTTCACTTCATGTTCCTTTCTACTCTGTAACGGCATGACCTGCGAACGTGCCATGGCGGCTCAAGCGCCGCTTAGCGGTGCCCTCGGTTTATTCCCTGGCTTGTCGGGAATGCCTCAGCGATTTACAGCCGGGCAAAAAAAAGCCCACCAGAGGCGGGCAAAAGAGGACAACGCAGACAGGAACGATCAGATACTGATGTTGTACTTGCGGCCCGCGGGCAGCTGGCTGGATTCCCCCGCGGGACCATAGAGCGTGCTAGCGTGGCCCACGTGGTCGATGGCCTTGCGGATATGCTGATTTTTCTTCATATGACTTTCCAGCAGTGATTCCACCTTTTGATTCAGCGACTTTGTGCTGCGCACCTTCTCATGCACCTGCTGCCAGCTGGCAAACAGCTTGCCGAGCCCCGGGTAGGGGGCTTCCGTGCCGCAGCTCTGCTCCTGCTGACGGCGCATATCGTCGTAATACTGAATGGTCGACAGCAGCTGGTTTTTGTTATCCGCCAACACCTGCAGCGACACCGGGTTGATCTGCGTGCGGTTGAGCTGATTGACCTCTTCAATCATGATCGCCTCCAGCTCATCCAGAGACGTTTTCATCTGCGCGAGTATCGGGTAAAGCTTGTCCATAGGGGGCCTGCTTACGGTTAAAACTGAAACATGTCCTGCACCATCGCCTGAGCGATTTTCTCAGGCTCAATGCGCAGGGTACCTGCCGACAGCGCGGCGCGAAGCTCGGCGACGCGCGCGTAGTCCACGTCGCGGCTGTCGTCGGTCTGGATCTTTTTGGTCATTTCGCTCAGGGTGACGTTGGTGTTGTCACGCTTGTCCGAACGTTTTGCCGCAGCGTCACTCTCCTGAGGCTGCGTGCGGGCGCGCAGATCCTGAGTGGGGGCGATTTTCGCAATCGGCGCGGTGGTCTGGCTGCTGTTGATGCTCATGGTGGTCCTCTCAGGTAAACATGTTCTGTACTCAATATTGTTTTCATCGGTGATTCACAGAAAACCTAAAATTTATTGTTGTGAAATAATCATCACCTGCCCGTCAGCCCCCACTTTCCCACTCACGGTGCGCCCGCCTGCCGTTTTGACTTTGAGCAGGTCGTCCACCGCGGCGTTGTTGAGCGCCTTGCCCTGGCTGCGAATACGAAAGCCTGAACCGGTCGTCACCAGGTCGACCGTCTGCCCGGCGCGCAGACGCCACTGCTGGCGCAGCTGGTTTTCTAACAGCGGCTTACCGGCGTCGATGGCGCGGATCAGGCGTTGGCCAATAATCTCATCGGCGTTAAAGATGAGTCCCCCCGGCTGGTGGTCGAGACTGCCGGTAACCGGCTCGATATCGCTGCGCTGGACAATCGCCCCGCCGGGCAGGCTCTGGCTTGCCACCCACCAGGTGCCCTGTGCGCTGATGCGAACCGGCAGGAAATGGCGACGCGCGCCGCACTGCGCGAGCACGGTGCGTTTGCCGGTCAGACGGCTGTTGCTTCCCACCAGGCTCAGCTTCGGGTTATCGCACACGGCGGCGAGCTGCGCGGGTGCGGCGAGCAGGGTGACGGTGCGCACGATGTCGCTACCGTCTTCAGGCTGTGGGACCAGCGCATCCAGTTTAAGCATCAGCCGCTGCTTTGCCGTCTGGTCAGAGGGTACGCTGGCTGCGGCGGATGCAGAAAAGAGCAAAGCGGCCACCGCCGTGCTAATTATTCGGAGCTTCATCGTATTGCCTTAATCATATCTGTGATGGCTAAATTATATACGCAGGCACCTGGGTTTTATTGCTTCAAATAATGACGCTTTTGCAGGTAATTAAATCTATCGTCGCGTTAACGTTATTAGGATTATTTCTATTTCCCTAAATAGGCTTATTTCTGTCGGGTCTTCGCAGTGTGATATTTCACCAGCGCTGACTACACTATCGCAGTTTAATTAACGCAAGACAGGAGTGCTGTTGTCATGAATAAACTTGATGACGCCTTTCGCTTTCAACAGCAGGCGTTAGGTTTGCTGTCGCGCCGCCAGGATATATTGGCTTCAAATATTGCGAATGCCGACACGCCGGGCTACAAGGCGCGCGATATTGATTTTACTCAGCAGCTAAAAGCCGCCATGGAAAATAACACGATGGCGAAATCTCCCGTATCCCTGGCATTAACGTCACAGAAGCATATTGAAGGTAAAGCGATGCCGTTTGACGATGCGAATGTGCTGTATCGCATACCGGATCAGCCGAGTGCCGACGGTAATACCGTGGATATGGATCGCGAGCGCGTCAATTTCGCGGATAACGCCGTGAAATATCAGTCGGGACTGACGTTCCTTGGCGCGGATATTAAAAAAATGATGACTGTGCTCAGTCAGGGGTAATCAACGATGTCGCTTTTTAGCGTATTTGATATTTCGGGTTCGGCGATGGCGGCCCAGTCCCGGCGTCTAAACGTCAGCGCCAGCAATATGGCCAACGCCGACAGCGTGGCGGGGCCGGACGGCCAACCCTACCGCGCGCGTCAGGTGGTCTTTTCCGTTGACGCGTCTGCCGGTCAGGAGATCGGCGGCGTGCAGGTTAGCGACGTAGTCGAGAGCAGCGCGCCGGACCGCCTGGTTTATGAACCGGGCAACCCGATGGCTGATGAACAAGGCTACGTGCGGATGCCAAACGTCAACGTCATGAACGAGATGGTGAACACCATTTCCGCCTCACGCAGCTACCAGGCCAACGTGGAAGTGATGAATTCCGCCAAAAGCCTGATGCTGAAAACATTAACGCTTGGTCAGTAAGGACGCATATGGCGGTCTCTTCGATTAACAACAATAACGGCGGTGCGGATGGCACCGGCACCGGCAACAGCGCGGCGGATCTGTCGAACCAGTTTATGAACCTGCTGGTGGCGCAGATGAAAAACCAGGATCCCACCAATCCGATGGATAACAACCAGCTCACCTCGCAGCTGGCGCAGTTCAACATGGCGGCGGGCGTGGAGAAGCTCAACAGCTCCGTGGCGGGCGTGCAGGCGATGATGATCCAGCTCGGCAGCATGAGCGCCTCCTCGTGGGTAGGGCGTAGCGTGCTGATTGAAGGGGAGGCGAAGGTCTCCTTTGGCGAACCAGAAGGCATTGGTATCCACCAGGTGGGTGCAGAGCGCCCTGGCGGCTCGGACGACTTCCACTTTGTATTAGGAGGCGATGCCGAAACGGTGACCGTCACCTTGCACGACGGCAACGAGGCGTACACCGCAGAGCTGAAGAACGTGAAGCAGGGCATGAACACCTACAACCTCGAGGACCTGGAAAACTTTAAGCCGGAGCCGGAGCCGGGGCCGTGGCCGCCGCGCGACAGGGAATACACCCTCTCCTTTGAGGCCAGCAATCCTGAGGGGGAAAACCCGGAAGTGTTTGGTCTGGTTCAGGATCAGGTTCAGGGCGTCACGATGGATCCGAGCGGACCGATTCTGCATCTGCTGAATAACGATCCGATTGGCATGGGCAAAGTTTTTGTCATTCAAAAATAGTCATTACTTTCTGGAAATTAATTATGGGTTTTTCACAAGGTCTTAGCGGCCTGAGTGCCGCGGCAAAAGCGCTGGACGTGGTGGGTAACAACATCGCCAACTCCCAGACGGTCGGGTTTAAAGCAGGCTCCGTCTCCTTCGCCGATATTTTTGCCGGTTCGACCGGGATGGGTGTGCAGGTGGCGGGCGTCAACCAGGATATGGGCGACGGCCCGCTGATGAACGGCACCTCCGCGCTGGATATGGGGATTTCAGGTCGTGGCTTTTTCCGCATGGTCGACCAGGCGGGCAGCGTTTTCTACGGACGCAACGGCCAGTTTGAGCAGGATGAAAACGGCTTTATCGTCAACAAAACCAACAAGCTGTTTTTGACCGGCTATCAGGCGACGGATGGGGTGATCAACCCAGGTGCCCAGGTAGGACCTATTCGCATCCCGACCGACGATATGCCGCCAGCGGCGTCAACCAAAGGCTCTCTGACCGGCAACCTGAAGTCAGATGATAAAACCATTACCGAGGATTTTGCCGCAGACGATCCTGACACCTACAACCACGTCAGTGAAGTTGAAGCAACCGATAACCTGGGCAATAAGCACACCATCAAAGTCTATTTTGTCCATACGGGAGACGGTGAATGGAAGGCATATTCCGAGGATTCAAAAGCGGCAGATGGGTTTGCAACTCACGATCTTAAATTCGTTGACGGCAAACTTACTGGCGCGCAGAACCTGGTCATTAATCGTGATGGGGTCGGTGGCGGTAACGACCTGTCTCTAACCATGGATCTGAGCAAACTCACGCAGTACGCCAGCGATACCCAGGTGATGCTCGGCGAGATTGACGGTCAAGCACCGGGTAAATTTAACAGCTATCAGGTCAGCGACACGGGCGAAGTGATTGCCATCTACAGCAACGGCAAGCGTCAGACCGTGGCGCAGGTGGTGCTGGCAGACTTTGCCAACGCGGGCGGCCTGGAACAGCAGGGCAACAACCTGTGGGCGGAAACCGTGCAATCCGGCCAGCCATTCCTGGGGACCTCGGGCACCGGCAGTTTCGGGAAAGTCACCGGCGGCATGCTGGAGTCCTCCAACGTGGAGCTGGGCAACGAAATGGTCAACATGATCGTCTACCAGCGAAACTACCAGTCCAACTCGCAAACCATCAAAACCCAGTCTGAAGTCCTGCAGACGCTGGTTAACCTGCGTTAAGGCTGAATGATGGATCGCGCTATTTATACCGCCATGAGTGCCGCCAACGCGGCGCTCAACCGCCAGGCGGTCACCTCTAACAATCTGGCGAACAGCTCTACCGCAGGCTTTCGGGCCCAGCTGGCGGCCTTCCGCTCGGTGCCCATTGAAGGGGAAACCCTGCGCACCCGCGCGCTGGTGGCAGAGTCGACACCGTTTCATGACACCACCATGGGGCCGATTACCCACACCGGGCGCAGCCTGGACGTGGCCTTGCCGCAGGACGGCTGGCTGGCGGTGGCGCTGGACGACGGCAGCGAAGGCTATACCCGCAACGGCGCCATCGAAGTGGATCAGGACGGGGCGCTGAGCGTCAACGGCCGTCCGCTGATGGGCGACGGCGGGCCGCTGGAAGTGCCGCCGCAGTCTCACGTCACCATCGGCAGCGACGGCACCGTGTCGGCGCTCGGTATGGGCGACGACCCGACGATGCTGGTGCCCGTTGGCCGACTGAAGCTGGTTAACGCCGACATGAACAGCATGGTTCACGGCGACGACGGGCTGTTCCGCGCGGCGGGCGGCGAGATGCTGGCACAGGATGAAACCCTGCGCCTGACGCCGGAGGCCATCGAGGGCAGCAACGTCAGCCCGGTGCAGGCCATGACGGCGATGATCGCCAACTCACGCGGCTTCGACATGAACATGAAGGTGATCCGCACCGCCGACGAGAACGCCCAGAAGGCCAATCAGCTATTAAGCGTGAGCTAAATTCGCGCAAGGAGCCACAATATGATTCGTTCTTTATGGATCGCAAAAACCGGGCTGGAAGCACAGCAGCTCAATATGGACGTCATTTCCAACAATCTGGCGAACGTCAACACGAACGGCTTTAAGCGTCAGCGCGCCGTGTTTCAGGATCTGCTCTATCAGAACATGCGCCAGCCTGGCGCGCAGTCGACCGAGCAGAACACCCTGCCGAGCGGCCTGCAGTTGGGCACCGGCGTGCGTCCGGTTTCCACCCAGCGTATTCACACCCAGGGGAACATAAACCCAACCGGGGATGAGTATGATGTCGCCATCGAAGGTGAAGGTTTTTTCCAGGTGCAGATGCCGGACGGCAGCACCGCCTACACCCGCGACGGCCACTTTGGCAAAAGCCCGGACGGCCAGCTGGTGAATGCCGAAGGCTATCCGATTCAGCCGGGCATCGTGATACCGCAGGATGCCACCAAACTGAATATCGGCAGCGACGGTATCGTCAGCGTGAAGGTGCCCGGTCAGGCGGAAGAGCAGCAGATTGGCCAGCTGACGCTGACCACCTTCGTCAATAACGCGGGGCTCGAAAGCATCGGCGGCAATCTCTACAAAGAGACCCAGTCTTCCGGCGCGCCGAACGAGCTGAACCCCGGCATGGAGAGCGCGGGCACGCTGAAGCAGAGCTACGTGGAGATCTCCAACGTCAACGTGGCGGAAGAGCTGGTGACCATGATTCAGGTGCAGCGCGCCTACGAAATCAACAGCAAAGCGGTCTCGGCATCCGACCAGATGCTGCAGCGCCTTTCCCAGCTGTAATGTCCTCTCTCTGGCCGCTCGCGCGGCCAGACTTTTTATCGACACTGAAATGAAAATATTGTCTATGCACATTCCGGCAGCCGCGCTGCTGGCCAGCGCGCTGCTGCTTAGCGGCTGCGCGCACATTATGCAAAAGCCCCTTGTTGAAGGCCCGACAACGGCAACACCATTACCGATGGCACCGGCAGCGACCGGCGGCTCACTGTTTCAGGCAGGGCAGGGGATGAACTACGGCTACCAGCCGATGTTCGAAGACCGCCGCCCGCGTAACGTGGGCGATACGCTGACCATCCTGCTGCAGGAGAACGTGAGCGCCAGCAAAAGTTCCTCCGCCAGTGCCAACCGTAATGGATCGGCCGGGATGGAATTGCTTGCCGTGCCGACGGGGGCCGGTAGCTGGCTGGGTGACGGGAAGGCGGATTTCAAAGCCCAGGGCACGAATGACTTCGCAGGCAAAGGCGGCGCGGCGGCGCGTAACACGTTTACCGGCACCATCACCGTGACCGTGAAAGAACTGCTGCCCAACGGCAACCTCGGCGTGGTGGGCGAGAAGCAGATCGCCATCAACCAGGGCACCGAATTCATCCGCTTCTCCGGGGTGGTGAACCCGCGCACCATTAGCGGCAGCAATACCGTGCCCTCCACCCAGGTGGCGGACGCGCGCATTGAGTACGTCGGCAACGGCTACATCAACGAAGCGCAGAACATGGGCTGGCTGCAACGCCTGTTCCTGAACCTTTCTCCTTTCTGATATGACCATGAAAAAAGAATCTATCCTGTTTTTTCTCAGCATCCTGCTGTATGGCATGACGCTGGCGCTACCCAAAGTGGGACACGCGGAACGTATTCGCGACCTGGCGACGGTGCAGGGCGTGCGTTCTAACTCCGTGATGGGCTATGGCCTGATTGTCGGCCTTGACGGTACAGGCGACCAGACCATGCAGGCGCCGTTTACCGGCCAGAGCCTGAATAACATGCTCTCCCAGCTGGGGATCACCGTACCCGCAGGCACCAATATGCAGCTGAAAAACATTGCGGCGGTGATGGTGACCGCCGAGCTGCCCCCCTTTGCGCGTCCCGGCGACAAGCTGGACATTGTGGTCTCGTCGGTCGGTAACGCCAAAAGCCTGCGCGGCGGTACGCTGCTGATGACCCCGCTTAAAGGGGCGGATAACCAGATCTACGCCATCGCCCAGGGCAATATTTTGATCTCCGGCGCAGGCGCGCAGGCGGGCGGCAGCCGCGTGCAGGTGAACCAGCTTAACGGCGGGCGCATCAGCGGCGGGGCAACCGTCGAGCGTGAAGTGCCGAACGATTTCGCGACCCAGAACATCGTGCGTTTGCAGTTGAACGAGACCGATTTCTCGCTGGCGCAGCAGATCAGCGACGCTATCAACCAGCGCTACAGCGGCGGGGCGGCGCTGCCGGAAGATGCCCGCACCGTGCGTCTGTTCGCGCCGCCGGACGGCCCGTCCCGCGTGCGTTTCCTCGCCAACATTCAGGACATCCCCGTGAAGGTGAACGTGCAGGACGCGAAGGTGATTGTGAATTCGCGCACCGGATCGGTGGTGATGAACCGCCACGTGTCGCTCGATTCCTGTGCGGTGGCGCACGGCTCCCTGACGGTTGAAGTGATGCAGAACAACATCATCAGCCAGCCGGATACGCCGTTTGGCGGCGGGGAGACGGTGGTGGTGCCGCAGACGGATATCTCGGTACGGGACAGCGGCGGCTCGCTGCAGCACGTGCGCAGCAGTACCGAACTGAACGCGGTGATCCGCGCCCTGAACAGCCTGGGCGCGACGCCGAACGAGCTGATGTCGGTTCTGCAGGCGATGAAAAACGCCGGCTGTCTGCGGGCGAAGCTGGAGGTGAACTGATGAACGCCTTCGACAAGTTCGATCAACCCGCCTTTGACGTCCGCTCGCTGGACACGCTGAAACGGGAGGCCGGGCGGCAGACGCCCGGCACGCTGAAGGCGGCGGCGAAGCAGATGGAGGGTATTTTCGTGCAGATGATGATGAAGAGCATGCGTGATGCCACCTTTAAGGACGATTTGCTGAGCAGCCAGTCTTCAGAGATGTACACCGCCATGCACGATCAGCAGGTTGCGCAAAACATTGCCGGGAGTGGTCAGCTCGGCTTTGCCGATCTTATCGTTCGCCAGCTGGGGGGCGAAAGCGATGCCCCGGTAGTCGCCCCGTCGGGGCGCGATGTTTTACGCCCAGGTCTGTCGTCTGCGCCCGCCACCGGCCCGCTGCGTCTGCCTGCGCCGGTGTCATTTGCCAAACCGGTCGAAGGGGCGCATCCGTTTATATCCCGTCTGCTGCGCCCGGCCCAGGCGGCTGCACAGCAGAGCGGGCTGCATCCCCATCTGATTCTGGCGCAGGCGGCGCTGGAGTCCGGCTGGGGGAAACGGGAAATCCCCGCCGCTGACGGCAGCCCGAGCCACAACCTGTTCGGCATTAAGGCCACGGGCGACTGGCGCGGCAAAACTACCGAAATCACCACCACTGAATATATCAACGGTGTGAAGCAGAAGGTGAAAGCCGCGTTCCGCGTCTACGACTCCTATGAACATGCGCTCTCGGACTACGCGAAGCTGCTGACCAAAAACCCGCGCTATCGCGGCGTGGTGCAGTCAGATTCAGCAGAGCAGGGGGCGAAAGCGCTGCAGGCGGGCGGCTACGCGACCGACCCGGCCTACGCGAAAAAGCTCATCACCATTATTCAGAAGGTAAAAGGCGATATTCAGCAGGGCGTGAATGCCTATAAAAACGATATCGACACTATTTTCTGACAAAGATGTTTTAGAGAATTTTTGAATCACCGATGAAATAAAAAGAGCCATGAACTTTCTGGCCCGGATGCGAACCCGGGCCCGCAATCAGGGAATATCCAGAACGTATGAATAACCTATTTAATTTAGCCAGAAACGGCATCAGCGTGGCGCAGGCCGCGATCCGGGTGACCGGTGATAACCTGACCAACGGCATGTCCGGCAACTATAGCCGCCGCAGCCTGATTATCGGTGAGCTTGGCGGCATGTCGACCGCGCAGGGATTTTACGGCTATGGCGCCCGCGCCAGCGGCGTAGAGCGTGCCTATGATGCCTTCGCCAACAACCAGCTGCGTGACTCGCTCTCCGGCTACGCCTCCTTCACCGGACGCATGGAGCAGCTGGCGGATATCGATAACATGCTCGCGGATGAATCGGATAACGTCTCCGTTTCGCTGGGCAAGCTGTTTAAGGATATGGCGACGCTGAGCGGCGACCCGGCGGATGGCCCGGCGCGTGCGGCGGTGTTTACCTCCCTTGACGTGCTGGCCAACCGCTATAACGCCAGCGCCAAACGACTGTCCGGGCTTGAAAAGAGCACCAATACCCAGATTGAGCGCAGCGCCAAAGAGATCAACAGCTATACCGAACAGCTGGCAGAGCTGAACAAGCAGCTGGAGCGTCATCAGGGGAACGGCGCGCCGCCTGCCGATCTGCTCGACCAGCGCGATGCGCTGCTGGAAGGGCTGAGTGAACAGCTGGGGATTACCGTCACCGAGGATCAGATTTCAGGTCGGGTGAGCGTCACGCTACCCGATGGGCGTCCGCTGGTTTCTGGCGGCACGGCCTACAAGCTGGAAACCTCTCCGTCGGATGCCGATCCCAACAAGATGATTGTGTCGTACGTGGATGCGAACGGCAAAGCGTCGCCGCTGGATGAAAACGCCATCACCAAAGGGCGTCTGGGCGGGCTGTTCAAATTCCGCAACGAGGATCTCACCGTCGCGCGTCAGGATCTGGATCAGATCGCCTTTATGATGGCGCACCGGATGAACGAGCAGCACGGCGAAGGGCTTACGCCTGGGGGTGATCCTGGTGGCGATCTCTTCTCTCTGCCGGATATCCACGCTATCGCGAACGCCAAAAACGGGGGCAGCGACGCGCTTGATCAGATCGCGGTGACCAATTTCAAAGAGGTGAAGTCGGAGAACTATGACATCAGCTTTGATGGCGCAAACTGGGTGGTGAAAGGGGCCGATGGTCGTACCGTACCTCTCGATCCCGCTGCACTACCAGGAGCGTTAAAGTTCGATGGTATCGAAATTACCCTTCCGGACCCTTCCTCCGCCGTTGCGGGGGATAAATTCTCGCTTAACCCGATGGCGGGCGCAGCCGAAGGCATCAGCCGTAAGCTCGCCAGCGCGCAGGACTTTGCGGCTGCCGACCCGACGGGCGGAGAGGGGAATAACAAAAACCTCGAAAAGATGCTGGAAATCCAGAATGAAGCATTAATTGGCAATAACACGCTCAGTGAAGCCTATGCCAGCCTGGCAGGCAAAATCGGTGAAAGCGCCCGCGAGGTGAAATCCTATGCCACCAGTGCCGAAGGCGATTTACGCACCAAATATGACACCAAACAGGAGTTATCCGGGGTCAACATGGACGAGGAATATATCAACCTGGATATGTTCCGCCAGTACTACAACGGCAGCGCGCAGCTGCTGAAAACGGCGACCGCCATGTTTGATGCCCTGCTGGCCATCCGATAAGGAAAAGATGATGCGATTAAGTACGCTTTATATGTACAAGCAAAGTTCGGAAGCGATGACAAAACGCATGAGCCAAAGTAATGAGGCTTATCTGCGGATGTCTGCGGGTAAAACGCTGCTCAAAGCCTCGGACGACCCAACCGCCGCGACCGATGCGGTAAAACATCAGGACGCGCTGGCAAAGCTGGAGATGTACAGCAGCGTGCGCTCCCGCGCGCGCGGCGCGCTGGAGTTTCAGGACCATATTCTGAACGGGGTGGGTAATTTGATGACCACCACCCTGAAGGAAAAAATAGTGGCGGCCGGAAATGGCGCTTATTCCGATGAAGATCTCCGGGCACTGGGCGAAGAGATAAAAGGGATCCGCGAAAATCTGCTGGATTTAGCAAACAGCCGCGACAGCAGCGGTCGCTATATTTTCTCCGGATTTAAAACCGATACGCCCGCTTTTGATGAAGTCGGCAATTATCGCGGAGGTAATGAAGCGCGTAAACAGACCGTTGCCGATGGAACGGAAATGCAAACGGGCCACCTCGGCGATGAAATTTTTGATGATATTTTTATGGTATTGAATGATGCCGTCGCGGCCTTGATAGCGGGATCGGGGTCGGCGGGCTTTGACGCTGCCCTCACCGCCGCCAGTCAAGGCATCGACGCGGGTATCGACCGCCTTGGGAAAGCCCAGGCCGAGCTCGGCACCAACATGCAGCAGCTTGACGCTCTGGATCTCACTGGCGACGTGTTGATTAACGACACCATTGTCAAAGTACAGGATGCCATCGGCGCCGACACCAGCATGCTGGTGTCGCTGGTGTCGGAGTCGCAAATGTCCGAGCTGGCGTTTAACGCCTCGATGTACGTCTATAAAAATATGCAGAAGATGAATCTGTTTAATATGTGACGTCCCAACCCGTTTAATTCCCTTTTTTCAGGCGCCACCGCGTACGGTTAAGCTGTGCGCGGCGGGTGAGAAACTATGTTAACGAAACTTAAAATATATAGCGCAATCAGCCTTATTATTGGTCTGTTTGCGGTGATGCTGTTCGGCGTAACAGCCTATTCCGTCTATGACGCGGTCTCTAATAACGCCAATTTTAAACGCATTGTCGTGGCCTCTGATAATAACGATCAGATGCGCGATGCGGCCTATAACATCAGCGCGGTGATGGCCAATACCAACGGCCTGATGCTGCAGGCGGCGCTGGGTAATCCGGTCTCTGAGAACGTGGCCAAACACACGCTGAACGTGGTGAAAATTGCGCGCCGTAATATGGATGCCTTTATGGCGTCGCCGTTCAATACCCCGGAAGAGAGCCGCCTGGCCGCCGAGGTGAATACGGCTTTTAACGAAGTGTACAAGGTTGCCGAAAATAAGCTGGGCTACCTGCAAAACCCGGCAGGGTATACCGGTTCGCTGGAACATGATATGGAGCTGCGCACCGCGCTGCGTAATAAGGTGGATCAGTACAGCGATGCCAGCGCCCGGTTGAGCCTGAGCTATATTGAAGCTTCCGAGCGCGGCTACCAGATCATGCTGGGCGTCGGGATTGTAGTGATGGTTCTGGCCGTCGGTCTGCTGTTCGCCATTCGTTTCTGGCTGCGCCACACCCTGGTACGTCGTATGGAGACGACGGTAGAGATGCTGCGCCGCGTGGCGGCGGGCGATCTCAGCCAGGAGATTGAAAGCGGTAGCCAGAATGAAATCGGTAATATGCTGACCGAACTGGAGAGCATGCGTACCTCCCTGACCAGCACGATCCTCGGGATCCGCGACAGCGTGCAGCGTATCCACACCAACGCCCAGGAAATTGCCCACGGCAATAACGATCTCTCCTCCCGCACCGAAGAGCAGGCGGCGGCGCTGCAGGAGACGGCGGCGAGCATGGAGCAGATCAAGACCACCGTGCGCCAGAATGCCGACAACGCCCACGCGGCCCGCGAGCTGGCGGAAAGCGCCAGCAACAATGCCCATAACGGCGGCGAAGTGATGCAGAGCCTGGAGCAGATCATGGCGCAGATCACCACCAGCTCGCGTCAGATTGCCGACATCAACGGCGTGATTGACAGTATTGCCAACCAGACCAACATCCTGGCCCTGAACGCGGCGGTGGAAGCGGCGCGCGCCGGTGAGCAGGGACGCGGCTTCGCGGTCGTCGCGGAAGAGGTGCGTAACCTGGCAAAACGCAGCGCCGATGCTGCGAAAGAGATTAACCAGCTGATTAACACCAGCGTGAGCAATATTGATATCGGCTCGCGTCAGGTGGGGCAGGCCAGCACCGTGATGCAGGAGATCGTGACGTCCGTGTCGCAGGTGACGCAGATCATGGGCGAAATCACGTCGGCCTCGGACGAGCAGAGTGCAGGTATAAACCAGATTTCGCAGGCGGTTAACGAAATGGATCTGGTGACCCAGCAGAACGCGGCCATGGTGGAAGAGGCGGCGATGGCGGCGGGCGATCTGGAAGCCCAGTCCGACGCGCTGGAGCGGCTGGTAGCGCAGTTCAGGCTGAACCAGGAGAGCACCATGGTGAACGTGGCTGAAGAGCCTGATAAGCCACGGCGTCAAAAAGAGCCTGACCTGGCCCAGTGGGAAACCTTTTAATCTTATTAATTACCATCATTAATGGCGCTGTTTATTAAAATAGCCCGTTAATGCAAATGAAGTAACAGAATGCGCATTTTTATAAAGGCTTATTGCACTATTTGAATGCGCCATTTCACCGGATAATTCTCGCAGAGAATAGCAGGTGGAATGCAATCGTGGATGGTATTTACACGGCCGAAGGGCTGGAAGATAAATCGGTAGTCTGGTCTAAATATCACTATCTGGTGCGGCAGGAAGCGTTGCGGTTACATAAGCGGCTTCCTGCCAGCGTCGAGCTGGATGATTTAATTCAGGCGGGTTCGATTGGTTTTTTAAGCGCAGTCGAAAGCTTTGACCCGAAAAAAGGGGTGACGCTCACCGCGTGGATCACCCAGCGGGTAAAATGGGCATTATTAGATGAGCTGAGGGAAAGCGACTGGGTTCCGCGGCGGGTACGAACCCATACGCGTGAAATTGTCGCCATTATTCAGCAAATAGAGCAGGAAAAAGGTGGGGAAGCGACGGAAGCTGAAATTGCGGAGCGCATGGGCGTGCCATTGCAGGAATTTCAGCAGATGCTGGCGGATAATAATACCAGCCAGATGTACTCGGTTGACGAGTTGCAGGAAAATTATGCTGATAGCTGGGAAACGAGCGGTGACGATCATGAGCAGCTTAATCCGCTAAATGACACCATCAAGGAAAATTTGATGGAGCAGATCGCCGGGCATATTCAGTTCATCCCCGAGAGAGAGCAGCAATTACTGCAGCTTTATTATCTTCAGGATGTGAATATGAAAGAGATTGGGCTGATTTTAGGGATTACGGAAACACGCGTGAGTCAGTTGCACAGTCTGGCGGTTAAAAGGTTACGCAGTCGAATGGAATCGGCGTAGAGATAATTACAAGGCATTAACATTAATCTTGTTAATACAGCCTTTAATGCAGGGTTAATCGTTAATATCAAGGTTTAATAAGGTTTAATAACCCTTTATTAATTCTTTAAATCAACGGGTTAACAGCAATTCAGGGATTTAGAGAAATTTCTGTCGCTTGTTCGGAAAATACTTAGTGTTTATGATTTTGCCAGTTTTGTGATGCAGCCTCCTTTGGCATTGACACGATTGTCATTCATTTACTGAGGAAGATTGACTTACCTGAGTGAATATCAATGCCAAAAGACTCTCTGCATCAGTTCGAAAACGTTATCTGACTAAACTGACATGCCAGCTGATGGCTAAATAACATTGGGAGTTTTCGCCTGTGTCTAATTTTGACGAGTACCTGCAGACTATTCATGATATTAACCTGTCCTATCTTCTGCTGGCCCAGCAGCTGATCCGCCAGGATAAATTTGCGGCGGGTTTTCGCCTTGGATTGTCTGAAGGGACAATTGATAACCTGAAAGAACTGTCGTTACCGCAGTTAATGAAGCTGGCGGCCACCAATCAGCTTATTTGTCGCTTGCGCGTTGACGATGAAGTGGTGATTGAAAATCTGACCAAAGATTCACGTATTGAAGCACTGCAGCAAATTCATACCGGCATTATTTTGTCGACCAATCTTCTTAACGCCTTAAGCGAAGAAGAAGCCATTACCGCTGAGGGGGCATAATTATGTGTGGTGAAAAAAGTCTGCTGCAGGAAATTGATGAGGTCAACATTGCCATGGGCTTAATTTCCCTTGGCGCAAGAATGCAGGTACTGGAGTCGGAAACGTCGCTGAGCCGTCGTCGTCTGCTTCGTTTATACAAAGAATTACGCGGCTGCCCACCGCCGAAAGGCATGCTGCCGTTTTCCGAAGACTGGTTTATGTCGTGGGAACAGAATATTCATTCTTCTATGTTCTACAACATTTACCTCTATTTAAAAAAGACCGAGCAGGGTCGCTCGATTGAAATGTTGATGAAGACCTATCGTCTTTATCTGGAGCAGTGCAGTACCTGTGCTGATGAGAAGCCGGTACTGGGGCTGACGCGTGCCTGGACATTATTACGTTTTATCGACTGCGGCATTATTTCGCGTAAAGCCTGCAGCGTGTGTGGCGGAGGTTTTGTCGTCACCACCGAGTTTATTAAAAACCCATTTACCTGCAGCTTGTGCAGCCCGCCGTCGCGTGCGCTGAAGAAATCCCAGGTGAATAACACCGGATTGTTAAGGAACGCGATCTCGCCAGAAATCATGACGGCGTAATCCCTGACGGACAGCTGTGCGCAAGATGGCGTTTACCTGATGCCGGGACAACCGGCATCGGTCAAAAAAGTAAAAGGAGAGAGTGTGTTAGTTATTGTTGGCTATCTTGTTGTCATACTGACCGTTTTTGGTGGCTTTATTCTGTCCGGCGGTAATCTGATGGCGCTGTTTCAGCCGCTGGAGCTGCTGATTATCGGCGGTGCTGGCGTCGGGGCGTTCATTGTCGGTAACAACGTGAAATCCCTAAAGGCCACCGGAAAAGCGCTGGTGAAAGTCTTCGTGGGCAAGCGCTATAACAAAGCGGTCTATATGGACCTGATGGCGCTGATGTTCCTGCTGCTGTCGCAAAGCCGTGTTCACGGGCTGATGTCGCTGGAAAAGGATATCGAAGATCCGCAGAACAGCGATATTTTTAGCGCCTATCCCCGCCTGATGAGCGACCCGATGCTCGCCAACTTTATCCTCGACTACTTCCGCCTGATGATTGGCGGCAGCATGAATTCTCATGAAATCGAAGCCCTGATGGATGAAGAGATTGAAACCTGCGAAGAAGAGCTGGAAGTGCCGGCCCACAGTCTGAATACCGTAGGCGATGCGTTTCCGGCCTTCGGTATTGTGGCGGCGGTGATGGGGGTGGTGAATGCGCTGGGTTCTGCTGACCGCCCGGCCGCCGAGCTGGGGATGCTGATTGGTCACGCGCTGGTGGGCACCTTCCTCGGTATTCTTATTGCCTATGGTTTTGTTTTGCCGCTGGCGACGCTGCTGCGTCAGAAAAGCTCCGATCAGGTCAAAATTTTGCAGTGCATCAAGGTGACGCTGCTCTCCAGCCTGAACGGCTACGCCCCGCAGATTGCGGTGGAGTTTGGCCGTAAAACCATCTTTACCAGCGAACGTCCGTCGTTTGAAGAGCTGGAAGAGCACGTGCGCGAGGTCAAATCTAACGCCACGCTGAAAACCAAAGCCTCGGACAGCGCCGCATGAAGAACGTCACGCCTGTCATCATTTCACGTAAGCGCAAAAAGAAGAAACATGCCCATCACGGCGGGACGTGGAAGATTGCCTATGCCGATTTTATGACCGCGATGATGGCCTTCTTTCTGGTCATGTGGCTGCTTTCCCAGTCCACGGACATGGAAAGAGAGCTGATTGCGGATTACTTCCGTATGCCGCTTAAGCCGTCGATGGCGAACGGTGATAAAACCAGCCTCAGCGACAGCGTCATCCCCGGGGGTGGGGATGACATCCTCAAGCGGCAGGGCGAAGTATTCAAAGGGCAAATCAACGCGATTGACAAGCACAAGCGCTTTGAAAGCCTGAAGCAGGCGAAAGAGAAGCTGCAGAAGATGATCGAAACCGATCCCCGGCTGAATAACTTTAAATCCAACATTCTGCTGAACCTCACGAACGACGGCCTGCTGATCCAGATCACCGACTCGCAGGACCGCCCGATGTTCCGCGTCGGTAGCGAACTGCCGGAGTCCTATATGAACGGCATTCTGCAGGCCCTGGTGCCGCTGCTTCAGGAGTTGCCCAACGCGCTGAGCCTGACGGGGCATACCGACTCGCTGCCGTATGCCGGGGGCGATGGCGGCTACAGCAACTGGGAGCTTTCCGCCGGGCGCGCCAACGCCGCCCGTCGGGTGCTGGTCCGCGGTGGGCTAAGCGATGAGCGCTTTTTACGCGTGATCGGCACCGCCAGCCGGATGCCGCTGGACAACTCGTCGCCTGAGAGTGCCGTCAACCGCCGCATCAGCATTCTGGTCCTTAGTCGCGCGAAAGAGCAGGAGATCCGCCTGGAGGATACTCATGCCCAGCGCGCAGACGGCGTGCTGAACGATATCAATCTGCAAAACGTGCAGGGTTATACCGATGGACATGAATGATTTTTCGCAGATTTTTTTTACCGAGGCGGAAGAGCTGCTGGCCGAAATGGAACAGCTGCTGCTGCAGCTTGACGTCGCGGCGCCGGACCTGGAGCAGCTGAACGCCATCTTTCGCGCGGCTCACTCGCTGAAAGGGGGCGCGGCCACCTTTGGCTTCAGTGCTTTACAGGAGACAACTCACCTGCTGGAAAATCTCCTCGATCAGGCGCGGGCAGGGGAGAGGGCGCTCAGTCGGTCAATCATCAACCTTTTTCTGGAATGTAAGGACATTATGCAAGCGCAGCTGGAAGCCTATCAGTCTTCGCAGGAGCCTGATGAAGCCCGTTATCGCTATATCTGTGAAGCCCTGAGGGAGATTGCCCTTGAGGGCCAACAGCCCGCGCCGCCAGCGGCAACCCCTGAATCCGCAGCACCGCAGCCCGTCAGCGCGGCGCAGGAGACGGAAACCTCGCTGGTGGTGACCCTGCATAACGTCGGGGAGCGCGAGCAGACGATGCTGCGCGACGAGCTGACCAATATGGGCGAGATTACGCACGTCGAGACGACGCCGGACAGCATGACGGTCACGCTGCTGACCACCGCCTCGGGGGACGATATCACCGCCGTACTCTGCTTTGTACTCGACAGTAAGCAAATTGAGGTGAACCCCGCAGAGCCCCTGACCGCACCTGCGCCAGAGCCGGAGCAAAAACCGGCTGCCGCGCCGGAGGCCGTCGCCAAAAAAGCGTCGCCAGCCTCGCGGGCGGCGAATCAGGAGTCGGGCAGCATTCGCGTGGCGGTGAGCAAAGTTGACCAGATCATCAACCAGGTCGGCGAGCTGATCATCACTCAGGCGATGCTCTCCCAGCTGTCGAGAACCCTCGACCCGGCCAGCTACGATCTGCTGTCCGGCTGCGTGGCGCAGATGGAGCGCAACACCCGCGAGCTGCAGGAGTCGGTAATGTCCATTCGTATGATGCCGATGGATTACGTCTTTAGCCGCTTCCCGCGGCTGGTGCACGACCTGGGCTCCCGTCTCAATAAAGAGGTCGAACTGACGCTCAAAGGCGGGTCCGCCGAGCTGGATAAGAGCCTGATCGAGCGCATTATCGACCCGCTTACCCACCTGGTGCGTAACAGCCTCGACCACGGTATTGAAGAGAAAGAGGCGCGCGTTGCCAAAGGGAAACCGGTGACCGGAAACCTGATGCTCTCCGCTGAGCACCACGGCGGCAATATTGTGATTGAAGTCAGCGACGATGGGGCTGGCCTTAACCGGGAAAAAATCCTCGCCAAAGCCCGTTCGCAGGGGATGGCCATCAGCGACACCATGAGCGATGACGACGTGTGGATGCTGATCTTCGCCGCCGGTTTTTCCACCGCCGAGAGCGTGACGGACGTGTCCGGGCGCGGCGTGGGCATGGACGTGGTCCGACGCAATATTCTGGCGATGGGCGGCCACGTGGACGTGCTCTCAACGCCCGGTGCCGGAACGACTATCCGCATTATCCTGCCGCTGACGCTGGCGATCCTCGACGGCATGCTGGTGAAGGTGGGGGACGAGATTTACGTTCTGCCGCTGGGCGCGGTGATGGAATCGCTGCGCCCAACCGACGAGATGCTGTGCCGCTTTGTGGGTGAAGAGCGGCTGCTGCAGGTGCGCGGTGAATATCTGCCGCTGGTGCTGCTGCGCCAGCGCCTCTCGGTGGCGGGCGAAGCGCCTGCCGACGACGGTATTGTGGTTATCGTGCAAAGCGCGGGCTGCCGCTATGCGCTGTGGGTCGATCAGCTTATCGGCCAGCAGCAGGTGGTGGTGAAGAATCTTGAACATAACTACCGCAAAGTGCCTGGCGTCTCCGCGGCGACCATCCTCGGAGATGGCAGCGTGGCGCTGATCCTTGATGTGGTTGAGCTGTCGACGCTCAACGTTCCACAACCCCAGAGGGAGGGGGTAATAGCATGACTGTAGCAACCGCCAGTAAACCCACCGCCGCTGACGTTACCGCACAGGAGTACCTGGTATTCCGCCTGGGCGACGAAGAGTACGGCATTGATATTCTCAAAGTGCAGGAGATCCGCGGCTGCGACCGCCTGACGCGCATTCCGAACGCGCCGAACTTTATTACCGGCGTCACTAACCTGCGCGGCGTGATAGTGCCGATTGTGGATCTGCGCGTGCGCTTTGAACTGCCTGACCCGTCGCAGGACGACAAAACGGTGGTCATTGTGCTCAATCTGAATGACCGCGTGGTGGGCATTGTGGTTGACGGCGTGGCGGACGTGCTGTCGATTGACGTGGATAACATCAAGCCGACCCCGGACGTGGCCTCGGTACTCTCCGGCCGTTACCTGCTTGGGCTGGGGGTGCTCGACAGCCGAATGATTATTCTGGTGAATATTGAGAAGCTGCTGAGCCGCGAGGAGATGGCGCTGGTAGAGTCGGCGGCCGAGTCATACATCGACGAACACTGTTGCGCATAGCACTTTCCGGGCGCACATCAGCGGCGAAGGTTGCCGCTGATGCATAACTCGCTATTATGAATGTTCGAGTTTCCAGAAAGCGCTAAGGATTGCCAGAAAGTATGCCCGTCAATTTCGACCTCAACGATCTTTACGCCTTCAGAGCCCTGGTGGAATACGGTAATTTCCGTATTGCGGCAGAATCTATCTGCATTTCTCAGTCTGCCTTAAGCCGCCGCATCGAAAAGCTGGAGGCGGCAGTGGGGGCCAAACTGTTCGACAGAACCACCCGGCGCGTGACGCTGACGCTCTTCGGGCAAACCTTTGCCGAGCGCTGTGGGGTGCTTCTGGAAAACGTGGAGTCGATGCTGGCCGATATCGACAAGGTGAGCGAGGAGCGCACCGGGCTGATCACCGTCGCCACTGTGCCTTCGGCTGCCTGTCATTTTATGCCCGAGGTTATCCGCCAGTTCCACAGCCGCTATCCACGCGTGCGCATTAAGCTTATCGACAGCAGCGCGGGGAATGTCATTGAGGCGGTGACCAGCGGTCAGGCGGATTTTGGTATCTGCTTTGCGAGAAGCCTGCAGCCGGAGATCGCGTTCATTCCGCTGGTGGAGGATGTGTACGTTGCCGCATGCCGTCGCGATCATCCGCTGGCGGGGCGTAAGAATCTGACCTGGCAGGCGTTTTTTCAGCAGGATTACATCAGCCTGGATATCACCTCCGGAAACCGCAACCTGCTCGACCAGATGCTCGGCCACATGAAGCCCGAGCGTCCGGGGATCTGTGAAACGCGCCACGTCACCACGATGCTGGGGATGGTGGAGGCGGGGATTGGCATTGCGGCCGTCCCCGCGATGTCAATGCCGAACGCTGAACATTCGATTCTGACGCAGATCCCGCTGACCGAACCCGAAGTCAAACGCACCGTCGGGCTGATTCGGCGCAGCGGGCGTATTCAGTCATGGATTGCCGCCGAGCTGGAAACGCTGATTACCGCGCGCTATCGCGCGGCGTAGCGACGGGGATCATCCCGGTAGCGGTTATCGTCTCCCGCGCGCTGGCTGACGCGAGGTAATCCAGCAGCGCTTTTGCCTCTGAGGGATGATCCGCGTGGGCCGTCACTGCACCGGCAAAACGGGTAATGTATTGCAGATTATCCGGGAGCTTGCCGACAAAGGTTATCCCCGGAACAGGCAGCAGCTCGCTCACCTGCTGGAGCCCGATGCTGTACTTCCCTTTTGCCACTTCCGACGCGACCGGGATCCGCTCAACCTTGTGCGCTTTTCCCGCAACCTGCTCTTCAATCCCCAGTTTTTTAAACAGCTGAGTTTGCACATACCGCCCGCTGGCGCTGTCGGAGTATGCGATAGCGTTCGCCTTCAGCAGGGTCTGGCGCAGGGTGGCCTCCGTGGCGATATCCGGCACCGGCGAGCCTGCTTTCACCACCACGCCGACGGGCGAATCCGCCAGCTCAACGCGCGAGCCCTCTTTGACCATCCTGTCCTTCGCCAGATGCGCCAGCGCATCCCCGACCATAATCACCACGTCCGCTTTTTCTCCGCGCGCCAGGCGGTTGGGGATGGCCTGGGGCGTTTGTCCCATGGATGGCCCCGGGATCAGCACAATGCGGTCGCCACTTTTGGCTTCATACTCTGGCGCGAGCTTTTCCAGGGCGGCTTTAAAACCGCCCGAGATCATAACGGTCACCTCCTGGGCCAGCGCCGCTGCGCTGGTTGCCAGCAATACCAGCCCGGTCAGTCCTGAACGCATAAATGTGTGCATATCATCCTCTCCGGATTAACGGGCTGTTTGCAGATGCAGCGCGCTGCGACGGTAGAGATAGAGCGTTGCCAGCATGGCGCAGACCGCCGCGAAGCTCATCCAGTACCCCGGGGAGGCTTTGTCACCGGTGTACTCAATCAGCGCCGTCGAAATGACCGGCGTAAACCCGCCGAAGACAGCGGTAGCGAGGCTGTACGCCAGCGAGAAACCGGCCACGCGCACTTCAACGGGCATGATCTCCGTCAGCGCCGGGATCATCGCGCCGTTATACAGGCCGTACAGGAAAGAGAGCCACAGCAGCACGCTCAGCATCATGGAGAAGCTTGGGGACTGCGCCAGCAGCGTCAGCGCCGGGTAGCTGGTCGCCAGCGCCAGAAGCGTCATGGCAATCAGTACCGGTTTGCGTCCGAAGCGGTCCGACAGCGCGCCGCCCACCGGCAGCCAGATAAAGTTAGAGATCGCCACCAGCAGCGTGACCAGCAGGCTGTCAGAGGCGCTCAGCATCAGCACTTTTTTGCCGAAGGTCGGCGCGTAGACGGTGATCAGATAGAACGCGGTGGTGGTCATCGCCACCATCAGCATGCCTGCAACCACAACCGGCCAGTTCGCCAGCAGGGTGGTAAAGACCTGACGCATCGCCAGCGTGTGGCGGCGCGCGCGAAACGCTTCCGTCTCTTCAAGCCTGCGGCGCAGGATAAAAATAAACGGCACGATTAAGCAGCCAAACAGGAACGGAATGCGCCAGCCCCATTCGCGGATGGCACTCTCTTCCATCAGTGCGTTCAGGGCAAAGCCCATTGCCGCCGCCACCATAATCGCCACCTGCTGGCTGCCGGACTGCCAGCTGGTATAAAAGCCCTTGCGGCCCGGCGTGGCGATTTCCGCCAGATAGACCGACACCCCGCCAAGCTCCGCCCCGGCGGAAAAGCCCTGCAGCAAGCGCCCTATCAGCACCAGCAGCGGCGCCCACAGGCCGATGCTCTCATAGGAGGGGATCAGCACGATCAGGAAGGTTCCCGCCGCCATAATCGACAGCGTGACGATCAGCCCTTTGCGGCGGCCAACCTTATCAATATACGCGCCGAGCATGATTGCCCCGATGGGGCGCATCAAAAAGCCCGCGCCGAAGACGGCGAAGGTCATCATCAGCGAGGCAAATTCACTGCTCGCCGGGAAGAAGGTATGCGCAATGTAGGTGGCATAAAACCCGAACAGGAAAAAATCGAATTGCTCAAGGAAGTTGCCGGAGGTGACGCGAAGTATCGCGCCCGCTCTTGCGCGAACGGTTGCAGGTGGGGTTGAGGAAATCATCGTAGTCTCCAGTTTATTATTGACGTGTTGTCCGTCTGTTTCTGAAAACTGGCTCATTAAACGGAAATTAATAAGCGCAAATCGCGCATGAACTGATGCGTGGCGTGCATCAATGACAGGACGTTGACCAGGATTTACGTTTCTAACAATAACTTAACAATTAATTGATTTTTCATTCACCGCATTCTGCTAAGTGGCTGATATCCCTGTTTTGTGACATTGCGCAGAAGATAAGCCAGGCTGGGCCTGGCTTATTCTATTCAGCGTAGCGCGTTCGCTATCGCGCTAAACATCAGCGACGCTTCCAGCGGCTGGGCGCTGAATGACGGTTCCGCCTGCGGCCAGGTGGACCACTGGACGATCACCAGGTTTTCCTTTTGATTCACCATAATCATCTGGCCAAAAATCCCCAGCGCCCACAGTGAATCTTTCAGGGAGTCCTGCACCGCTGGCTTAACGTCTGTGGCCGTAGCGGGCACCTCGTTGTTCCACCACTGATAGCCGTACAACCCTTGCGGGTGCGCCTTCGACACCGATCCCGTTGCCTGCGTCCAGTCTGCGGACTCCTTCACCCAGCCGTCAGGCAGGATCTGTTTGCCTGAGGGAAGCGTACCGTTATGCAGGATAAATTCCCCGAAGCGGCCCCAGTCTTCCAGCGTGGCGTTAAAGCCGTGGGCGCCGACGTCGTGCTGGCCCTTGCGGTAGGCATGCCATACGCCGTCGCTCGCCATCCCGTAGGGTTGCCAGATGCTTTTCTCCAGATACGCCGCAAGCGTCATGCCGGTGGCGCGTTCAAGCACGTCACCCAGTAGCCATGCGCCGCCCGAGGAGTATGACCAGTTTTCGCCCGCCGGGTGTTCGCGATGTAACCCTTTCACCAGCGTGCGCACGCAGTCATAGGTTCCCGGTTTCGCTTCACATTGGGTCAGCTGAGCGAAGTCCGATTTCGGGTCGGTATAGTCTTCATTCCACGCCACGCCGGAGGTGTGGGTGGTGAGCTCTTTCAGCGTCACGCCGTCCCATGCGGTGGCTTTCAAATCCGGTTCGTATTGGGTGATGAGGTCATCAAGGGAGCGAATTTTGCCCTCTTTGATCGCGACCCCAACCAGCGCCGAGACCACGGATTTGCCCACGGAACGTGAGGTCCAGAGCGTGGAGTCGGTATTGCCTTCACCCAGATATTTATAGGCCACTTTGCCGTTCTTCAGCACCAGCATACCGCTGACGTTCTGGCGTTTCAGGTAATCCTGAAGGTTCCAGGTCTTGCCGTTAACCTGGTAGCGGGCATCGGTGAGCGGTTTGTCTGCCGCCAGCAGCGGCGTAGCGTTGCCGTGGCGGAACACGTCTCCCGCATAGTTGCGGTAGTCATTACGAAAGCCCACGACGCGGTCGGACTGGCTCCAGGTCAGCATGGTATGCGCATCCGGCAGTTTGGCATCGAAAGGTGCCGGACAGGTAGTGAGGTCGGTACCGTTGCAGGCCGCCATGACGGCGGGCGAGAGCAGGCTGCTGACAACCAGCGCCGCGAGCAGCGTGCGGTTTGTTTTGATTTTCATATGTATCTCGTTTGGCTCAGGAAGGACTTCAGTTTAAGAACCCGCGGCCTATAATAAAAAACGCGTTATGGGGGAAAATCCCCCCGTAAATTAACGGGAGTGTGGTGTGGCGACATTGATGTATTCGTTTGCCCAGCTTGAGGCGTTCACCGCCGTGGCTGAGCACGGCAGCCTGATGAAGGCGGCCAGCAAGCTCGGAAAAGATCGCACCACCCTGCGCGATCTGATCGATTTTCTGGAGGACGGTCTGGGCTATGCCCTGTTCCTGCGCGAGGGACGCCACCTGCAATTAACGCCGGAAGGGGAGCAGCTCCAGCGACAGGCGCACCTGCTGATGCGGCAGGTCAGGGCCTTTGAGGCTTTTGCCAGAGCGGTTCCGGACAGCGCGACGCAGGACATTTCCCTCGTTTACGATCCTTTCACTCCCCGGGATTTTCTGCAGGCGCTGATAGAAAACATGGCAACCCAAAACATACGCCTGAGCCTGACCAGCGCGTCGCGTGACGAGGCGGAAGCCATGCTGGCGAGCGGAGAGGCGGATTTAGGTATCTGCCAGGCGCGCAATCGCAGCGTAGGCAATGAGATGGAGTGGCGGGCGCTGGGGGCGATTGATATGGACTTTTACGCCGCGACCTCGCTTTTTTGCGAGAGTACATCGCCGCTTTCGCTGCTCGACCTCTCTCTGGTGCCGCAGGTCATCATGCATGCGGCATCTGATGAGCCGGTTGCGCGTCGTTTGCAAATCTCCGGACATACCCTTTTTACAAATGATCTGGAAATGTTACGCGGTCTGCTGGAGCAAGGGTGCGGCTGGGGATTTCTGCCGACCCATTTTCAGGCGCAGGAGTGGAAAAAGGTAAAAAGGCTGCACACGGAAGTGGGCAGCCAGGGGATTAGTCAGACGATAGTGACCATCTGGAAGCCGGGCAGCGACAAGCGCGAGAGGATCAATGATACGTTGTCGCTGCTGCCGGCACTATGGAAACGCTCAGCGCTGTGAGCAACCTTTGCACTGTTTGTTCTGGATTTGCTGGAAGAAATCGTTGCCTTTGTCATCCACCAGGATAAAGGCCGGGAAGTTCTCCACTTCAATTTTCCAGATGGCTTCCATACCCAGCTCAGGATACGCCACGCACTCCAGGCTCTTGATGCTGTTTTGCGCCAGTACCGCTGCCGGGCCGCCGATGCTGCCGAGGTAGAAGCCGCCGTGTTTATGGCAGGCGTCCGTTACCTGCTGGCTGCGGTTACCTTTCGCCAGCATGATCATGCTCGCGCCGTGGGATTGCAGTAAGTCCACATAGGAGTCCATACGTCCCGCGGTGGTCGGGCCGAGTGAGCCAGACGCGTAACCTTCTGGCGTTTTCGCCGGGCCTGCGTAGTAAATCGGGTGATCTTTAACGTACTGCGGCAGTTCTTCCCCGTTGTCGAGCAGTTCTTTCAGCTTCGCGTGGGCGATATCGCGCGCCACGATGATGGTGCCGTTCAGCGACAGGCGGGTGGAGACCGGGTGCGCGGAAAGCTGCGCCAGGATCTCATTCATCGGCTTGTCGAGATTGATGCTGACCACTTCTCCTTCCCCCTGTTGACGCAGGGACTCAGGAATATACTGGCCCGGATTGTGTTCCAGCTTCTCAATCCAGATCCCGTCGCGGTTGATTTTCGCTTTGATATTACGGTCAGCGGAGCAGGAGACGCCCATGCCGATTGGGCAGGAGGCACCATGGCGCGGCAGGCGGATCACGCGAATATCGTGGGCAAAGTATTTGCCGCCAAACTGCGCGCCCAGACCCAGGTTCTGTGCTTCCTGGAGCAGTTCCTGTTCGAGCTGAACATCACGGAACGCCTGACCGTGTTCGTTGCCTTCGGTTGGCAGCGCATCGTAGTAGCGGGTGGAAGCCAGTTTAACGGTTTTCAGCGTGGCTTCCGCTGAGGTGCCGCCGATAACAAAGGCAATGTGGTACGGCGGGCAGGCTGCGGTGCCCAGGGTGCGCATCTTCTCAACCAGGTAGTTTTTCAGCTTCGCCGGAGTGATCAGCGCTTTGGTTTCCTGGTAGAGATAGGTTTTGTTGGCGGAACCGCCGCCTTTCGCCATGCACAGGAATTTATACTCGTCCCCGTCCACGCTGTAGAGGTCAATCTGCGCGGGCAGGTTGGTGCCGGTATTCACCTCTTTATACATATCCAGCGCCGCATTCTGCGAGTAGCG
Organism: Enterobacter mori; assembly: GCF_025244905.1. Classification (NCBI taxonomy): domain Bacteria; kingdom Pseudomonadati; phylum Pseudomonadota; class Gammaproteobacteria; order Enterobacterales; family Enterobacteriaceae; genus Enterobacter; species Enterobacter mori. Next base: position 2,876,574 of record NZ_CP104285.1, on the reverse strand, counting down.
CAGGTTATCTTCGATGTAGGTGTTATACACGCCCTGGCTCAGGGCCGCTTCGTCACCGCCGCCGGTCCAGACGCGCTGGCCTTTTTTGCCCATGATGATCGCGGTGCCGGTATCCTGACAGGTTGGCAGCACGCCTTTTGCGGCAATTTCAGAGTTACGCAGGAACTGCAGGGCAACGTATTTGTCGTTCTGGCTGGCTTCCGGGTCGTTAAGAATGGCGGCGACCTGCTTCTGATGGGAAGGGCGCAGCATAAACGCAGCATCGTGGAAGGCCTGCTGCGCCAGCAGGGTCAGGGCTTCTGGCTCCACTTTCAGCACGTCCTGACCGTCGAATTCGGCAACGGAAACGTGCTCTTTAGTCAGCAGGTAATATTCGGTGTCGTCATGCGCGAGAGGGAAGGGGTCTTGATAAAAAAACTGTTTGTTTGACATAGCTTGCTCCAAAAAAATAAAACCGCCGGAGGATTAGCCCGGCGGTCAGGAATCAGAACATCATGGACATCCACGGATAACCAATCAGCAGCAGGGCCGCCAGGAAGATGGCACCGAAGATGGTGCCGAGGCGCCAGTAGTCTTTGGTTGGCAGGTAGCCGCTACCGTAGTAAATCGGGCTTGGGCCAGTACCGTACGGGGTGATAATCCCCATCACGCCCAGCGAGGTCACCATCAGCAGAACAAACACTTCCATATTCATGCCCGGGATGGTGGAGGCGATGGTCAGCATCGCTGGCAGCAGCGCCGTGGTGTGCGCGGTGGTGCTGGCAAACAGGTAGTGCAGCAGGTAGAACGCCAGCAGCAGCACGATGGTAGCCACACCCGGCGAGATACCGCTCATTAACAGACCACCCTCTTTACCCAGCCAGCTAATAAAGCCGGTGGAGGAGAGGCCATCCGCCAGCGCTACCAGCGTGGCGAACCAGACGAAGGTGTTCCATGCGGCTTTGTTACCGGTGATATCGTTCCACTCCAGCACGCCGGTCCACAGCATCAGGCCAACGATAAGCAGGGCAGCCATTGCAGGTTCAATCCACGCGGCAGCGAAGATCCACATCATCAGCGCGCAGCATACGAACACCAGCAGCAGGATTTCGTTGCGCGACAGTTTGCCCAGTTTCTCCAGTTCACGGGTCGCCCACAGCGGCACTTCGTTGTTCACTTTAACTTCTGGCGGGTAGAACCAGTAGGCCAGCAGCGGCATGGTCAGAATCAGCAGCACGCCCAGCGGCAGGAAGGCGAGGAACCAGGTCCCCCAGGAGATATCAATCCCAACCGTGCTTTTCACCAGCGCCAGCGCCAGCAGGTTAGGTGCCAGAGCAGAAAGGAACATCGAACTGGTGATACAGGCCGCAGTGATCGCCACCCACATCAGATATGAACCAATCTTACGCGCGCTTGGGTCATTAGGTTTTGAACCGTACAGCGGCGGCAGGTTAGCGATGATGGGGTAGATAGTCCCGCCGCTACGTGCGGTGTTGGACGGGGTAAACGGTGCCAGCAGCAGGTCCGCGAAGGTGATAGCGTAACCGAGCGTCAGGCTGCGACGGCCCAGGTACTTCACCAGAATCAGCGCCAGACGGCGGCCGAAGCGGGTTTTGTCATAGCCTGCGGCAAACATGAAGGCACCGAAGATCAGCCAGACGGTTGAGTTACCAAAACCGCTCACCGCCCACTTAAAGGAGGCACCTGCCAGCTTGAATTTCGGGTCAGCCAGCTGTTCCGGACTGAAGAGTACCCACTGGCTGCAGAGGGCAATGGCGACCACGCCGGTCAGACCGATCACCGCACCCGGCAGCGGTTCGAAGATCAAACCCACGATCACGCCAACAAAGATAGCGAAGTAGTGCCATGCGTAAGGCGGCAACCCTTCAGGAACGGGAACAAACAGCAGCAGTACGGCGACAACGATGGGCAGCGCCATCATAAGCAGTCGTTTTGCTTTTCCATTTGATGCCTGATTCGCCACAGGAGGCGTTACAGCAGTTTTTGTATTCATAGTTTCACGTCTTAAGTTGTTAAGAATGCTTTTTATGCTGAAATGACAAATTCGATTTCTTTAGTTTCTTTTGCTTTATTTAGTTATTTAAGGTGCGTTTTTGTCGTTTCTGAAATAAAGGTTTAACGCATGTTGGTGTGCGTTAAATTAAAAAATATGATGTTTATATATTGCGCCTTTGGATGCCATGACTATTGATCGCGATCAAGAAAACAGAATTGCCGTCTTATTTTTATTCTTTTTTTAATAACCACTCAGGCGTATGTGGGTATTATGCTTTATTAAGATTTAATTTATCAATCTGATAACATAATAAAAATACTTCTCATGTTAAGTTGTTGATATTATTTGTTTTGTGTTGCCTTTGGTTCCATGGTAAGACCATTTCTATTTTAACGAATTTTAAATTATTGTGAACAGATGAATTATTGTTGCTAACACCAATGTGTTATTAATGTTATCGAGGGGATTAAATAGTTTTTTAACTAACGTAATAACTTTAGAAACTAAAAAAATCATTATATTACTATCATGACATCGGCATAAAAACGCGAAATAAAACTGAGCCCGATAACGAATTCTTAATTTTTAAAGTTTGGAGTTTTTATTATGAGCACTAACGAACGTATTCTAAGCCCCTTCACATTACCGAATGGCACTGAACTGAAAAACCGTTTGTTAATGGCTCCCATGACAACCTGTACGGGCTACTATGATGGCACTGTCACCAGCGAGCTGGTGGAGTACTATCGGGCGCGTTCTGGCAGCATCGGGACCATTATTGTCGAGTGCTGCTTTGTTGACGATCTCGGCCTTGCCTTCCCGGGCGCAATCGGCATCGATAACGACGAAAAAATCGCCGGGCTGGCGAAAATCGCGGAGGCGATTAAATCTAAAGGCTCTAAAGCCCTGCTGCAGATCTACCACGGCGGCCGCATGGTCGACCCAAAACTGATCGGTGGCCGCACGCCGGTTGGCCCAAGCGCCGTTGCCGCACCACGTGAAGGTGCCGCAACGCCGGTAGCCCTGACCGCTGCAGAAGTGGAAGGCATGATCGGCAAGTTTGGTGAAGCCGTGCGCCGCGCCATTCAGGCCGGTTTCGACGGTGTGGAGATCCACGGGGCAAACACCTATCTGATTCAACAGTTCTACTCTCCGAATTCAAACCAGCGTGACGACGAGTGGGGCGGCAGCCGCGATAACCGCGCGAAATTCCCGCTGGCCGTGCTGGATATCACCCACAAAATGGTGCGCCAGTACGCGGACGACGCGTTTATCATTGGCTATCGCTTCTCGCCAGAAGAGATGGAAGTCCCCGGCATTCGCTTTGACGACACCATGTACCTGCTGGAAAAACTGGCGGCGCGCGGCGTGGACTATCTGCACTTCTCCGTCGGCGCGACCCTGCGTCCTTCCATTGTCGACACCCAGGACCCAACGCCGCTTATCGAAAAATACTGCGCGATGCGTTCTGAAACGCTGGCGCAGGTGCCGGTGATGGGCGTGGGCGGCGTGGTGAATGCCGCTGACGTCAATGAAGCGCTGGACCATGGTTACGATCTGATTGCCGTTGGTCGTGCGACCATTGCGTACCCTGACTGGACCGACCGCATCGCAGCGGGCGAAAGCCTTGAGCTGTTTATGGACAGCACCCAGCGCGAGGCGCTGAGCATCCCTGAACCGCTGTGGCGCTTCTCGCTGGTGGAAGCGATGATCCGCGACATGAGCATGGGGGAATCTAAATTCAAACCAGGCACCTTCACTGAGAAAGTGCAGGACGATGCCAACGAGCTGGTGATTAACGTCAGCCTCGAAACCGACCGCATTGCCGACATCGAACTGGCCTCTGGCCCGGGTGAAGACGTTGAGTTTGTGACCAGCTTTGAAGAGATCCGTACCCGCATTCTGGACGCTAACACCCCGCACGTGGATGCCATCACCGGCGCAACCAGCCAGAGCGAAGCGGTGAAGAAAGCCGTATCCAAAGCGATGCTGAAATCCAGCAAAGCGCTGGCGGCAGAAGAGGGCGTTGACCCGAACGAAACCAAATGTGTGGACGTGGTGGTGATCGGTAGCGGCGGTGCAGGTCTTGCGGCAGCGATTCAGGCTCACGACGAAGGCGCAAGCGTGCTGATCGTCGAGAAAATGCCAACCATCGGCGGGAACACCATCAAAGCCTCTGCCGGGATGAACGCCGCCGAAACCCGCTTCCAGCGCGTGAAAGGCATTCAGGACAGCAAAGAGCTGTTCTACCAGGAGAGCCTGAAAGGCGGCGGCAACAAGAACAACCCGGAACTGCTGCGTCGCTTTGTGGAAAATGCGCCAGAAGCCATCGAGTGGCTGGCAACGCGCGGCATTATGCTTAACGACATCACCACTACCGGCGGGATGAGCATCGACCGTACGCACCGTCCAAAAGACGGCTCTGCGGTAGGGGGTTACCTGATCAGCGGCCTGGTGCGTAACGTCAACAAACGCAACATCGACGTGATGCTGGATACCTCCGTCAGCGACATTATCTTCGAGAACGGTGAAGTGACCGGCGTGCGCCTGACTACCGAAGAGAACGAAACGCTCACCGTAGCCACCAAAAGCGTGATTGTGGCGACGGGCGGTTTCAGCGCCAACAGCCAGATGGTGGTCAAATACCGTCCGGACCTGGAAGGGTTCGTCACTACCAACCATAAAGGGGCAACGGGGGGCGGCATCGCGCTGCTGGAGCGCATCGGGGCAGGCACCGTGGATATGGGCGAAATCCAGATCCACCCAACCGTTGAGCAGAAAACCTCGTATCTGATTTCCGAATCCATCCGCGGCGGCGGTGCGATTCTGGTGAACCAGAAAGGGGAGCGTTTCTACAACGAAATGTCGACCCGCGATAAAGTCTCGGCGCAAATCATCGCTCTGCCAGAGAAATATGCCTGGATCGTCTTTGATGAGCATGTCCGCACTAAAAATAAAGCGGCGGATGAGTACATCGCGAAAGGTTTCGTGACCAGCGCCAGCTCGCCAAAAGCCCTGGCTGAAGCGCTGGGTATGGATCACCACGCTTTCCTGGCGACCCTGGAACGTTACAACGGTTTCGTTGAAAAACAGCACGATGATGATTTTGGTCGTACCACCGCGCTGCGTGCCCCAATCAATGAAGGGCCGTTCTACGCCATTCAGATTGCCCCGGGCGTGCACCACACCATGGGCGGCGTGACCATCAACACCGAAACCTGCGTGCTGGACAGCAACCACAACGTGCTGCCAGGGGCGTTTGCGGCTGGTGAAGTGGTCGGCGGGATCCACGGCGGTAACCGTATCGGCGGTAACGCAGTGGCAGATATCATTATTTTTGGTACCCTTGCCGGACATCAGGCGGCTCTGCGTTCGAAAATGCGGTAAGGCTCCTGTTTCCCCGGCGGCGCGGTGCTTGCCGGGGCTACATCTGAGGACTCATGCTATGCCTGATGACCATCGCGTTTACAGCTACTCCGCCGTCCTGATGGGATCGCCCATCCTCCTCAAACTCTTTTCCCATGACGAAGCCCTCGCGTCCCGCGTGTTTCGCCTGATCAAACAGTACGAAGATCTGCTTACCGTTAACCGTGCGCATTCGCAGGTGATGGATATCAACCATGCGGCCGGTCAGCATCCGGTTGCCGTCAGCCGTCCGGTGTTTGAGCTGATTCGCTGTGCGAAAGCGGCAAGCGTGCTTAAAGACAGCGCGTTTAACCTGGCCATCGGCCCGCTGGTGAAACGCTGGAAAATTGGCTTTCGCGGCGATAGCGTTCCGCCTGCTGATGAAATTACGGCACTGCTGGGCATAACCGATCCTGCGGATGTGGTGCTGAATGAAGCGAACAGCAGCGTCTTTCTGGTGAGAGCGGGAATGGAGATTGACCTGGGGGCCATTGCGAAAGGCTATATTGCCGACAGGGTACGGGATTATCTGCACAAAGAGGGCGCCGATCTGGGGCTGATTAATCTCGGCGGAAACATCCAGACCTTAGGCTCACCGGAAGGGGGCTGGAGCGTCGGGTTAAAAAAACCGTTCGCCGGTGATGCGCTGATTGGCGCTATGGCGGTCGAGAACCGATCCGTCGTGACCTCGGGAACTTACGAGCGCTACTTCGAACAAAATGGCAGGCGCTATCACCATATCCTCAACCCGCGTACCGGGTATCCGCTGGACAACGAGCTGGACAGCGTCACCATCGTGTCGAAAGATTCCATCGATGGCGATATCTGGACCACGCTGATGTACGGCATGGGCGTTGAAAAGGGCTGCGCTGCGCTGCGCGCTCGTCCTGATATCGAAGCGATTTTTGTGACCAAAACAAAAGAAGTGGTGATCTCCTCGATGCACCACTTCCGCTTCACGCTGCTGGATAAAGGCTATCGCGTTACTGACAATACTGTTTGAGTAACCCCGTTTGCTCCGGCTGCAGCCGGTAGCGATACACCGGACGCCCGGTCGCGCCGTAGTGAATGCTGGTGAACAGAATGTTGATTTGCGCCAGCCAGATTAAATACTTACGGCAAGACACCCGCGAAATATTGACCGCGTTCGCCAGGTCATCGGTGGAAAACTCCATCTCCGGGTGCGCGTCGATCCACTGGCAGATCGTGCGCAGCGTTTGCGGCGTTAACCCTTTCGGCAATTTTTTACTGTCGGCGAGTTCCGGCGCACCGCCGTGGATCAGTCTGTCCACGTCTGCCTGCTCATAATACTGGTGGGACCCCATCAGGCTGCGCTTTGCCTTCCAGCCGTTAAGCGCCTCTTCAAAACGCGGGAACTGGAACGGTTTGATCAGGTAATCCACTACGCCGTAATGCATGGAGGTCTGGATAGTGTTCGCATCAGACGCTGACGAGATCATAATCACATCAATCGGGCGGCCTGACGCACGGATGATCGGCAGGAGATCGAGCCCGTTATCCTGCTGCATGTAGACATCCAGCAGCACCAGATCGACGGGCTGGTTCGGGTTATTGATCATGGCCTCGGCCTGGTTGAGCGTGGAGGCGACGCCGCTGCAGCTAAAGCCTTCAACACGGTTAACGTACAGACGGTTGAGGTCGGCTACCATGGCATCATCATCGACAATTAATACATTTATCACGCGATATTCCTCTCGCTATCCCAGGGGATGTGAACAAAAAATTGGGTAAATACGCCAGGCTCAGATTCGACGGTGATATCGCCGCCCAGATTCTGGATTTGCTGACGTGCAAGGAACAGCCCAACGCCCCGATTTTCACCTTTCGTTGAGAAGCCCTTTGTAAAAATAGCCTCCAGCTGAACCGGATTGATACCGGGGCCATCGTCGCTGACTTCGCAGCTGAGCCAGCCATTTTGATAGTGTAACAGCAGAGTGATTTCGCCTTCTGGCTGGCCTTCCATTGCATCCAGTGCATTTTCAATTAAGTTACCGAGCACGGTGACCAGCACCGCAACCTGCTCTTCATTCGCGGTATCCGGTATCTGGCACTCATCTGCCAGCGTGAGCGTGATGCCTGCTTCTTTGGCTCGCTGAATTTTACCCAGCAAAAAGCCTGCGATAACCGGTGATTTGACTTTGCTCTGGATGGTGCCAATGTCCATCTGGTAATTATGCGCCGTCTGGAGAATGTACTCCTCCAGTTTGTCATAGCGCTTAATATTCAGCAGGCCAAGGATCACGTGCAGTTTATTCATAAATTCATGAGTGTGGGCGCGCAGGGCATCGACGTAGTTGACCATCCCATCGATTCGCTGCATCAGCTGGCTAATTTCCGTTTTATCGCGGAAGGTGCTGATCGCCCCGATCACCCGATTCTGGCTTTTAACGGGCACCATGTTACAGAGCAATAACCGTCCGTTGCAGCTGATCTCCTGATCCTGACGCGCAATCCCGCTTTTTGACACTTCGCGCAGGCTCGCCAGCAGCGGTTCGCTGGCGTTTTCAGTCTGCTTACCCGACGGCAGGAGCAAAATCTCTCTGGCAGTGTGGTTAATCATCGTCACGCGCCCGTGAATATCTACCGCCAGAACGCCTTCCCGGAGCGACTGCAGCATCGCCTGACGTTGTTCAAACAGCGCGGAAATCTCGTACGGCTCCAGCCCAAACAGGATGCGTTTGAGCACGCGGACCAGACCCCAGATCGCCAGCGAGCTCATTAATATGCTGAATAACACGGTCCAGAGGGCGTTAAGTCGCCCGCGGGTGATTTGCTCTTCAACTTTATTGAGGGAGATGCCTACCACCACCACGCCGATTTGCTCTTGCTGCGCGTCATAGACGGGCGTAAAAACGCGCAGCGCTTCGGCGAGCGCGCCTCGGTTGACGGAGACATTCTCTTTACCTTCCAGCGCAGGTGTTAAATCGTCGCCGATAAAATGTAGCCCCAGCAGCGCTTCGTTCGGGTGAGAGTAGCGGATCCCGCGCATGTCAGTGACCACCGTAAACAGCAGATCGTTACGCTTTGTCACCGCCTGGGCGAGGGGCTGAATAATATCCGCCTGGGGCGCCTGCATCAGGCCGCGTTTGACTTCAGGGCTGTCCGCAAGGGTGCGAGCAATGCCGAGCGCGGTGTCTTTGACATCATCGCGGGTCGCACGGGTGATTTGCACTGAATAGAGCGCAAAGACCACCAGCAGCACGGAACCGATAATCGCGCACACCATCAACGTGACGAGGGTGTTCAGTTTCATAGGGCGCTTGCGCGTCAGGGGGAAGGGCTGCAAATCGCTCATCAACACTCCGCGATGATTATAAAGAGGTAATTATCGCTGATGACGCGCTTTTCTTAAAGCCATGTAAAAGCATGCGTTTGGTCCTCTTTTCGTGACCCTCCTCTCATGTGACCTATATAAAACGCTTTATAGTGTGTGGGTACTCATAATAAGGAGGCTGTTTATGAGCATTATGCTTACCGGTTCGGTCAAGGAAAGACGGCACGCCAGCACGATGAATATCGACAGATTGTCCACGCTGGATATGCTGAACGTCATTCACCAGGATGATGCACAAATCTCTTCTGCTATTACCCCTTTCTTAACAACGATTGCGCACGTGGTGGATAACGCTGCGGCTACGCTCAGTCATGGCGGGCGGCTGGCGCTCGTTGGCGCGGGGCCCTCAGGACGTATCGCAAGGCAGGCGGCTGATGAGTATGCGCCGGGTAAACATCCCGTTATCGCCATTACGACGGACGGTGATGCGGCAAGCTACGAGCGCGGCGTCGCCGACCTGCAGGCGCTTAACTTTGGCGAGCACGACATGATGCTGGCGGTGACCGTCAGCGGAAAAACGCCGTGGGTATGGGGAGCCATGCGACATGCATGGTCGCTGGGTTCACCGGTCGCGGTGATTACAGGTGATGCGCAAAGTGAGGCGGCACAGCTAGCGAGTAGGGTGATTGCGCCTGAACTGGGGCCTGATGTGGTGGCGGGATACGCCAATGCCAAAGCGGGGATCGCGCAAAAAATGATCCTCAATATGGTGACCACAGGGCTGGCGGTGAGGACCGGGCGAGTCTACAGCAACCTGCGTGTGGATCTGGAGGCAACCAGCACCAAATGGTCTGAACGGCAAATCGCGATAGTGATGGAAGCGGGCGGATGCACCCGGACTGAAGCGAAGGCGGCGCTCGAGAGCTGTAACCATAACTGCAAAACGGCGGTGTTGATGGTACTGACAGGGCTGGATGCCTGGAAGGCGCATGAACTGCTGGCGCAGAATAACGGGTTTATTCGCGTGGCGTTGCAGGAAGCGCCATAACATTTCACCGTTGCATAAAAAAAGCCCGCGAATGCGGGCTTGAGTATTTTTGGAGGTTAGAACTGGTAGGTCATGCCTACGCCAACGATGTCGTCGGTCGCGATGCCGTTGTCGTTGTAGAACGCGTCATCTTCGTCCAGCAGGTTGATTTTATAATCGACATAGGTGGAGAAGTTCTTGTTGAAGCTGTAGGTCATACCCAGGTCAATGTAGTTAACCAGGTCCTGATCCACATAGTCATACCCATTGCCTGGGTGATAGTCGTTGCCACCCAGATCAACGCCCTTAGAGTATACCCATGCCAGGGATGGACGCAGGCCGAAGTCGAACTGATACTGTGCTACGGCTTCAAAGTTCTGAGTTTTATTAGCAATGCCGTCATTACCGTATGGGGTCATGTTGCGGGTTTCCGCATACATCATCGCCAGGTAGACGCCTTCAGCATCATATTTCGCGCCAACGGTCCAGGCTTCTGCGCGGTCACCCCCTGCGTATTTGCTGAAGCGGTTGTAACTGCCTGCGCCATAGGCAACCTGCTCGTTGGTACGGTCAGAGGAAGAGTAGGCTGCACCCAGCGTCAGACCGAAACCGAAATCATAGGTGGTGGACATGCCGAAGCCGTCACCGTTCTGGAAGCGCACGTCGTCGTGACCGTTTTTAGTGCCTTCCTGAACGTCGATATTATTACCGTTTTGATCTTCGTGTGGACCGCCTTCATTATTGCCCTGATACTGCAGCGCAAAATTCAGACCATCAACCAGACCGAAGAAATCATTATTACGATAGGTCGCCACACCATTAGTACGGCCAACCATATAGTTGTCAGTCCAGGTATAGGAATCGCCACCAAATACTGGCAGCATATCGGTCCAGGCTTCAACGTCATACACGACGCCGTAATTACGGCCATAATCAAAGGAACCGAAATCAGCGTATTTCAGGCCCGCGTAGGCCAGACGGTTAAAAGAGGTATCACCCGCACCTTCGGTATCGTTAGCGTAGGTTTTATATTCCCACTGGCCATAACCCGTCAGGTCGTTGGTAATCTGTGTTTCGCCCTTGAAACCAATCTGCACATAGGTTTCATCGCCGTCGTCGCCCGCGTTATCTGAGAAGGTATGACGGGCATCGACTTTACCGTACAGGTCGACTTTGTTGCCATCTTTGTTGTACATCTCAGCTGCATTTGCTGCGCCAGCCATTAATAATGCGGGTACAAGAATTGCCAGAACTTTTCTTTTCATTATATATTCCCTTTAAAAATAATTTACATGAATATATGTAATCACCCTCCGTAATTACGTATTTGATACTATTCTATGGCTGGGTAATTTGGTTCAAAAATAAATGTAATTAAATTGGTAAAAATATTGCAAATTATTTCTAACAATCTCTTTATTTTTCATGTGAATTAATTGATTGAAAATATAGTGGGTAATTATTATTAAGTATTTCGTGCGTCTATTTTTCAATTAATTAAATTTGACTATGTTATAATTCACCCTCATTTTTCGTAACAGAAAAGGATGATGGAACTCACTCAGTGGCAACAGCGCTTCGAATCCTGGCTTGATGGACATCACGCTTCCGACGACACTGCGCATGATATTTCACACTTTCGTCGCGTCTGGATGACGGCGCAGAAAATAATGCCTCATTACAACGCTGACCCGCTGGTGGTAATGGCTGCCTGCTACTTTCACGACATTGTCAGCATGCCGAAAAATCATCCCGAACGCAGCCAGTCCTCACGGCTGGCGGCGCGTAAAACGCATGATATTTTGCAGCGCGATTTCCCGGACTTTCCGCCAGACAGGTATGCCGCGGTGGAACACGCCATTGAAGCGCACAGCTTCAGCGCCGGGATTGCGCCACAAAGTCCCGAGGCCAAAATCGTCCAGGATGCCGACCGGCTGGAAGCCTTAGGCGCTATCGGTCTGGCGCGCGTTTTTGCCGTATCCGGTGCGCTGGGTGTCGCACTGTTTGATGCGCGCGATCCGTTTGCGAATTCCCGTGATGTCGACGACAAAGCCTTCGCCCTCGATCACTTCCAGACGAAGCTGCTGCGCCTGCCTGAGACGATGCAAACCGAAGTGGGGCGTGAGCTTGCCCGACATAACGCTGATTTTCTAATCCAGTTTATGGCGAAGCTGAGCGCTGAACTGCAGGGCGACTGCCTGGGGCTGGATGGCCAGGTATTGAGCCGCTTCCGTCGGAGTGTGAGCCGGTAAACTGTGGTAATCTGTCTCCAGTCTTTATTGCCCGGTTAAGAGAATGCAGGAAATACGATCAGTGATTGAGCCCGCGCCAGCGCAGGCTGAAAAATCAACGGCAGCCGTGCAGGCATTACTGCGGCAGTTGCTGGATATCTATGATGTTAAGACCCTCGCCAACCAGCTGGCGGCCCACGGCGAGAGTCACTGGAGTCCGGCAATACTCAAAAGGCTGCTGATAAGCGACAGGGCAGGGCTCCGCATGAGCGACGGCGAGTTCCGTTATCTGCAAAATCTGCTGCCGCGTCCTCCCGCCGCGCATCCAGACTATGCGTTCCGCTTTATCGATCTGTTCGCCGGTATTGGCGGCATCCGCCACGGTTTTGAAGCCATTGGCGGACAGTGCGTGTTTACCAGCGAGTGGAATAAACACGCGGTGCGTACCTATAAGGCCAACTGGTATTGCGATCCTGATGAACACCATTTCAACGCTGACATCCGCGATGTGACCCTAAGCCACAAAAGCGGCGTCAGCGATGAAGAGGCCGCAGAGCATATTCGGCAAACCGTTCCTGAGCACGACGTGCTGTTGGCAGGCTTCCCGTGCCAGCCTTTTTCGCTCGCCGGGGTGTCGAAAAAAAATGCCCTGGGACGCGCCCACGGGTTTGCCTGTGATACCCAGGGCACGCTGTTTTTTGACGTGGTCCGAATTATTGATGCCCGTCGTCCGGCTATTTTTGTGCTGGAAAACGTCAAAAACTTAAAAAGCCATGATGGCGGGAAAACCTTCCGTATCATTATGCAAACGCTGGATGAACTGGGCTACGACGTGGCCGATGCGCAGGACATGGGCGCAGACGATCCGAAAATCATCGACGGTAAATATTTCCTGCCGCAGCATCGCGAACGTATCGTGCTGGTAGGTTTCCGCCGGGACCTCAATCTGAAAGGGGATTTCACCCTGCGGGATATCCCGTCGCTATATCCGGCGCGCCGACCGAGCGTGGCCGATCTGCTGGAGCCCGCCGTTGACGCCAAATTTATCCTGACGCCGGTACTGTGGAAATACCTCTACCGTTATGCCAAAAAGCACCAGGCCAAAGGCAATGGGTTCGGTTTTGGCATGGTGAACCCAACGAATCCAGACAGCGTGACCCGTACCTTGTCGGCGCGTTATTACAAAGATGGTGCAGAGATCCTTATCGACAGAGGCTGGGATAAAGCGCTGGGTGAAAAAGACTTTGACGATCCGCAGAATCAACGCCACCGCCCACGTCGCTTAACCCCGCGTGAGTGTGCGCGGCTGATGGGGTTTGAGTCGCCGCAGGGTTACAGTTTCCGTATCCCGGTGTCAGATACCCAGGCTTACCGCCAGTTCGGTAACTCGGTGGTGGTGCCCGTGTTTGCGGCGGTGGCAAAACTGCTGGCCTCACGCATTAAACAGGCTGTGGCGCTGCGTCAGAGCGAGGCCGTCAATGACGGACGTACACAATAAAGCGACGCGCAGTAAAAACATGCGTGCCATCGGCACGCGTGATACAGCCATTGAAAAACGGCTGGCGGGATTACTGACGCAGGCCGGTTTTGATTTTCGCGTCCAGGATGCCGCGCTCGCCGGGCGTCCCGATTTCATCCTCGACGCCTGGCAGTGCATTATCTTTACCCACGGCTGTTTCTGGCACCATCACAACTGCTACCTGTTCAAGGTTCCCGCAACGCGAACCGATTTCTGGCTGGAGAAGATAGGCAAGAATGTAGAACGGGATAAACGCGATATGGCGACGCTTCTTTCTCAGGGCTGGCGGGTATTAGTGGTGTGGGAGTGCGCCCTGCGCGGCAGGCTAAAATTGAGCGATCTGGACCTGACAGAGCGGCTGGAAGAGTGGATCTGCGGCGGCGCTGAGGCCGCGCAGATCGATACGCAGGGGATTAAGGTTTCTCCACCTCGCACGGCGTGACGACCGGTTTCGCAGGCAGCAAATATTTGCCCAATGTCACCAGCACCACCGCAAAAACAATCACACCCAGCGCCAGCCATTCAACCGTAGATAACACTTCTCCCGCAAAACCGGTACCGAGAAGCACGGCGACTACCGGGTTCACGTATGCGTAGCTGGTGGCGACGGCCGGGGAGACATTGCGGATCAGGAACATATAGGCGTTAATGGCAATAATGGAGCCAAAGAGTGCCAGATACCCCACGGCCAGGAAGCCAGACAGGTCCGGCATCGTTGTCAGTTTCTCGCCCATCAGCGTCGAGGCAATCAGCAGCACGATACCCGCGGCGAGCATCTCAATCGCGCCTGCCATCATGCCGGACGGCAGTTCAATTCGCGAACCGTAGACGGAGCCAAACGCCCAGCTCATGGAGCCAACCATGATCAGCAGCGCACCCCATGGATTTCCGCTCAGGTTGCCACCGCTGTTGAGCAGGATGATCCCCGCAAGCCCGATGCCGATCCCCAGCCATTCCAGCTTGCGGGTGCGGATACCGAACAGGCGGCTAAAGCAGAGGGTAAACAGCGGGACGGTGGCCACCACCACGGCGGCTATCCCGGACGGTACATTCTGGTGCTCCGCCACGGTCACGGCACCATTCCCAACGGCCAGCAACAGAAAGCCAATCAGGGCCGCGTTGAGCAGCGGGCGGAGTGGGGGAAGCTTGTGGCCGCGCAGCAGCAAAAACGTTATCAACAATACGCCCGCAGAGAAGAAGCGGATCCCTGCCATCATCAACGGGGGCCAGCTTTCCACACCGATTCGAATGACAAAATAGGTGGATCCCCAGATGATATACAGCGAAAAAAGTGCTCCAATGAGCGGTAATAGTTGCCGGAAACGCATAGTCCCTCACGTCGAAATAAAAAGTTCGCTCATAGTAAACGTCAAAACTATCGGTCTGGCGAGTGCTTTAATTGTGGTCTGAATGTGAATTTTTTGTTGACGTCAGGTGCCTGTTTCCGGGTGTGCGGTTTTGTTCCATACTATTCACTTAATTAGCAAAAAAAGAAGGATAGAGATTTTGGCAGGAAGTAGCTTATTAACATTACTGGACGACATTGCCACCTTGCTGGACGACATCTCGGTCATGGGAAAACTGGCGGCCAAAAAGACCGCCGGTGTACTGGGGGATGATTTATCGCTGAACGCGCAGCAGGTCACTGGCGTAAAGGCTAACCGGGAGTTGCCGGTGGTATGGAGCGTGGCGAAGGGGTCCTTTATCAATAAGGTGATCCTCGTTCCGCTCGCGTTGTTGATCA
Organism: Enterobacter mori; assembly: GCF_025244905.1. Classification (NCBI taxonomy): domain Bacteria; kingdom Pseudomonadati; phylum Pseudomonadota; class Gammaproteobacteria; order Enterobacterales; family Enterobacteriaceae; genus Enterobacter; species Enterobacter mori. Next base: position 2,861,357 of record NZ_CP104285.1, on the reverse strand, counting down.
GCGCCTTTATCCCCTGGGCCATCACGCCATTGCTGATGATTGGCGGCGCATTTTTGTGCTTCGAGGGGGTCGAGAAAGTCCTGCACTCTTTTGCCTCACGTAAAGAGAGCGACACGCCAGAGGTGCGCCAGCAGCGTCTGGAGGCCCTTGCCGCTCAGGATCCTATGACGTTCGAACGTGATAAAGTGAAAGGGGCTGTCCGCACCGACTTTATTCTCTCGGCCGAAATCGTGGCGATTACGCTGGGTATTGTGTCAGAAGCACCGCTGGTCAATCAGGTTATGGTGCTTTCCGGCATTGCGATTCTGGTGACCGTGGGCGTTTACGGCCTGGTGGGGCTTATCGTCAAGCTGGATGATATCGGCTACTGGCTGGAGGAGAAATCGAGCGCGGTAGCACGCGGTATCGGTAAAAGCCTGCTGACGCTGGCCCCCTGGCTGATGAAAAGTTTGTCGGTCGTGGGTACGCTGGCCATGTTCCTCGTCGGCGGCGGGATTGTCGTGCACGGTATTGCACCGCTGCACCATGCGATTGAGCATTTTGCCTCGGCGCAGGGGGCGATTGTCGCCGCTATTTTGCCGACGCTGTTGAACCTGGTGCTGGGCTTTATCATTGGCGCCATCGTGGTCGCTGCCGTAAAAGCAGTCGAAAAAATGCGTGGAGCCTCGCACTAATTGCTACCCGACCAGGGATGCAAAAAGGCCATTCCTCGTCTAAATTGAAAAAGTTTCACCCTGATACAGGAGGCGGGTATGGTCTTTTTGGTCAGTGATGAAGTTAAGCCGAAGAACGGTGGTCCGCGTATGATTGTCACAGGTTATTCCAGTGGTATGGTGGAGTGCCGGTGGCATGATGGTTATGGCATCAAGCGGGAAGCGTTTCGTGAAGACGAGCTTCAGCCGGGGGACGGACGGCAACATCGCGAGAAGGCTTAATCACTCTAACGCCCGGTTCGCCGGGCGTTTTTATGTGGCATCCAGGGAGTGTGTGTGCAGCGCGATACCTATGTTGTAAAACGATCTCTTCAGCAATGGCTGCATCAGCGTAGCAATCCCGGCCTGATTGTTAATCTCTGCTTTATTATTGTCCTGGTCTTTTCCACGCTCCTCACCTGGCGTGAAGTGGTGGTACTGGAAGATGCCTATATCTCCAGCCAGCGTAACCATCTGGAAACGGTCGCAAATGCCATGGACAGGCAGTTGCAGTACAACGTCGATAAAATGCTTTTCTTCCGTCACAGCATGCGCGATGCGCTGCAAACACCGCTGGCATTCGGTGTGCTGCACAATGCGGTGACGCGTTTTAATACCCTGCGGAACACCACAAACTGGCAAATTGCGGTGGACGAAAATCGCACGTTACCCATCAACGGTGTGTCCGATGCGTTTGTTGAAAAAACCACACTGCTCAACCGTGATAACGAGCGCCTGGCAAACGAACTCTCTGCTGCCCTCGAAGTGGGGTACCTCCTGCGTCTGGCGTCATCGCACAGCAGTAACATGGAGCGGGTGCTGTATGTTTCCCGCGCAGGGTTCTTTATAGCGACCGATACGCCTGTACAACCGAGAGATATTTCTCCCCGCTATTATCAGCTGGTCACGCAGCCCTGGTTTTCACAGCAGTCTGAGCGTGAAAACCGCGCACGTGCCGTTCGCTGGTTTATTTCGCCTCCGTCGTCATATATCGGGAACAAGCGGCTTATTACTGCCAGCGTGCCGATCTATTACGACCATTACTGGTATGGCGTGGTGGCGATGGATATCAGCGTTGACACGATGAAACAGCTGCTGATGGAGGCCATGGACAGCCATACAGAAGGTGAATACCAGCTTTACGACACGCGCCTCAATATGATTGCGACCTCAGAATCACCTGAAAGCAAGGTTAACCACTTCGATGAAAGCGAGCTGGCGCAGATAGCTCACGCTATCCAGTCCGACACGGAGGGGGGGATTCGTCTGGGGAGCCGCTTTATCAGTTGGGAACGGCTCGATCATTTTGAGGGCGTAGTCCTGCGCGTGCATACGCTACATGAGGGGGTTCGCGGGGATTTCGGCAGCATCAGTATTGTGCTGGCGCTACTCTGGGCACTCTTCACCGCCATGCTGCTGATCTCCTGGCTCGTGATCCGGCGTATGGTCAGCAATATGTATACGCTTCAACACTCGCTTCAGTGGCAGGCCTGGCACGATCCGCTGACCCGCCTGAATAATCGTGGGGCGCTGTTTGAACGGGCGAAAGCCCTTGCGAAGCAATGCCAGCAGCAGTCCCTGCCGTTTTCTGTCATCCAGATCGATCTGGACCATTTCAAGGGCATCAATGACCGCTTCGGGCATCAGGCAGGGGATAAAGTGTTGTCGCACGCCGGAGGATTGATTGCGAGTGCGCTGCGCACCAATGACGTGGGCGGCCGTGTGGGTGGCGAGGAGTTTTGTGTCGTGCTCCCTGGCCTGACGCTTGAGGAAGCGGCAAATGTTGCTGAGCGGATCCGCGCACGTATCGACAGCAAAGAGATTCTGGTTAAGAAGTGCGTCACTCTGCGCATCAGTGCCTCACTGGGCGTCAGCAGCGCGCAGGAGAGGGGTAACTATAATTTTGAGCAGCTGCAGTCCATTGCCGATGCGCGGTTGTATGAGGCAAAGCAGGGGGGACGCAACTGCGTCGTCTGGCGCGATCACAACAAGAAGTGATCGAGCCCTTCGCGCCAGCCCGCGGGACCGGGAAGCTGGGTGTGATAAACCCGTTCTGGGCTATCGTTCTGCAGCGAAATGCCCTGGCGGTTAATGCCTTTGACCACTACCGCAAAGTCGACGCTGTCTAACAGCGAGGCATCGTTGGGACCATCGCCCAGCCCAAGTGATGTCCACGCAACACGCTCCTGCAGACGATACTGTTCAGTAAGCCATTTTACCGCCACATCCTTGCCGCAGCGCGCGTCCAGGACGTGCCAGAATCTTGCCCCCTGCACACACTGCAAGCCATGCGGTTCCAGCGCCTCTTCAAAGCGCGTCATTTGCGCATCGCTGTCGCGCCAGATTAACGTCACGGACGCTTCATGCCTGCGCGCAAGCAGCGAACGGGAAGGCGTCAGTCCCGTCCATTCACCGATTACCCGTTCATTCACGTCGTCAAAGGTGGTGAATTTAACGTGCGTTTGCAGCCTGATCTGCTCGATGACGTGACGAATCGTATGATGTGCCATCCCTGTAATGCGTCGGGCAGGAGGATCCCAGCGAACATCAGGCTGAATGACCGCCCCGTTTTCCGCAATGAATGGCAGTCCTTCCAGGCCTAACTCCTGCTGGATGTCGAGCATTTCAGCCGCCGTCTTGCTACTGCAAAGGATAACGGGGACCTGTTTATCCTGTAGCCGCTCCAGCCATGCGGCGGCAGGCTGCCAGTCATAAGTATGAATATCCAGCAGGGTCCCATCCAGATCGGTGAAAATCAGCAGTGGCTTCTGAAGCGAAGGCATAAGGACTCCTGATAGCTGACGAGCGCTTTCTAAGATTATTCCTAAAAAAGACTGTGTCGGGAGAGCGGTTTGACGGAATCGTTCCTGCGTAACCCACACGCGGCGCATGTTGCTGCTCATAACTAAAATTCACATGTATAAAATATTATATTCGCCAGGAGAATATATGCTTGTCAGACAAATCCGTTGAGGATAGTGTTGTTTCTACATCAGATTTCCTGGTGTAACGAATTTTCAAGTGCTTCTTGCATAAGCAAGTTTGATCCCGGCCATCCCCATGACCGGGATTTTTTTCATCTTACCGGTTCGCTTCAGACACGCTGAAGTCATGAATATCAAGCTCGAAGGCTTCGGCCAGCTCGCGGTAAGTGTGATAGTCCCTTCCGTTCACAATCACTTTGTCTGACTCATCGTCTGAGCGGCGAACTTCGGACTCACTGATCTCATTGATTGCGGCCAGCAGGGCATCGACATCCACCTCCACCTCACGCTTGATGGTGTCGCTGTACTCTTTATCGGTCTTCATTACGGGGTCCTCATGCAACCGTGTCCATCCATAAGTATAGACCGCACACAAAAACACCATTCGCGCCGGGCATCGGTGCCAGTTAATGCGTTTTGTTCTACACTGGCTCAAAACCACAGGAGGAATGTATGAAGGTCAACGATCGGGTAACCGTTAAAACGGACGGTGGGCCGCGCCGCCCGGGTGTGGTGCTGGCAATAGAAGAGTTTAGCGAAGGCGTAATGTACCTGGTTTCACTGGAAGACTACCCGCTCGGCATCTGGTTCTTTAACGAGCTGGGACATGAGGATGGTATTTTTGTAGAAGCAGCAGAATAGCGTGGTGTCGGGCGGCGTTCCCGTCCCCGGCCCATGCGGCTGAAAATGCAAAAATCTCTGGCCAGGCCAGAGATCGCAGGTAGGGTACAGAAGGTCTTGCGCAGATCAGCGCATATTAACGAAAATTCCGTTTGTGACATTATCGGTCAGGCGAACGACGTGGTAGATCACTTGCTTATTATGCGTTTTAATTTTCCTTTTAATATTTCCTTTGTGTGACGAAACCGTTTTTGCCTTGATATTCATCTGGTCCGAGATCTGAATTGTCCCTTGTCCAGCCATCCACATTCTGAGCATACTTGATTCAGTTCTGCTTAATGATAGGGTGGGTAAGTTAACCGCTCCTACATTCTTAACTTCTTTATTCAAATAATCACCCAAAATGTCATCCAGCGACTCGGGTTTAATCGATTTAGAACTGATCAATAAATTTTTACGGACCAACAAATATTCGTCGAAATGAATATTGGCGATCGCCATAAAAACAATAAACAACGTTTTAGGATGCTGATTAATGATTTGCTTAATGTGCTGACTGTTGGCTGGATCGTGAATGAAACAGTCCTCATTAATAAACACCACGCCAGGCTTGTGTGCTTCACAAGCGGCTTCGAGTTCGTCAACGGTGTGTGCATCGTTGATGTCTCTCTTTCTTACCCCTCTGCTTGCCAGATACCCGGTTAACCCTAGCCGGGTGTAGCTGCATAAATCCATAATGATCGTTGACATGGCATACCCTCACTCAATGCGTAACGATAATTCACCATCTGCCTGAGAGCTCATAAACAGCCATACGGGATGGAAAAAACCAAATAAAACCTGTGAGCATGACAAAGACTTTCAGGCGAACTCACTATCCCGTAAAGTTACTTATAATTTGCCAGGAATCTTCTTAAAGTAAAGTAAATATTAAGTATTGTGAGATGGTTAGAAACATTTAAACCGCGTCAGATATATCCTGGAAGATGTTTTTCGCGTTTTATTTTAGGAATATCCTCAGAAAGACAATATGGAGTGTGAGGACTATTATTTGCGAGGCAGTTCGCTGACAATATCCGCTAACAGGTTGAATATCTCGCTGAATAAATGTTCACAGAAGGGGGCGATAAGTGGCATTAGCAATGACATTAATAAAAGACCGACCGTCAACGTTACGGGAAAACCAATGACAAACACGGAAAGCTGCGGCGCCATTCTGTTCAGTAAGCCTAATGCCAGGTTAACGGTCAGCAGCAGGGTGATGATCGGCAGCGCCAGCATCAGCCCGTTGAGAAAAATCAGCCCGGCGGCACGCACCAGCGCCAGAAACGCGTTGCTGTTAACCGGATTTTCGCCAATCGGCAACGTGTGGAAGGTGTCCACCAGCATTGAGATAAGCCATAAGTGGCCGTTAAACGACAGGAACAGCAGCATCGCCAGCAGATCGATGATGCGCGCCAGCACCGGCATGTTGAGGTGGCTGCCGGGGTCGACGAAGGTGGCGAAGGATAACCCCATTTGCAGGCCGATCAGCTCACCCGCAGTACGCACTGCCGCAAAGGCGAGCTGCATGGTAAACCCAACGGCTACGCCGATCATCACCTGCTGAAGCGCCACCCATACGGCGTTTGCGGAAAATACAGGGATATCAACCGGCGGCAGGGATGGGGCGACAATAATCGTGATGACGATCCCCAGGCCCACTTTGATGCGCTTGGGTATCGATTTCTCGCTGAGAATAGGGGCGGTCGAGATGAGCGCCATAATGCGCAGCATCGGCCAGAAGTAGACGCCCAGCCACTGGACATATTGATCGCTGGTGAAGTGCAGCATCGTGATATCAGCCGATGATGTACGGCAGATTGGTGAACAGGTTGCGCATATAGTCCAGCAGCAGGTTCAGCATCCACGGCCCGGCGACGATAATCGCCACGAACACGGCAATGATTTTCGGGATAAACGACAGCGTCATTTCGTTAATCTGCGTGGCAGCCTGCAGGATACTGATGATCAGACCGGTCACGAGGGCAACAAGCAGCAGCGGGGCGGCAACGGCAATCGCGACTTTCATCGCTTCCGTGCCCATCATCATGACCGATTCTGGCGTCATTGCGCGCTCCTCAACTGTAGAAACTCTGCGCCAGCGAACTGACCAGCAGCTGCCAGCCATCGACCAGCACAAAGAGCATGATCTTAAAGGGCAGAGCGATGGTTGCAGGGGGCACCATCATCATCCCTAGCGCCATCAGGACGCTTGCGATCACCAGGTCGATAATCAGGAACGGAATGAAAATAGTGAAGCCAATCTGGAACGCGGTTTTTAGCTCGCTGGTCACATAGGCTGGCAGCAAAATGCGCATCGGCACCGCTTCCGGTCCCTGAAGCTCGCCGGTGTTGGACAGGCGGGCAAAAAGCGCTAAATCCGCTTCACGCGTCTGGCGCAGCATAAATTCACGCAGCGGCTGCGCGCCTTTCTCCAGCGCAACCTCCATCGAGATTTTATCTTCGCTAAACGGCTGGTAGGCGTCGGTGTAAATCTTGTCGATCACCGGCGACATAATGAAAAAGGTCAAAAACAGGGCCAAACCCAGCAGCACCTGGTTGGGCGGCGCGGAAGGGGTTCCCAGGGCGTTTCGCAGCAGGCCAAAAACAATGATGATGCGGGTGAAGCTGGTCATCATCAGCAGAATGGCCGGAATAAAGGTTAGAGAGGTGATGAACACCAGCGTCTGAACCGAAAGCGACCAGCTTTGACCGCCTCCGGCGAGCGGCGTCGAAACCAGTCCGGGCAGTTGCGCATAGACCGCGGGAGCAAACAGGCCAACACCCGCAAGCGTAAGGGATAACAAACGGCGCATCAGGATCTCCCGGAACGCTTAAGCAAACTCTTCATAACGGACTGGAAATCCGCTGGGGCTTCTGCGCGTTCGTCACCTGTGACAGGGGCGGGCGGCAGTTTATGTAGGACATTGATGTTTGAAGCGGTAATTCCCAGCACCAGACGCGCATCTTCCACGTCGACGATGACCACGCGCTCGCGTGGCCCCAGCGTGGTACTGGCGCTGACCTTCAGGCCGCGAGTCCCGGCGGTTTTGCCCGCCAGACCAAAGCGCTTAGCCAGCCAGGCCGCAATAAGAATGAAGGCAATAATGCCGAACAGGGCACCGCTCACCTGGAGCAGCGGTGAGCCAGGTACCGCGGAGGGTTGGGACATTGTTGCCTGGGTTTTCATGCTTAACGGCTCAGACGACGCATACGTTCGGATGGCGTAATGATGTCGGTGATGCGTACGCCGTACTTATCAGCAACCACCACCACTTCACCCTGAGCAATCAGATAACCGTTGATCAGAATATCCAGCGGCTCACCGGCCAGGCCGTCAAGGGCGACCACGGAACCCTGCGTCAGGCGCAGCAGCTCTTTAATGGTCATACGGGTGCGGCCCAGCTCAACCGTCAGCTTAACCGGGATATCCATGATCAGGTCGATATCCTGCAGCGTGCCGCTGACGTCGCCGCCGCCCAGCTGCTGGAATACCGCGTCCGCCGCGCTTTTCGTCGGGGTTGTCTTTTGCTCGTTTAACGCGTCAGCCCACAGATCGTCCAGTGCTCCGCTGTTTTCATCGGACGGATTGTTCATGTCACTCATTTGGGCTGTTCCTCATTCAGCGAATTCAATATCGGGTTGATCAAGTGCTCAACGCGTAACGCATACTGGCCGTTAATTGTGCCGTACTGACTGGTCAGCACGGGGACACCATCCACATGGGCAATAATGCGGTCGGGTTTTTCTATCGGCAAAACGTCGCCGGGTTGTAATTTCAGGATCTGAGATAACCGCAGCGGAATATCGGCAAAGCTCGCCACCAGCTCCAGCTGCGAATGCTGAACCTGGCGGACCAGGTTTTCACGCCAGTTCTGATCTTCGTGGCGCGAGTTCTCCAGCGGCGGGTTCACCAGCAGCTCGCGCAGCGGTTCGATCATGCTGAACGGCAGGCAGATGTTGAACTCACCGGTCAGGTTGCCGATTTCAACATGGAACGGCGTGTTAACGACGATATCGTTCGGCGAGGTGGTGATATTGGTAAATTTCACCTGCATCTCGGAACGGACGTACTCCACTTCCAGCGGGTTAATCGCCTTCCACGCGTCGCTATAGGATTCCAGCGCCAGCTTCAGCATGCGGTTAATGACGCGCTGCTCGGTATGGGTAAACTCGCGGCCTTCCACTTTGGTCGGGAAACGCCCGTCGCCGCCGAACAGGTTATCCACCGCAATGAACACCAGGCTTGGTGAAAACACCACCAGACCGGTGCCGCGCAGCGGCTTCAGATGGATCAGGTTAAGGTTGGTTGGCACCGGCAGGTTGCGGGCAAACTCATGATACGGCTGAATGCGGATCGCGCCGACGGTGATATCCGGGCTACGACGCAGCAGGTTAAACAGCCCCATACGGAACTGACGCGCAAAACGTTCGTTGATGATCTCCAGCGCCTGCAGACGTTCACGTACCACGCGACGCTGGGTATTCGGGTCATAGGGGCGAATATTGTCGTCGCCGCTCAGACCCGGTTGCGGATCATCACTTTTATCGCTGTCGCCGTTGAGCAGCGCATCGATTTCTGCCTGAGAAAGAATACTGTCGCCCATGTCGTTACCGCAGAATGAAGGCTGTATACAGAACGTCAGTGACTTCCTGCTTAGGTTGGCCGTTTACCAGCGGGGTCGACAGCGTCTGTTTGATGGCGTCGACCAGTTTTTGCTTACCGTCATCGGTAGCGAGCGTCGAAGCGTCCTGACGAGAGAACAGCAGCAGCAGACGGCTACGCACTTCAGGAAGATAATCGTTCAGACGAGAACGAGTCGCTTCGTCTTTCAGGCGCAGCGTAATGCCAACATAAAGCACACGATCCGCATCACCCAGGTTGACGGTGAAGGTGTCCAGCGGGAAGAACACGGGAGCCGGAGGCGGTGGCGCTTCAGCTTTGGCAGCAGCGGCAGTCGGTTCCTGCTGCATACGCCAGTAACTATAGCCCGCGGTAGCGCAGGCGGCGAGCGTGATCAACACCAACAGCGGGATCCAGATGGAGCGCTTACTTTTTTTGGTGATAGCGGAGTCAGTCATCTGATACGAGCTTCCTGTTTCGGTACAGCTTAATAGGGTGATTATCCCGTGTCCGCCTTATCTCAAAGCGTGGAAAAGACGGGAATAATCACGCTACCTCTGGCGTTTAGGCGAAGATATCCACTGCGCCATTTCCGCGCGCGGCGGATTGCAGGGCGGCAGGGGTCGGCAATAACTCATCACTCTCTTCATTGAACGCGCCGTGCTGGCCCGAGCGGGAAGCCTGCTGTTGCTGCTGTGATGAGGATTGCTGCTGTCCAGCGAAGCTCTCGCTGCTGACGCTACTCTGCGAAAGCTGAATGCCGCTTTCCGCCAGAGAGGTGCGTAAGACCGGCAGTGCCGCCTCCAGCGCCGCGCGCACGTGGCTGTGCGGAGACACCATCTGCAGCTGTGCCTGGTTATCATCCAGTTTAAGCGAGATTTGCACCTGGCCCAGGTCTTCCGGGTGCAGGCGCAGCTCAGCGGTCTGCTGGCCTTGCTTCGTGAACAGCGTGATGTGCTGGCTCAGCGTCTGCTGCCATTCGCTGGTGCCGAGCGGCTGGCTCAGTACCGGCGCGGTGGCAACGGTTGCAGCAGGCTGTGAGGACGCGTGGCTGCTGAGGATCGGTGCCAGGGTTGCGGTGGGCGAGGTTGACGATGACGACGCGCTGCTCGCGATGTCCTGTTTCTCAGCCGCCGCCGCGACCGCAGGCGTCACGGGTACGCTGGCGGGAAGAGCAGCGTCAGCCGTTTGTGCCACAGGCTGAGACGCCGCCTGAGTCTGGCTATTATCTTTGCCGGGCAACACGTTTTTCAGCGTTTGCGGAAGTGCGGAGGTGAGGGATGCCTGAGCGGCAACGCCGTCGACATGGGTTGCCTGCGTCGTCACGGGTGTTGTCGTCTGCTGGTGCGGCAACATCGCCATCAGCGCGCTGAGCCCCGCGAGTTCGTCTTCGCTGAGATCGGTTTTGCCGTCATCTTTTGCGGACGCGTGCGTCAGCGTCTTTAACGCATCACCGTTGGTCGTCGGCATCAGCCCGGACACCAGCGTTTGCAGCGCAGTGGTTTTCGCCGCGTCATCGTCGGCGGTTAGCGTCTCCTGGCGTGAGAGCAGGTCGGCAATTTTGGCCTGCAGGGTGGTCTCGCCTGTTTCCTGCTGCGCCACCCTGGACAGCTTGCTGCCAGCGGCTTTCAAATCAGCCAGGGTCAGCGGCGCATCTTTGCCCTGACCGGTCGCATCGGTCAACGCGCCCGCCAGCAGAGAAAGAAAGTCTTGCGCATCCTCGGCGCCTTTCCCCGTTTGCGTGCCGCCTGACAGGTCGCTGTCGGTCATCAGCAGTTGTTGCAGTGTGATCATTCCGGTTTCCTCATTGATGCGCGCTGGGCAAACTCATCCATTTTCTTCTGATCCAGGCGGTTTTCCGCCAGGGTTGACGCCGCGACCTGTCGGTCCTGTAGCGTTTGCCAGGCCTGCAGCCGCTGTTTTTTCTCGCGCCAGAAGTTGAGCGCGGTATCCACTTTTTCGGTCCACTGGTTAAGCTGCAGGCGGTGTTGTTCAATCGCCTTTTCCAGCGTCTGGATAAACTGCTGATAGTTGATCCAGCGCTGGCTGCCAATGCCCTGCGTCATATCGGTATTCAGGTTGGTGCGATATTCATGCTGATAGTCGATTAACATCTTCAGTTGCTCTTCAGCCTGCTGGCACCCGCGTCGCATTGCGCCGAGCTGCAGTGCGGCATCATCAACTTCTTTTTCAGCCAGATCTTTTAGCGTTGATAACGCGCTGTTTTGCGCCATGACCTTCGCCCTCCACCTGTGTTACACCTGCGGGAAAATCAGATCCAGAGCCTGGATTGAGTCTTCCCAGTCGGCGCGTTCAAAAATGCCTTGTTGCAAAAACGCCTCCAGCTGCGGCCAGAGCGCAATCGCTTTGTCGAGCATCGGATCGCTGCCTTTGGCATACGCCCCAACGCTCACCAGATCGCGGTTGCGCTGGAAGCTGGAGAGCAGTTGTTTGAAGTTACGCACGCGGGCGTAGTGCTTCTCGGTTATCAGCGCCGTCATTGCGCGGCTGATGGATGCTTCAATATCAATCGCCGGGTAATGCCCCGCTTCGGCCAGACGGCGCGACAGCACAATGTGACCGTCGAGGATCGCACGCGCAGAGTCGGCAATCGGATCCTGCTGGTCATCGCCCTCGGTCAGCACCGTATAGAATGCGGTGATCGAGCCGCCGCCGCTGATGCCGTTCCCCGCGCGTTCGACCAGCGCCGGGAGCTTGGCGAATACCGAAGGCGGATAACCTTTGGTGGCCGGAGGCTCACCGATAGCGAGCGCGATTTCACGCTGCGCCATCGCGTAACGGGTCAGGGAGTCCATGATCAGCAAAACGTGCTGACCGCGATCGCGAAAATCTTCGGCGATGCGGGTCGCGTAGGCGGCACCCTGCATACGCAGTAATGGTGATACATCCGCCGGGGCGGCGATAACCACCGAGCGGGCGCGACCTTCCGCACCCAGGATATTTTCGATGAAGTCTTTGACTTCGCGTCCACGCTCGCCAATCAGCCCCACAACGATCACATCGGCCTGGGTATAGCGCGCCATCATGCCGAGCAGGACGGATTTCCCCACGCCGGACCCGGCGAACAGGCCCATACGTTGTCCACGTCCCACGGTCAGCAGGGCGTTAATCGGGCGTACGCCGGTATCCAGCACGTGCTCAATGGGGGTACGCTGCAGCGGGTTGAACGGCTGGGTGATCAGCGCCCCGGTTTCGGTGGTGTCCGGCGAGGGCAGGCCGTCGAGCGGCTTGCCGCTGCCGTCCAGCACGCGCCCCAGCAGCGCTGGCCCAAGCGGTAACTGCTTGCCGCTTTGCAGACCGTCGCCTGAACTGTTTTTCGCGTAGACGCGCGCGCCGGGCAGAATGCCTTCCACCTCTTCGAGCGGCATCAGGAACAGGCGCTGGCCGTTAAATCCGACCACTTCACTTTCGACCTCACGCATTTCCAGCCCGTCCTGACGCTCAATAACGCAGGTGGCACCCAGCGGAAGCTGCAGGCCCGTCGCTTCCAGCACCAGGCCGGTGGCGCGGGTCAGACGTCCATAACGACGAACGGATGGCAGTTGCGCCATCTTCGTTTCAAAGTTATCGAGCGTGTTGAGCCAGCGGGTAAGGCGTGCGGTCATCAGACAACTCCCGGTGCTGCCAGGCGGCACAGTTCTTGCCAGCGGGTGGCGACGCTGGCATCCAGATCGCCCTCATCCGCAGAGACTTTGCACCCGCCATGGTGTAACGAGGGATCGCCGCGCAGCCGCCAGCCGTGCAGGCTGAGCGTCGCGCCAAGACTCTCTTCCACGCGCTGGAGATCGTCCGGGTGTACGCGCAGCTGCGGTTTGCCGCTGAACAGTGGCTCCTGCTGGAGCAGACCCTGAATCTGTTTAATCAGCGCCGAGTTATCGACGGCTGGCGTCTGGCCGATCACCTGACGCGCGGCTTCCAGCGCCATCTGCATCAGGCGCGACGCAATCACGCTGTCGAGCGCGTCCAGCGTGTGCTGGAACTCGCTCACCAGCTGCTGCATACGGGCATTGAGCGGCGCCTGCTGCTGACGCGCCTGTTCGATGCCTTGCTCCAGCCCTTTTGCCAGCCCTTCCTGATAACCCTGCTCCTGGCCTTTCTGCCGTCCTTCGTGCAGACCGGCGTTAAAGCCTTGTTCGTGCGCCTGCATTTGCATCTGTGCCAGCATCTGCGCACGCTGCTCTTCTTCGCTCAGCTCGGGTACCGCGGTATCGATCTCGCCCTCATCGGACGAGATCGCGACGGGGGTAAACTCGGAGAGGGGAGGTGCCAGATCGTCGGGCGTCCAGCGCGTCCACGGCAGCTCATTAGACATAGGTGTCGTCTCCGCTGCCAATCACCATCTCGCCGGTTTCGGCCAGTCGACGAACGATAAGCAGGATAGCTTTCTGCTCGTTTTCCACCTGAGACAGACGCACCGGACCACGGTTGGCCAGGTCGTCGCGCAGGATATCGGCTGCACGCTGGGACATGTTGCGCAGGAACTTCTCGCGCAGCGGCTGCTCGGCACCTTTGAGGGCGATAAGCAGCGATTCGGAATCCACTTCCTGGAGCAGGCGCTGGATGCTGCGATCGTCCACTTCGACCAGGTTTTCGAACAGGAACATCTCGTCGATAATTTTCTGTGCCAGCTCGCCGTCGAACTCGCGCACCGCCGTGATGACCGCTTCTTCCTGCTGCGTTTTCATCAGGTTGATGATCTCGGCCGCCGTTCTCACGCCGCCCATTTTGCTGCGCTTGAGGTTCTGGCCGTCGAGCAGGTTGTTCAACACTTCGGTCAGCTCCGCCAGCGCGGCTGGCTGGACACCGCCAAACGTGGCGATACGCAGCATCACATCGTGACGCAGACGCTCTTCGAACAGCGCCAGAATATCGGCTGCCTGGCCCCGTTTGAGGTGAACCAGAATGGTCGCGATAATCTGCGGGTGCTCGTCGCGAATAAGATCGGCGGCACTCTGCGGCTCCATAAAGTTGAGCGTTTCGATACCGCTGGCGGTATCGCGGGTTTCCAGAATATCTTCCAGCAGGCTGGCGGCACGCTCTTCGCCCAGCGCCTTGACCAGCACGGAGCGCAGGTATTCGTTGGCGTTGACGTTGAGCGCCGCAAACTGTTCGGCTTCCTGCTCAAATTCCGCCAGCACTTCGGTCAACTGCTTGTTGGAGATCTGCCGCACGTTGGCCATGGCCGCAGAGAGGATTTGCACCTCTCTTTGCGAGAGGTGTTTGAACACCTCTGCCGCGCGGTCTTCGCCAATGGTCATCAGCAGGATGACGCTTTTATCGGTACCTGTAAGCGTATTACTCATGTTCGTTACCCATCCAGCTGCGGATGACCAGCGCGACGACGCGCGGATCGTTGTCTGACATTTCGCGAATGCGCTGGCTCATGACCTCTGCGCCCATACGCTGGTTAGCGCGGCGCTGCTGCACCTGCTCGTCTTTGCTGAGGCGCACTTCAACCGCTTCTTCCACTTCCTGGCGATTATTCATCTGTTCCAGTGCGGCTTTCTCGGCTTCAGCACGGCGCTGGAGCTGAGGACGAATGCCCTTACGCCACAGCAGCCAGGCGACAATCAGCACCAGCAGCCAGCGGCCTGCGGACATCAGCTGATCGATAAACGCCTGCTGTTGCCAGAACGGCAGTTCGCCACCGCTTTCATCAACCGAGTTGAACGGTGAGTTGACCACGTTAAGCGTGTCGCCGCGTTTCTCGGAGTAGCCCATCGCTTCGCGGGTCAGATCTTCAATCTGCTTCATCTGCTCGGCCGTCAGCGGCAGAGGCTTGCCGTCCGGCAGGGTTTTGTAGTTCACCACGACGGCAACAGACAGACGCTGAATATCCCCCACGTTCAGTTTGGTGTGGCGGATAGTACGGTCCACTTCGTAGTTTGTGGTTTCGTTGCGGCTGCTGGTACGCGGTCCTGCGTTAGTTGCCGTTGAGGTTGTCTGCTGTGCATTCTGCTGGTTGGCCGGAGGCGTTGAAATCGGTGCCGCGTTAGCCGGGGCAGGCTGGTTAGACAACGCGCCCGGCACGCCGCCAGGGTAGGGGCCGCCCACCTGCTCGTTCGAGTTAATCTGACGAGAACGCATTACCGCCTGAGACGGATCGCCGTTCGGGCTGTACTGCTCTTCCGTTTGTTCTTTATTTGCAAAATCGATCTGCGCGGTAACCTGCGCATGCACGTTGCTGTTACCGACGACCGGGCCCAGTATCGCTTCGATACGGCGCTGAAGACGACCTTCCACATCGGCCGCGTACTTCAGCTGCGCGTCGTTCAGATCGCGACCGGCGCTGTTGTTTTGCGTCAGCAGATGACCGCCCTGATCCACCAGCGTCACGTTACCCGGCGGTAAACCTGCGACCGCGCTGGAGACCAGGTGCGTAACCGCGCTGATTTGCCCTTCATCCAGCGCGCGGCCAGGTTCAAGGTTGACGGTTACGGAGGCAGAAGGGGATTTCTGTTCACGAACAAATAAAGAGGGTTTAGGCATGGCAAGGTGCACACGCGCACTCTTCACCGGGCCTAGGGTTTCAATGGTACGGGCCAGTTCACCTTCCAGCGCGCGCTGGTAGTTCACCTGCTCGCTGAACTGGCTGATACCGAATTTTTCCTGATCCAGCAGTTCGAAACCGACCGCACCGCCTTTCGGCAGGCCCTGCTGCGCCAGGCGCAGGCGAAGCTCATGCACCTTATCCGCTGGCACTTCAAGCGCGCCGCCGTTATCGGCAAAGCGATAAGGGATGTTCATCTGGGTAAGCTGGGTGACGATGGCACCGCCATCCTGATCGGAAAGGTTACTGTAAAGCGTGCGGTAATCAGGGCTTTTCGCCCACAGGACCATCGCAACAAGGATCGCAATGGCGGCAGCGCCTGCCACGATCAACGGGATTTTAGGGTTCGCGCGAAGGCGGTTCATCCACTCGAGTGATTTATTCTGTGGCGCTGTCGATGCTGTTGCACTCATTGCGCACCTCTTAAATCCTGGTGGTTTACGTTATTCGTGTAGAGAAACAAAACTGACTCCCGGGTCGGCAAACACGACAAAAGTTCCATATTGATGGCCCTGCCATTATTTGATGATTCGGGATTTTCTATGCGTCAAATAACCTGGTTTTTTAACGCTATTTACCGCCATTATCTGATTGACAAGCTGTTAGTCTTGACCGCGTAAAAATCCATCCAGGGGAAAGTCATGGCTATACAGGGCATTGAAGGGGTCATCAGTCAGCTGCAGGCAACGGCAATGACGGCGCGTAATCAGAACGTGATGGATGAACCTTCAACCATCAGCTTTGCGGGGCAACTGCACGCCGCGCTTGACCGTATCAGCGACAAGCAGAACGCCGCCCGGACGCAGGCGGAAAAATTTACGCTCGGTGAGCCGGGCGTGGCGCTCAATGATGTGATGGCCGATCTGCAAAAAGCGTCGGTATCTCTGCAGATGGGCCTCCAGGTGCGGAATAAGCTGGTATCGGCCTATCAGGACGTGATGTCCATGCAGGTGTAAAACCTGCCGATCTTGCGCTGGCACCCATACCGCTTTAATGCCACAATATTTTTTTCTTCCCACGCAGGAAAGATGATGAAAAAAATAGCAATTGTGGGTGCGCTTCTGGCGTTAACCGGCTGTGTTCAGGTTGATAATTATCAGGAAGTCATCAAGCATCCTGTACCGTCGCATCTGGCAGGGTACTGGCAGTCAAAAGGGCCTCAAAGCAAGATGGTGAGCCCGGAGGCGATTGCCACGCTGGTGGTGACGGAAGAGGGCGATACGCTGGATTGCCGTCAATGGCAGCGCGTGGTGGCGGTGCCGGGCAAGATTATGCTGCGTTCGGATGATTACTACAACGTGACCAGCAAGCTGGATATCTATCCGCTGGAGCGTGATGGCGCAACGCTTGAGTATGATGGTATGGAACTGCAAAAAGTGGATCGTCCAACGCTAGAGTGTGCGAATTACCTGAGCAAAAATCCGCTGGAGAGTAAACTTCCTTAGCCGTTTTTTGCCGGGTGGCGCTGACGCTTACCCGGCCTTGTATTATCCTCCCGTACAGAAAGAACCGGCCAGTTCTTTCTGTCAGGCAGTCCACATGCCGTACCCGGCCTTAGGCCTCGAGCCTGTGTTGTAGATCCCTGCAGTGGACTGCCCCTTCTCCACAAGTGACAAACCGGACAGTATCATGGACCGGTTTTCCCGGTAATCCGCATTCACAAGGTTGGTTTCACTATGGAACAGGAACTTCACTTTATTGGTATCGATGTCTCCAAAGCTAAGCTGGATGTCGATGTGTTGCGACCTGATGGCCGTCACCGCAGCAAAAAGTTTACTAACACCCCTAAAGGTCACGAGGAGCTGCTCAGGTGGCTCCGCAGCCATAATGTGGCTCCGGCCCACATCTGCATGGAGGCGACCAGCACCTATATGGAAGACGTCGCGGCTTCCCTCAGCGATGCCGGTTTCACCGTATCCATCATCAACCCGGCTCTGGGTAAAGCCTTTGCGCAGAGCGAAGGCCTGCGCAGTAAAACCGATGCCGTGGATGCCCGTATGCTGGCAGAGTTCTGCCGGCAGAAGCGTCCGGCAGCCTGGGAGGCACCGCATCCGGTGGAGCGCGCGTTGCGGGCGCTGGTACTGCGGCATCAGTCCCTGACGGACATGCACACGCAGGAGCTGAACCGCCGTGAGACGGCGCGGGAGGTGCAGATGCCGAGCATTGATGCGCACCTTCTGTGGCTGGAAGCGGAGCTGAAGCGGCTGGAGAAACAGATAAAGGACCTGACGGATGACGACCCGGACCTGAAGCACCGGCGAAAACTGCTGGACAGCATACCGGGTATCGGTGAAAAGACGTCCGCCGTGCTGCTGGCGTATGTGGGACTGAAGGACAGGTTCGGGCAGGCGCGGCAGTTCGCGGCGTTCGCAGGGCTGACACCGCGGCAACATGAATCCGGAAGCAGCGTAAACAGGGCAAGCAGGATGAGTAAGGCTGGCCATGTCTCGCTTCGCCGGGCGCTGTATATGCCCGCGATGGTGGCGCTGTACAAAACGGAGTGGGGAAAAGGATTCAGGGCGCGTCTGGAAAAGAACGGTAAGGGAGCGAAGCTGATAATCGGAGCGATGATGCGTAAGCTGGCGCAGGTGGCGTATGGCGTCCTGAAGTCAGGACGCCCGTTCGATGTCACGTTGCATCAGGAAAATGCTTGCGTGGCATAACAGTATCTACAAAAGTACCGTCCCGTAGGCCGGGTAAGGCGAAGCCGCCACCCGGCATTGTTACTAAAGCGTATCCTCTATTACCCACACGCTGACGCTTCCCCCGTTACAGAAGAACGTCCCTTCACCATCCGCCGCCGTGGTCACGGTTTCCTCGCGGTTGCCCAGAAAATCACGCCAGGTTTTATTGCCGTAATTCTCTCCCAGACAAATCACTTTTTCCCCGTCATCGCCATTGGAAAGGACCACCACGCAACCCGGCGCGTCGTCGGTCCCGCTGCGGCTGAATGCGATACAGTTAGGATGATCAAAAAACAGCGTCTGAATACCGTGGGCAAAACGCTGGCGGGCAAGGATCAGCTCATGCAGTTGTTCAATCACGGGCATATCAATATGGTATGTCTCACCGTCACCGCCGGTATCGTCGTAGCTGGCACCGAAGAGGTCCGGATAGAACACGCTCGGCACGCCGTTTTCGCGTAGCAGAATTAACGCATAGGCGAGCGGTTTAAACCAGGCTTCCACCGGGGCTTCAAGTGCCTGCAGGGGTTGGGTATCGTGGTTGGCAACCAGCGTTACCGCATGGAACGGATCGGCTTCCACCAGCGTGCCGGTGAAGATCTGGCTCATGTCATAGTCGCGCCCCTGACGCGACGCCTCGTGGAACTTCATCTGCAACGGCGCATCAAACAGCATGGTTTTGCCGTCTACCTGATTGATGTAGTTCTGCAGTTTATCCACCTCGTGCGACCAGTATTCCGCGACAACAAACAGCGGCTGCGGCGCCACCTCCTGCACGTGCTCAATCCACTCCTTATAAAACCAGGCCGGAATGTGTTTTACCGCATCCAGACGAAAACCGTCACACTGCGTTTGCTCCATCACCCAGCGCGCCCAGTATTTGATCTCCTCGGTGACGGCGCGATTGCGATAATCAATGTTCTCGCCCATCAGGTAGTCGAAATTCCCCATTTCGTCATCGACCTGGTCATTCCAGCCTTCATCGGTATAGTCGTTGACGATTTTAAAGATGTTGTCTTCATCGGGGTTTTCGATGTGATCGATGCCGCTGAAGCATTTGTAATCCCAGATGAACTGCGAGTATTTCCCGGCGCGGGCAGGGAAGGTGTAGCGCGTCCAGGCTTCACACTCGATGACTTCTTCTTCGATTTGGGTGCGATCCTGTTCATTAACGCGCTGGACGCGAACAGGCTCCTTCTCGTCCGCCCCCATTTTGTGGTTGACCACCACATCCAGCAGCACGGCAATCTGGTTGCTTTTGAGCGCGTCGATGGCCTCCAGCAGCTGTGCTTTATCGCCGTATTTGGTGGCGACGCTGCCTTTTTGATCGAATTCGCCGAGATCAAACAGATCGTAAGAGTCGTAGCCCACCGAGTATCCCCCCGATGCGCCTTTGTACGCCGGAGGTAGCCAGACCATGTTAATGCCGATTTCGTTGAGGTTAGGGGCTAAAGCCGTGACTTCTCGCCACAATTCACCGCCAGCGGGGTAATACCAGTGAAAGCATTGCAGTAAGGTTGGATTGCGCATGCACCGTCTCCATGAGGTCGCGAAACTCAAGTATGGAGTACGTTTTGCAGAAATGCCTGGCGAACGAAGCGGGAAACGTTCGTTCGCCAGCTACATGGCTAATTGAGATCGCTATTACTTTGCGGGACCAGGACATGACCGCCCTGGTTGCTGTAGGTGGAAAGAACGGTTTTCTGAATGGAGGATTGGCCCACCATTTTAGCCAGTTCATTCATTCTGGACTGCAGCAATGTTTTCACCTGGCTTTCATTGTCGAGGATCACGCGCAGGGTCGGTCGAAGTTGCTCCTGCAGTTGTGCAGAGGGTTCCGCTTCCTGCGTAAGACGAGCCAGCGAGTGCACCGCGTTGACATAATCGGTTTCACAAGTAATGAGATCATCCCATAAACCCTGGCGAGCCAGTCGCAACATCAACTGGCTCTGCTCAAGGAGTTGCTGATAAAGGGTATAGAGTTGCGGTGCATTACTCATTAGACGGCGTCCTGCATCAGTTGTGGCGTACCCGCAACCTCCTTCCACCCGTCAGCGATATTGCGCAGCAATGTTTCCACCTCTTCGATGGCGCTGGCGTCGTTATTCACGTTGGCGTGCAGGAGGCGACGTACCATATAGGCATAAAGGGCAATCAGGTTTTGCGTAAGCTCATCACCGTTATTGTCCACCAGGCCAACCTTCAACCCGTTTTCAATAATGTTAATGGCTTTCGAGAGTGCCAACCCCTTTGCCGGAATATTACCGTCTTGCAGGAACAGACGCGCGCGAACCAGCGCGCTGAGGGCTCCATCAAATAGCATGATAACCAGCTGCTGCTGGCTGGCGCTCATCACCGCGCTTTCAACCTCTATCTTTGCGTAGGCTTGCGTGCCTTTTGCGCCGTACATGTTATCCCCCTCGGGTTCGTTTAGCGTTTACTACTTGCTGCTGGACGTATTTTCAAACTGCTGCGTCAGGTAGCTGCTGGTGTTGTTCAGCGAGGTCATCAGTACGTCCAGTTGAGTAAACTGGGCTTTATACTGTGCCACGCGTGCGTCAATACGCTCGCTCACGGCGTTGTATTGATCCGTCAGCTTGTTCAGCGTTTTGCTGACGCCATCTTTGGCTGCCTGGATAATGCCTTTGCTGGAGAGCCAGTCAGTCAGTTGGGTGGCCATGGTGGTGGTGATCCCGGTGGTTTTACCGTCACCGACAACCAGGTCTTTCACGGCTGTCGGGTTATCCGTCAGCGCTTTTTTCATCTTATCGCTGTCCAGCTCCAGTTTTCCGGAGCTTGGGTCAGTGGTAATGCCCAATGACGACAGCGTTTTATAGGTGGTACCGCCCACGGTGTTGCTGAGCATGGTTTTCAGCTGGGTCTGGATCGTACGCAGCGTGCTGTCCCCAAGCAGGGCACCGTTGCTGGAATCCTGTGAATCTGTGCCTGCATCCACCGCCGTATATTTGGTTAAGGTTGCAAAGCTGTCCTGCAGCGTGTTGTACGCATCCACCCAGGCTTTCATTGCCGTTTCGGCTTTGGACGTATCTTTGGTGATCGTCAGCGTCTGGTTACCGGTGGTGACGTCATTCAGGTTCAGGGTGATATCTTCCAGCGCATCACTGATGGTGTTGCTGCTGTTTTCAATATCAACGTTGTTGACCTTCAGCTTGGCGTTCTGCGCGGTAACGCTTTCCGTCATGCCGTTGCTGGCGTCGGTGCTGGTGCCGTTGTAACCCATAAAGGTTTGCAGGGCGCTATCGCCGCTCACGCTGATGCTGACTGCGTTATCTGCACCGGTTTCCGTAGAGGTAATAGACAAACGATACTGACCATTACCGACGTTAATAATACTTGCGGTCACGCCCGCATCCGCTTTGTTGATGGCATCACGAATGCCGGTCAGCGAGGAGTTTGCCGCGCTGATATCCACGGTCACCGGATCTTTACCGTTGCCAGCGGTAAACGTAATTTTGCTGTCCGCGGTGGCAATGGCGGTTTTAGAGTCCGCCTGGGTATTTTTAGTGGTCAGCGTCTGCGCCTGCGCCAGCTGAGAGACGCTAATGGTGTATTTACCCGCAATGGCGCTGCCCGTCGTGGTGGCGCTGAATGCCGTGGTGCTGCTCGCCGTGCTGGTGGCCGTAAACAGGTCAGCTTTATTCAGCGCGGTGTTAGCGGTCTGAAACGCTTCCAGTGAACTCTTCAACGTGCCGTAAGCGCTAAGCTTGGCGGTATAAGATGTCTGTTGTTTGGAAATCGGCGTCAGCTGCGCTTTTTCGGCCGTGGTCAGACTATCCAGAATGTCTGCTAACTTAAGACCCGAACCAATCCCCAATGATGAAATACTTGCCATATTTATTCCTTAATCTATCGACACGTAGAACGAATAGTGGGGTTATCGGCCTTTATGCGTGAAAGTTTACGGTTAATTTCTTTTTTTTAATGGCGGGAATAACGGTAATAGAGAAGAGTATTTCCGTGGCTAAAAAAATTATCGAGATCCTGAAAAAAAATCTAAAGGTTGTTTTGGACCAGACGATAACACCTTTGACGGCGATGAAGCCGAAGGGTGGAAACCCAAATCTAACCAAACAGATTTGATGAACAACAGGAATCGAAATCATGGCACAAGTCATTAATACCAACAGCCTCTCGCTGATCACTCAGAACAACATCAACAAGAACCAGTCTGCTCTGTCTTCTTCTATTGAGCGTCTGTCTTCCGGTCTGCGTATCAACAGCGCTAAAGATGATGCTGCGGGCCAGGCTATCGCTAACCGCTTCACGTCTAACATCAAAGGTCTGACTCAGGCTGCACGTAACGCTAACGACGGTATCTCTCTGGCACAGACCACTGAAGGCGCGCTGTCTGAAATCAACAACAACCTGCAGCGTGTTCGTGAACTGACCGTTCAGGCGACTACCGGTACTAACTCTGATTCTGACCTGACGTCAATCCAGGACGAAATCAAATCCCGTCTGTCTGAAATCGACCGCGTATCTGGTCAGACTCAGTTCAACGGCGTGAACGTACTGGCTAAAAACGGTTCTATGGCGATTCAGGTTGGTGCAAACGACGGCCAGACTATCTCCATCGACCTGCAGCAGATCGACTCTTCTACTCTGGGTCTGAACGGCTTCTCCGTTTCTAACAACGCACTGAAACTGAGCGATTCTATCACTCAGGTTGGCGCGAGCGGTGCTCTGAAAGATGTTGACCTGAGCGCAGTTGCTACTACTCTGGGCGTGGACGCGAAGAGCCTGACTCTGCACAACGTGCAGACTCCAGCTGGCGCATCTACTGCGACCTACGTGGTTTCTTCTGGTTCTGACAACTACGCTGTGTCTGTTGACGATGCAACTGGCAGCGTGAAAGTGAACACCGCTGACATCACCTATACCGATGCTAACGGTGGTACCGGTACTCTGACTGGTGTTGCAGTTAAAGTTGGCGCAGACGCTGCTGGCGCTGCTGCAGGTTACGCTGAAGTTCAGGGTAAAAACTACTCCCTGACTGGCGCTGCTATCGCTGATGGCGGTGCGGGCGGTACTCTGAACAACGCACAGACTGTTACCCTGAACGCAGCGGGCGAGTTCAAAGGCGTGTCAACTGCAGATCCACTGGCTCTGCTGGACAAAGCTATCGCGTCTGTTGATAAATTCCGTTCTTCACTGGGTGCGGTACAGAACCGTCTGAGCTCTGCTGTAACCAACCTGAACAACACCACCACCAACCTGTCTGAAGCGCAGTCCCGTATTCAGGACGCCGACTATGCGACCGAAGTGTCAAATATGTCTAAAGCGCAGATCATCCAGCAGGCCGGTAACTCCGTGCTGTCCAAAGCTAACCAGGTTCCTCAGCAGGTTCTGTCTCTGCTGCAGGGCTAATCGCCTGATAATGCTTAAACCCCGCTTCGGCGGGGTTTTTATTTAGCGCTATTTGCATAACCCCCCAAATAACCCCTCATTTCACCCACTATTCACCCAATTGAAACCCCTGCAGAATCGGATAATCATGCCGATAACTCAATTAACGCAGGGCTGTTTATCGTGAATTCACTCTATACCGCTGATGGTGTAATGGATAAACACTCGCTGTGGCAGCGTTATGTTCCGCTGGTGCGTCACGAAGCATTGCGCCTCCAGGTGCGTTTGCCGGCGAGCGTGGAACTGGACGATCTGCTACAGGCGGGCGGTATCGGGTTATTGAATGCAGTTGACCGATACGACGCTCTGCAAGGAACGGCATTTACGACTTACGCAGTTCAGCGTATTCGTGGGGCGATGCTGGACGAGCTGCGCAGCCGAGACTGGGTGCCGCGCAGTGTTCGCCGCAACGCGCGCGAAGTGGCGCATGCGATGGGGCAGCTGGAACAGGAACTGGGGCGTAACGCGACGGAAACTGAAGTGGCGGATCGTCTTGGCATTGCTGTTGAAGAGTATCGTCAGATGTTGCTCGATACCAATAATAGCCAACTCTTCTCCTATGACGAGTGGCGCGAAGAGCATGGCGATAGCATCGAGCTGGTGACGGATGAGCATCAGCAAGAAAACCCGTTACACCATTTAATGGAAGGGAATTTACGCCAGCGCGTGATGGAAGCGATTGAAGCTTTACCAGAGCGCGAACAGCTGGTGTTGACCCTCTATTACCAGGAAGAGCTCAATCTCAAGGAGATTGGTGCGGTACTGGAGGTGGGGGAGTCTCGGGTTAGCCAGCTGCACAGCCAGGCCATCAAGCGCTTACGCACGAAACTGGGTAAGTTATAGGTGATTGATTCACCTGGGAAATGCCGCACAACGTATTGACAACCAGGAGTTATCATGACGGTGCAGCAATCTAAAAGACGGCCTTTAAGCCGCTACCTGAAAGACTTTAAACACAGCCAGACGCATTGCGCCCACTGTAATAAATTACTCGACCGTATCACGCTGGTTCGTCGTGGCGAAATCGTGAACAAAATTGCGATATCCCGCCTCGACACGTTGATGGATGAAGCCGCCTGGCTCGAAGAGCAAAAAGAGTGGGTGGCGCTTTGCCGTTTCTGTGGCGATCTCCACTGCAAAGAGCAAAGCGACTTCTTCGATATTATCGGCTTCAAGCAATTCCTGTTTGAACAAACGGAGATGAGCCACGGCACCGTTCGCGAATATGTGGTTCGCCTGCGACGCCTTGGGCAACATCTGACCGTCAACAATATTTCTCGCGATCTGCTGAAAACCGGTTATCTGGATGAAAATCTGGAGCCGTGGCTGCCTGCGACCAGCACCAACAACTACCGGATTGCGCTGCGCAAGTATGCACAATATAAGGTACAGATGCCGGGTGTCGTGAAGCAGAAAGCCCACGCCGGAACAACTTCTGATATATATTAAAAAAGAATAAGATGTAGCGCAGTCGCCTTTGACGTTGCAGGCGATTTCTCTACACTACGTAAAAATTCCACTATATCGGGGTATTTATGAAATTTGCACTTCTGGGTCGTCAGGCGCTGATGGGTGTTATGGCCGTTGCGCTGGTTGCGGGCATGAGCGTGAAAACGTTCGCCGCGGAAAACCTGCTGAATAAAGTAAAAGAGCGCGGTACGCTGCTGGTGGGGCTGGAAGGAACCTATCCTCCGTTCAGCTACCAGGGTGACGACGGTAAATTGACCGGTTTCGAAGTGGAATTTGCTGAAGAGCTGGCGAAACACCTTGGCGTGAAAGCGTCTCTGAAGCCGACCAAATGGGACGGCATGCTGGCGTCGCTGGATTCAAAACGTATTGATGTGGTGATCAACCAGGTGACCATTTCTGACGAGCGTAAGAAGAAGTATGACTTCTCCACGCCGTACACCGTGTCCGGTATTCAGGCGCTGGTGAAGAAAGGTAACGAAGGCGGGATTAAAACGGCTGCGGACCTGAAAGGGAAGAAAGTCGGCGTCGGTCTGGGTACCAACTATGAAGAGTGGCTGCGCCAGAACGTGCAGGGCGTGGATATTCGCACCTATGATGATGACCCGACCAAATACCAGGATCTGCGCGTGGGCCGTATCGACGCCATTCTGGTTGACCGCCTGGCCGCGCTGGATCTGGTGAAGAAAACCAACAATACCCTGGCCGTTGCGGGTGATGCGTTCTCTCGCCAGGAAGCAGGGGTTGCCATCCGTAAAGGTAACGAAGACCTGGTGAAAGCGATCGATTCCGCGATTGCTGACATGCAGAAAGACGGTAGCCTGAAAGCGCTTTCTGAGAAATGGTTCGGCGCTGACGTCACCAAATAAGTCTTTGACCCATAAAAAAAGGCGCTTTTAAAAGCGCCTTTTTTATTTCTTACGCGTCTGCGTGCATAATGAAAAATATCATATGAATTAGCGTTACCGGAGGAACCATGTCACTGCAGAATTTAACGCGCTTTCCCCGCCTGGAGTTTATCGGCGCGCCCACGCCGCTTGAGTATTTACCCCGATTTTCTGATTATTTAGGGCGCGACATTTTTATCAAGCGCGATGACGTGACGCCAATGGCGATGGGCGGCAATAAGCTGCGCAAGCTGGAGTTTCTGGCGGCAGACGCGCTGCGCGAAGGGGCGGACACGCTGATCACCGCTGGGGCAATTCAGTCTAACCACGTGCGCCAGACGGCGGCGGTGGCGGCAAAACTTGGCCTTCACTGCGTTGCGCTGCTGGAAAACCCGATCGGGACGCACGCAGAAAACTATCTGACAAACGGTAACCGTCTCCTGCTGGATCTGTTTAACGTGCAGGTTGAAATGGTCGACGCCCTGACCGACCCGACCGCGCAGCTCGACGAACTGGCCACGCGTCTGGAAGCACAGGGTTTTCGTCCGTACGTTATTCCTGTCGGTGGCTCGAACGCGCTGGGCGCACTGGGCTATGTAGAAAGCGCGCTGGAAATTGCTCAGCAATGCGAGGGCGCGGTGAATCTCTCATCCGTCGTTGTCGCCTCCGGCAGTGCCGGAACCCATGCCGGGCTGGCGGTGGGGCTGGAGCAACAGCTGCCGGATGTTGAGCTGATTGGCGTGACGGTGTCCCGCAGCGTTGCAGATCAGAAGCCGAAAGTGGTTACTTTACAGCAGGCGGTGGCAGAACAACTGGAACTGAAAGCAAAGGCAGACATTCTGCTCTGGGATGACTATTTTGCGCCAGGCTACGGCACGCCAAATGAAGAGGGGATGGAAGCGGTGAAATTGCTGGCACGCCTCGAAGGCATTCTGCTTGATCCGGTCTATACCGGTAAGGCGATGGCGGGGCTGATAGACGGCATTGCACAGAAGCGCTTTAAGGATGAAGGTCCGATCTTGTTTGTACACACTGGCGGGGCGCCTGCGCTGTTTGCCTATCATCCTCATGTCTAAAAATCAGGTCGAAAAATAATAATGCACGAAAGTATTCAACTGGTTATTGATTCACTGCCGTTCCTGCTTAAGGGGGCGGTGTTTACGCTTCAACTCAGTATCGGAGGGATGTTCTTCGGCCTGGTGCTTGGGTTCGTGCTGGCGTTAATGCGCATGTCGCCCGTCTTGCCGGTACGCTGGCTGGCGCGTTTTTACATCTCTGTATTCCGCGGCACGCCCCTTATCGCCCAGCTCTTTATGATCTACTACGGTTTGCCGCAGTTCGGTATTGAGCTTGACCCCATTCCGGCGGCGATGATTGGTCTGTCATTAAATACCGCAGCCTACACGTCCGAAACCCTGCGTGCGGCCATCTCCTCCATTGATAAGGGGCAGTGGGAAGCGGCAGCCAGTATCGGGATGACGCCGTGGCAAACCCTGCGTCGGGCGATATTGCCCCAGGCCGCGCGCGTAGCGTTACCGCCGTTGAGCAACAGCTTTATCAGCCTGGTAAAAGATACGTCGTTGGCGGCCACCATTCAGGTGCCGGAGCTGTTCCGTCAGGCGCAGCTGATCACCTCGCGGACGCTGGAAGTGTTCACGATGTATCTTGCGGCCTCACTGATTTACTGGGTGATGGCGACGGTGCTTTCCGCCCTGCAGAACTATTTTGAAAACCAGCTTAACCGCCAGGAGCGTGATCCGAAATGAGTGCAATCGACGTTAAAAACCTGGTGAAAAAATTCCACGGACAAACGGTGCTCCACGGTATCGATCTGGAAGTAGAGCAGGGCGAAGTGGTGGCGATCATCGGGCCGAGTGGCTCGGGTAAAACCACGCTGCTGCGCAGTATCAATCTCCTTGAACAGCCTGAAGGCGGAACGATCCGCGTAGGGGATATCACGATTGATACCGGGAAATCCATTAGCCAGCAGAAAGGCTTAATTCGCCGTCTACGTCAGCATGTCGGTTTTGTTTTCCAGAACTTCAACCTTTTCCCGCACCGTACGGTGCTGGAAAATATTATTGAAGGGCCGGTCATCGTGAAGGGGGAGCCAAAAGAAGAGGCCACCACCCGTGCACGGGAGCTGCTGGCGAAGGTTGGGCTGGCCGGTAAGGAAACCAGCTATCCGCGCCGTCTTTCGGGGGGACAGCAGCAGCGTGTGGCCATTGCGCGCGCGCTGGCGATGCGCCCGGATGTAATCCTGTTCGATGAGCCCACCTCCGCGCTTGACCCCGAGCTGGTGGGGGAAGTGCTGAATACCATTCGCCAACTGGCGCAGGAAAAACGGACAATGGTGATTGTGACTCACGAAATGAGCTTTGCGCGTGATGTTGCAGACCGGGCAATTTTTATGGATCAGGGCCGCATTGTTGAGCAGGGGCCAGCGAAAAGCTTGTTTGCGAACCCGCAACAGCCCCGCACCCGCCAGTTCCTCGAAAAATTCCTCATGCAGTAGCATTTTTGCAGTAATTTGCTCCAGATTTTTCTTCTGGGGCAAATTATTCGCCTCTAAACGCGTGTTCGTAGTTCTTTTATTCCACCCGTGTTCAGATTAACCGTATTAAATCTAAAGATTAAGGTACGTTGGACGATATTTTGTATAAACAAATAAGATTTATGTGTTAGGTTATATTCACCATAATAATGATTATCTTTATCAGAGGCTTCATTCGGTAAGTATGAGGGATTCAGACTTTTTCAACTGGCGACGGGATTGCTTCCTCCGGTTTCAGGAAATGTCCTGTGCCGACGAGGTATATCAAGAACTTCAGCGACAAACGCAGGCACTCGAATTTGATTATTTCTCACTTTGCGTTCGTCATCCTGTCCCCTTTACGCGCCCCCGGATTTCGGTCCAAACCAGTTATCCGCAGGAATGGATGGCGCAATATAAGTCAGAGAATTTTTTCGCCATCGATCCGGTGCTGAAACCAGAGAATTTCATTCAGGGGCATTTACCCTGGACGGATGAATTATTCGCTGATGCTCAGGCACTCTGGGACGGCGCGCGGGACCACGGTTTGCGTGCGGGAATTACGCAGTGTTTGATGCTGCCTAATCATGCGCTCGGTTTCCTGTCTGTATCACGTACTCGCGCTCAGG
This sequence comes from Enterobacter mori, assembly GCF_025244905.1. NCBI lineage: Bacteria > Pseudomonadati > Pseudomonadota > Gammaproteobacteria > Enterobacterales > Enterobacteriaceae > Enterobacter > Enterobacter mori. The sequence continues at coordinate 2,832,196 of NZ_CP104285.1, read as the reverse complement.
CGGATAAGTTAAGCTGCGAAGAAATAGAGTTGCGCCTGCAAATGCTGGTTCAAATGGCCTTAACGTCTCTGCTGCGTTTTGAACATGAGATGGTCATGCCGCCTGAAATGAAATTCAGCAAGCGTGAGCGGGAAATTCTGAAGTGGACTGCGGAAGGAAAGACGTCTGCAGAAATAGCGATTATTCTCTCGATATCGGAGAATACGGTTAATTTCCATCAGAAGAATATGCAGAAGAAATTTAACGCGCCAAACAAGACGCAGATAGCCTGTTACGCGGCGGCGACAGGACTGATCTGAAGAGACAACACGTTCTGCGTGACAGACGAGATAACGGCTGAATGCACCGCATCCAGCCGTTTTTTTTACTGACGGTAAGCTTGTTTAATCTGCTTAACAGTATTGGCGAATACGGCTGATTCAGCCTGGTCTTCCATCTGCGCGATTTGTTTTTCCATCTTAAGGATCACACGGCCCGCATCAGCCTGACCCATTGCCTGTAACATGAGCGTCAGCAGCGCTTTCAGACAGTTTACTTCCTGTGCCAGTTCTTGGTTATTTTCCGCAGTGGCGAAATCAGGTGAGCTCATTTATTTTCCTCAATATAAAACAGCGCTCGAGCGCGACGATGAAAGTCAAGGCCGCGGAGTATACCACAAGCCGTGACAAAAAAAGCAGTGGTTGTTTTTCGTACTTTTCCGCATTTTGTTTATTTACGTAAACAATACCCACAGCTAATGTCTCCTCTGCGATATTCCCAATTTATTGTCATCGCCGGTTCGTTTGCCGTTAATTGTTGTTACAAAAAGTTTAGAACTGTTTTTAAGCCGGTGCTGTGCCCCTGTTTTTGTAACTTTTTGAATACAGATGCTTAAAAATAGACGCAAAAGCCCAGGCCGCCTGGGTTTTCTTTCCGCTTGCTGTACAGGCTAATTTCCAAAAACGAGAACGTAATCGTATAGCACGTTTTTTAACGTTTTAATCTTGCGAGGAAAACCGTTAATATAAACGCAATAAGTAGTCAGTAGCGTTATCCCTATTCTGGAGACATTTCCTTTGATCAACGTCCTTCTTGTTGATGACCACGAACTGGTGCGCGCAGGGATACGACGCATTCTTGAAGATATAAAGGGTATTAAAGTTGCCGGTGAGGCCTGCTGTGGTGAAGATGCCGTGAAATGGTGTCGCACAAACTCGGCCGACGTGGTGTTGATGGATATGAACATGCCCGGCATTGGTGGGCTTGAAGCAACACGTAAAATCGCCCGTACCTTTGTTGATACCAAAGTCATCATGCTGACCGTACATACCGAAAACCCGCTGCCCGCGAAAGTGATGCAGGCGGGGGCCGCCGGGTATCTGAGTAAAGGCGCCGCACCACAGGAAGTTGTGAATGCGATTCGCTCCGTGTTTGCCGGGCAGCGTTACATCGCCTCAGACATTGCACAACAGATGGCATTGAGCCAGATTGAACCTGAAAAAACGGAATCGCCGTTTGCCAGTTTGTCTGAGCGCGAGTTGCAGATTATGCTGATGATCACTAAAGGTCAGAAAGTGAATGAGATCTCTGAACAGCTGAATCTCAGCCCGAAAACGGTGAACAGCTATCGCTATCGGATGTTCAGTAAACTGAACATTCACGGTGATGTCGAGTTGACTCATCTGGCCATTCGTCATGGTCTGTGTAATGCGGAGTCGTTAATAAGTCAGTGAATGAAGCGTTCGATTCAAAAGCATTTCTAAAAACCGTCACCAGCCAGCCAGGCGTATATCGCATGTACGACGCTGGCGGTACGGTTATCTATGTGGGTAAGGCGAAAGATCTCAAAAAACGCCTTTCCAGCTATTTCCGCAGCAATCTTGCCTCCCGCAAAACCGAAGCGCTGGTCGCACTCATTCAGAATATTGATGTCACCGTCACGCACACCGAGACGGAAGCGCTGCTGCTTGAACATAACTACATCAAACTGTATCAGCCCCGCTATAACGTGTTGCTGCGTGATGATAAATCCTATCCCTTTATTTTCCTGAGCGGGGATACCCATCCTCGTCTGGCGATGCACAGGGGCGCGAAGCATGCGAAGGGTGAATATTTCGGCCCGTTCCCGAACGGTTATGCCGTGCGTGAAACGCTGGCGCTGCTGCAAAAAATCTTCCCGATCCGCCAGTGTGAAAACAGCGTTTACCGTAACCGCTCGCGTCCGTGCCTGCAGTACCAGATTGGTCGCTGTCTGGGTCCGTGCGTAGCGGGTCTGGTCAGCGAAGAAGAGTATGCCCAGCAGGTAGACTATGTCCGCTTATTCCTCGCGGGGAAAGACGATCAGGTTCTCACCCGGCTTATCGCGCGAATGGAAAAAGCCAGCGCAGCGCTGGAGTTTGAAGAGGCTGCGCGTATTCGTGACCAAATTCAGGCCGTACGCCGCGTAACTGAAAAGCAGTTTGTCTCCAATACCGGTGACGACCTGGACGTGATTGGCGTGGCCTTTGACAACGGGCTGGCCTGCGTTCACGTCCTGTTCATTCGCCAGGGTAAAGTGCTCGGCAGCCGCAGCTACTTCCCGAAAGTGCCGGGCGGTACGGAACTGGGTGAAGTGGTCGAGACATTTGTTGGACAGTTCTATCTTCAGGGCAGCCAGATGCGCACGCTGCCCTCTGAGATCCTGCTTGATTTTAATCTCGACGATAAAACCCTGCTGGCGGATTCCCTGTCTGAACTGGCCGGGCGTCGGGTGAATGTTCAAACGAAACCGCGCGGGGACCGTGCACGCTATCTGAAGCTGGCACGCACCAATGCGGCGACGGCGCTGACGACTAAACTGTCCCAGCAGTCGACGGTCAATCAGCGTTTAACCGCGCTTGCTACGCTTCTGAAGCTTCCGGAAGTGAAACGTATGGAGTGTTTTGACATCAGCCATACGATGGGTGAGCAGACCGTGGCCTCCTGCGTGGTATTTGATGCCAACGGTCCGCTGCGGGCGGAGTATCGCCGCTATAACATCACCGGGATCACGCCGGGGGATGACTATGCCGCAATGAACCAGGTGCTGCGTCGACGCTATGGTAAAGCCATCGAAGAGAGCAAGATCCCGGACGTGATCCTTATCGACGGCGGAAAAGGGCAGCTCGGGCAGGCGAAGGCGGTGTTTGAATCACTCGACGTCGAGTGGGATAAAAACCATCCGCTGCTGTTGGGCGTGGCGAAAGGGGCGGATCGTAAAGCGGGTCTGGAAACGCTTTTCTTTGAGCCGGAAGGTGAGGGCTTTAGCCTGCCGCCGGATTCGCCTGCGCTGCATGTGATCCAGCATATCCGCGATGAATCGCACGATCACGCGATCGGCGGCCACCGTAAAAAAAGGGCGAAGGTCAAAAATACCAGCACGCTGGAGACCATCGAAGGCGTTGGACCAAAACGTCGTCAAATGCTGCTGAAGTATATGGGCGGATTGCAAGGATTACTCAATGCCAGCATGGAGGAAATTGCAAAAGTGCCGGGTATTTCGCAAGGGCTGGCAGAAAAGATCTACTACTCGTTGAAACATTGAGGGCTCTGTAGCAACATAGAGCTAAATTTTACTGACAACAGACAGTTACCGTCATCATGCGATTTAATATCCCTACGTTGCTCACTCTTTTTCGCGTCGTGCTTATCCCGTTCTTTGTACTGGCGTTTTACCTGCCGGTCGTCTGGGCTCCCTTCGCCTGTGCGCTGATTTTCCTGATCGCCGCCGTCACGGACTGGTTTGACGGATATCTTGCGCGCCGCTGGAATCAAAGCACCCGCTTTGGTGCGTTCCTCGATCCGGTGGCCGATAAAGTCATGGTGGCGATCGCGATGGTGCTGGTGGCCGAGCATTATCACACCTGGTGGGTCACGCTGCCTGCTGCAACCATGATTGGCCGCGAAATCATTATTTCTGCACTCCGCGAGTGGATGGCGGAGATGGGCAAACGCAGCAGCGTGGCGGTATCCTGGATCGGTAAAGTAAAAACTACCGCGCAGATGGCGTCGCTGGTCTGGATGCTGTGGCGTCCTAACGCCTGGGTTGAGTGGGCGGGGATCGGTCTGCTGTGGGTTGCTGCGGTGCTGACGCTGTGGTCAATGCTGCAGTATTTGAACGCGGCGCGCGGAGATTTGCTTGAACAGTGATCGTTTCGACGTAATTTTCAGCAAACGATCCGGGGATGCAAAAAATAACGTTGACTCAAAACGACATATCAGTAGAATGCAACGCATCGAACGGCGGCACAGCTAGCCGGACGATAATGAAATCAAGTGGTTAGAAACAACTTGATGACATGCGGGAATAGCTCAGTTGGTAGAGCACGACCTTGCCAAGGTCGGGGTCGCGAGTTCGAGTCTCGTTTCCCGCTCCAGATTAAAGACATGCGCAATAGCGGGTGTCAGTATGAAAAGTTTTACGGCGCGTTAGCAAAGCGGTTATGTAGCGGATTGCAAATCCGTCTAGTCCGGTTCGACTCCGGAACGCGCCTCCACTTTCTTCCCTGGCCGGATGGTGGAATCGGTAGACACAAGGGATTTAAAATCCCTCGGCGTTCGCGCTGTGTGGGTTCAAGTCCCACTCCGGCTACCATGGGAAAAAGCAGAATAATCAAAGCAATAAGCAGTGTCGTGAAACCACCGAAAGGTGGTTTTTTTGTGCCTGTAATTTAACGCTCAAACCCCACCCAGATACGCCTTCCTGACCTCCTGATTCCCCAGCAGCTCCTCGCCGCTGCCGCTCAGCCGGATCTGTCCGTTGACCATCACGTACCCGCGGTCGGAAAGCTTCAGCGCGTGGTGCGCATTCTGCTCAACCAGAAAAATGGTCATGCCGTTGCGTGCCAGCTCGCGCAGCGTCTGGAAAATCTGTTTCACCACGATTGGAGCCAATCCCAGGCTGGGCTCATCCAGCAACAGCAGCTTAGGGCGGCTCATTAATGCACGCGCAATCGCCAGCATCTGCTGTTCTCCGCCGGACATGGTCATCGCACGCTGTTTACGCCGCTCTTTGAGACGGGGGAAAAGGTCGAACATGCTTTGCATATCTTCAGATGCAAACTGGTTTCCAATCGGAATTGTGCCCATCAGCAGGTTCTCTTCCACCGTCATATCCGGGAAGATACGCCGTCCTTCGGGCGCCTGGGCGATACCGCCGGACGCGACGTAGTGGGTGGATTTATGGCTGATATCCTCTCCGCAAAACAGGATCTGCCCATTACGGACCCGAGGTTGGCCAAATATAGACATCAATAATGTCGATTTTCCTGCACCGTTAGCGCCAATCAGCGCCACGGTTTCACCTTTGTTAACCTCAAGGGAAACCTGTTTCAGTGCCTGGATCACGCCGTAGAAAACGTCCACCTCCCGAAATTCCAGCATCGTTTCGTTCACAGGTTAACCTCGCTCTCTTCGGTGCCCAGATAGGCGGCAATCACTTTTTCATCATGTTGGATCTGCTCTGGTTTTCCCCGTGCAATGACGTCTCCGTGGTCGAGCACAATAATATCGTCCGAAATCTCCATGACCATCCCCATATCATGCTCAATCAGCAGTACCGTGATGTCGTGGTGGTTGCGCAGAAAACGGATAATGTTACTTAACTTGTGCGTTTCCACCGGGTTCAGGCCTGCGGCAGGTTCATCAAGGCAGATCATCTCCGGACTCGTACACATTGCCCGGGCAATTTCGAGGCGTCGTTGTTGACCGTAAGACATTTCGCCCGCGAGGCGATTGGCGCAATCCACCAGATCCACCACTTCCAGCCAGTAAAATGCACGATCGAGGGCATCACTTTCCGCCCGACGATAGGCGGGGGTATTGAGCACACCGGCGAGGAGATTGCGATTGACACGCATATGCTGTGCAACCAGCAGGTTTTCGACAACCGACATCTCGCGAAACAGGCGGATATTCTGGAACGTGCGCGCCAGGCCCGCGCGGTTAACCAGGTGTGTTCCGCCGAACATTTTGTAGAAAAGACGCGACCCTAGCCGGGTCGGGTTAATCCAGTCCCCGGGCTGGAATTTTTGACCGAGAACCTGAATCACATTGGTGGTTTTACTGCGGGTATTGAATAAGATAGAGCCGCCGGACGCCCTGTAGAAGCCCGTCAGGCAGTTAAACACGGTTGTTTTCCCCGCGCCGTTAGGCCCGATGAGGGCGGTAATCGACCCGCGTTGTACGTCAAGGTTGACGTCATTTAACGCTTTAATCCCGCCAAAGTGCATCATCAGGTGCTCAACGCGTAATATGGTTCCGTTCATGGCGCAACACCCTTACGCACGGCATAGCCACTGCGGTTAATGCGGATCAAACCGCGTGGACGCCAGATCATCATGACCACCATCAACACGCCAAACAGCAGGACGCGATACTCGGCAAAGCTGCGCAGCAGTTCCGGCGTGACGGTCAGGACAAAGGCGGCCAGCACAACGCCCAGCGTGGAACCCATCCCGCCCAGTACCACGATGGCCAGAATCAGTGCGGATTCAAAAAAGGTGAAGGAGGTGGGATTAACGAATCCCTGATAGGTGGCAAAGAATACCCCCGCAATCCCGGCCGTTGATGCCCCCAGCGTAAAAGCAGAAAGCTTCACCAGCACGTGATTAAGGCCCATTGAGCGGCAGGCAATTTCATCTTCTCGTAATGCCTCCCACGCCCGACCAATCGGCATTCGCGTCAGGCGGTGCTTGATGTAGAGCACCATCAGCACCACCAAAAACAGCACGGCGTAAATAAAGATAAACTTCATGTTCGGGTTATAGGTCAGATGGAAAAACTCGTGGAAGGGGATGCCGCCTTCTTTGGCGCGTCGGCCAAACTCCAGACCAAAAAAGGTTGGGGCAGGGGCTGAAACGCCGTTTGGGCCGCCAGTGAAGGTCAGCCAGTTATTGAGCACCAGGCGGATAATCTCGCCAAACCCGAGCGTCACGATTGCCAGATAATCCCCATGCATGCGAAGCACCGGGAAGCCAAGCAGCGCACCGGCGGCGGCGGCCATCAGCGCCGCCAGCGGCAGCATGCTCCAGAACCCTAACCCCAGATATTGATACCCCAGCGCGAGGCCATACGCGCCAATCGCGTAAAAGGCGACATACCCCAGATCCAACAGTCCCGCAAGGCCAACCACAATATTCAGCCCGAGGCCGAGCAGGACATAGATCAGCCCCAGAATAGCGACGGTCAGCACGTATTTGGTCGCCACAAACGGAAAGCAGATCGCAAGCGTAATAACCAGCGGAATAATCCAGCGCATGCGGCTCTTGTATCCGGGAGGGCGGACATACACCCCTGCGCTGTCTGCTTCAAACCTCGCCTGGAAACGTGCGCCAGGGGCGGTCTGCAGGAAGATGCTCAGCAAAAAGCGGCCCAGCATGACGATGGCAATCATCCACGCCAGCCGTTGTCCGGCAAAGTTAAAGCTGTAACCGTCGAGAACCACCCCAGCGATAGGGCCGAAGATAATCAGAGCAACCAGTCCGGAAAATACGGAATCCAGAATGCAGCGTTTAAGGGAGAAACCGGCAGATGTCATCGTCGTCACCCTCACACCTTCGCCACGACAGGGCGGCCCAGCAGACCCTGAGGACGGAAAATCAGGATCAATACCAGCAGCCCAAACGAGAACACGTCTTTATAATCCGAGTTCACCATTCCGGAAAATTGCGCTTCCGCCACCCCCAGTATCAACCCGCCGAGCATGGCGCCTGGCAGAGAGCCGATACCGCCCAGCACCGCCGCCGTAAAGGCTTTTATCCCGATGACAAATCCCACGTAGAAATCAAACGTGCCATAGTTCATGGTGATCAATACGCCCGCCAGCCCGGCCATCGCCGCGCCGATCACAAAAACCAGCGAAATAATCCTGTCGGTATTGATCCCCAGGATGGAGGCCATTTTACGATCCTGCTGCACCGCACGACACATCCGCCCCAGCCGGGTATGGCTGATTATCCAGGTGAGCAGCAGCATGCCGGCGAACGAGGCGATCAGAATAAATATTTTGGTGTAGGTGATCTGGACGAAACCTTCTCCCAGATGCACGCGAAGTACGCCGTCCAGCATGGTTGGCACGCCTTGCTGACGGGGGCCCTGGCTCAGCTGGGCGTAGTTTTGCAAAATCAGCGACATCCCGATGGCGGAGATCAGCGGTGCCAGTCGGGTGGAGTTTCGCAGGGGTTTATAGGCGATGCGCTCAATCGTCCAGCCATACACGCCCGTCACCACAATGGTGAACGCCAGCGTGCCCAGTATCAGCAGGGGAAACGACTCGAGACCGAAGAATGACAGCAGGGCCAGCCCGATGGCGCAGAGATAGGCCGAGATCATATACACTTCGCCATGGGCGAAGTTGATCATGCCAATGATGCCGTACACCATGGTGTAGCCGATGGCGATTAAGCCGTAGACGGAGCCCAGCGTTAATCCGTTGATTAACTGTTGCAGGAAGAATGTACTCATCATCGCGCGCTCTTTTTATAGGCCGCACGACGCGTGCAGCCCGATGTGTATTCCGCGTCGGCAGGCGAACCTGCCGACGTTGAGCGTGACTCCGTCCCGTTACTGCACTTCCTTATATTTTCCCTTGTCGTCCCACTGATAAACCACGTAGTCAGACACTTTTAAATCGCCTTTACTGTCCCAGGCTTTTTTGCCCATCACCGTGTCGACGGCGTTAGCTTTCAGCCACTCGCTGGCTTTGGCGGAGTCTTTGCCTCCGGTGGCCTTGAAGGCAGCGGCAATGGCCTGGATGGAGGCATAGGAGTAAAGGGTGTAGCCTTCTGGTTCGAATTTACCGGCGCGGAATTTCTCAATCACCGCTTTACCGTCCGGGATCAGGCGAGGATCTTTACCAAATGTCATATAGATACCGTTGGTGTACTGCGGGCCACCCGCGGCGGTGACCATTTCTTCATTGACGATACAGTCCCCTGAGAAGAATTTGGCCTGTACACCCTGTTCGCGCATCTGGCGCACCAGCGGTCCCGCTTCAGGGTGGCAGCCCCCGAAGAACACCACGTCCGGTTTTTGCGCGCCAATTTTCGTTACCAGCGCGTTAAAGTCTTTTTCCCCACGCGATAAGCCTTCATACATCACATCCTTCACGCCGCGTTTGGCAAGCGCCGCTTTGGTGGCGTCCGCTAACCCCTGACCGTAGGTGTCTTTATCGTGAATGATCACCACGCGTTTGGCCTTCAGCTTGTCGATGATGAAGTCGCTGGCGACTTGCCCCTGCTGATCGTCCCGGCCGCACATGCGGAACATATCGCTCATGCCGCGCTCGGTAATGAGTGGGTTAGTCGAACCGGGGGTGATGGCAATAATGCCCGCATCGCTATACACCTCTGAGGCGGGCATGGTGGAAGAGGAGCAGAAATGGCCGACAACCGCATTGACTTTATCCTGGTCGACTAAACGGTTAGCGACGGCAACAGCCTGTTTAGGCTCGCAGGCATCATCTCCCTGAACCAGCTTAATTTTCTCACCGTTGATCCCTCCCGCGGCGTTAATGTCTTCTGCGGCCTGCGTTGCGCCATGCCAGTACTGATCGCCATAGGTGGCATTTGGACCTGTAAACGGCCCGGCCACGCCAATCACAATATCGGCCTGGGCGGAAAATGCCGTCACCAGACAACCGGCTAACACAAGAGAAAGAGGACTTCTGATAAATTTCAGCGACATTATTGTGTTCCTTAGCAAAGAGGTTTTTGCACCACGGCGTCAACCCAAACGCCCTACGGCGCAGCCAATCTATAAATAAGATCGAGAACAACATGCACTAAACGAACAAAATCCAGGCCACATCCTGCTTAATACGGCGAGGTTTCCATGCGCAGTTTGCGCGCAGAACATTAAGCAAAATCGTTGCCAGAATGGTTAACCCATTGACCGGGTTGCGACATAGTTGAGTATAGAGCGCCGATTTACGCTGCCTTGCGGGACGCACTGAAATTACAGCGGAGATCACATCTCGTTAACAACAAAGCCCATAAGTTGTGCAAGGGTCACGATTTGCACGTTTTTGCAGCAATAAAGACCGCAACTTCAACCAGGAAAGGCGTACGATATGTGTTAGGATCTTTTCCTTTTTTATCAGGAGTGTCAGCAATGACTGAAGGCCCATTAAATGAAAGCGAAATGGAGTGGCTGGAAGAGACGTTAATGTCTTACGGTCATGACGATGCGTCCGTGATTGACGTGTCCGAACTGGACGGCATGCTTACCGCAGTGCTTTCCGGCCCAAGGGTGGTTGAACCCGATGCCTGGCTGGTAGCGGTCTGGGGCGGCGAGAAGTACATTCCGCGCTGGAAAAACGATCGTGAAATGAACCGTTTTATCGATCTCTGCTTTAAGCATATGAACGACATTGCTGAGCGCCTGAGCGAGTATCCGGATCAGTTCGAGCCCATGTTTGGTTTTAACGACGTTGATGGGCAGAGCTACACCGTGGTTGAGGAGTGGTGCTATGGCTACATGCGCGGCGTGGCGCTGACCGACTGGTCATCCCTGCCAGACGAACTGAAAGCCGATCTGGATGTGATTGCCCTGCACGGGACGGAAGAGGGCAGCGAAAAGCTGGATGAACTGACCGAAGAGGAGTATACCGCCAGCATCGAGAGCATCCAGCCCGCGGCGCTGCGTTTATACAACTACTGGGTTGCCAACCCGCAGCAGCAGGAAACACAAAAGCCGATTATTAACGGCACGAAGGTCGGGCGTAACGATCCTTGTCCGTGCGGCAGCGGGAAGAAGTTCAAGAGCTGTTGTTTGCATTAATAAAGAAAAGAAAGGGGCACATCGTAGCCCCTTTTTTATTACCCCACTTCCGGCAGCATTCCCGCTGCGATGAGGAATTGCACCAGAATAATCACCACGCCACAGGTAAACACGATGCACAGCAGCGGTTTACCCCCCGCCACGCGATAACCTTGCTGAGGATGCTGCTGACGGCTCTTCCATGCCAGCAGGGAAGGCAACAGCAGCGCGAGGACGGATAACGCCACACCCGCATAGCCCAGCGCCATCACAAAGCCACGCGGGTAAAACAGCGCAAAGGCCAGTGGCGGCAGAAAGGTAATTGCACCCGTTTGCAAGCGTCCGGCAACGGTATTGCGGCGCTGAAACAGATCGGCCAGATAATCAAACAGGCCGAGTGCCACGCCCAAAAACGACGTCGCCAGCGCCAGGTCAGCGAACAAATGTACCGCCAGTTCGACGTGTGGAGAGGTCACCACCTCACGCAGCGCCATCAGGAAACCATTCAGGCCGGAATGCGCAGCCATTAAGCCGATAAAGGTTGAGGAGTCGATGCTGCCCAGCGTGACCAGTTGCCAGAAAATGTAGGCGACAAGCGGAATCGCACTGCCGATGATAAAGATGCGGCGCAGCTTGCGGGTATCGCCATTCATATAGCTGACGATACTCGGCACGCTGCCGTGAAAACCGAACGAAGTGAAAATCACCGGGATCGCGGAAAGCGCCAGCCCTTTTTCCAGCGGCAGCGTCAGCAGGTTAATCTTGTGAACGTGTGGCGCGAGCAGAACCAGCATCACAACCAGGAAAATAATTTTGGCGCTGAACAGAAAGCGGTTAAAGAGATCGACCAGCGATGTGCCGATACACACCACGCCGCCGCCGATGAGCGCAAAAAAGACAGCGCCTGTGCCGGGCGTAATGTGTGTGCCAAACCCGTCATTGACGCTGGACGCGATCAGTTCTCCGGCTCCGCTAATGTAGGCAGCCGTCAGGGCGTACATCAGGAACATCATGCTAAAGCCGGTAACCCACTGGCCATAACGTCCCAGGTAGCGTGCAGCCAGCGAACCTAAACCCGTATCGGCAGGGACGTGCTGATAAACCTCCAGTAACAACAGAGCGGTGTAACACATCAACGCCCAGAGTGTGGCGAGAAGCAATAACGTTACGCCAAATCCGACGCCTGCGGCCGCCAACGGCATGGCCAGCATTCCTGCGCCAATCGTCGTTCCTGCGACGATGAAAATACTTCCCAGAGCTCTGTTTTTCACGCTTTCCTCTACAACGATTCTTAATCGCGACCTAATCTGCGGCGCAGAGTAAGGGAAAAGTGTGAACTCGTCAAATCACCGTTACAACGTGTGTAATTTTAAGTTTACGACTTGGCGAGGGGGAGGCATATGTTGAATTGTGGAGGCGAACGGGAGAGGTAATAAGTAGAGGGGGGCATTAAAACGGTGCTGAGAGTTCAGCACCGTGTGGGAATTAATTTTGCGTATCGAGGGTCGCCAGTTCTTTATCAATAAAGTAAAGACCTTCTCCTGATTTACCGGCCAGAGACAATTTATCCAGCACGGATTTAAACAGTTTTTCTTCTTCGTGTTGCTCAGCGACGTACCATTGCAGGAAATTAAAGGTCGGATAATCCTGGCCGGTCATTGCAGCGTGAACCAGTTCATTAATTTTCTGGGTGATCAGCTGTTCGTGCTCGTAAGTGGCGCGGAACAGTTCATCAAGAGAACCGTATTCAGCAACCGGAGAGGCAACCGTATCAATGTGCGGCAGGCTGCCCGTATCCGTCAGATAATCAAAGAGACGCTGCATGTGCGTCATCTCTTCCTGTGCGTGACGACGCAGAAACGCGGCGGCCCCTTCAAAGCTGTGATAGCTGCACCAGGCGCTCATCTGCTGGTAAAGAAGGGATGAATAAAGCTCAAGGTTCATTTGAGCATTGAGCTTGTCGATCATTTCAGTTTTCAGCATGGTGGCGCTCCGGTTTATTATTTCTGGTTCACAATGAGCGACACTATAATTTGTTATTTAATTATTTGCAAAACGTAAAATAAATATTTGTTTATTTAAAAATACGAATGGGAATAACACGCATTGGCACTTTTTATATTTATTAATGAGAATTATTTGTGTTCTTAATTAAAAAAACTGCCAGCGGTGCTGGCAGACGACATTAATACCATGGATTCGTGGCGTTAGGATTAACGGCATAGCCCATGCATTTATACTGAATGGTCATGCTCTCGTTCAGGCACAGCGATCCGCTAATCAGGGTACAGGTTTTGACAGGCTGACCGTAGGCGGAGGCGGTAGCATACCCCATGCTCTGACAGGCTTTTACTGCGGTGCCGTTATTCACATACGCGTCGGAATGGGCGTTTTGCAGCATGGCCTGGCCGTAGTCCAGTCGGACAATCCCGTTGGGGGCGTCAAGGTGACTGACCTCCGCCTGACGGTTAACGTTGCACCCCGCGACAAGCAGGATCGTTCCGGCGATGATTACTCTTTTCATGGTTCACTCTGCGTGAAGAGGGAAATACGCTATTTTAACTTCCACCGTTCCAGTCAATGCCTCGAATAGCCCGAAGATCAAGCCTTTCTCTTCGCAACGAACAGCATCAGGTCACGAAACTGTGAGCCCAATTGCGTTTTTTAAAACACATTTTCACTTAATTTGAAAGAGTGTTTGTTTGATAGTAAGGTTAAGAGGATAAGGTATCCACAGCGGGCTTGTCCGCCACACATTCAGGAGAGACACGATGAAAATTGCGCTGATGATGGAAAACAGCCAGGCAGCTAAAAACCCCATCATCCTCAATGAGCTAAAAGCCGTTGCCGATGAAAAAGGCTTCCCGGTGTATAACGTCGGGATGAGCGACGAGAACGATCACCATCTTACTTATATCCATCTGGGCATTATGGCGAGCATTCTGCTGAATGCCAGAGCCGTGGATTTTGTCGTGACCGGCTGCGGTACCGGCCAGGGGGCGCTGATGTCGCTGAATATCCATCCGGGCGTGATTTGCGGCTATTGCATCGATCCTGCTGACGCCTTCCTGTTTGCGCAGATCAACAACGGCAACGCGCTGTCCCTGCCATTTGCCAAAGGTTTTGGCTGGGGCGCTGAATTGAACGTGCGCTTTATCTTTGAGAAAGCCTTCACGGGTCGTAACGGCGAGGGTTATCCGCCAGAGCGTAAAGAGCCGCAGGTGCGTAACGCGGGGATCCTGAATCAGGTGAAAGCGGCGGTGGTGAAAGAAAATTACCTCGATACCCTGCGCGCCATCGATCCTGAACTGGTGAAAACCGCCGTATCCGGCCAGCGCTTCCAGCAGTGTTTCTTTGAAAACTGCCAGGATAAAGAGATCGAAGCTTTCGTGCGTGGGATTGTTGGTTAACAATTTGCGATGGCATCCATAATTTTCCAGACGTATCAAAATTTTTTATAAAAATTTACTGGAATTTATATGGACGTAACCTGTGGATTTTGCGGCTTTTTTCGTAACATTGTTGTAGCACTGGTGGATTTGTTGGTGTGATGTTCATCACAAAATGATTGATTTTTGTGATGGCGGTCATATTATAAGCGCATTGACAATAACACCTGCATAACACGTTACTGGAGCATCATAATGAAACTGCGCAAAATCCTGAAAAGCATGTGGGCTAACTACTGCACGACTTTCAAAGACGTCCCACCGGGTGCGATGTTCTGATAAAAAACCTGCTTCGGCAGGTTTTTTTATGCCTGCGGGTGACGAGAAAGAGATGAAAGGGCGCTCGGTTTGCTACTATGGCGGCCTTTAACTAAGGAGAAACCCCATGTCACAAAACCTGAGCGCCGATCAGGAACTGGTCTCTGACGTCGTTGCCTGTCAGTTGGTTATTAAGCAAATCCTTGATGTGATTGACGTTATCGCGCCTGTCGAAGTGCGTGAAAAAATGTCGACCCAGCTGAAAAACATCGATTTTACCAGCCATCCCGCGGCGGCCGATCCGGTTACGCTTCGCGCAATTCAGAAAGCCATCGCACTGATTGAGCTGCGATTCACCCCGCAGGGCGAGTCTCACTAAGCCGTGAAACGGGCGACCCTGTCAGTCGCCCGAGATACGATCAGAAGAAAGTCTGGACCAGCAGGTAGCTCGCCGCACAGGCGCAGCTCACGCCAATCAGCCCCGGCAGGATGAAGCTGTGGTTAATGATAAATTTGCCGATGCGGGTGGTGCCTGAGCGGTCAAAGCCAATGCAGGCCAGATCGCTGGGGTAGGTCGGTAAGACAAAGTAGCCGTAGGAGGCCGGGAAGAAGGCGATCAGCATTTTCGGATCGATGCCCAGCATTAACCCCATCGGTGCAACCGCAGTTAACGCCGCCGCCTGGCTGTTCACCAGTTTAGAAACCAGAAACAGTACAATGGCATAGGTCCACGGGTGGCTTTTGACGACCCCTTCCAGCGCCATTTTCAGTTCATCCAGATGCGCCTGGAAAAAGGTATCGCTCATCCACGCTACGCCAAACACCGAGAAGATCGCGACCATTCCCGCTTTAAACACCGCACCGTTCGAGATGGCAGAGGCATTCACCTTGCAGGCCATTAGCATGACAGCACCGGCAATCAGCATCATCATCTGAATGACAAGGTTCATCGAAAGCGCCGCCATTTTGCCTTTTACCTCAAAAGCAGGGCGCAATTCAGGTACGGCACCGAGCAGAACCACGATGGCAATCCCGGTGAAGAAGATCCAGGTCGACCAGTAGGCTTGTTTCGGGAAGCGCTGATTCATGAGCGTTTCCGTGCTGCCATAGATAAATTCTCGCTGTTTCGGATCTTTCAGTTTTTCCTGAAACTCCACGTCATCCGCTAAATCTTTGCCGCGACGCAAACTCCACAGGGCCGCAATCGCTACCCCAAACAGCGAGGCGGGAACTGATACGGCGAGGATTTCCAGGATCCCCCACGCGTGACCGATTCCGTGCTGCGCGCCGAGAATCGACACCAGCGACACAACCGCGACCGATACAGGCGAGGCGGTGATGGCCATTTGCGAGGCCACGGAGGCTACCGCCATGGGGCGTTCCGGGCGGATCCCTTTTTTCAGCGCAATATCCGCAATGATGGGGAACATGGTGTACACCACGTGGCCCGTACCGCACAGAAAGGTCAGCATCCAGGTGGTAAAGGGGGCGAGGAGCGTGATGTGCTGAGGGTGTTTGCGCAACAGACGTTCGGCAAACTGCATCATCACATTCAGACCACCGGCAGTCTGCAGGGTGGCCGCACAGCCAATCACCGCGAGAATGGTCAGCATCACGTCAACCGGCGGTTTGCCGGGTTGAAGCCCAAAAATGAAGCTCAGAATAAACAGGCCAATACCGCTTATTAGCCCCAGTCCCATCCCGCCAAAGCGGGTCCCGACCAGCAGACAGGCAATAACAACAATAAACTCAATGGTGATCATGATGCTCCCTCGTCAAACATTATGTAATTAAATAAATCATTACACGATGTAGGGTTATTCATTGGGAGCAAGATCTGATTTGTTAAATCTCAGACAAAGCAGGAGGTTGTGAGAGGAACCTGCCCCGGTCAGGAGCAGGTCAGTAACGCTCAGTGACGCTGAACGGTGACAATGTCGAGCAGATGACGGTCAGTCTGCTCCGGGCATAAACCGGCATGTTTCGCATTGCGGAGTTCGTCCGCAAGCGTTTTGAGCAACGTGCCGTCCTGTTGTTGCTCTTTGTCCATATCGCGCAGGAATTTCAGGGTAATACTGTCGTGCTGCGCTTTGGCTTCATCGGCCAGTTTGCTGAGTGTGTTGCAACGCTGTTCATACTCTTCAAGCGTTTTCTGGAACAATTCTTCCAGCGAAGTGTAGCTATCGTCGATCGTGTCCAGGGCTTTTACGATAGGGTTTGCCCCTACAGCTTTCAGAAAGTTAAAGACGCGCATCATATGCGTGACGTTACTTTGTGCCTGAGTACGAAAGAACGTGGCTGAACCAGTAAGACTGTTTTCGGAGCACCACGCACTCAAATGCAGGTGCAAATTGGAGGCGTAGAACTCCAGGTTCATTTGGGCATTCAGTTTTTGCATCATCGTTTGGGTAGTCATACTCATATCCTTATTGACTGTGGGACGTGATGTCCGCAGCTAAACCTGACCCGGCAGGTACATAAAATCACATGGCAGAAGGGCATTCTGCATTGACGGAAGTTGACCGAATATTCACATCCTGTGTTCGATATAAATAAGCATACCCTTTTCTCTGGATTAAGAAAACTCTTAATCCTCCCGTATTTACCATACATTACAAATTTTAATATAGTACAGAATCTCAAACAGATAGATATAAATTAACATATCAATAAGTGATTGATTTTGCAGTGTGTTGATATATTTACTGCTCTGGAATTACAGCGTTAAATAGTCTGATAAAAGAATATTCTGCGAATAGAACAAATATGCATGATTAATTCATAATATATTCTATAGGCGTAAAGTTGCGCTAAATCAATTTTTGGAAAAATGCCAGTAATGTGATCGCCGTGCAGGATTGTTCCTGATGACTTTGTGAAAATGAAACAGTGTTTTAATGTGTTCCATTCACTGAGGTTAACATGGCGAACGTTGCGGTGCTGCTGGCACCTGGTTTTGAGGAAGCAGAAGCAATTATTACGATTGATATTCTGCGTCGGTTGAATATTGAGGTGGAAACCCTGGCCTGCGCAGAGTCCCGTGCGGTGGTGAGCTACCATAATATTCCGATGGTGGCTGACAGTACCCTGGCCGAACGTCTGGACACGCTTTATGACGCGGTGGTTTTACCCGGAGGCCCGCAGGGCAGCGTCAATCTGGCCGCTAGCCCGGAGGTTATCCGTTTCGTGTCCACCCATGATGAAAACGGTAAACTGATCTGCCCAATCTGTTCTGCCGCGGCGCGCGTGCTCGGCGGAAATGGGCTGCTGAAGGGGCGGCGTTACGTATGCTCGGGAGAATTATGGGAGACGGTCACTGACGGAGAATACGTTGATGCGCCAGTCGTAGAGGATAAAAACCTGATCAGCAGTAAAGGCCTGGGCCACGCGTTTGACTTCGCGCTGACCCTTTCTGCTCGCCTGTTGGGTGACGAAGCGCCTGCCCGCGATCACGCGGATCACATCTATTACGCCTGGTAAATTTCTCGCCGGGCGCTGCAGCGTCCGGCTGTCAGGGACTTCTTGGCTAATCTTATGGATTATTCTGCTTAACCTCATTTTAATTGTCTGACAATTCCTGCCGTTTTTATGTCATTTTCCGCTGAATTTATGTACGCAATTACTGTAATTCTGCGGTGTGATGCCGCTCTCTTATGGATGATTAATTTCCCGCTAAAACTATCACCAGCACTAACGCTTATAACGAGGTAAGCGCTAATGCCTTGTTTTAAGTCCGATTAAATACGAAGCACGCTGATATTCCCTACAGAAAAGAATACTAAAGCTGGAGTTTACCATGCACAAATTTACTAAAGCGCTGGCGGCCATCGGTCTGGCTGCCGTTATGTCACAATCCGCTATGGCTGAGAATTTAAAACTCGGTTTTTTGGTAAAACAGCCCGAAGAACCCTGGTTCCAGACGGAGTGGAAATTCGCCGATAAGGCCGGGAAAGATTTAGGTTTTGAAGTCATTAAAATCGCCGTGCCGGACGGTGAAAAAACCCTGAATGCCATTGACAGCCTGGCGGCCAGCGGGGCGAAAGGTTTCGTTATCTGTACGCCGGATCCGAAGCTGGGTTCTGCCATTGCCGCGAAGGCGCGCGGTTACGACATGAAGGTCATTGCCGTTGATGACCAGTTCGTCAATGCCAAAGGCAAGCCGATGGATAGCGTACCGCTGGTGATGATGGCGGCGACCAAAATCGGTGAACGTCAGGGCCAGGAACTCTATAAAGAGATGCAAAAACGCGGCTGGGATGTAAAAGAAACCGGCGTGATGGCGATTACCGCTGACGAGCTGGACACGGCGCGTCGTCGTACTACCGGTTCAATGGACGCCCTGAAAGCGGCCGGCTTCCCGGAAAAGCAGATCTATAAAGTGCCGACCAAATCTAACGACATTCCCGGTGCCTTTGATGCAGCAAACTCCATGCTGGTTCAGCATCCTGAAGTGAAACACTGGCTGGTGGTTGGCATGAACGATAACACCGTGCTGGGCGGCGTGCGCGCAACCGAAGGCCAGGGCTTCAAAGCGCCTGATGTTATCGGCATCGGCATCAACGGCGTGGACGCGGTCAGCGAACTGTCCAAAGCGCAGGCGACCGGCTTCTATGGCTCGCTGCTGCCAAGCCCGGATGTTCACGGCTACAAATCGAGCGAAATGCTCTACAACTGGGTGACCAAAGGGGCTGAACCGCCGAAATTCACCGAAGTGACCGACGTGGTGCTGATCACCCGCGACAACTTCAAAGAGGAGCTGGCGAAAAAAGGACTGGGCGGTAAGTAATACGCTGTGATTGTGCCCCTCATTCACCTGAGGGGCCAGACGTACACACTACAGGAATCACGGAGTCGTTATGCAACAGTCAGATCCCTATCTCTCTTTTCGCGGCATCGGGAAAACGTTCCCCGGTGTTAACGCGCTGACCGATATCAGCTTCGACTGTCATGCCGGTCAGGTTCACGCGCTGATGGGGGAGAACGGCGCGGGAAAATCCACGCTGTTGAAAATTCTCAGCGGTAACTACACCCCCACAACCGGCACGCTGGCTATACGCGGCGAAGAAGTGGCATTTGCCGATACGACGGCGGCACTCAATGCCGGGGTCGCCATCATCTATCAGGAACTGCACCTCATTCCTGAAATGACCGTGGCAGAGAACATCTATTTAGGTCAGCTTCCGCACAAAAGCGGCGTGGTGAATCGTTCGCTACTCAATTACGAAGCGGGGCTGCAGCTTAAACACCTTGGGCTGGATGTTGATCCGCAAACGCCCCTCAAATATCTCTCCATCGGCCAGTGGCAGATGGTTGAAATTGCCAAGGCGCTGGCGCGTAACGCCAAGATTATCGCCTTTGATGAACCGACCAGTTCACTTTCTGCCCGTGAAATTGAAAATCTGTTCCGCGTGATCCGCGAGCTGCGCAAAGAAGGGCGCATTATTCTGTACGTTTCGCATCGTATGGAGGAGATCTTTGCCCTAAGCGATGCCATCACCGTGTTTAAGGACGGTCACTACGTGCGGACGTTCACGGACATGGCGCAGGTTAACCATGACCAGCTGGTTCAGGCGATGGTCGGACGCGAGCTGGGCGATATTTACCACTGGCAGCCGCGCGAGTACGGCCCGGAGCGCCTGCGTCTGGATAACGTTAAAGCGCCCGGCGTGCGCACGCCGATTTCTCTTTCGGTGCGCAGCGGGGAAATCGTCGGGCTGTTTGGTCTTGTCGGGGCAGGGCGCAGCGAGCTGATGAAAGGGTTGTTTGGCGGCACGCGGATCGCACAGGGGCAGGTTTACATTGACGGGCAAAAAATCGATATCCAGAAGCCCGCTCACGCGATCAATGCGGGCATGATGCTCTGCCCGGAAGATCGCAAGGCGGAGGGGATCATTCCGGTCCACTCGGTACGCGACAACATCAATATCTCTGCAAGACGCAAATACATCCGCGCGGGATGCCTGATCAATGACGGCTGGGAAGCGAGCAACGCCGACCACCATATCCGCTCGCTGAACATCAAAACGCCGGGGGCGGAGCAGCTGATCATGAATCTCTCCGGAGGTAATCAGCAAAAAGCCATTCTGGGCCGCTGGCTGTCGGAAGATATGAAGGTCATTTTGCTGGATGAGCCGACGCGCGGTATCGACGTGGGGGCGAAACACGAAATCTACAACGTGATTTATGAACTGGCAAAACGCGGCGTGGCGGTGCTGTTCGCCTCCAGCGATCTGCCGGAGGTGCTTGGCGTTGCCGACCGCATCGTCGTGATGCGTGAAGGTGAAATTGCCGGTGAGTTGCTGCATGAACAGGCGAATGAACAACAGGCGTTGAGTCTCGCCATGCCTAAAGTTAGCCAGGCTGTCGCCTGAGTAAGGAGTCAATGATGTCCTCTGTAACTACATCCGGAGCGCCGAAGTCGGCCTTCAGTTTTGGCCGCATCTGGGACCAGTACGGTATGCTGGTCGTCTTTGCCGCGCTGTTCCTCGCCTGCGCGATTTTTGTGCCGAACTTTGCCACCTTCATTAATATGAAGGGGCTGGGGCTGGCAATCTCCATGTCCGGCATGGTGGCCTGCGGCATGCTGTTCTGCCTGGCGTCGGGCGATTTTGACCTGTCGGTGGCCTCGGTCATCGCCTGCGCAGGCGTGACCACGGCAGTCGTCATCAACATGACCGAGAGCCTGTGGATTGGCGTCTTTGCAGGGTTGATGCTCGGCGTGCTGAGTGGCCTGGTGAACGGGTTTGTGATTGCCCGCCTGAAGATTAACGCCCTGATCACGACGCTTGCGACCATGCAAATTGTGCGCGGTCTGGCCTATATCATCTCCGACGGGAAAGCCGTGGGGATCGAAGACGAGCGCTTCTTTACCCTGGGCTATGCCAACTGGCTGGGTCTGCCCGCGCCAATCTGGCTGACGGTCGCGTGCCTGATCCTGTTTGGCTTCCTGCTTAACCGCACCACGTTTGGCCGTAACACCCTGGCGATTGGCGGGAATGAAGAGGCGGCGCGTCTGGCGGGGGTTCCGGTGGTGCGCACCAAGATCATTATCTTTGTGCTCTCCGGGCTGGTCTCCGCAGCCGCAGGGATCATTCTGGCGTCGCGCATGACCAGCGGCCAGCCGATGACCTCCATTGGTTATGAGCTGATCGTCATCTCAGCCTGCGTTTTAGGGGGCGTTTCCCTGAAAGGCGGCATCGGAAAAATCTCATATGTGGTGGCCGGTATCCTGATTTTGGGGACGGTGGAGAACGCCATGAACCTGCTGAATATTTCGCCGTTCTCACAGTACGTGGTGCGTGGTCTGATCCTGCTCGCAGCCGTGATTTTCGACCGTTACAAGCAAAAAGCGAAGCGTACCCTTTAACGCCTTCCCGCGCTTTTTATTGGTCAACTAATAACCATAGTTGACCCTTTAACCGCCCCGCCAGTTTTACTGTCGGGGCGGTTGTCAAATGGCGAGCACCGTCACACTGTCTATACTTACATGGCTGTTTACTCACTGTAAGGAGGAAAAGGGTGGCTGACTTGTTAACCGCACCGCCTGTACTGCCCGGAAAATTTGCTTTCTTTTTTGACCTCGACGGAACACTCGCCGGGATAAAACCGCATCCTGATGAGGTCGTCGTACCGGATACGGTGTTAGAGAATTTGCAGCAGCTCTCACGGATGAACGAGGGAGCACTGGCATTGATTTCAGGGCGCTCAATGGCCGAGCTGGACGTGCTCGCCAGTCCATATCACTTTCCGCTGGCCGGTGTACACGGAGCGGAGCGCCGCGATATCCATGATCAACAGCATATTGTCTCACTCCCCGATGCCTTAATTCAGTCGCTGCATATTCATCTCTCTTCTGCTCTGGAGGCGCTGCCGGGTACCGAGCTGGAAGCCAAAGGTATGGCCTTTGCTCTGCACTATCGTCAGGCACCGCATCACGAAGCGGCAGTCTTTGCCATTGCCCGCAGCGTGGCCGATGCGCACCCGGAACTCGCATTGCAGCCGGGGAAGTGTGTCATTGAAATTAAACCTGAAGGGATCAACAAAGGCGCTGCTATTGCGGCGTTTATGGCCGAGCCGCCTTTTCAGGGGCGAAAGCCGGTATTTTTGGGGGATGACCTGACCGATGAGGCCGGGTTTATGGTGGTAAATAAGGCCGGCGGGATGTCTGTCAAAGTCGGGCCTGGAGAAACGTGTGCCGGATGGCGGCTGGAAAGCGTCGCCAGCGTCTGGCAGTGGATATCTGACGTCGCTAACCAGCAACAACAACAAATAGCGCAACACAACGGGAGAAATCTATATGGGTCGCTTAATCGTCGTCTCTAATCGCATTGCACCGCCGGATGATAAAAAAGCCAGCGCGGGTGGCCTGGCGGTGGGGGTATTAGGTGCCTTAAAAGCCGCTGGAGGACTCTGGTTTGGCTGGAGTGGGGAAATCAGTAACGAAGAGAAGCCGCTTAAGAAAGTTTCGCGCGGCAACATTACGTGGGCCTCTTTCGCCCTGAACGAACAGGACTATAACGAATACTATTCCGAGTTCTCCAATGCCGTGCTGTGGCCAGCCTTCCACTACCGCCTGGACCTGGTCAAATTCCAACGGGAGTCTTATGAAGGCTATATGCGCGTCAATGCGCTGCTTGCCGATAAACTGCTGCCTTTAATTAAAGAAGACGATATTTTATGGATCCACGATTATCATCTTTTGCCCTTTGCCAGAGAGCTGAGAAGACGCGGCGTCAACAACCGTATCGGCTTCTTCCTGCATATCCCGTTCCCGACGCCGGAGATTTTCACCGCGCTGCCGCAGCATGACGAGATCCTGGAGGCGGTGGCGGATTACGACCTGCTGGGCTTCCAGACTGAAAATGACAGGCTGGCGTTCCTCGACAGCGTGTCGGGTAAAACGCGGCTGGTCACGCATGGCGGAAAATCGCACACGGCCTGGGGTAAAACCTTCCATACAGAGGTTTATCCTATCGGCATCGAGCCGGAAGAGATCGCCGAACAAGCGTCTGGCCCGCTGCCGCCAAAACTGGCACAGCTGAAGAATGAGCTTAAAAACGTTAAGAATATCTTTTCAGTAGAGCGCCTCGATTACTCCAAAGGCTTACCGGAGCGCTTCCTGGCGTATGAGACGTTACTGGAGAAATATCCGCAGCATCACGGCAAAATTCGCTATACGCAGATAGCGCCGACGTCACGCGGCGAGGTGCAGGCTTATCAGGATATTCGTCACCAGCTGGAGACCGAAGCAGGGCGCATCAACGGCCGCTACGGACAGCTGGGCTGGACACCCCTTTTCTATCTGAATCAACACTTTGAGCGCAAGATCCTGATGAAGGTCTTCCGCTATGCGGATGTCGGGCTGGTGACACCCCTGCGTGACGGGATGAATCTGGTGGCAAAGGAGTATGTCGCAGCACAAGATCCTGCGGACCCTGGGGTACTGGTGCTGTCTCAATTTGCCGGTGCGGCGAATGAGCTTACTTCAGCACTCATCGTTAACCCTTACGATCGCGATGACGTGGCGAACGCCCTCCATCGCGCCTTAACCATGCCGCTCGCGGAGCGTATATCGCGCCATGCGGAGATGATGGAGACCATCCGTAAAAATGATATTAACCACTGGCAAGCACGTTTTATAGACAATTTGCGTGAAATTGAACCGCAGAGCCATGAGGGACAGCTGCAAAAAAAGATCGCGACTTTCCCTAAACTGGCGTGATATTCCTCGGGGGCTTTATTAGCCCCCGAGAGGAACCAACAACACATCCACCTGGCTTGAGGCGACAATCGATTTCGCCGAACATGCCGCACGAGAAAAAAAACTTTGGTTATGATTACCGCAGATCACCAAATCAATATTCTGCTTTTGGCACAGGCTAAGAATATGTTCGTTTAATTCCCCGGTGGCAATAATGGTCTGGTGAACCGGATATTTTGCCTTTTCTACCAGTTCTCGCAGAAACTGCTGTGTT
This sequence comes from Enterobacter mori, assembly GCF_025244905.1. Taxonomy (NCBI): domain Bacteria; kingdom Pseudomonadati; phylum Pseudomonadota; class Gammaproteobacteria; order Enterobacterales; family Enterobacteriaceae; genus Enterobacter; species Enterobacter mori. Next base: position 2,807,760 of record NZ_CP104285.1, on the reverse strand, counting down.
TCTTCCTGCAAAACCTCACGAATATCCTCCAGCATGGGGGCAGCCAGTTGATTGTACATTTCGGGTTCGGCTGTCAGTGTGATCAGGCTGATGCGGGCATTGGTGGGTCTGGCGATAGAAACGGCACGGGCGACGAGCTGATGACTTTCCGGAGAAACCGCAACAGAAACAAGAAGATGGGTGTAACTCATCACGCGCTCCTTTGATGTCTGAACAACAAGGTTTCTTCAGCTTTACCCCGATTTCAAGACTTCCGCAAGGGGTGAATAAGTCATTAGTGTGAAGCTTATCATAATTATTCATTAATTATTCTTATAAGAAGAATAATTGCAAACTGTGTCTAAATGAAAAAAATTAACAACTTAACGTAAATCACACTTTTTTAAGTCAGTCGCGTTAAATCGTTTTAACCTGTTATAAACACAATTTGAATGATCACGCAGTGAAATGAATTTTATGTCCTTCTTTCGTAACCGTATGTTTTTATTAAGTAATTGAAGTGTGACTGCCCGATGTACGCGATGTGAATGATTGGCGTAGTCAATATAAGCAGAAAAAGCAATTGCTATGCCATATCTGTTCATACGCCTGCATGAGTATTCGCTCTTCAAGAATATAAAACAGTCTTGTTTGGTTAAATATTGACCAAATTACAAGTCATACTGATGGATTTATGGAGAATATTCACTTAAATTGTGTGACGTAGATCACATTTTTTTTAAATTTGAGGATGGCTGCATTGTATGTGTCAAAACTGACGAGTAGAGTTTGCGTCGAATTAGGAAAAATCTTAGTTATTTGTAAGAAATGATAAAACGATATGAGGCGCAGCTGCGTTTCAGCTGTTGTACGTTTTGCTGAATACAAACCTAAATTCAACTATGCATTTAGCCTTTTCTTTTTTATACCGGGTGATTTCCCGGCGACATCACGGGGTGCGGTCTTTCCGCATAAAAATAATAGTTGGTTATTCGGGATGGGAACAATGCATACATCCGAGTTGCTAAAACATATCTATGACATCAATTTGTCATATTTACTGCTCGCGCAGCGTTTGATTAGTCAGGACAAAGCGTCCGCGATGTTTCGTCTGGGTATTAACGAAGAGATGGCAACCATGTTGGGTGGATTAACGCTCCCGCAAATGGTCAAGCTGGCAGAAACGAATCAACTCGTTTGCCAGTTCCGCTTTGATAATCCGCAGACAATCACGCGTCTGACCCAGGAATCCCGCGTTGACGATCTTCAACAGGTCCATACCGGTATTCTTCTCTCCACACGATTGCTCAGCGAAATCAGCCAGCCTGATGACGTTGCCCGTAAGAAAAGGGCATAAAAATGAGCGAGAAAAGCATTGTTCAGGAAGCGCGTGATATACAGCTGGCAATGGAGCTGATTACGCTGGGTGCTCGTTTACAAATGCTGGAAAGCGAGACTCAGCTGAGCCGTGGTCGTCTCATCAAACTGTATAAAGAATTACGTGGTAGTCCACCGCCTAAAGGAATGCTGCCGTTCTCAACGGACTGGTTTATGACCTGGGAGCAGAACATCCATGCGTCGATGTTCTGTAACGCCTGGCAGTACCTTCTGAAAACCGGTTTGTGTAGCGGCGTCGATGCCGTGATCAAAGCGTATAAACTTTACCTTGAACAATGCCCTCAGCAGGAAGATGGACCCCTGCTGGCACTGACCCGCGCATGGACGCTGGTGCGTTTTGTTGAAAGCGGAATGCTTGAACTGTCTCGCTGCAACTGCTGCGATGGCAATTTTATTACCCATGCTCATCAGCCTGCTGGCAGCTTCGCCTGTAGTTTATGCCAGCCTCCATCCCGTGCCGTAAAAAGACGTAAACTTTCCCGGGATGCTGCCGATATTATTCCACAACTGCTGGATGAACAGATCGAACAAGCTGTTTAACCCGAACGTGTGGGCAAGATTCCAGCAGCGGTAAGCAATTACCGCTGCTTTTTTTTACCCCGCATTTCGGTAACGCTGTCGAAATGAACGTCCTGCCTTAGTCACTAGCGGAAGGATGATGTCGTGCTTATCTTATTAGGTTACCTGGTAGTTCTCGGTACAGTTTTCGGCGGTTACATGATGACCGGCGGGCACCTTGGAGCACTCTATCAACCGGCTGAACTTATTATCATCGGCGGTGCAGGGGTAGGGGCTTTTATCGTTGGTAATAACGGTAAATCGATCAAGGGCACGCTGAAAGCGATTCCGTTGCTGTTCCGTCGCTCGAAATACACCAAAAGCATGTATATGGATCTGCTGGCGCTGCTCTATCGCCTGATGGCGAAGTCCCGTCAGCAGGGCATGTTCTCGCTGGAGCGTGACATCGAAAACCCGAAAGAGAGCGAAATCTTCGCCAGCTATCCACGTATCCTGGCTGACGCGATGATGCTGGATTTTATCGTCGATTACCTGCGCCTCATCATCAGCGGCAACATGAACACCTTCGAAATTGAAGCGCTGATGGATGAAGAGATCGAAACCCACGAAAGCGAATCTGAAGTGCCAGCAAACAGCCTGGCGCTGGTGGGCGACTCGCTTCCGGCGTTTGGTATCGTTGCGGCGGTGATGGGGGTGGTGCACGCGCTGGCCTCGGCGGATCGTCCTGCGGCTGAGTTAGGTGCGCTGATTGCCCACGCGATGGTCGGTACCTTCCTCGGTATCTTACTGGCGTACGGTTTCATCTCTCCGCTGGCGAGCGTGCTGCGTCAAAAGAGCGCGGAAACCACCAAAATGATGCAGTGCGTGAAGATTACGCTGCTCTCCAACCTTAACGGTTACGCACCACCGATCGCCGTCGAATTTGGCCGTAAGACGCTGTACTCCAGCGAGCGTCCGTCGTTTATCGAGCTTGAAGAACACGTGCGTGCGGTGAAAAATCCAAACCAACAGACGACAACTGAGGACGCATGAAAAACCAGTCCCATCCGATCGTCATCGTAAAAAAGCGCAAGCATAAGGGGCACGGACACGGTTCCCACGGCTCGTGGAAAATTGCTTACGCCGACTTTATGACTGCCATGATGGCGTTCTTTCTGGTGATGTGGCTGATCTCCATCTCCAGCCCGAAAGAGCTGATCCAGATTGCGGAATATTTCAGAACGCCGCTGGCAACGGCGGTGACGGGCGGGCAGCGTATCTCCAACAGCGACAGCCCGATCCCCGGCGGTGGCGATGATTACACCCAGCAGAAGGGTGAAGTGAAAAAAGAGCCGAACATCGACGAGCTGAAAAGACGGATGGAACAGGCGCGCCTGAAAAAACTGCGTGGCGATCTCGATCAGCTGATTGAAGCGGACCCGAAGCTGCGCGCGCTGCGTCCGCATCTGAAAATCGACCTGGTGCAGGAGGGGCTGCGTATTCAGATTATCGATAGCCAGAACCGCCCAATGTTTAAAACCGGGAGTGCGGAAGTGGAACCGTATATGCGCGATATTTTGCGCGCCATCGCCCCGGTACTGAACGGCATTCCTAACCGAATCAGCCTGTCAGGCCACACGGATGATTTCCCGTACGCCAGCGGTGAGAAGGGATACAGCAACTGGGAGCTTTCTGCCGATCGTGCCAACGCCTCGCGTCGCGAGCTGGTGGCGGGTGGGCTTGATGATGGCAAGGTTCTGCGTGTGGTCGGCATGGCAGCAACCATGCGCGTCACCGACCGCGGGCCGGACGACGCCATCAACCGTCGTATCAGTCTTTTAGTGCTGAACCAGCAGGCGGAGCAGGCCATCCTGCATGAAAACGCCGAAAGTCAGAATGAGTCACTGGACGATTTAAAACAGCCTGGGGCCGTTCCTTCGGCTGCCGTTCCAACATCGCCACCAGCCAATCCGAGGTGATAGCGTGAGCATGGATATTAGCGATTTTTACCAGACATTTTTTGATGAAGCCGATGAACTGTTGGCCGATATGGAGCAACACCTGCTGGACCTGGTGCCTGAAGCACCGGATTCAGAGCAGCTCAATGCCATTTTCCGTGCAGCGCATTCTATTAAAGGTGGTGCAGGGACCTTTGGATTTACCATTTTGCAGGAAACGACCCATTTAATGGAAAACCTGCTGGATGAAGCACGACGCGGTGAGATGCAGCTCAATACCGACATTATCAACCTGTTTTTGGAAACCAAAGATATTATGCAGGAACAGCTCGACGCCTATAAAAGTTCGGCAGAGCCTGATGCCGCCAGCTTTGAATACATCTGCAATGCACTGCGCCAGCTGGCGCTGGAAGCAAAAGGTGACGTGGTCGCTGCCGTACCGGCGGCGAAGCTGAGCGTTGTTGATGCCATCGCCGCGCAGGACGCTGCGCCCGTTGCCGCCCATCCGGCGAAGCTGCGCGTGGTGTTGTCCCGTCTTAAAGAGAGCGAAGTCAACCTTCTCGAAGAAGAACTGGGTAACCTGGCGACACTGAGCAACGTGGTGAAAGGCAAAGACAGCCTTGCCGCGACGCTGGATGACGGTATCAGTCAGGACGATATTGTGGCGGTGCTGTGCTTTGTTATCGAAGCCGACCAAATTGCCTTTGAAACTGAAACTGCGGCGGTCGACGTCCCTGTCGCAGTGGAAGAGGTCGCTGAAGCGGCCGCACCTGCCGTCGTAACGGCCACGCCTGCATTGAAAGCCGTGCCGAAAGATACGGCTGCACCGGCCCGCGGTGAAAAACCTGCCGCGCGCTCCAGCGAGTCCACCAGCATCCGCGTGGCGGTTGAGAAGGTTGATCAGCTGATTAACCTGGTGGGTGAGCTGGTGATCACCCAGTCGATGCTGGCGCAACGTTCTAACGAACTGGACCCGGTGACCCACGGCGATCTCATCACCAGCATGGGTCAGTTACAACGTAACGCCCGCGATCTGCAGGAATCGGTGATGTCCATCCGTATGATGCCGATGGAATACGTCTTCAGCCGCTTCCCGCGCCTGGTGCGCGACCTGGCCAGTAAGCTCAATAAGCAGATTGAACTGACGCTGATGGGCAGCTCCACCGAGCTGGACAAAAGCCTGATTGAACGCATCATTGACCCGTTAACGCACCTGGTGCGTAACAGCCTCGACCACGGCATTGAGTTGCCGGAAAACCGCGTGGCGGCGGGGAAATCACCTGTCGGAAACCTGATTCTTTCCGCGGAGCATCAGGGCGGGAACATCTGCATCGAAGTGACCGATGACGGCGCGGGTCTTAACCGCGAGCGCATTCTCGCGAAGGCGATTTCGCAGGGCATGGCGGTTAACGAAAACATGACCGACGAAGAAGTGGGCATGCTGATCTTCGCGCCGGGCTTCTCAACCGCCGAGCAGGTGACCGACGTGTCCGGGCGCGGCGTGGGCATGGACGTGGTGAAACGTAACATCCAGGAGATGGGCGGCCACGTTGAGATCCAGTCTAAACAGGGCTCTGGCACCACCATTCGCATCCTGTTGCCGCTGACGCTGGCGATCCTTGACGGTATGTCAGTCAAAGTGGCGGACGAAGTCTTCATTCTGCCGCTGAACGCGGTGATGGAATCTCTGCAGCCGCGTGAAGAAGATCTGCATCCGCTGGCGGGCGGCGAGCGCGTGCTGGAAGTGCGCGGCGAGTATCTCCCGCTGGTTGAGTTGTGGAAAGTGTTCGAAGTGGACGGCGCCAAAACCGAAGCCACGCAGGGCATTGTGGTGATCCTGCAAAGTGCCGGTCGCCGCTACGCGCTGCTGGTCGATCAGCTAATTGGTCAGCACCAGGTGGTGGTGAAGAACCTCGAAAGCAACTACCGCAAAGTGCCGGGTATTTCTGCTGCGACCATTCTGGGTGATGGCAGCGTGGCGCTGATCGTCGATGTGTCGGCGCTTCAGGGATTAAATCGTGAACAACGTGTGGCGTACACAGCCGCCTGATTAAGTAGAAGGTAAAAACATGACCGGTATGAGTAATGTAACGAAGCTGGCGGGCGAGCCATCAGGGCAGGAATTCCTGGTATTCACTTTGGGCGATGAGGAGTACGGCATCGATATCCTGAAAGTGCAGGAAATTCGTGGTTACGATCAGGTTACCCGCATCGCTAACACGCCTGCGTTTATCAAAGGCGTGACCAACCTGCGCGGCGTGATCGTGCCTATCGTCGATCTGCGCGTGAAGTTCAGCCAGGGCGACGTGGAGTATAACGACAACACCGTGGTGATCGTCCTCAACCTGGGACAGCGCGTGGTGGGTATCGTGGTGGATGGCGTATCTGACGTGCTCTCCCTGACTTCTGACCAGATTCGTCCTGCGCCGGAATTTGCGGTCACGCTGTCGACCGAATACCTGACCGGCCTGGGCGCGCTCGGCGAGCGTATGCTGATTCTGGTGAACATTGAGAAGCTGCTGAACAGCGACGAGATGGCGCTGCTGGATATCGCCGCGAGCCATGTAGCATAAAACAAAGCCGGGTGGCGCTGACGCTTACCCGGCCTACGTGTTCGAGCCATTTGTAGGCCGGGTAAGGCGAAGCCGCCACCCGGCTTTTTCATGCCATTACGCTTCCTGCTTTACCAGCTCAGCTTCTGCTTCCGCTTCCCGCGCACCTTCATTCTGCGACAGCATCGCCGTCGCAATCCCGTTCCCCAGAACGTTAATCGCCGAGCGGCCCATATCCAGGAAGTGGTCGATGCCCATCAGCAGCAGAATACCGGCCACCGGAATATTAAAGCTTGGGATCGTTGCCGCCAGCACCACCAGCGACGAGCGCGGTACGCCCGCAATGCCTTTTGACGCCAGCATCAGGGTCAGCATCAGAACCGTCACTTCCGAGAAGCTCAGGTGAATGTTGTATGCCTGGGCGATAAACATCGAAGCGAAAGAGCAGTACACCATCGAGCCTACCAGGTTAAAGGAGTAACCGATCGGCAGGACGAAAGAGGCAATACTGCGCGAGCAGCCAAAACGCTCCAGCTGTTCCAGCGTCTTAGGGTAGGCGGCTTCAGAGCTGCTGGTGGTAAAGGCCACCAGGACCGGATCTTTCAGCATGCTGACCAGGCGAAACACCTCTTTTTTCAGCACCATGTAACCCACGGCCAGCAGCACCATGCAGGTCAGCAGGATCGCCACATAGTAGCCGCCGATAAAGGAGGCGTAGTTCAGCAGAATGCCCAGACCCTGCGTGGCGATGACGGAAGAGATCGCCGCGAAAATGGCCAGCGGAGCAACGTACATCACGTAACCCGTGACCTTCAGCATGATATGGGAAACCACATCCAGCGCGGCCACCAGCGGCGCGTTGAATTTCTGCCCCAGCGATGCGCCAGCAATGCCGAAGAACATCGAGAACACCACAATCTGCAGGATCTCATTGTTCGACATCGCCCCAGCGATACTGGTCGGAATGGTGTGCGACAGGAAGGCTTTCAGCGTCATGCCGCTGACGGCCAGGCCGGTATCCACAGCTTCTGTCGGAACCGTCAGGTTCAGACCGCTGCCGGGATGCTCGAGGGTGACGATAAACAGCCCCACCAGAATAGAGAGCACGGATGAGCTGATAAACCACACCATCGCTTTGCCGCCTACGCGGCCAATGGTGGAGGTTTCGCCCAGCTTCATAATGCCAACGGTCAGCGTGCTGAAGACAAGGGGCGCGATCACCATTTTGATCAGACGGAGGAAAATATCGGTCAGAAGGGTAATATTATCCGACCAGGCTTTGATGGCATCCGCAGATGCATATTCATGAATTGCTGCCCCTGAAAGAATACCCGCCAGCATGAATATCACGATGAAGAGTGTGAGTTTGTTTGCACTTGCCACGAAAAAGGACCCTCTATGCGCTTCAGATGTTGCCCGCGTCGATACATATAAATTTTTTATTACGAAGCGGGAAATTATTCGGCCCATAAATTGACGCAAAGCGTAGGGGGATACAACTCCTTTTTAAGTTTTATTAAATTTGTTGTGAATGTGCCGACGATATATTGTGATTAAGATCACACTTTAATGGATATATTCTCTGCTGATCAAACAAAATCGCCGCCTGAATCAATTTAACTCCCTGTTATTTATGAAAATAGGGAGTCAATAAGACATATGGCTTATGTGTAAAGGGGAAGGTGGTCGAAGCGATATCCGTAAACTAAATTCTCAATAACCCCCTCAGAGGAACCTTAAGCGGGGCTAACATCTTGAACAGCAAAAATAAAATGTGGCAAGGGAACGGCGACGTCTTCTGGAGAGTGGTAAATGAAAAGAAAACGCCTTTTGATCTGCGCAGGCTCGTTACTGGCTGCGATAATAGCCCCTCAGGCTTTGGCCGTGACCAGCAGCGGCACCATCGGCGCGACGCTGACGCTGACAAACGGGTGTCTGATAAACGGATCGCCCGCGCAAAGCGGCATTAACTTCGGGACACTCGATTTCGGGACCCATCCCGCCACGTTTTCTACCCTGACCACGCAGCTCTCCGGTGCCAGCGGCGGAAACACCTTCACCATTCAGTGCACAACCGCCAGCTATACGGTGGCAATCGTCGGCAACACCAACTCCACGGCCCCCGGCACCGTTGTCGGCACGCCAGGAACCCCTGCGCGCTATCTGGTTAACACGTCCAATACGGCACAGGGCGTGGCTTACAGCCTGTACAGCGACAGCGGGTTTAATACCGTGATTGCCAATAACGCCGCGTTGCCGATCGCCTCTACGGCCGGAGGGGTGGATAGTTATACCCTCTACGGGCGTATTACCGGCGGCGGCAACAGCGTGACGGTCGTACCGGGGACCTACACCGACACGATTAACGTCAGCGTCACCTACTAGTCCTCCACCGCAATGAAGGCAACGTTGAAACGTCTGCGCAAACGCGCAGAGGGACGCGTGCACCCTTTTTTCACGCTGATGGTCGTATTGCTCATGATGCCGACGGCGGAGGCGGTGACATCTCAGTCCTTTAAGGTCAGCGCGACGATTGTACCCGGATGTGCGGTGGCTACCGGTAGCGGCGGGCTTTTCGGCACGCTGGATTTTGGCAGCCATAACGGCGTCGAGAGCGCGCCGGTCAGTACCAGCTTTGTGCCAAACGGGGCGCTGTCCATCGCCTGTACGCCGGGCGTGGCGCTGAGCATGAGCATTAATGGCGGTCAAAATTATTCATCCGTTCGCCGCATGAAGCGGTCCGGTGGAACGGAACTGGTGCCGTACCGGCTCTACAGCAGCAGTTCGCTGGCCGCGAACAGCGAAATTGGCGTCAACCAGGCGATACCGGTGACCTATACCAACAGCAATAACATCGCGCTGCCGCTTTTTGGCGTGGCGCTACTGACCGGTTTTAGCCCGGCGGGAACCTATTCCGATCAGCTCACCGTGACCTTGTCATGGTAATAAAGGGAGAGTGTTGATGAAGCCATTTTTCAGACCCGTTTGTCTGGCGGGCGCGTTGAGCATAACGGTGGCAACCGGGCAGGCGCAGGCGGCGGCCACCATCCTGCTGTGGCCGATCGATCCGTGGCTGGCTGCGGACGCCAACGCCACCGAACTGTGGATCCAGAACCAGGGAAACAGCGCCACGACGATGCAGGTCCGCATCGTGCGCTGGAAACAGGTGGACGGACACGAGCGTTATACCGCGCAGCAGGACGTGGTCGCCAGCCCGCCGATCGTCACGATTGGCACTGGCAGCAAGCAGCTTATTCGCCTTATCAAACAGACTTCAGTTCCCGCAGGTATCGAACAGGCTTACCGCATCATCGTGGATGAAATTCCCCAGCCAGATGCTAAAGCCGAACCCAGCATCGGCCTCAAATTGCAGATGCGCTACTCCATCCCTCTGTTTGTGTATGGGCAAGGGGTTCCGACGATAAAAGAGGGCGCACACCACGCGCTGGCTGAGACCCAAAACCTGAGCTGGCGGGTGACGCAGGCGAGTGGACAGCCTGCTCTGGAGGTCCGAAACCGGGGGGATGTTCATGTCAGGCTGAGCCAGGTGACGCTGGAGCAGGGGGGGCAGAAACGCACGGTAGCGGAGGGATTACTGGGTTACGTCCTCCCGGGCAGTACCCGCAGCTGGCCGGTACCCGCTGGCGTTCGTCAGCCAGAGCGGATGAGCGCGCAGATTAATGCCAGGGACGCACAATGGCAGTCGACGCCCGTAAACTGAAGCCAGCGATGATGATACTGCTTTGCGTCAGTTCCGCGACCCTGGCCGAGCCCGGCGACGATAGTTTGCCGCCGCCTCCCCAGGCACAGGCGATAAATGATGAAGCAGTCTTCCAGCTTGCCCTCGTGCTTAACCACTACGATACCGGTCTGGTGGTGCCGGTGACGCAGCGTAAAGGCGCTTTCTTTATCTCCAGCGCCGATTTGCTGCGCGCGGGGCTGCCGCCTGCGCATGTTCCCACCGGAGAGGTGAATCTCTCCTCGCTTGATCGGGTTCGTGTGGAGTACGACAGCGCCGCGCAGCGTCTGCTGCTGACCGTTCCCCGCGACTGGGTGACGGCCCGCGTGACCCCTTTCAGCGCGCAAACGGCACAGGCCAAACCGCACTTCGGGCGCGGGGCGCTGCTGAATTACGATCTCTACACCAACCACACGGAACATATCGGCGGTCAGGCGTCCCTCTGGCATGAGTTCCGCTACTTCAACGAGAACGGCTCTTTTTCCTCCACCGGCTACGCCCGGGAAAACTTCACCGGTAACGACGGCCAGCAGGAAGGGTATGTTCGCTATGACACGACCCTGCTGTTCACGAATGAAGATGACGCGATGAGCTGGAGCGCCGGGGATGTGATCAGCGATGCCCTGAGCTGGAGCTCCAGCGTGCGGATGGGCGGGGTGAGTGTCGGGCGGGATTTCTCCCTGCGCCCAGACCTGGTGACATGGCCGTTGCCCGAGTTCGCGGGGGAAGCCGCGGTACCCACTTCGGTCGATCTCTTTATCAACGGCTATCGTTCCGGCTCAACGCAGCTTCAGCCTGGCCCCTTCACCCTGACTAATCTGCCCTATATCAACGGCGCCGGGGATGCGGTGCTGGTCACGACGGATGCGCTGGGGCGACAGGTGAGCACCACGCTCCCGTTTTACGTCACCAGCGACTTGCTTAAACAAGGGCTGAGCGACGGTGCCGTGACCCTGGGCAGCCTGCGGCGTAATTACGGTATCAAGAATTTTGACTACGGTTCGGCAGCAGGCAGCGGCTCGTATCGCTATGGGATGACGGACTGGCTGACGCTGGAGGGTCATGCGGAAGGGGCGCAGGAGCTGGCGCTGGGCGGGGCGGGAACGGTGATAAAACTCGGTCAGCTTGGCGTGGTGAATACCGCTTACTCGCAAAGCCGCATGCGCGGTGACGAGGGTGGGCAAATCAACTGGGGCTACCAGTACAGTACCAGCGAGTTTAGCGTCGCCACCCAGCACACGCGTCGCGACCGCGGCTTTGGCAACCTCGCCCTTTACGACCAGCCGACGGTCTATGACGAAAACGATAAACCCATTGCCAGCTTCAGCCGCAATACGGACCAGTATTCTCTCACCTTCAATCTGGGACAGTACGGCAACATCGGCGCGGCCTGGATCGGCGTGGAGAGTTTTGACGGTCAAAAAACCGAGCTGCTTAATCTCTCCTGGAGCCGCAACCTGTGGGGCGCAAGCAGTATTTATCTCGCCGGCAGCCGGGATCGGCAGCGCGGAGACTGGACCGTCGCGCTGTCGCTACAGGTGCCGCTAGGGGAGCGCGATAGCGCTGCCGTCACCGTTGAAAACACCCCGGACGCAGGCAGCACCCAGCGCATTAACTACAACCACTCCATGCCCTCTGACGGAGGGTTCAGCTGGAACATGGCCTGGGCCAACCAGTCAAGATCCAGTGATTATCAACAGGGGACGCTGGGCTGGCGCAATAACAACATAGAGCTGCAGGGCGGCGGCTATGGCGAAAGGGACACCATGACCTGGTGGGGCGAGGCGATGGGATCCGTTGTGCTTATGGACGGCGAGCTGTTTGCGGCGAACAAAATCAACGATGCGTTTGTGGTAATCAGTACCGACGGTCACCCGGACGTGCCCGTTAGCTATGAGAACCAGCCCGTCGGTAAAACCAATAACAACGGTTACCTGCTGGTGAGCGGGGTGTCGGCGTATTACCCGGCAAGTTACCGGATTGATACCCTGAATCTCCCCGCGGATACCCGCCTGAAAGAGACGGAGCGCCGGATCGCCATTCGCCGTCACAGCGGCTATCTGGTCGATTTCCCGATGGAGCAGGAGCGGGTGGCCAGCGTTATTCTGCATGATGAGCACGGACAAGCGTTGCCGGTGGGAAGCCAGGTCCGACGCGTCTCGCGCAGCAACGCGGTGGTGGGGTATGACGGCATCGCCTGGCTGGAAAATCTCAGCGACGTGAATCCGCTCGAGGTGATATCACCTAACGGAAAACGCTGCAAAGCCACGCTGACCGTGGGCGCCAATCCGGAGCACAAGCTGCAAACCTACGGTCCACTGGTGTGCCGGGAGGGGCCATGAGGCGCCTGCTGCTGTGGATGTTGCTGCTGTTTTCCGGCGGCGGCTGGGCGGCGTGCACCGTCAGTACGGTCAATGCGTCGTTTGGTAGCGTCACCTCGTTCGCCCTTAGCGGCACGGGCGAGGTTGAAACGACCGGCACGCTGGTGGTGGCGTGTGATGCCGTGCTCAATCTCCTGACCAATGACTCGGTGACGCTTAACTACACAGCGGCGTCCGTATCGGGGAACAGTCGTGCCACGATGAAGCGCACCGACAACGCGGCCATTACGGATGTGATCCCCACGCGCTTATGCGGTTTGTCGGGATGTGCAAGCAGCAGTGAAGTGCAAATCAGTAAGGCATATACATGGAGTGGTAACACGCTCCTCGGCCTGCTGGGGTCAAAACGGTACAACATTCCTCTTTATTTCCGAACGGTGCCCGGACAAAACGTCACGGCCGGTCCGTATCAGGTGCTGTTGACCTTCAGCATCAACTATAACGTCTGCTCGATTGGCGTGTTGGGTCTGTGTACCACCCCACAAACGGGAACCGCAACGACCAGCATTCTGCTTAACATGACCGTCACCAACGACTGCAGCGCCATGACCACGCCGGACGTGAACTTCAACAGCGCACCGCTGGTACAAAGTTTCCCTACCGTCTCGCAGGCCATTGCCGTCACCTGCACCAAAGGCAGCACCTACACCATTGGCATTAATAATGGTGCCAACGCCCTCAATAATGTCCGCCGGATGGTCAGCGGCAGTAACACCATGAGTTATGACATTTATAAAGAAGCCACCACCAACCGCTGGGGCAGCAGCGGCAGCGAACGCTGGACCAGCGCGACATCGTCGCAGGTCAGCACCGACGGTTTACTGCGTACCTATAACTACACCGCAAAAGTCCTGACCAGCCAGGCCACGCCTCCCGCCGGAACCTACACCGATACGCTGATTGTCGACGTGGCGTTTTAAGCCCGCGCTTTTCCCTTTCGCAAATGTAAAGTTCCTGTGGCCTGTGCCGATAACACCGTTAATAAATCTATGAGAAGGTGTTGTATGTTGAACCGTATCCGCGTTGTCACAATGCTCATGATGGTGCTGGTCATTTTCGCACTTCTTCAGCTTATTTCCGGTAGCCTCTTTTTCTCGTCGTTAAAACAGAACCAGGACAGCTTCGTGGCCTCGAACGATCTGCGGCTGCAGCAGAGTGAACTGACCACGACGTGGGATCTGATGCTGCAAACGCGTATTAACCTGAGCCGTTCGTCCGCGCGCATGATGATGGATCCAAACAATCAGCAGAGCAGCGCGAAAACGGATCTGTTGAAAAACGCGCGTGCCACGCTTGCCGACGCGGCAAAACATTACGACGCCTTCAAAAAGATTGCCCCGCAGCCTGCGATGGAGCAGGCGAGCGCCAACATTGATGAGAAATACAACGCCTACTTTGCCGGGCTGACGGAGCTGATCCAGTTCCTGGAGAGCGGCAACATGGATGCCTATTTCGCTCAGCCGACGCAGGGGATGCAAAACGCACTCGGCGCGGCGCTGGGTGAGTATGCTAAAGCCAGCAGCAACTTGTACCACTCCGCATTTACTGAAAGCCAGAACGACTACCGTTTCGCCAAATGGCAGATGGCCGTGCTGGCGCTGGCGCTGGTCATCGTGCTGGTGGCCGTCTGGTACGGCATTCGTCACATTCTTCTCAACCCGCTGGGCCGCGTGATTGCGCATATCCGCGACATCGCCTCAGGCGATCTGACCAAAACGCTGACCGTTTCCGGGCGCAACGAGATCACCGAACTGGCAAACAGCGTTGACCATATGCAGCGCTCGCTGGTGGAGACCGTTACCAACGTGCGTAACGGATCCGAGGCTATCTATACCGGCACCAGCGAAATTGCGATGGGGAATAACGACCTCTCTTCCCGTACGGAACAGCAGGCGTCTGCTCTGGAAGAGACCGCAGCCAGCATGGAAGAACTGACGGCCACCGTGAAGCAGAACGCCGACAACGCCCGTCAGGCGTCTCAGCTGGCAGAAAGCGCCTCTGAGACGGCGCAGCGCGGCGGTCGCGTGGTGGATGGTGTGGTGAAAACCATGCACGAAATCGCCGACAGCTCGAAGAAAATCGCCGACATCATCAGCGTTATCGACGGCATTGCCTTCCAGACCAACATCCTGGCGCTGAACGCCGCCGTTGAGGCGGCCCGTGCCGGAGAACAGGGCCGCGGATTTGCGGTGGTGGCCGGTGAAGTGCGTAATCTCGCCAGCCGCAGCGCCAATGCGGCGAAAGAGATCAAAGCCCTGATTGAAGATTCTGTCTCCCGCGTGGATACCGGCTCCGTGCTGGTAGAAAGCGCAGGGGAGACCATGAATGACATCGTGAATGCCGTTACCCGCGTAACGGACATCATGGGTGAAATCGCCTCTGCATCTGATGAGCAGAGTCGTGGTATCGACCAGGTCGCCCTGGCGGTATCGGAAATGGATCGCGTGACACAACAAAACGCCGCGCTGGTGCAGGAGTCCGCTGCGGCGGCCGCTGCGCTGGAGGACCAGGCGAGCCGTCTGAAGATGGCCGTCTCGGCGTTTCGTCTCGCTTCACTCGCAGCAAAAACGGTCGATTCACATACGATGTATCGTGCGCCCGCCGCAGCAACGGCAGCAACACCTACGCGTACCGCGACGACCGGACAAGATAAAAACTGGGAAACATTTTGACTGACAATTAAACCGCGGCTGCTTGCCGCTTGATGGGAGCGTGGATGTTAAATCGTATTCGTATCTCGACCACACTGTTTTTGATTCTGATCCTTTGCGGTGTGTTGCAGGTTGGCAGTAACGGGTTGTCTTTTTGGGCGTTTCGCGATGGTTATCAGAATTTGCAGGAAGTCGAGGCGAGTAATCAGCAGCGCTCCGCGCTGGCACAAACCCGTGCCGTGCTGCTGCAGGCAAGCACTGCGCTGAACAAGGCAGGTACCTTGACCGCGCTGAGCTATCCGCCGGATGACATCAAGGCGCTGATGGCGACCGCGCGCGACAGCCTGAAGCAGGCTGACGCGCAGTTTAAAGCCTTCACGGCGCAGGCCACCGACAGCGAGAAAGAGAAAGCGCTGAAAGCGGCCATGAAAAAGAATTTTGAACAGTGGTACAGCGATCTGGATCACCAGGCGACCTGGCTTGAGAACAACCAGCTTTCGGATTTCATGACCGCGCCGGTACAGGCGTCTCAGGCGGCGTTTGACGGCAGCTTTAACGCGTGGCAGCAGGATATTAACCAGTCTGTTCAACGTGCCGGTGAAGCGAGCCGTACCAGCTATCACATGTCGGGCGTGATCTTTGCCGTGGTCGTGATTCTGGCGGGGATGCTGACCGGCGGCGCGTTGTTCTGGGCACGCAGGATGATTGTGCAACCGCTGGCGATTATCAGCAGCCACTTCGACAGCATCGCAAAAGGCAACCTTGCGCGTCCGGTGGCGGTGTACGGGAAGAACGAAATTTCGGCAATCTTTGCCAGTCTGAAGGCGATGCAGGGCTCGCTGCGGGAAACGGTGAGCGACGTGCGGCAGGGCAGTTATGCCATGCACACCGGGATCTCTGAGATTGCAGCAGGCAATAACGATCTCTCATCCCGTACCGAACAGCAGGCGGCCTCGCTGGCGCAGACGGCGGCCAGTATGGAGCAACTGACCGCGACGGTAAGCCAGAACGCCGACAACGCGCGTCAGGCGTCGGATCTGTCAAAACAGGCGGCGATGACGGCGAAGCGAGGGGGCGACCAGGCCTCTCACGTGGCCAGTACCATGCAGGATATCGCCGCCAGTTCGCAGAAAATTGGCGACATCATTAGCGTGATTGACGGTATCGCGTTCCAGACCAACATTCTGGCGCTCAACGCCGCCGTTGAAGCGGCGCGTGCGGGCGAGCAGGGTCGCGGGTTTGCGGTCGTTGCGGGCGAAGTGCGCAACCTGGCGAGCCGCAGCGCCAACGCGGCGAAAGAGATTAAAGGGCTGATAGAAGAGTCGGTCTCCCGTGTTCAGCAGGGATCTGCCCTGGTCGATACGGCGGCGAAAACCATGACTGAAATAGTCACTTCCGTCACCCGGGTTAACGACATCATGGGGGAAATCGCCTCGGCGTCGGATGAGCAGCGCCGTGGGATCGAGCAGGTGGCCCAGGCCGTCAGCCAGATGGATCAGGTCACGCAGCAGAACGCGTCGTTAGTGGAAGAGGCGGCAGCCGCGACCGACCAGCTGGCAAACCAGGCCGACCATCTCACCGGGCTGGTCGCGGTGTTTAATGTCAAAGAGCACGTTGAAGCAGTAACAGAAGTCGGGCGGTCACAGGCCGTGCCAGTTGTATCCTGAATGTGATTAAGAAGGCGCTATGACATCACCCACGCCCTCAGGGCAAACGTCATTATTGTTACAGATGACACAGCGCCTCGCGCTGTCCGACGCGCATTTTCGTCGGATATGTCAGTTAATCTACCAGCGTGCGGGGATCGTGCTTGCGGATCATAAGCGAGACATGGTCTACAACCGACTGGTGCGGCGCTTGCGCACGCTTGGGCTGGATGATTTTGGTCGCTATTTGAGCATGCTTGAAGCGAACCAGAACAGCGCCGAATGGCAGGCTTTTATTAACTCGTTAACCACCAACCTGACGGCGTTTTTCCGTGAAGCTCACCACTTCCCGGTGCTGGCGGACCACGCGCGTCGACGCAGCGGCGAGTATCGCGTCTGGAGTGCGGCCGCCTCGACGGGTGAAGAGCCGTACTCACTGGCGATCACCCTTGCAGACACGCTGGGTATGGCGCCAGGACGCTGGAAAGTCTACGCCAGCGATATCGACACCGAGGTGCTGGAGAAGGCGCGTAATGGTGTTTATCGGCAGGATGAACTGAAAACGCTTTCGCCTCAGCAGCTGCAGCGTTACTTCATGCGCGGCACGGGCCCGCATGAAGGCCTGGTACGCGTACGCCAGGAGCTGGCGAACTGCGTCGAATTCGCGCCCGTTAACCTGCTGGATAAGCAGTACAACGTGCCGGGTCCTTTCGACGCCATTTTTTGCCGTAACGTCATGATCTATTTTGATAAAACGACGCAGCAGGACATTTTGCGTCGCTTTGTTCCGCAGCTCTTGCCTGACGGTTTACTGTTTGCCGGGCACTCGGAAAACTTCAGCAACCTCGTGCGTGAGTTTAGCCTGCGTGGGCAAACGGTATATGCGCTGAGTAAGGAAAAAGCATGAGTAAAATCAGGGTATTGTCTGTCGATGATTCGGCGCTGATGCGCCAGATCATGACTGAAATCATCAATAGCCACAGCGATATGGAGATGGTGGCGACCGCCCCTGATCCTCTGGTAGCGCGGGATTTAATTAAAAAATATAACCCCGACGTACTGACGCTGGATGTCGAAATGCCGCGCATGGATGGCATCGATTTCCTTGAAAAATTAATGCGCCTGCGCCCGATGCCGGTGGTGATGGTCTCCTCCCTGACCGGGAAGGGCTCGGAAATCACCCTGCGCGCGCTGGAGCTGGGGGCGGTGGACTTTGTTACCAAGCCGCAGCTCGGCATCCGCGAAGGGATGCTGGCCTACAGCGAGATGATTGCTGAGAAGATCCGCACCGCGTCTCGGGCGAAGCTTGCGGCGCACAAACCGATGTCGGCACCGGCAACACTGAAGGCCGGTCCGTTACTCAGCTCGGAAAAACTGCTGGTGATTGGGGCGTCAACCGGAGGAACAGAGGCAATTCGTCATGTACTCCAGCCATTGCCGCTTTCAAGTCCGGGTATTCTCATTACGCAGCATATGCCGCCGGGATTTACCCGCTCGTTCGCTGAACGTCTGAACAAACTGTGTCAGATCAGCGTGAAAGAAGCTGAAGACGGCGAGCGCGTGCTTCCGGGACATGCGTACATCGCGCCGGGCGATAAGCATATGGAGCTGTCGCGCAGCGGCGCGAACTATCAAATCAAAATTCATGACGGACCGCCGGTTAACCGGCACCGTCCGTCAGTGGATGTGCTGTTTCATTCGGTGGCGAAACATGCGGGGCGCAACGCCGTGGGGGTGATCCTGACGGGGATGGGCAACGACGGTGCCGCCGGAATGCTTGCGATGCACCAGGCTGGCGCCTGGACGATTGCGCAGAATGAAGCAAGTTGTGTGGTGTTCGGCATGCCGCGCGAGGCCATCAATATGGGTGGCGTGAGCGAAGTGGTCGATCTTAGCCAGGTAAGCCAGCAGATGCTGGCGAAAATCAGTGCCGGACAGGCAATACGTATTTAAAGAGGAGTGTAGTTTTATGGCGGACAAAGAGCTCAGATTTTTGGTTGTGGATGACTTTTCCACCATGCGTCGCATCGTGCGTAACCTGTTGAAAGAGCTGGGCTTCAACAACGTTGAAGAAGCAGAAGACGGCGTTGATGCGCTGAACAAACTGCAGGCGGGTGGCTTTGGTTTTGTGATTTCCGACTGGAACATGCCGAACATGGACGGTCTGGAACTGTTGAAAACCATTCGTGCGGATGCCGGTATGGCGTCACTGCCGGTGCTGATGGTGACCGCAGAAGCGAAAAAAGAGAACATCATTGCAGCCGCCCAGGCGGGCGCAAGCGGCTATGTGGTGAAGCCATTCACTGCAGCAACCCTGGAAGAGAAGCTCGGCAAGATCTTCGAGAAACTCGGCATGTGAGGTGATGGATATGTTGCAACCTGCTATGAAACCCGTTGAAGAACATTCACCGAGCGACATTATCGCCCGCATTGGTAGCCTGACGCGCATGCTGCGCGACAGCCTGCGTGAACTGGGGCTGGATCAGGCTATCGCTGAAGCTGCAGAAGCGATTCCTGATGCACGTGACCGTCTGGACTACGTTGTGCAGATGACCGCGCAGGCCGCTGAGCGTGCGCTGAACAGCGTTGAAGCGTCACAGCCGCACCAGGACGCGATGGAGAAGGGCGCGAAAGCGCTGACCCAGCGCTGGGATGAGTGGTTTGAAAATCCTATCGAGCTGGCTGACGCGCGCGAACTGGTGACGGATACCCGCCAGTTCCTGGGCGATGTGCCGGGCCACACCAGCTTCACCAACGCGCAGCTGCTGGACATCATGATGGCGCAAGATTTCCAGGACCTCACCGGTCAGGTTATCAAGCGCATGATGGATGTGATTCAGGAGATTGAACGTCAGCTGCTGATGGTGCTGCTGGAGAACATCCCGGAACCGGCTGCCCGTCCGAAACGCGAGAACGAAAGCCTCCTCAATGGCCCACAGCTCGACGCCACCAAAGCGGGCGTTGTGGCAAGCCAGGACCAGGTGGACGACCTGCTGGACAGTCTCGGTTTCTGATGCGCTATTCCGCCTCAGGGGGCTCACGCTGCCTGAGGCGTTTTACGACAGAATCCCCGAAAAGAGCCCGAATAAACGGGCTTTTCCCGCCATTGGATTTTCCTCGTGCTGGCATGATACCCGTGACGTAATGGGCTGAGCATGCATTGTGGCAGAAGAGAACGACGACAAAACGGAAGCCCCCACACCCCACCGACTTGAAAAAGCGCGTGAGGAAGGGCAGATCCCCCGATCCCGAGAACTGACATCCCTGCTGATCCTTATCGTAGGCGTGTGCATTATCTGGTTGGGTGGGGAGTCGCTTGCCCGCAGACTGGCGGGCATGCTCTCTGCGGGGTTACGTTTTGACCACAGCATGGTCAACGATCCCAATCTCATTCTTGGCCAAATTATTATTCTGATTAAAGGCGCGATGATCGCTTTACTGCCGCTGATTACCGGCGTGGTGCTGGTGGCGATTGTGTCGCCGATCATGCTGGGCGGGCTGGTGTTCAGCGGTAAGTCACTGCAACCCAAGTTTTCTAAACTCAATCCGTTTCCCGGTATTGCGCGTATGTTTTCTGCCCAGACCGGGGCAGAACTGATTAAAGCGATCCTCAAATCCACCCTGATGGGGAGCGCCGCAGGGTTTTATCTGCTGCACAACTGGCCAGATATGATGCGCCTTATCAGCGAATCGCCGCTGAGTGCCATGAGCAATGCCATGAACCTCATAGGCCTGTGCTCGCTGCTGGTGGTGCTCAGTATCATCCCGATGGTGGGCTTCGACGTTATCTTCCAGCTTTATAGCCATTTCAAGAAGCTGCGCATGTCACGTCAGGATATTCGTGATGAATATAAGCAGATGGAAGGTGACCCGCACGTGAAAGGGCGTATCCGCCAGATGCAGCGTGCGGCTGCCCGCCGACGCATGATGGAAGACGTGCCTAAAGCCGATGTGATTGTCACCAACCCGACACACTACTCCGTTGCGCTGCAGTATGACGAAAACAAAATGAGCGCGCCGAAAGTGGTGGCGAAAGGGGCAGGGCTGATTGCGCTGCGTATCCGTGAAATCGCGACCGAAAACCGTGTTCCCATTCTTGAAGCGCCGCCGCTGGCGCGTGCCTTATACCGCCATGCGGAAATTGGGCAGCAGATCCCAGGTCAACTTTATGCCGCCGTGGCGGAAGTGCTGGCCTGGGTATGGCAATTAAAACGCTGGCGTCTGGCTGGCGGTCAACGACCTGTGAAACCTGAAAACCTTCCGGTGCCTGACGCGCTGGATTTTTTGAACGAGAAGGACACTGATGGCTAATCTGGTGGCAATGTTGCGCCTGCCCGGCAACCTGAAATCGACCCAATGGCAGATCCTTGCCGGGCCGATTCTCATCCTGCTAATACTGTCGATGATGGTACTGCCGCTCCCGGCATTCATTCTCGATCTGCTTTTCACATTCAACATTGCATTGTCCATCATGGTGCTGCTGGTGGCGATGTTCACCCAGCGCACCCTGGAATTTGCGGCGTTCCCGACCATTCTGCTGTTTACCACGCTCCTGCGACTGGCGCTGAACGTGGCGTCTACCCGTATCATTCTGATGGAAGGCCATACCGGCGCGGCGGCGGCGGGTAAAGTGGTTGAGGCTTTTGGCCACTTCCTCGTGGGCGGTAACTTTGCCATCGGTATCGTGGTGTTTGTCATCCTCGTGATCATCAACTTTATGGTTATCACCAAAGGTGCGGGTCGTATCGCGGAAGTCGGTGCGCGCTTTGTGCTGGACGGGATGCCGGGCAAGCAGATGGCGATCGACGCCGACCTGAACGCCGGGCTTATCGCAGAAGATGAAGCGAAAAAGCGCCGCGCGGAGGTGACGCAGGAAGCGGACTTCTACGGTTCGATGGACGGTGCCAGTAAGTTTGTGCGCGGCGATGCCATCGCAGGCATCCTGATCATGGTCATCAACGTGGTCGGGGGGCTGCTTGTCGGCGTCCTTCAGCACGGGATGGACATGGGCCACGCGGCGGAAAGCTATACGCTGCTGACCATCGGTGACGGTCTGGTCGCCCAGATCCCGGCGCTGGTTATCTCGACCGCAGCGGGTGTTATCGTCACCCGCGTCAGTACCGATCAGGACGTGGGTGAGCAGATGGTGGGGCAGCTGTTCAGCAACCCGCGCGTGATGCTGCTGGCGGCGGCGGTGCTGGGCCTGCTCGGCCTGGTACCGGGCATGCCAAACCTGGTGTTCCTGCTGTTCACCGCGGGTTTGCTGGGCCTGGCCTGGTGGATGCGCGGTCGTGAAATGAAACCGGCAGCAGAGCCCGTGCCGGTGAAAATGCCGGAGAATACCCAGGCCGTAGAGGCCACCTGGAACGACGTGCAGCTGGAAGATTCTCTGGGGATGGAAGTGGGCTATCGCCTGATCCCGATGGTGGACTTCCAGCAGGATGGCGAACTGCTGGGGCGTATCCGCAGCATCCGTAAAAAATTCGCCCAGGATATGGGCTTCCTGCCGCCGGTTGTCCACATTCGCGACAATATGGACCTGCCGCCCGCGCGCTACCGCATTCTGATGAAGGGGGTCGAAATTGGCAGCGGTGATGCCTATCCGGGCCGCTGGCTTGCGATCAACCCCGGCACCGCCGCGGGCACGCTGCCAGGCGAGCAAACCATCGATCCTGCCTTTGGCCTGGCGGCTATCTGGATTGAGAGCGCCCTGAAAGAGCAGGCGCAGATTCAGGGCTATACCGTTGTTGAAGCCAGTACCGTGGTGGCGACCCACCTCAACCATCTGATTGGTCAGTTCTCCGCCGAGCTGTTTGGGCGTCAGGAAGCGCAGCAGTTGCTTGACCGCGTGACGCAGGAGATGCCGAAGCTGACGGAAGATCTGGTCCCGGGCGTGCTGACGTTAACCACGCTGCACAAGGTGCTGCAGAACCTGCTCGATGAGAAGGTGCCGATCCGCGATATGCGCACCATCCTGGAAACACTGGCCGAGCATGCGCCGCTGCAAAGCGATCCGCACGAGCTGACGGCGGTGGTACGCGTGGCGCTGGGCCGTGCGATCACCCAGCAGTGGTTCCCTGGCACCGGAGAAGTGCAGGTGATTGGCCTTGATACGCCGCTTGAGCGTCTGCTGCTGCAGGCGTTGCAGGGCGGTGGTGGCCTTGAGCCGGGTCTGGCCGACCGCTTGCTGGCGCAGACCCAGGAGGCGCTGGCGCGTCAGGAGATGCTCGGTGCGCCGCCGGTTCTGCTGGTCAATCATGCTCTGCGGCCGCTGCTTTCACGCTTCCTGCGCCGTAGCCTGAACCAGCTGGTGGTGCTGTCGAATATGGAGCTGTCGGACAATCGCCATATTCGTATGACGGCGACCATTGGAGGAAAATAATGCGCAAGTGGCTATGGATACTCATTTTCCCGCTGGCGACCCAGGCCGCAGGTGAGGGGACGTGGCAGGCCAGCAGCATGGGCGTCACCCTCAGCAATCGCGGGGTGGCAATGTCTTCGCGTCCGCTGTCGCCGTCGGAACCGGCTTCTGGCCTCATGACGCTGGTGGTCTGGAACTATAAGCTGATTGGCCCAACGCCCGCCGGGCTGCGGGTGCGTCTCTGCTCCCAGACGCGCTGTACCGAAATAGACGGTGAAAGCGGTACGACCCAGGCGTTCAACGGTGTGCCCGCCGTCGAGCCTTTACGCTTTATCTGGGAGGTGCCGGGTGGCGGTCGCCTGATCCCGGCGCTGAAAGTTCAGAGCAATTCCGTCATCGTCAACTACCGTTAATTGCCTGCCTTTTCGCCAGCCTTCAATCAAATCTGATGGCTGGCTCGCAAAATTGACCTCACCTTTTGATGAAATAGAAACGCTGTTTTATAAATCAGTGACACGCGTGACGATACTCTTTGCATTTTTGCCATTCACCCCTGTGCGATGGCAGAAACAGAAAGGTTTCAATAAGTCGATACTTTTACTGTAGCCGTGTAAAAACTCCCGGACGAGGTTTGCTTACAGGGAGTCTCCCAAAACTGATTAGGGTGGACGGCAATGAAAACACGTAAAATTGGACTCGCAAATTATCTTGCTTACGGGTCAGGCGATTTCCTCGGGGCGGGTACCACCGCGCTGACGGCGGCCTGGCTTTTGTATTTTTATACCACCTTCTGTGGACTCACACCGATTGAAGCAACGTTCATCTTTGCCGCCGCAAGGGTGCTGGATGCCGTTGTCAGCCCGCTGATGGGCTTTTTGACGGATAACTTTGGTTCGACATGGCTCGGTAAGCGCTTTGGTCGCCGTAAGTTCTTTATCCTGCTGGGTATTCCGTGCGTGTTCAGCTACTCGCTGATGTGGGTGGGGGACATGAGCTTCTGGTACTACCTGCTGACCTATCTGGTGTTTGATATTGTCTACACCATGATTCTGGTGCCGTACGAAACGCTGGTGCCGGAAATGACCGACGACTTTAAACAGAAAACCAAGTTCTCCGGGGCGCGTATCTCTATGGCGCAGATGTCCGCCATTCTGGCCTCCTTCCTGCCGGGGATCCTGCTGACCCACTTCGGGAAAGACAATGCGGTTTCCTTCTTCTACGCAAGCCTGGTTTTCTCTGTGCTCTGCGCGCTGATGCTGACCTTCGTTTGGTTCTTTACCTGGGAGCGCCCGCGTGAGGAGTGGTCTGAAGCGGCGCTCCGTGCCGAAGAAGAGAAGAAGAAGCTGACGCTGGGCCAGAGCCTGAACCGTCTGTTTGTGGAATTAAGCTCGACGCTGCGCATCAAGATTTTCCGCCAGCATCTGGGCATGTACCTCGGCGGCTACATCGCGCAGGACGTCTTTAACGCGGTGTTCACCTACTACGTGGTGTTCGTGCTGATGCAGGAAGCGTCAATGGCGTCTAACCTGCTGGGCACGATGGCCATCTTCCAGTTCCTGGCGGTAATCGGGATGATCCCGCTGTGCATTCGCTTCGGGCCTGCGCCGTCTTATCGCATGGTGGTGGTGCTGTTTGGTCTGGCATCGATTTCTTACGCCGTGCTCTACTACGCGGGTCTGAGCGACGTTTACTCACTGCTGTTGCTGATCTCTGCGGTGGCTGGGCTGGGTCGCGGCGGTATCAACTACGTTCCGTGGAATACCTACACCTACATTGCTGACGTCGATGAAGTGATCACCGGCCAGCGCCGCGAGGGGATCTTTGCCGGCATCATGACCCTGACCCGTAAGGCGTCTCAGGCCGGTGCGGTAATGCTGGTGGGCATCGTGATGCAGATGTCCGGCTTTGTCAGCGGCCAGAAAGTGCAGCCTGCGGAAGTGAGCCACACCATTCTGATGATCCTGAGCGTGGGCACCATTCTGGTGCTGTTCTGCGGCTTCCTCGTTTCCCTGTGCTTCAAACTCAATTTGCAGACCCACAGCACGCTGCGCGAAGAGACCGCGAAAATGCGGGAGTCCGGCCGGGCGATGCCAGACGCTGCCACGCCGCAGGCCCGCGAGACCGTGGAAATGCTGGCCGGTATGCCCTACGAGTCACTGTGGGGCAACAACAATATTGGTTATCTGAATCGTAATAAACCGGCGGCACCTTCGCTGAAGGATCGCGCGGTACTGAATTCGACATACAACAGAGGTTAAGATGATGAAAGTTTGGCCTGTCAAACATAGCCCGTTACTGCGTCAGCCCGAGCGCTTTATCGCCAGGGATGAGCTGAAGTCGCTGATTCAAAAGGTGACGCATAACCTGGTCAATATCCACGACAAAACCGGGCAATTTTTGCTGCGGCTGGACGACGGGCGCGTGATCGACACCAAAGGCTGGGCCGGATGGGAATGGACGCACGGCGTCGGCCTGTACGGGATCTGGCAGTACTACTGCCAGACGGGCGACGAAGGTATGCGCGAGATTATCGACGGCTGGTTTGCCGACCGTTTTGCGGAAGGCGCAACCACCAAAAACGTCAATACCATGTCACCGTTCCTGACGCTGGCCTATCGCTACGAAGAGACGAAAAACCCGGCCTGGCTGCCGTGGCTGGAAAGCTGGGCGGAATGGGCGATGAATGAGATGCCGCGTACCGATCGCGGCGGCATGCAGCACATCACCCTCGCGGAAGAGAACCATCAGCAGATGTGGGATGATACGCTGATGATGACGGTATTGCCGCTGGCGAAAATTGGCAAGCTGCTCAATAAACCGGAGTACGTTGAAGAGGCGGTCTATCAGTTCCTGCTGCACGTGCAAAACCTGATGGATCGGGAGACCGGCCTGTGGTTCCACGGCTGGAGCTATGACGGCAACCATAACTTCGCCAATGCCCGCTGGGCGCGCGGAAACAGCTGGCTGACCATCGTGATCCCGGACTTTCTCGAGCTGGTGGACCTGCCGGAAAACAACGCCGTGCGCCGCTATCTGGTGCAGGTGCTGAACGCGCAGGTTGCGGCGCTGGCGAAATGTCAGGACGAGAGTGGGCTGTGGCATACGCTGCTGGACGATCCAGACTCTTATCTTGAGGCGTCAGCCACCGCCGGGTTTGCCTACGGCATTCTGAAAGCGGTGCGCAAGCGCTATGTCGGCGCGGAGTATGCCGAAGTGGCAGAAAAAGCCATTCGCGGTATCGTGAAGAATATCTCACCGGAAGGGGAGCTGCTGCAAACGTCCTTCGGTACGGGGATGGGAAGCGATCTTGAGTTTTATCGCCAGATCCCGCTGACGTCGATGCCGTATGGGCAGGCGATGGCGATTCTCTGTTTGACGGAGTATTTGCGGAAATACTTCTGAACCTGTGGATATCCCCGGTGGCGCTGCGCTTGCCGGGGCTACAAAACAAAACCCGGCTTGCGCCGGGTTTTGTTTTTACATGCGTTCTACGGTTTCGATACCCAGGGTATCCAGACCTAGCTTCAGGGTCTTCGCCGTGAGCTGCGCCAGCTTCAAGCGGCTGTTGCGAACCGCTTCGCTTTCTGCGGACAGGATAGGGCAGTGCTCGTAGAAGCCGGAGAACAGACCCGCCAGATCGTACAGATAAGCACACATCACGTGCGGCGTACCGTCGCGTGCCACAACCGTCAGCGTCTCTTCGAACTGCAGCAGGCGCGCTGCCAGCTGTGCTTCGCGATCTTCGGTGATGCTCACCGTGGCGTTCGCCAGCACGCTTTCGTCGATGCTTGCCTTACGGAACACGGAGAGCACGCGGGTGTAGGCATACTGCATATAGGGCGCAGTGTTGCCTTCGAATGCCAGCATGTTATCCCAGTCGAAGATATAGTCAGTGGTACGGTTCTTGGACAGGTCCGCGTATTTGACCGCGCCGATACCGACAGCGTTAGCCAGTTTTTCCAGCTCGTCAGCAGGCATGTCCGGGTTCTTCTCCGCGACCAGGCGACGGGCGCGTTCCAGCGCTTCGTCCAGCAGGTCGGAGAGCTTAACGGTACCGCCCGCGCGGGTTTTGAACGGCTTACCGTCTTTACCCAGCATCATGCCGAACATGTGGTGTTCCAGCGGTACGGAATCCGGCACGTAACCGGCTTTACGTACGATAGTCCACGCCTGCATCAGGTGCTGGTGCTGGCGGGAGTCGATGTAATACAGCACGCGGTCAGCATGCAGGGTTTCGTAACGGTATTTCGCACAGGCGATATCGGTGGTGGTGTAGAGATAGCCGCCATCCTTTTTCTGGATGATGACGCCCATCGGTTCGCCTTCCTTGTTTTTGTACTCATCAAGGAACACAACCGTTGCACCTTCGCTCTCTACCGCCAGACCTTTGGCTTTCAGGTCTGCCACAATGCCAGGCAGCATCGGGTTGTAGAGGCTTTCACCCATCACGTCGTCGCGGGTCAGGGTGACGTTCAGGCGGTTATAGGTCAGCTGGTTCTGGGACATGGTGATGTCAACCAGCTTGCGCCACATCTCGAGGAAGTATCGATCGCCGCCCTGCAGTTTTACCACGTAGCTACGTGCGCGCTCGGCAAAGGCTTCGTCTTCGTCGTAGTGTTTTTTGGCTTCACGGTAGAACCCTTCCAGGTCCGCCAGCGCCATCTCGCCTGCGTTTTCCTGCTGCTGTTTTTCCAGGTAAGCAATCAGCATGCCGAACTGGGTTCCCCAGTCGCCCACGTGGTTCGCGCGGATCACTTTATGACCGAGGAATTCATTGGTACGCACGGAGGCGTCACCGATAATGGTGGAGCGCAGGTGGCCAACGTGCATCTCTTTTGCCACGTTTGGCGCGGAGTAGTCGATCACGACGGTCTGCGCCTTCGGTTGACTCACACCGAGACGGTCTGATTTCAGCGCAGCGTCAACGTGGCTTGCCAGGAACGCAGGCTCGAGGAAGATGTTGATAAAGCCCGGACCGGCGATTTCGGTTTTGCTGGCAATGCCGGAAAGATCCAGATGCGTCAGTACCTGCTCAGCGAGCTGTCGCGGCGGCATGCCCAGTTTTTTAGCCACTGCCATCACGCCATTAGCCTGATAGTCGCCAAACTGTACTTTTGCTGACTGACGAACCTGCGGTTCGCAATCCGCAGGCGCGCCTGCGGCAATCAGTGCCTGACTGACTTTTTCTGAGAGAAGAGCCTGAATATTCACCTGGATACCTTACGTTTTTGGTGCGGGGGAACAACGACCCGCGCCCGTTAAAGAATTTAGGGCGGGAGTATACTGCAAATGCCCTCTGGCGTCAGCATTGCGGGGGCTGAAGATAGTACAGAATCCAGGCTAAGAAGGTGTGCATAATCATGCAGTCGTAAAAACCCCTATTCTGCGGTTGGTCGAAAGAGGGGAACAGAGTAAATTAGCGGCTTTGCGACATGATAAGAGACTGACATATGGCGAACTGGCAAACCATTGACGAACTGCATGATATTTCCGCAGATTTACCGCGCTTCACTCAGGCGTTCACAGAACTTGCCACCCGCCTGGGTCTGGAGATCGCACCGCTTGAGGCCGATCACATCTCTCTGCGCTGTCACCAGAATGCGACAGCCGAGCGCTGGCGTCGCGGTTTCGAGCAGTGCGGTGAACTGCTATCTGAGAATATCATTAACGGTCGACCAATCTGCCTGTTCAAACTGCATGAACCGGTGTGTGTCGCGCACTGGCAATTCACCGTGGTCGAACTGCCGTGGCCGGGTGAGAAACGTTATCCGCATGAAGGCTGGGAGCACATCGAAATTGTATTGCCGGGCGAGCCTGAAACGCTGAGCGCGCGCGCGCTGGCGCTGTTATCCGACGAGGGCTTAAGCCAGCCGGGCATTTTTGTGAAAACGAGTTCCCCGAAAGGTGAGCGCGAGCGTTTACCCAACCCGACGCTTGCGGTGACGGACGGACAGGTGACGGTGAAGTTCCATCCGTGGACGATCGAACAGATCGTCGCCAGTGAAGCGTAAGAGTTGTGAATTCACGCCAGGACTGAAATAGGGCGGCGTGCCATGATGGTGCGTTGAGTGAAATTTAAGGAGGATTACATGGCGCTGCTGGAGATTTGTTGTTACAGCGTGGAGTGTGCCGTCACCGCGCAAAAACACGGAGCTGACCGCGTTGAACTGTGCGCGGCACCGAAAGAGGGCGGGCTGACGCCCTCCTGCGGCGTGTTGAAGTCTGCCCGTCAGGCCATCACCATTCCCGTTCACCCGATTATTCGTCCGCGCGGCGGTGATTTTTGTTACACGGCGGGCGAGTTCAGTGCCATGCTTGATGATATCGCGCTCGTTCGGGAACTGGGGTTCCCGGGGATGGTTACCGGTCTACTGGATGAAGACGGCAATATTGATATACCGCGCATGCGTCAGGTCATGAGCGCCGCGCAGGGGCTGGTAGTCACTTTTCATCGTGCATTTGATATGTGTAAAGATCCGCTTCAGGCCTTTGAAACGCTTGGAGAACTTGGCGTGGCGCGCATTCTGACATCGGGTCAGCAGTCGTCAGCGGAAAAAGGACTGCAATTAATTACGGAACTAAAAGCACATTCCGGTGTTCCAATAATCATGGCGGGCGCAGGAGTACGCGCCAGCAATCTGGAACTGTTTTTAGACGCAGGGGTAGAAGAGCTTCACAGCTCGGCAGGTCAATGGATACCGTCACCCATGCGTTATCGCAATACAGGGTTGTCTATGTCGACGGATGCTGAAGCGGATGAGTACTCACGCTACGGTGTAGAGGGAGAGTCGGTTGCGGTAATGAAATCGTTGATTGAACGTCATCACGTGTAGCAACGTACCGATTTTTACCGCGCATCATGTCGCCCAATATGATGCTTGCTTGTACCAGGCCCCTGCAATTTCAACAGGGGCCTTTTTTTATTCTTTGCCCCTCACCCTAACCCTCTCCCCAAAGGGGAGAGGGGACTGCACGGAGCGGTCTTGGGGAGAGGGCCGGGGTGAGGGGTAAAATCTACGGCTTTGTCGCAATCAACACTGCACGCATCGGAGCCGGGTAGCCTTCAATGGTTTTGCTGTGGTCGGCCGGGTCGAGGAACTGCTCCAGCGATTCGGTGATCATCCAGTCGGTGCGGCGCTGTTCTTCGAGAGAGGTCACGCTGACATCCGCAATCCGCACATCCACAAACCCGCATTTTTCCAGCCAGTTTTTCAGCGCCAGCGCGGAAGGAATGAAATAGACGTTGCGCATCTGCGCGTAGCGATCGCCCGGCACCAGAACGGCATGTTCATCACCTTCAATCACCAGCGTTTCCAGCACCAGTTCGCCGCCGCTGACCAGCTGGTCTTTCAGTTGCCAGAGATGTTCAAGCGGGGAACGACGGTGGTACAGCACGCCCATGGAGAAGACGGTATCAAAGGCTTTCAGGGCAGGGAGTTGCTCAATGCCCAGCGGCAGCAGGTGCGCGCGCTGGTCATTGCCCAGCAGTTTACGCACCGCTTCAAACTGGCACAGGAACAGCTGCATCGGATCGATACCGACCGCCAGATGCGCACCCGCACCAATCATGCGCCACATGTGATAACCGCTGCCGCAGCCCACGTCGAGAATGGTGCGCCCGCTCAGGTCGGACAGATGTGGCAGAACGCGATCCCATTTCCAGTCTGAGCGCCATTCGGTATTAATGTCCACACCGTACAGCGAGAACGGCCCTTTGCGCCACGGCATCAGGTTACGCATCAGGGTCTCGATGCGGTTTATCTGCCCGGCAGGGAGCGGCTCTTCACTTTCCGCCGTCACGCTGTGCAGCAGATCCAGACGGTGCGGCGTCAGTTCCGGCAGAAACTCCACCGCGTTGGACCACTGCTTTAGCAGCCCATGCTGCTGATCGCGCTGCCAGGTGGCGATTTGCGCAGGCAGAGTTTCCAGCCAGTGGGAGAGATGATTTTTTGCAATCAGCTGATAGAAATTGCCGAACTCAATCATGCTGCATCCTCAGCTTTCAGCGCCACCAGAGAGCCAAAGTTAAAGCACTGGAACCACAGTTCACTGTGCTCAAATCCCGCCTGGCGCAGGCGCGCCTTGTGGGTTTCTACGGAGTCCGTCAGCATCACGTTTTCGAGCATGCTGCGTTTCTGGCTGATCTCCAGCTCGCTGTAGCCGTTCGCACGCTTGAAATCATGGTGCATGTTGAACAGCAGTTCGCCCACGTTAGCGTCTTCAAAGCTGAACTTCTCTGAGAGCACCAGCGCGCCGCCGGGGTTCAGACCGTTATAAATTTTGTCCAGCAGCAGCTGGCGGTCTTCAGGCACCAGGAACTGCAGGGTAAAATTCAGTACTACCATCGACGCGTTCTTGATCTCGATATCACGAATATCGCCTTCCACCACCTCGACAGGGGTGGGTGCTTTATAGGCGTCAATGTGGCGGCGACAGCGTTCTACCATGGCCGGAGAGTTATCGACGGCAATGATTTTGCAGTCATCCTGACGTACGTTACGACGGATCGACAGCGTTGCCGCGCCGAGCGAACAGCCCAGGTCATAGACCTGCGTGCCGGGTTGAACGAAACGTTCAGCCAGCATGCCGATCATAGAAATAATATTGGAGTAACCGGGAACAGAGCGCTGGATCATATCCGGGAAGACTTCGGCTACCCGTTCATCAAAGGTCCAGTCGCCCAGGCTGGCGATAGGCGCGGAAAAAAGCGTGTCGCGATCTGACATAACGTAAAAATCCGGGAAAAATAAAGGGGCGTATTGTGCGCTAACGGAAGGAGAAAACCAACTCCCACGGCATATACCAAAGGTTAGCCAGCACCATCAGCACAAGCGAACACCAGGTCGCGCTCATGCCGGAACGACGCCAGCGAAATACGCGGTGGTGGTAGCCATAATAATGCATTAACCGACCCGCAATCAGGAGCAGGCCGCAGACGTGCACCATCCAGGTTTCTGCCCCGTTCATTTCCATAAACAGCAGCAGGATCAGCGCGACGGGAATGTACTCAACCGCATTACCGTGAATGCGAATGGCGCTCTGCAGTTCGGAAAAACCACCGTCACCGTAGGAGACGCGGTATTGCATTCTCAGGCGCACAACATCAAATGAAAACTTAATCAGCAGTAATGCACCTAACACCGCATACAGCGCGCTGACCATACAAACTCCCTGTTATTTGGCAGATGGCACCTCTCTATGATAAGTGCCTTCCTTAAAAAAGAGAAGATTGTTGTGGAATAGAAGGGGCGCTGCCGACGGACGGTACCGCGGCCTGCAAGGCCTGCCAGAGAGCATCGACCAGTTCGGGAGCCTGGGCAATGTCGGGGGTATGCAGGAAAAGATAGGGCGTGGTCGTTTGCTCCCATTTCGCTAACGTTTGCAGCCAGACGGCAAACATGTCCTGATTTTGCTGCATGTTATCGCTGCCGATGAATCTGACCATTGGATTTTTTGCGGTCACGATGGCGTGCACCGGGACTTTTGGCTTCTTGCGCTGGGCATCCACAATAGCCTCATTGTGTGGAATTGCGCTGTGTACCGGACGGCTATCGAGGATCACCCGGTTAATGGAACGTTCTAGAAGACCGCGATTGAGTGCGCGTTCGGCCTCACCTTTCGCAAAGAAGTCCTGGTGCCGCACTTCAACGCCGTAGGTGAATTCACGGGGCAGAGCATCCAGGAATTGCCACAGCGCGGGCAAGTCGCGGGGGCCAAAGGTTGCAGGAAGCTGGAGCCAGTATTGGCCAATCCGGTTGGCCAGCGGGGACATACGCGTAAAGAACTCTTCGGTTAAGTCCCCGCAGTTACGCAGCGCGGCGTTGTGGGAGATCGTCGCCGGAAATTTAAAGCAGAAGCGAAACGCGTCCGTGGTTTGTTCCCGCCAGCGCTCGACAATCTCTGCTTTGGGGAGCGCGTACAGCGTGGTATTACCCTCGACGCAGTTGAAGTGTCGGGCATACTCTTCAAGGCTGGTGATGCCCAGACGCACCCATTTCGGGTGCGACCACTGGGGCAGGCCCACGTACATCATAAGGCGCTTAAAATCTCGCTTGTGCTGCGAACGCGACCAATGCGCGGGAAGATGTGGGTCATGCTGCCCTGATGCTGCTCCGCAGATGCCGCGCTGCACGCGTCTTCTGCAATCACCAGGTTAAAACCTAATTCCCAGGCATTGCGGGCCGTAGATTCCACGCCGATGTTGGTGGAGATCCCGCACAGGATAAGGGTGTCGATCCCGCGACGGCGCAGCTGTAGCTCCAGATCGGTGCCGTAAAACGCGCCCCACTGGCGTTTGGTGACTTCGATATCGCTGTCGCGTTTG
The DNA here is from genome assembly GCF_025244905.1 of Enterobacter mori. NCBI lineage: Bacteria > Pseudomonadati > Pseudomonadota > Gammaproteobacteria > Enterobacterales > Enterobacteriaceae > Enterobacter > Enterobacter mori. Next base: position 2,774,273 of record NZ_CP104285.1, on the reverse strand, counting down.
CCGAGCGAGAGAGGATATGTCCACCAGTTGTCCGGCAATGCGTGCGCGGCAGCCTGTGCGTCGACCGGTTGTTTCAAGGCTTCGGCGAAATCCGCTGACCAGCCGACGCGTACCATGATAACAGGCGCACCGCTGGCGCGGCATTTTTCCGCGAGGCGGGCCGCACGGCTGACCACATCGTCAGCGGTATGTGGGCCACCGGCAAAGGGGAGGATCCCTTCCTGTAAATCAATCACCACAAGTGCAGTTTTGGTGGCATCAAGTGTCAGCATAGTTACTCCAGTTAAATGAATAGCGTCGGCTACACCTTACGACGTGATGGCCTGTTATCGGTCGGATAATTTTGTTAATTTTTGTGAGAATACGCAATAAGAGTGCAGCAAACGAGCGTCAGGCCGCGCTTCTCTCTTATCGTCCGGCGGAATTTCCAGTATAATAGCCGCCTTTTTTCATCCAGTTGTGACATACAGAAAGCTGCGACATCGTGGCCTGCAAGACAGGCGACAATCAGCCTGCGGCTAATTAAGGGATATCTCATGCGTACAGAATATTGCGGGCAGCTGCGTCAGTCCCACGTCGGGCAGCAGGTTACCCTGTGTGGTTGGGTCAACCGTCGTCGTGATCTTGGTAGCCTTATCTTCATCGATATGCGCGACCGCGAAGGTATCGTTCAGGTGTTCTTCGATCCGGATCGCGCCGAGGCGTTGAAGCTGGCTTCTGAGCTGCGTAATGAGTTCTGCATTCAGGTCACCGGCACCGTGCGTGCGCGTGACGAGAAAAACGTTAACGCAGACATGGCGACCGGTGCGATTGAAGTCCTGGCGTCTGACCTCGTTATTATCAACCGTGCTGAAGCGCTGCCGCTGGACTCAAACCACGTCAACACTGAAGAAGCGCGTCTTAAGTATCGTTACCTGGATCTGCGTCGCCCGGAGATGGCTCAGCGACTGAAAACCCGTGCGAAAATCACCAGCCTGGTGCGTCGCTTTATGGATGACCACGGTTTCCTCGATATCGAAACCCCGATGCTGACCAAAGCCACGCCGGAAGGCGCGCGCGATTATCTGGTCCCGTCCCGCGTCCACAAAGGCAAATTCTACGCGCTGCCACAGTCTCCTCAGCTGTTTAAACAGCTGCTGATGATGTCCGGCTTCGATCGCTATTATCAGATCGTGAAATGCTTCCGCGACGAAGACCTGCGCGCTGACCGTCAGCCAGAATTTACCCAGATCGACGTCGAAACCTCTTTCATGACCGCCGAGCAGGTGCGTGAAGTGATGGAAGCGCTGGTGCGCGGCCTGTGGAACGACGTGAAAGGCGTTGAGCTGGGTGACTTCCCAATCATGACCTTCGCCGAAGCCGAACGCCGTTACGGTTCTGATAAACCAGACCTGCGCAACCCGATGGAGCTGGTGGACGTGGCAGACCTGGTGAAAGCCGTTGAGTTCGCGGTATTCGCGGGCCCGGCGAACGATCCGAAAGGTCGCGTGGCGGCGTTGCGCGTTCCGGGCGGTGCTGCCCTGAGCCGTAAGCAGATCGACGATTACGGCAACTTCATTAAGATCTACGGTGCGAAAGGTCTGGCCTATATTAAAGTGACCGAGCGCGCGAAAGGTCTGGAAGGGATCACCAGCCCGGTGGCGAAATTCCTGAACGCAGACATCGTGGAAGCGATCCTTGAGCGCACCGGTGCGCAGGACGGCGACATGATCTTCTTCGGCGCGGACAATAAGAAAGTCGTTGCGGATGCGATGGGCGCGCTGCGTCTGAAGCTCGGCAAAGACCTGAGCCTGACCGACGAAAACAAATGGGCGCCGCTGTGGGTGATCGACTTCCCAATGTTTGAAGACGACGGTGAAGGCGGTCTGACCGCGATGCACCACCCGTTCACCTCGCCAAAAGACATGAGCGCGGCAGAGTTGAAAGCGGCGCCGGAAGACGCGGTCGCGAACGCTTATGACATGGTTATCAACGGCTACGAAGTGGGTGGCGGTTCCGTGCGTATTCACAGCGGCGAAATGCAGCAGACCGTGTTTGGCATTCTCGGCATTAACGAGCAAGAGCAGCGCGAGAAGTTCGGCTTCCTGCTGGATGCTCTGAAATACGGCACGCCTCCACACGCGGGTCTGGCATTTGGTCTTGACCGTCTGACCATGCTGCTGACCGGCACCGATAACATCCGTGATGTTATTGCCTTCCCGAAAACCACTGCTGCCGCGTGTCTGATGACCGAAGCGCCAAGCTTTGCCAACCCGGCCTCTCTGGCTGAGCTGGGCATTGAAGTGGTGAAGAAGGAAGAGAAAAACTGATATGGCATATAAGCTTCCCGTTTCTGTCCTGGTGGTCATTTATGCAGAAGACACGAAGCGGGTGCTGATGTTGCAGCGGCGCGACGATCCTGATTTCTGGCAGTCGGTTACCGGCAGTCTGGAAGAGGGGGAAACCGCACCGCAGGCCGCCGCGCGTGAAGTAAAGGAAGAGGTCGCCATTGATGTTGCTCGCGAGCAACTGACCCTGAAGGACTGTCAGCGCACGGTGGAGTTTGAAATTTTTAGCCATTTACGTCATCGCTATGCGCCGGGTATCGAACGCAATACGGAATCGTGGTTCTGTCTTGCGCTACCCCACGAACGGGAGGTCGTGTTCACTGAACACCTGACCTACCGCTGGGTGAATGCGGCGGATGCCGCCGCACTCACCAAGTCGTGGAGCAACCGGCAGGCGATTGAAGAATTTGTAATTAACGCAGCCTGAGAAGGCGCGATTTTTGGAGAACTTTTTATGGCAGGTCATAGTAAGTGGGCCAACACCAAACACCGCAAAGCGGCACAGGATGCCAAGCGCGGTAAGATCTTTACCAAAATCATTCGCGAGCTGGTGACAGCAGCACGTCTGGGCGGCGGCGACCCTGCTTCTAACCCGCGTCTGCGTGCGGCTGTGGATAAAGCGCTGTCGAACAACATGACGCGTGACACCCTGAACCGTGCTATTGCACGTGGCGTGGGCGGCGATGAAGACGCGAACATGGAAACCATCATTTATGAAGGTTACGGTCCTGGCGGTACGGCGGTGATGGTTGAGTGCCTGTCCGACAACCGTAACCGCACCGTTGCGGAAGTGCGCCACGCGTTCACTAAAACCGGTGGCAACCTGGGCACTGACGGTTCCGTGGCTTACCTGTTCAGCAAAAAAGGCGTCATCTCCTTCGAGAAAGGCGACGAAGATGTGATCATGGAAGCGGCACTGGAAGCCGGTGCGGAAGACGTGGTGACCTTTGATGACGGTGCTATCGACGTCTACACCGCGTGGGAAGAGATGGGTGCCGTGCGCGACGCGCTGGAAGCGGCTGGCCTGAAAGCGGATAACGCTGAAGTCTCCATGATCCCGTCCACCAAAGCGGACATGGATGCAGAAACTGCACCAAAACTGTTGCGTCTGATCGACATGCTCGAAGACTGCGACGACGTGCAGGAAGTGTATCACAACGGTGAAATCTCTGATGAGGTTGCAGCGACTCTCTAATGAGAGCGTATAAATCCGTTACAGGAGACGCGTGATGTCGATTATTCTCGGGATTGACCCAGGCTCACGCGTCACCGGTTATGGCGTTATCCGTCAGGTTGGACGCCAGCTAACCTACCTGGGCAGCGGCTGTATTCGCACCAAAGTTGACGATCTGCCGTCGCGCCTGAAGCTCATTTATGCGGGCGTGTCGGAGATCATCACCCAGTTTCAGCCCGACTATTTCGCCATTGAGCAGGTCTTTATGGCGAAAAACGCCGATTCGGCGCTCAAGCTCGGGCAGGCGCGCGGCGTTGCCATCGTTGCTGCCGTGAACCAGGATTTGCCGGTATTCGAATATGCTGCAAGACAGGTTAAGCAGACGGTGGTGGGTATTGGTAGCGCGGAGAAAAGCCAGGTGCAGCACATGGTGCGCACTTTGCTGAAGCTTCCCGCGAACCCGCAGGCCGACGCCGCGGATGCGCTGGCCATTGCGATTACCCACTGTCACGTCAGCCAGAACGCGATGCAGATGAGCGAGTCGCGGCTCAATCTGGCGAGAGGCAGGTTACGATAATGACAAATCAGGCTGGATAAACATCCAGCCTTTTTTTATTATGTCGCCAGTCAATATTTTTCCAGAACGCAGGAGCGTCACGTGATAGGCAGACTCAGAGGCATCATCATTGAAAAACAACCCCCGTTAGTGCTGCTGGAAGTGGGTGGCGTGGGCTATGAAGTCCATATGCCGATGACCTGCTTCTACGAGCTGCCAGACGCGGGCAAAGAGGCGATAGTCTTTACCCAGTTTGTGGTGCGTGAAGATGCTCAGCTGCTGTACGGCTTCAATAACAAGCAGGAACGCACCCTGTTCCGCGAGCTGATTAAGACCAACGGCGTCGGACCGAAGCTGGCGCTGGCGATCTTATCCGGCATGTCCGCTCCACAGTTTGTGAATGCCGTTGAGCGTGAAGATCCTGCTGCGTTGATTAAACTGCCGGGTATCGGCAAGAAAACCGCCGAGCGTTTGATTGTCGAAATGAAAGACCGCTTTAAAGGTCTGCACGGCGATCTGTTTACCCCGGCGGCCGACCTGGTGCTGACGTCCCCAGGCGCGCCTGCGTCGGATGACGATGCGGAACAGGAAGCGGTTGCTGCGCTGGTGGCGCTGGGCTATAAACCTCAGGAGGCCAGCCGTATGGTGAGTAAAATTGCTAAACCGGATGCCAGCAGTGAAACCCTGATTCGTGAAGCGCTGCGCGCTGCATTGTGAGGTAAAGGATGATTGAAGCAGACCGCCTGGTATCGGCAGGCACAATTCAGGCAGATGACCTGGTGGATCGCGCGATCCGCCCCAAACTGCTTGATGAGTATATCGGCCAGCCGCAGGTTCGTTCCCAGATGGAGATCTTCATCCAGGCGGCAAAACTTCGCGGCGATGCGCTCGATCATCTGTTGATTTTCGGCCCACCGGGGTTAGGTAAAACCACGCTGGCGAATATCGTTGCTAATGAAATGGGCGTTAACCTGCGCACCACTTCCGGCCCGGTGCTGGAGAAAGCGGGGGATCTGGCAGCAATGCTCACCAACCTTGAGCCGCACGACGTGCTGTTTATCGATGAAATCCACCGCCTGTCGCCGGTTGTAGAAGAGGTGCTCTATCCGGCGATGGAGGACTACCAGCTGGATATCATGATCGGCGAAGGTCCGGCGGCACGTTCCATCAAAATCGATCTGCCGCCGTTTACCCTGATTGGCGCCACGACGCGCGCCGGGTCGTTAACTTCTCCGCTGCGCGACCGTTTTGGCATCGTGCAGCGCCTGGAGTTTTACCAGGTGCCCGATCTCCAGCATATTGTTGGCCGTAGCGCCCGCTATATGGGTCTGGAGATGAGCGAAGAGGGCGCGTTTGAAGTGGCGAAGCGTTCCCGCGGTACGCCGCGTATCGCTAACCGCCTGCTGCGCCGCGTGCGTGATTTTGCCGAAGTGAAGCATGATGGCACGATTTCCGCAGAGATCGCCGCCCAGGCGCTGGATATGTTGAACGTCGATGCGGAAGGCTTCGATTACATGGACCGTAAGCTACTGCTGGCGGTACTGGACAAGTTCTTTGGCGGCCCGGTCGGACTGGATAACCTGGCGGCGGCAATCGGAGAAGAGCGAGAGACGATTGAGGATGTGCTGGAGCCGTATCTGATCCAACAGGGCTTCCTGCAGCGTACGCCGCGTGGGCGGATGGCAACGGTGCGGGCATGGAACCATTTCGGCATTACGCCACCGGCAATGCCGTAAATAATGCCGGGTGGCGGCTACGCCTTACCCGGCCTACAATTTGGCCTTTGTAGCCCCGGTAAGCGAAGCGCCACCGGGGATATTCTGACTACTGCGCGGTCTTTTTCATCATACTGAAGATAAACAGCGCCGCCGCACACAGCACCACTGACGGCCCCGCTGGCGTGTCGTAGAACGCCGAGAAGGTTAACCCACCCGTTACCGCAATCATCCCGATAATAACGGCCACACCGGCCATCTGCTCAGGCGTACGAGCGAAACGACGCGCGGTTGCCGCAGGGATGATCAGCAGCGACGTGATAATCAGCGCACCGACGAACTTCATCGCCACGCCGATGGTTAATGCCGTCACCAGCATCAGCAGCAGCTTCACGCGCTGCAGCTTCACACCGTCGACAAACGCCAGGTCCGGGCTGACGGTCATCGCCAGCAAATTACGCCACTGCCAGAGCAGAATAGCGAGCACCACCACCACGCCGATGGCGATAGAGATGAGGTCTTCCGGCGTCACGGCCAGCAGGTCACCAAACAGGTATGCCATCAGGTCAACGCGGATATTCGACATCAAACTGACGACCACCAGGCCGAGAGAGAGGGCACTGTGCGCCATAATGCCAAGCAACGTGTCTATCGCAAGATGAGGGCGTTTCTCCAGCCAGACCAGACCGGCCGCCAGCAGCAGCGTGACCACAATCACCGCGTAGAAAGGATTGACGTCCAGTAACAGGCCAAAAGCCACACCTAACAGAGAAGCATGGGCCAGCGTATCGCCGAAATAGGACATTCTGCGCCACACCACAAACGAGCCCAGCGGGCCCGCGGCGCAGGCAAGCATAATCCCGGCCAGCCAGCCGGGCAGTAACAGTTCAATCATGAGTGTCCGTTTCCCCGGCGCAGGACAATTCGTCCCTGTAAATCATGGCGGTGGTTATGATGATGGCGGTAAATCCCCAGCTGTTCAGCACCACGCGGGCCGAACATTGAGATGAATTCCGGGTGCATCGAGACCACTTCCGGCGTGCCGGAGCAGCAGATGTGATGATTCAGACATAGCACTTCGTCAGTTTTCGCCATCACCAGATGCAGATCGTGAGAGACCATTAACACCGCGCAATCAAGCTCACGACGTAGCTGGTCGATCAAATCATAAAGCGCAACCTGACCGTTCACGTCCACACCCTGGGTGGGTTCATCCAGTACCAGCAGCTGCGGGCTGCTCAACAGTGCGCGGGCAAGCAACACGCGCTGGGTTTCACCGCCAGAAAGCTTTTGTAAAGGGGCGTCGACAAGATGGCCTGCCTGTACGCGTTTCAGCGCCGGGAGGATATCGGCCTTACGGGTACCCGGGCGCAGACGCAGAAAGCGACTGACCGTCAGCGGCAGCGTGGCGTCCAGGTGTAATTTTTGCGGCACATAGCCGATACGCAGTTTATCTTCACGTTTGATAACACCTTCATCGAGGGCCACCAGACCCAGTACCACGCGCACGAGCGTAGATTTGCCTGCGCCATTAGGGCCAAGCAGCGTAAGAATTTTGCCGGGTTTTAGATCCAGTGACACGTCAGAAAGGACGCGGCGCTGACCGAATGATACCGACACATTTTCAAGAGAAACCAAAGTCGTCATGTTAATTTAAGCTTGCAGAAGTCAACGAATGTTATAATATCACATTCCACGCATTCATTACGATGATTAGTCGCATTATGTTACATAAAAATACGCTTCTTTTCGCAGCATTATCCGCTGCGCTTTGGGGGACAACAGCACAAGATGTTAACGCCGCCGTTGTCGCTTCGCTAAAACCGCTTGGATTCATTGCCGCCGCCATTGCAGATGGGGTGACTGAGACCGAGGTTCTGCTCCCGGATGGTGCATCCGAGCACGATTATTCATTGCGCCCGTCTGATGTAAAACGCTTACAAAACGCGGACTTAGTTGTTTGGATTGGTCCGGAAATGGAAGCGTTTATGCAGAAGTCGGCTAAACAGGTTCCTGCTAACAAACAGGTCACCATTGCCGAACTGTCAGGCGTTAAACCGTTGCTGATGAAAGGCTCTGAGGACGAGGGTGACGAACACGACCACGATCATGCTCACGACGAAAAAGGTGACGAGCATCACCATCACGGCGAGTACAACATGCATCTCTGGCTCTCCCCAGAGATAGCGCGGCTCTCGGCGGTTGCAATCCATGACAAATTAGTGGAACTTATGCCGCAAAGTCGAGTCCAACTCGACGCCAACCTGAAAGCGTTTGAGGCTCAATTAGCTGCAACCGACAAGCAGGTGGCTACCGAGCTCGCACCGCTAAAAGGAAAAGGGTATTTCGTTTTTCATGACGCCTATGGCTATTACGAAAAACACTACGGCCTGACCCCGCTGGGGCATTTTACCGTCAACCCTGAAATTCAGCCTGGTGCGCAGCGTTTACATGAAATCAGAACACAGTTGGTTGAGCAAAAAGCGACGTGCGTTTTTGCTGAGCCACAGTTCAGGCCAGCGGTCGTAGAAGCCGTGGCCAGGGGAACATCCGTGCGCATGGGAACCCTTGACCCGCTAGGTACGAACATCCAGTTGAGCAAAGCGAGCTATTCGCAGTTCCTCAGCCAACTGGCGAATCAGTATGCGAGCTGCCTGAAAGGAGATTAACGAGGAAGTGAATACGTGCAACAGATAGCCCGCTCTGTCGCCCTGGCATTTAACAATCTGCCTCGACCCCATCGCGTTATGCTGGGGTCGCTTACAGTTCTCACCTTAGCGGTCGCCGTCTGGCGGCCCTATGTTTACCACCCGAGTTCTGCCCCTATCATTAAAACCATCGAGCTTGAGAAAAGTGAGATCCGTTCGCTGTTGCCTGAGGCCAGTGAACCTATCGACCAGGCTGCTCAGGAAGATGAAGCTATCCCGCAGGATGAACTGGACGATAAAATCTCCAATGAAGCAGGTATCCATGAATATGTCGTGTCAACCGGTGATACGCTGAGCAGCGTGCTCAACCAGTACGGTATCGACATGGGGAATATCAGCCAGCTCGCGGCCTCGGACAAAGATCTCCGTAATCTGAAAATTGGTCAACAGCTCTCCTGGACCTTAACCGCAGATGGCGATTTACAACGTCTGACCTGGGAGATGTCCCGCCGCGAAACCCGCACTTACGATCGCACTGCAAACGGTTTCAAAATGACCAGCGAACTGCAGCAGGGCGACTGGGTTAACAGCGTGATGAACGGCACCGTCGGGGCGAGCTTTGTTTCCAGCGCGCGCGATGCCGGGCTGACCAGCGCTGAAATCAGCTCGGTGATCAAAGCCATGCAGTGGCAGATGGATTTCCGCAAACTGAAAAAAGGCGACGAATTCTCCGTGCTGATGTCCCGTGAAATGCTGGACGGCAAGCGTGAGCAGAGCCAGCTGGTGGGCGTTCGTTTACGCTCTGATGGCAAAGATTATTACGCGATCCGTGCCGAAGACGGTAAGTTCTACGACCGCAGCGGTACGGGGCTTGCGAAGGGCTTCCTGCGCTTCCCAACGGCTAAGCAGTTCCGTGTCTCATCAAACTTCAACCCGCGCCGTCTTAACCCTGTCACCGGACGCGTTGCGCCGCACCGTGGTGTAGACTTCGCGATGCCTCAAGGTACACCAGTGCTGTCGGTTGGCGATGGCGAAGTGGTCATGGCAAAACGCAGCGGTGCGGCAGGGTATTACGTGGCTATCCGTCACGGTCGTACTTACACCACGCGCTATATGCACCTGCGTAAGCTGCTGGTTAAGCCTGGCCAGAAAGTGAAGCGTGGCGACCGCATTGCGCTTTCGGGTAACACCGGTCGTTCAACCGGCCCGCATCTCCATTATGAAGTGTGGATCAACCAGCAGGCCGTGAATCCGCTGACGGCGAAATTGCCGCGTACCGAAGGTCTGACGGGTAAAGATCGTACCGATTACCTGGCACAGGTCAAAGAGGTGTTGCCACAGCTGCGCTTTGATTAAACCATCTGTTTGTTAATGAAGCCGGCGTCTGTATGCGCCGGCTTTTTCTTTTGTACGCAAGCGGCTGCCTCGCTACACTATCTGAATATATTTTTGCGTCACCAGACCCTGGAACCAGCATGGAAACCAAAAAAAACAATATTGAATACATTCCTGAGTTTGAAAAATCTTTTCGCCATCCGCGCAACTGGGGCGCCTGGCTTGGGGTTTATGCCTTTGCTGGCATAGCGTTGCTGCCTGCTTCCGTGCGCGATCCCGTTCTGGGTAAAATTGGCCGTCTGGCCGGGCGTTTAGGCAAGAGCGCCCGCCGTCGCGCGCAGATCAACCTTTACTACTGTTTTCCTGAAAAAAGCGAGGCCGAGCGCGAAGCCATCATTGATGAGATGTACACTACCGCGCCGCAGGCAATGGCGATGATGGCCGAACTGGCGCTGAAAGGGCCTGAGAAGATCGTCGACCGCGTCGACTGGAAAGGGCTGGAAATCATCGAAGAAATGCGTCGCAACGACGAAAAAGTTATTTTCCTCGTGCCTCACGGTTGGGGCGTTGATATTCCGGCGATGCTGATGGCTTCTCAGGGCCAGAAAATGGCGGCGATGTTCCATAACCAGGGCAACAAGATCTATGATTTTGTCTGGAACACGGTGCGTCGTCGTTTTGGCGGACGTTTGCATGCGCGAAACGATGGCATCAAGCCGTTTATTCAGTCGGTACGTCAGGGGTACTGGGGCTATTATCTGCCGGATCAGGACCACGGCCCGGAGCACAGCGAGTTTGTCGATTTCTTTGCAACGTACAAAGCCACGCTGCCTGCGATTGGTCGCCTGATGAAGGTTTGCCGTGCTCGCGTGATCCCGCTGTTCCCGGTCTATGACGGCAAAACGCATCGTCTGAGCATTGAGGTGCGTCCGCCGATGGATGACCTGCTGACCGCAGACGATCGCACTATCGCGCGGCGTATGAATGAAGAGGTGGAAATCCTGGTGGGGCCGCATGCCGAACAGTACACATGGATACTTAAGCTGCTGAAAACGCGTAAACCGGGTGAAACAGAGCCGTACAAGCGTAAAGAGCTTTTCCCGAAGAAATAAAAAAACTTCCCCCCCTCACCCTGACCCTCTCCCCAAAGGGGAGAGGGGAACGCACAGTTAGCCGTTATTATTCGACGGTTAATACGCGGGTGGTGTTGGTTGAGCCGATGGTGCTCATCACATCACCCTGCGTCACGATGACGATATCACCGGACACCAGGTAACCTTTGTCGCGCAGCAGGTTCACTGCATCGTGCGCGGCAGCGACGCCATCATTGGTGCTGTCGAAGTGAACCGGGGTAACGCCGCGGTACAGCGCCGTCAGGTTCAGCGTACGTTCGTGACGGGACATGGCGAAGATCGGCAGGCCGGAGCTGATACGTGAGGTCATCAGCGCGGTGCGGCCAGATTCGGTCATGGTGATGATAGCAGTCACGCCTTTCAGGTGGTTGGCTGCGTACATCGCAGACATCGCAATCGCTTCTTCCACGTTGTCGAACTGAATGTCCAGACGGTGTTTAGAGACGTTAATGCTTGGGATCTTCTCAGCACCCAGACACACGCGCGCCATGGCGGCCACGGTTTCTGCCGGATACTGGCCCGCAGCGGTTTCCGCAGACAGCATGACCGCATCGGTACCGTCCAGCACGGCGTTAGCCACGTCCATCACTTCCGCACGGGTTGGCATTGGGTTAGTGATCATGGACTCCATCATCTGGGTCGCGGTGATCACCGCGCGGTTCAGCTGACGCGCGCGACGGATCAGCGCTTTCTGAATCCCAACCAGTTCCGGGTCACCAATTTCCACGCCGAGGTCACCACGGGCAACCATTACCACGTCAGAGGCCAGAATCACGTCGTCCATCGCGTCCTGATCGCACACGGCTTCAGCACGCTCCACTTTGGCAACGATCTTCGCATCGCAGCCTGCATCACGCGCCAGACGACGGGCATAGTTCAGGTCTTCGCCGCAGCGCGGGAAGGAGACGGCAAGGTAATCAACGCCAATTTGCGCCGCAGTCACGATATCCGCTTTGTCTTTGTCGGTCAGCGCTTCTGCTGAGAGGCCGCCGCCGAGTTTGTTGATGCCTTTATTGTTCGAGAGCGGGCCACCGACGGTTACTTCGGTGAATACTTTCATGCCCTGTACTTCGAGGACTTTCAGCTGTACGCGTCCGTCATCGAGCAGCAGGATGTCGCCAGGCACAACGTCAGCAGGCAGACCTTTATAGTCGATACCCACTTTCTCTTTGTCGCCTTCGCCCTTGCTCAGATTGGCATCCAGCAGGAATTTATCGCCGATATTGAGGAAGACTTTGCCTTCTTTAAAGGTCGATACGCGGATTTTGGGACCCTGGAGGTCACCGAGAATGGCAACATGGCGACCCAGTTTAGCTGCGATTTCACGCACTTTATCGGCACGTAATTTATGGTCTTCTGGCGTACCGTGAGAGAAGTTCATACGCACCACGTTGGCACCCGCGGCGATAATCTTTTCGAGATTATTATCGCGATCGGTAGCCGGGCCTAATGTAGTTACGATCTTGGTTCTGCGAAGCCTTCTGGACATGTAATACTCCGTTGACTGAAACAACTTTGGTGTTGCGTGAACATTAAATCGGCCTTCATCTGCCGCAAGGCAGCAAAGAGGGGACCGAATGCCGTAAGTGGTACATCTTAGTTATTAGGGAATATCGCTCTTTATAAGCAATTCCTTATCAAAACGCGATTCCTTGAGCGCTTCCTTGACACGCTTCAAGTTATCTCTGAATTTTGCACCCCTGCGCAAGGTAAAACCGGTCGCCAGCACGTCAATCACCGTTAGCTGCGCCAGACGTGACACCATAGGCATATACATGTCGGTGTCTTCCGGCACGTCCAGAGTGATGGCGAGCGTCGCTTCCCGCGCCAGCGGCGTACCTGCTGTCGTCAGGGCAATCACCATGGCATCGTTCTCACGTGCCAGCTGCGCCAGCTCAACCTGGCTCTTGGTGCGCCCGGTGTGCGAGATCAGTACCACGACATCATCTTCGCTACAATTCATACAGCTCATGCGTTGCAGCACAATGTCATCGGTATAAATCACCGGCACGTTAAAGCGGAAGAACTTGTTCATGGCATCATGCGCCACGGCAGCCGACGAGCCAAGACCGAAGAATGCAATGCGTTTGGCCTGTGTCAGTAAATCGACCGCACGATTGACCGCGCCCATGTCCAGCGACTGGCGTACGTGGTCCAGTGTTGCCATGGCGGATTCAAATATTTTCGCTGTGTATGCATCAACGCTGTCGTCTTCATCCACATTGCGATTAACATACGGGGTGCCGTTTGCCAGACTTTGTGCCAGATGCAGTTTAAAATCAGGAAAGCCGCGCGTTTCCAGGCTGCGGCAGAATCGATTAACCGTCGGTTCGCTGACGCCCGATTCCTGCGCCAGAGCGGCGATGCTTGAATGAATCGCCTGAGCGGGAGAGGCAAGAATAACTTCGGCCACTTTTCGCTCGGATTTGCTAAGGTGTTCCAGTTGAAACTGGATTTTTTCCAGCATGTTCATTGTTAACAGGGCGCTCGTGGGGGTGGAAACGATTTCATTAATCGCTGAAATCGAGATTCGATTTAGCCGATATTACCCCTGTGTTTTACTAAAGGGTAACAGTCGACAAGAAATGTTGTTGTTTTTTTTCATTACTTGATCGATGTCGGATTTTGCCGGGACCCTGTTGCGCAAAGAATCGACGTTTGTTGCGTCATTGCGCCATCGCTAACGTCTGCAAGCCGGAAAATCACGGTATCGCACGCGACGTTAAGCGCTAATGGTTTCAGGAATGACGTAAAAGCAGTACAGTGCATTGTAATAAAATTACAACGATACCTGGCAGAAGCACCAGGTGATCTAACTGAGGAGAATGACATGGCGGTAACGCAAACAGCCCAGGCATGTGACCTGGTCATTTTCGGCGCGAAAGGCGATTTAGCACGCCGAAAATTGCTGCCTTCCCTGTATCAACTGGAGAAAGCGGGCCAAATTCATCCGGATACCCGTATCCTGGGTGTTGGGCGCGCCGACTGGGACAAGGACGCTTATACAAAAGTGGTGCGCGAAGCGCTCGAAACGTTCATGAAAGAGAAAATTGATGAAAGTTTGTGGGACACGCTGAGCGGACGCCTTGATTTCTGCAATCTGGACGTGAACGACGTAAGTGCCTTTACTCGTCTGGGCGAGATGCTGGATCAAAAAAATCGCGTCACCATTAACTATTTTGCGATGCCGCCAAGCACCTTCGGCGCGATCTGCAAAGGTCTGGGCGAAGCGAAGCTGAACGCCAAACCGGCACGCGTCGTGATGGAAAAACCGCTGGGTACGTCACTGGCAACGTCACGTGAAATCAACGACCAGGTGGGCGAGTTCTTTGAAGAGTGTCAGGTCTACCGTATTGACCACTACCTCGGTAAAGAGACGGTACTGAACCTGCTGGCGCTGCGCTTTGCGAACTCCCTGTTTGTGAACAACTGGGACAACCGTACCATCGACCACGTGGAAATCACCGTGGCGGAAGAGGTGGGCATTGAAGGTCGCTGGGGTTACTTTGACCAGGCCGGTCAAATGCGCGACATGATCCAGAACCACCTGCTGCAAATTCTGTGCATGATTGCCATGTCTCCACCGTCTGACCTGACGGCGGACAGCATTCGTGACGCCAAAGTGAAAGTGCTGAAATCGCTGCGCCGCATCGACCGTTCCAACGTGCGTGAGAAGACCGTCCGCGGTCAGTACACCGCCGGGTTTGCTCAGGGTAAAAAAGTGCCTGGCTATCTGGAAGAAGAGGGCGCAAACAAGTCCAGCAACACCGAGACCTTCGTGGCGATCCGCGTAGATATCGACGACTGGCGCTGGGCGGGAGTTCCGTTCTACCTGCGTACCGGGAAACGTCTGCCTGCTAAATGTTCCGAAGTGGTGGTTTACTTCAAAAACCCAGAGCTGAACCTGTTCAAAGAGTCCTGGCAGGAGCTGCCGCAGAACAAACTGACCATTCGTCTGCAGCCGGACGAGGGCGTGGATATCCAGATCCTGAACAAAGTACCAGGTTTGGATCACAAACATAACCTGCAGACCACCAAGCTGGATCTGAGCTACTCCGAAACCTTCAACCAGACGCACCTGGCAGATGCTTACGAGCGTCTGCTGCTGGAGACGATGCGCGGTATCCAGGCGCTGTTCGTGCGTCGCGACGAAGTGGAAGAGGCGTGGAAATGGGTCGACTCCATCACCGAAGCCTGGGCTGCCGATCAGGATGCGCCAAAACCGTATCAGGCAGGGACCTGGGGACCGGTCGCATCGGTTGCGATGATCACCCGTGACGGTCGCTCCTGGAACGAGTTTGAGTGACAGTAACCTTTAGCCCAAAGGTGTTATTTTACCGGTAACATGATCTAGCACAGCTAGCGGCATATTTTTTAAACTTTTAAGCTCCGCGTGGATTCACCCGCGGAGCTTTTTTTATTACACTGCTGGAAGCGATTTTGCCCTTGAGCTCCGGACAGCAGGCGTTTCAGCGTTGTTAACAACTGCCAGCGACTTTGTAAACTCCCGAGCCCAGACAAATAAATTAGAGGAGCTTTTATGAATCCGACATTGTTACGCGTAACACAACGCATCATTGAACGCTCGAAAGAGACCCGTTCCGCCTACCTCGCCCGTATTGAACAAGCAAAGAGTGAGACCGTCCACCGTTCGCAGTTGGCCTGCGGTAACCTCGCGCACGGTTTCGCCGCCTGCCAGCCGGGTGATAAAGATTCGCTGAAAAGTATGCTGCGTAACAATATCGCCATCATCACCTCCTACAACGATATGCTCTCTGCGCACCAGCCTTATGAGGTTTATCCCGATATCATCCGTAATGCGCTGCACAGCGTAAATGCCGTGGGCCAGGTGGCAGGCGGTGTGCCCGCTATGTGCGACGGTGTGACGCAGGGACAGGACGGAATGGAACTGTCGTTGTTGAGCCGCGAAGTGATTGCGATGTCTGCGGCGGTGGGCCTGTCTCACAATATGTTCGATGGCGCGCTCTATCTGGGCGTATGCGACAAAATCGTCCCTGGTCTGGTGATGGCGGCGCTGTCCTTTGGTCATCTGCCCGCGATTTTCGTGCCGTCCGGCCCGATGGCGAGCGGTCTGCCAAATAAAGAAAAAGTGCGTATCCGCCAGCTGTATGCGGAAGGCAAAGCCGATCGTCAGGCGCTGCTGGAAGCGGAAGCCGCCTCCTACCATGCGCCTGGCACTTGTACCTTCTACGGTACGGCCAACACCAACCAGATGGTGGTGGAGTTTATGGGGATGCAGCTTCCTGGCTCGTCCTTTATCCAGCCGGATGCGCCGCTGCGTAAGGCGCTGACCGAAGCCGCGGCGCGTCAGGTGACGCGTCTGACCGGGAACGGCAACGACTGGATGCCGATGGGCAAAATGGTTGATGAGAAAGTCATCGTCAACGGGATTGTTGCGCTGCTGGCAACCGGTGGTTCAACCAACCACACCATGCACCTGGTCGCGATGGCGCGTGCGGCGGGCATCCTGATCAACTGGGATGACTTCTCCGACATCTCCTCCGTGGTGCCGCTGTTGGCGCGCCTGTACCCGAACGGTCCGGCAGACATCAACCACTTCCAGGCGGCGGGCGGCGTTCCTGTCCTGATGCGCGAGCTGCTGAAAGGCGGTCTGCTGCATGAAGACGTGAACACGGTGGCGGGCTTTGGCCTGCAGCGTTATACCCTCGAACCCTGGCTGAACAACGGCGAGCTGGACTGGCGCGAAGGGGCGAGCGACTCGCTTGATCCTCAGGTTATCGCGACCTTTGAACAGCCGTTCTCGCGTCACGGTGGCACCAAAGTGCTGAGCGGTAACCTCGGTCGTGCAGTCATGAAGACCTCCGCCGTCCCGGAAGAAAACCAGATTATCGAAGCGCCAGCGGTGGTGTTTGAAAGCCAGCACGACGTGCTGCCTGCTTTTGACGCGGGCCTGCTTGATAAAGACTGCGTGGTGGTGGTGCGTCATCAGGGGCCAAAAGCCAACGGGATGCCAGAATTACATAAACTTATGCCACCACTTGGTGTATTATTGGACCGCCGTTTCAAAATTGCACTGGTGACCGATGGACGCCTCTCTGGCGCATCGGGTAAAGTGCCTTCTGCCATCCACGTGACCCCGGAAGCCTATGACGGTGGTTTGCTGGCGAAAGTGCGTGACGGTGACATGATCCGCGTGAACGGTCAGACAGGTGAGTTAACCCTGCTGGTCGATGATGCAGAGCTGGCAGCACGTCAGCCTCATATTCCTGACCTGAGCGCATCGCGCGTGGGTACCGGACGCGAAATGTTTGGCGCGCTGCGCGAGAAGCTGTCCGGTGCAGAGCAGGGCGCAACCTGTATTACGTTTTAAGACGACGTGTTTTTAACGATCTGGCGAGAGAAGACTCTGATGAAAAACTGGAAAACAAGTGCTGAAGCAATCCTGACCACTGGCCCTGTCGTGCCGGTCATCGTGGTGAACAAACTGGAGCACGCTGTCCCAATGGCAAAAGCGCTGGTTGCGGGCGGCGTTCGCGTTCTGGAAGTGACCCTGCGCACCGCGTGTGCGATGGACGCTATCCGCGCTATCGCCAAAGAAGTGCCGGATGCCATCATCGGTGCGGGTACCGTTCTGAATGCGCAGCAGCTGGCTGAAGTGACCGAAGCCGGTGCTCAGTTCGCTATCAGCCCGGGACTGACTGAGCCTCTGCTGAAAGCGGCAACTGAAGGCTCTATTCCACTGATCCCTGGTATCAGCACCGTGTCTGAACTGATGCTGGGCATGGATTACGGTCTGAAAGAGTTTAAATTCTTCCCGGCTGAAGCCAACGGCGGCACCAAAGCGCTGCAGGCGATTGCGGGTCCATTCTCTCAGGTGCGTTTCTGCCCGACCGGCGGTATCTCTCCTGCCAACTACCGTGATTACCTGGCGCTGAAAAGCGTACTGTGTATCGGCGGTTCATGGCTGGTGCCAGCGGATGCGCTGGAAGCCGGTGACTGGGATCGCATCACCAAACTGGCTCGCGAAGCGGTTGAAGGTGCGAAACAGTAAGTTAATCGCAGCATGAAAAACGGGCCTTTCGGCCCGTTTTTTTATCCCTCTACCTTGACGTTTGCAGCGGCCGCTTTCGCGCTCGCCACGGCGTCGTCAACGTTATCCCCGGTGGCTAATGCCACGCCAAGACGGCGGGTTCCGTCGATCTCCGGCTTGCCGAACAAACGGATCTGCAGTCCAGCACCTACCGCTCCGTCGACGTTATCAAACGTCACGTTCTGGCTGGTCAACTCGGGCAGGATCACTGCCGATGCCGCAGGGCCGTACTGGCGAATGCCGCCAACAGGCAGGCCGAGGAAAGCGCGCACGTGCAGGGCGAACTCGGAGAGATCCTGCGAAATAAGCGTGACCATGCCGGTATCATGCGGGCGAGGGGAGACTTCGCTGAAAATCACCTCGTCGCCGCAAACAAACAGCTCTACGCCGAAGAGACCATAGCCGCCGAGCGCCAGTACGGTCCTGCGGGCGATCTCCTGCGCGCGTTCCAGCGCCAGAGCGCTCATCTGCTGCGGCTGCCAGGATTCACGGTAATCGCCGTCTTCCTGACGGTGGCCAATCGGGTCGCAGAAATGGACGCCATCGACGGCGCTTACGGTCAGCAGAGTGATTTCGAAATCAAACTTCACGACGCCTTCGACAATCACGCGACCGGCTCCGGCACGGCCACCCTGCTGGGCATAATCCCACGCGTAATCCAGCGTGCTGCTGTCGCGAATAAAGCTCTGTCCTTTACCGGAGGAGCTCATCACCGGCTTAATGATGCACGGGTAGCCAATCTCTTCTACGGCCTGCAGAAATGCGGCTTTATCGCCAGCAAAACGGTAGCTCGACGTGGGCAACCCCAGCTCTTCTGCGGCCAGGCGGCGAATGCCCTCGCGGTTCATGGTGAGCTTCGCGGCGTTGGCGCAGGGCACCACGCGCTGACCTTCCTGTTCAAGAGCAATGAGCGTGTCGGTGGCAATGGCTTCAATTTCCGGCACGACAAAATCGGGTTTCTCGCGCGAAATCAGCTCGCGAAGGGCATCGCCATCCAGCATGTTTATGACATAAGCACGATGGGCAACGTGCATCGCGGGGGCGTCGGCATAACGGTCTACGGCAATGACTTCAATGCCCAAACGCTGGCATTCAATAGCGACCTCTTTACCCAGTTCACCCGAACCCAAAAGCATCACACGCGTCGCCGCAGGTCGCAGCGCGGTTCCTAAACGAGTCATAAAAATCCCCCTGAAAAAGTTGCGGGCAGTATAAACGAAAACGTTTGCGTCTGTCTTGCGCGTAGGACCTTTCATCGCACAACAATTTGCGCTTCTTTAGTGCAGGCAGACATTTCCTGACACCCGCTCGCTTAGGCTGTGAGAAATGTGCACGGTTAAGTGAGGGGAATCATGTCAGGCTGGTTAAATCAATTACAATCCATGTTGGGTCAGAAAGGCGTGTCGTCTGGTGAGCAAGGGCTCAGCAAGCTCCTGGTGCCGGGTGCGCTGGGAGGACTGGCGGGGCTGCTGGTCGCCAATAAGTCATCGCGTAAGCTACTGGCAAAATATGGCACTGGTGCGCTCCTGGCGGGGGGCGGAGCCATCGCGGGAACCGTACTGTGGAACAAATACAAGGACAAAGTGCGTACCGCGCATCAGGATGAACCGCAATACGGCGAGCAGGTTACACCGCTGGATCTCCGAACAGAGCGGCTCATTCTGGCGCTGGTGTTTGCGGCCAAAAGCGACGGGCATATTGATAGCAAAGAGCGTGCGGCGATAGAGCAGCAGATGCGTGAGGCCGGTGTGGAAGAGCAGGGAAGAGCGCTGGTTGCACAGGCCATCGAACAGCCCCTCGATCCCCTGCGTCTGGCGCAAAGCGTGAAGAACGAAGAAGAGGCGCTGGAACTCTATTTTCTGAGCTGCGCGGCTATCGATGTCGATCACTTTATGGAGCGCAGCTACCTGAATGCGCTCGGCGATGCGCTGAAGATCCCTCAGGATGTTCGTGAGGGTATTGAGCAGGATATTCAGCAGCAAAAACAGACGTTACAGGCCGGGTAATCATCTGATGTAGTCATGTTTCGCTTGCATCATGCGCGTGTTTTGCCAACCTTATAGGGTGTAAAACTCAAAAGAATCATGACATGCCACCGAAAGCCCGACGTACTCCTTATGCGATCACCACGCATGGTGATACGCGCATAGACCACTATTACTGGCTGCGGGATGACTCGCGTTCCCAGCCAGACGTGCTCGACTATCTGCACCAGGAAAACGACTATGGCCGCAAGGTCATGTCCAGCCAGCAGGCGCTGCAGGACCAACTGCTGAACGAAATGGTGCAGCGCATTCCCCAGCGCGATGTGTCAGCCCCCTGGACTAAAAACGGTTATCGCTACCGTCATATCTATGAGCCCGGCAATGAATACCCCATCTATCAGCGCCAGTCGGTGCTATATGCCGAATGGGATGAATGGGAAATCCTGCTGGACGCCAATCAGCGTGCCGCTCACAGCGAATTTTATACGCTGGGCGGTATGTCGGTGTCGCCAGATAACGCCATTATGGCGCTCGCAGAAGACTACCTTTCTCGCCGACAGTACGGCCTGCGCTTTCGCAATCTCGAGTCGGGGAACTGGTATCCGGAAATGCTCGAGAATATCTCCCCGGATTTTGTCTGGGCGAATGATTCTGAAACGGTCTACTACGTCAAAAAGCATGTTTCCACGCTGCTGCCTTATCAGGTCTGGCGGCACACAGTAGGGACGGATTCTGCCGATGATGAACTGGTGTACGAAGAGAAAGACGAGACTTTTTACGTCAGTCTGCACAAAACCTCATCGCGTCACTATGTGATCATTTATCTGGCCAGCGCCACCACCTCGGAAGTCCTGCTGCTGGATGCCGAACTGCCTGATGCGCAGCCGCTCTGCTTCCTGCCGCGCCGCAAAGATCATGAGTACAGTCTTGATCATTTCCAGCACAGTTTTTACCTGCGGTCGAATCGCGAGGGTAAAAACTTCGGCCTCTATAAAACCAAAGTGCGCGATGAGCGTAAGTGGGAGGTGCTGATCCCCGCGCGGGAGCAGGTGATGCTGGAAGGCTTTACGCTGTTTACCGACTGGCTGGTGGTGGAAGAGCGTCAGCGGGGGTTGACCAGTATCCGCCAAATCAACAGGAAAACGCGGGAAGTCGTGGGCATTGCCTTCGACGATCCGGCCTATGTCACGTGGATTGGCTTCAACCCTGAACCGGAATCGTCGCGCCTGCGTTATGGCTACTCTTCTATGACGACGCCGGACACCCTGTTTGAACTGGATATGGACACCGGGCAGCGCCAGGTGATTAAACAGGCTGAGGTGAAAGGATTTGAGTCGGATAACTACCGCAGCGAACACCTGTGGGTGACCGCCCGCGATGGCGTTGAGGTGCCGGTCTCCCTGGTGTATCACAAGGCGCATTTTAACAAAGGTAAAAACCCTCTCCTGGTTTACGGCTACGGCTCCTACGGCTCCAGTATGGATGCGGATTTCAGCGGTAGCCGTTTGAGCCTTCTCGACCGCGGCTTTGTCTATGCTATTGCCCACGTGCGCGGTGGCGGTGAACTGGGCCAGCACTGGTATGAAGAGGGTAAATTCCTGAAGAAGAAAAACACCTTCAATGACTATCTCGACGTCTGCGATGCCCTCATCGAACAAGGCTATGGTGACCCGGCGCTCTGCTTTGGGATGGGGGGAAGCGCGGGCGGTATGCTGATGGGGGCCGTGATTAATCAGCGCCCCGAGCGCTTTAAAGGCATCATCGCGCAGGTACCGTTTGTCGATGTGGTGACCACCATGCTCGATGAGTCTATTCCGTTAACCACGGGTGAATTTGAAGAATGGGGTAATCCTCAGGACGAAATCTATTATCGCTACATGAAAGAGTACAGCCCCTACGATAACGTGGAGGCGAAAGCGTATCCGCATCTGCTGGTCACCACCGGCCTGCATGATTCACAGGTGCAATACTGGGAACCTGCAAAATGGGTGGCGAAACTGCGTGAACTGAAAACCGACGATAATCTGCTGCTGCTCTGTACCGACATGGACTCCGGGCACGGGGGTAAATCAGGGCGATTTAAATCCTATGAAGGCGTCGCGCTGGAGTACGCGTTCCTGATTGGCCTGGCGCAGGATACGCTGCCAGGCCGCGCAGAACGTTAGGCGTCGCCCAGATAGTGCTTCAGCGTCAGGCGAAGCTCCGGGCTCATTCTATCGAGGTTGTTATACAGCCAGCGCAGATAACCCGGATCTTTATCCGCCACTTCCGACACCGGTTTGCCGCGATATTTCCCAAAGGTAAACGTGGTCAGTAACGCAGGGCGTCCGGTGATGGTGGCCATATCATCCGGCGTCCAGCCAGAGATATTCATAATATCAATCAGCAACGCGGCGGTGATATAGCAGTCATAGAGGGCGCGGTGATGGTGCAGGCCCTCAGGCGTCCTGACGCTGAGCTTGCGGGATTTGTACAGCGCCATATTGCTGTATTTAATCCCCGGCCACAGCCGACGGGCCAGCTTCATGGTGCAAATCCATTCGCCCGGCATTTCCGGAAGAACACGGCGATCAAAGCTAGCGTTATGTGCGACATACCACGGGCTGCCGTAATAATTCGGTATGATCTCTTCAATCCATGGCTTGTCCGCTACCATCGACTCCGTAATGCGATGGATTGCCATCGCCTGCGGACTTATCGGACGGTCGGGACGCACCAGGTGGCTCATTGGGTTGACTATCTTTCCGTCAACCACATCGACTGAAGCCACTTCTACTATTCCGCCCTGCAGATCGCAGGTTTCGGTATCGATGACGCGCAGCATTGATCGCTCCTGACCCTAAAACGCTTAGCCTAAAGGAATGATATCGCCTTGCCAACCCTGTCTGCCAAGAGATCCGGTCAAGAGCAGCTCGCCTTTGTCGGCGCGAACGATCAACTGACCTTTTTCATCCCACAATGCACTGCCGCTGCGGGCGTTAGCCATTAATACCGCAATGGCATACTTATGCGCGAAACGCTGCAATTTACTGATGGACTGCCGCCAACGGTTATCGCCCACCGCCTGGCAACTGGTTAATAACGTGGCCTGCGGATCGAGGTTAGGGGTGTCTGACTGGGTATCGATAATAGTGAGCTGTTTATCCCCCGGGATCAGGCTCGCACCGCGTCCCTGAGGATAACGGAGGACAGTATCAAGGTGGGGCGTGAAGAGGGCGAGTCCTTTATGACGCTGGCCCTGATGAACGAGCGTCAGCCCTGCAATAACCGTTATATTGTATGACTGCGCGGCGTGAAGGAGCGGGGAAAGTTGCAGATCGTCGGGCGGCGCGGGTAGGTCAGCCTCGCCGGGGCCTGTTAATGAGAGTTCAGGAAACACCAGCAGTTGACACTGCTGTCGCGCCGCTTCGTCAATGAAACGGAGGTGGTGTTTTACATGGCTATCGACACTGGGGTGCTGTGCGGCATATTGGGCTGCTGCAATATTCCATCGAGACATCGTGACTTCCTTATACACTGAGTCGCCAGGATTTAAGAATACACCTAATTTTATAAGGGTTTTCTTATCCTGCCATAATCCGCGTAAGGAAGTGTAATGAGTCGTTAAGCTTATTTAACTTTAGGTTCGTACGGCAGCCGCGAGAGATTAACCGAGGCCAGTCGATGCGCAATCAGGCGTTCACGAAACCAGTCGCGCAGGTGCGCGGGTTGTTCACGCTCGACAACTTCAGCCACGATGGGCATGTTATAGCGTTCTTTAAATGCTACGCCAGCGGCGGCGAGATCGACATTTACTTTGTCCATCTCGTCCTGAGGAAGGGCAGCCAGATTAATGTTCATTACCTTCTCCTTTTTATGCGGCGGCAACGTTACCGCGATTGGATGACGATGACAAGCGAAGGGAGGATGATCCTCGACTCGTTTATTATACAGCGTTATTCTTTACCTTACAGGCATAACAATAAGGAATGATTGTGATGGATTTCTCCTCTTCCCGCGCGGTGCGTGCGCTCACTCTATTGATCGCTTCGGCAGTGACGCCCGCCGTTCTGGCACACGCGCATCTCAAACAGCAATCCCCGGCGGCGAATACTCAGGTAGCGGCCCCGCAGACCCTGACGCTGAACTTCTCCGAAGGTATTGAACCGGCATTTAGCGGCGTTGTGGTGACCGATGCACAACGGCAGGTGATGAAAACCGGTACCGTGAAGCGGGATGAAAAAGACAACGCCCGGCTTGTTGTGCCACTGGAACAACCGCTGCCGGCAGGCACCTATCAGGTGGACTGGCATGTGGTCTCGGTTGACGGCCACAAAACCAAAGGCAGCTATCACTTTAGCGTGAAGTAATATGCTGGCGCTGGTCTATGTGACGTTACGCTTCATCCATTTCGGCGCGTTGATGCTGATTTTTGGCAATGCGCTCTACAGCGTCTGGTTTGCGCCGTCGTCACTTCAACGCCTGATGTTGCGACGCTTTCAGACGCAGCAGAAAATGGCCGCCTTAATCAGCCTTGTGACTGCACTCTTGATGTTTGCGGTGCAGAGCGGAATGATGGGCAACGGCTGGCCTGATGTGCTGAGTGCGGATGTCTGGCGGAGCGTCCTGGGGACGCAGTTTGGCGGCGTCTGGCTGTGGCAAATCATTCTGGCCATCATCACCGCCGGTGCCGCGTGGTTGGCACCCCAAAAAGGTTCGCGGCTGCTGCTGCTTGCGATGGGGCAGTTTGTCCTGCTGGCGGGCGTCGGGCATGCGGCAATGGATGACGGTGCGCCGGGAGCACTGCACCGCCTTAATCATGCGATCCATCTCCTCTGCGCGGCAACCTGGCTTGGCGGATTGCTGCCGCTGCTGTTTTGTATGCGTCTCTCGAACGGACGCTGGAAGACGGCGGCAGTCTATACCATGATGCGTTTTTCCCGCGTGGGGCACTATGCCGTGGCTGGCGTGATATTCACGGGTATCATTAACGCGCTGCTTATTTCTGGTATCAATGTGCCCTGGCAGACGGGCTACGTAAAAATGTTGTTGTTCAAATGTGCGCTGGTGACGTTGATGGTGGTAATTGCGCTGACGAATCGGTATTTTCTGGTGCCACGCTTTCGTCCGGACACAGGGTGGGAGCAAACCCTTTTTATCAGGATGACACAGGCAGAAGTGGTGCTTGGCGCGTTGGTACTGGCCACGGTCAGTCTGTTTGCGACCTGGGAACCCTTTTGACAAGGTTTAAAGACATATGAAAAAGACACTACTTTCTCTTTTACTGTTGGCCTGCACCGGCAGTGCGCTGGCAGCGCCGCAGGTGATTACCGTCAGCCGTTTTGAGGTGGGTAAGGAAAAATGGGCCTTCAATCGCGAAGAGGTGATGCTGACCTGTCGTCCTGGCCACGCCCTGTACGCGATCAACCCAAGCACGCTGGTGCAATACCCGTTGAACGATACCGCAGAGCAGCAGGTTGCCAGCGGTAAGAGTAACGGACAACCGATTAGCATCATCCAGATTGACGATCCCGCAAAACCGGGACAAAAGATGAGCCTGGCACCGTTTATCGAGCGCGCGGATAAACTCTGTTAACGCCAGTGTTTCCAATAAAAAACCGCAGATGCTCGCGAAAGCACTGCGGTTTTTTACATTTAATGATGCTCTGACGCTTTTTTTCAGGCCACTTTAGCTGTGGACTGGAAAACCTGGCGTCGTCATCTATTCTTAAAAGGCAAGGCGACTTAGCCTGCATTAATGCCAACTTTTAGCGCACGGCTCTCTCCCAAGAGCCATTTCCCTGGACCGAATACAGGAATCGTATTCGGTCTCTTTTTATCTGCATGAAAGTAAACGATAAAATCCGATTATCAACTTCTGCAGCAAGCACGTTTCCTGTGCAACAGCCTCAAACATACCACAAGACGGCAGGCCAAAGTCCAGCCCTTTTTGACGGTTTTGTTAAATTTTTGTACTGAGTTAGCGAAAGACATCGGCGAGCTAAAAGCGTGAACGCACCGATACCGCAAGAGTATCCAGCAGCTCGAAGCGGCGGCGATATTCTGCCCGCTTTTTACTGGCAATCTCTTCCAGAGACTTACGCTCCACCTGAAGTGGCAACTGCCAGCAGAAAGGCGAGAGTTTTCTGCCGTTGAGGGATTCCCAGAACTCGTCGTAGCTGGCATGGAAATGGCGGCCTTTGCTCATACGGTAGCGCAATGCGCGGAATACGTGTCCTTCATCGCTGGCGGCAAAGATGGCGTTGATATTCGAATGCGCTGCCAGCTGAAAAACCACTTCCATTAGCACGCGCTTTGGGAAAAGGCCGTGGCAGGCGCGGGTGGCCTGCTTAATCACTTCACGCGATACGTCGCGGCGCGGTCCCTGGAGCCCGCCAATCACCAATACTGGCCGACCATGACTGCGCGCGACGCAAAACGTCAGACTGGCCAGCAAGGTGTTATCGCTATCATGCAGCCACAATGTGCTTTCGCCTTCACGTTCGGCTTTACCGGCGGAGGAGGCATTGACGGTATAGGTGACGTCATTTTTTGCCTGAAATTGCACAACGCACTGTCCATGTGGGCTCGTCAGGGCGTGGGCGAGTTCTCGATTTTTCAGACTATCGATCCAGTGATAGTGACTGACAATGGCGTCGGCGCGATCGCCGGCACGCAGGCCACGCATCAGATACTGGCGGTGGGTTTTGCCAGGTAACGTGATTTGAGAAACCAGCAACCTGTCAAAATCATCGCGTCCGGAGAGCGCATCCAGCATGCGATGGGTGGAAGACCAGAATAACAATGAGCGTAACAGGAACTTCAGCCGGTAGCCGCGCTTTTGCCAGATTGGGCCCGGAACGCGTTTTCCTTTCACCAACTCGGAGATGATATTTGTGCGATAGGGATATAACACATCGTTTTGCAGGTGTATGTTTGACACGTGAAGACCTCTCATTTTATTTCGCTCTATTTTAGAGGGGCGTTAATAAGGGATTAATAGCTCGACGATCTTTATTTCCGGTTGGTTGACGGTTTGTTTGGATTAGTTATAACGAAAATCGACTCAGGACATTTTCTGCTGCCGCTATACTCTTTAAAGGAGGCGTTATGTATCAGAAAATTGAGGGTAAGCACTGGCGCCACGTCTGGGTTGTCAGCGATATTCATGGCTGCTATCAATGCCTTATGGATGAACTGAAACGTCGGCATTTTAATCCGTACGAGGATCTGCTGATTTCCGTCGGGGATATCATCGATCGCGGTCCCGATAGCGTGAAATGTTTACAGCTTATGGACGAAAAATGGTTTCGTGCAGTACGAGGGAATCACGAACAAATGGCATTGGATGCGATTGAAAATAATGATTTTGCCCTCTGGATGATAAATGGCGGCATATGGTTTTCAGAGTGTGAAGACAAGACACACGCACTGACATTACTCGATGCGTGTCGGAACTTACCGCACATTATTGAAATAACCTGCGCAAACGGCCTAAATATTATTGCTCATGCGGATTATCCGGCAACGGAGTATACCTGGAATAAGCCGGTGAATGCGCAGCGTGTGCTGTGGGATCGTGACCGTTTAATGGGGTTTATGGTGGGTAAAGGGCAGGGGATCCAGGGGGCGGATCATTTCTGGTTCGGGCATACGCCACTGGATAAACGCTATGACTTTAACAATCTGCACTATATCGACACCGGTGCGGTGTTCGATGGCTTCCTTACGCTGGTTCAACTGCAGTAATAAATAACCCGCCTTCGGGCGGGTTCACTTTAGGTCAGGCAAGACGCAAGACCCAGGCATCGGTGTTACGGTCGTAATGCTCGCGGTAAAGGACTGAATGTTCTCCATCAAGGATCGCCGGGACGCTGGTGTCGGCATCCCAGGCGTCCAGTTGCATGCACAAATCCGGGTCGGATTTGCAGGGAATACTTAACGTTCGATCGCCTTGTGCTTCGCCGCGCAATTCTGCGTCGTCGATTTCAAAAGCGCCAATACGCACGCTGGTTTTCGTCATAATGCTCTCCGGGTTCGTTGCAAAAATCTGGTATGACCAGTACGGACATCCATTTTTTAGCCTAGACAAGGAAAGCAAAATCGCCAGTAAAAAAATGCGCTTTTTTAGTCGGTGCGAGTGTTACCCGTAAACAAGCGACCATCACGAACCAGCTCGCGCGGATAATTATTTTTCAGCCGTGACCCGATCTTTTTCGCCAGCCCCAGCGGGAACCCCTGATATGTGACAATGACCTCATCCTGCGACGGGGTGCTTTCAGGGTAAACATCACGGCCGCGATACCACTCTTCGGCTTCCTGATGCGTCAGCTCAAAGGTGTTGGCGCGACCCGCCAGCGCAATAACCGCCTCGTGCTGCCAGCGGTACCCTTTGTTGTGTACTTCCGCCAGGCGGATACCGATACGGGAAAAGCGGACTTTGCCGATAAGCGGCTCAATGTGTGCCGGGAACAGCCATATCTCTTTATCACGTATCCACAGGTGCAAACTCTCGTCCCAGACCAGCCCAATCTTTTCGGCGGCGGCTTCAAGCTGTGCGGCATCGCGACCTTTAAGCGGCGCAAACGGGAAATTGCCGACTTTGAATTTTGGTATTGGCAGGGGAGCCACTGCCTGAGTTTTACTCAGACGTGCGACAAAGAACCCTTCGCAGTCGTAAATTTGCGGGAACACGTGGAGAAAACCGTCGGGCGTGGCCGCCTCATGTGCCGTGGTAAATAAGTCATTAAGGGGCAAGAATTCGACCGCATCCG
Organism: Enterobacter mori; assembly: GCF_025244905.1. NCBI lineage: Bacteria > Pseudomonadati > Pseudomonadota > Gammaproteobacteria > Enterobacterales > Enterobacteriaceae > Enterobacter > Enterobacter mori. The sequence continues at coordinate 2,745,575 of NZ_CP104285.1, read as the reverse complement.
GGTATTGCGCTTTCAACCACAGACAAACCTCTTCATTCTCATCGCGGTTCAAGGTGCACGTTGAGTAGACCAGCGTGCCGCCAGGACGCAACGCGTGAAAAGCACTCTCAATCAGCTCGCGCTGTGTGGCAGCGATATCCAGATTGCTTTCCACCGACCAGTTTTTGAGTGCATCAGGATCTTTGCGCACCACGCCCTCGCCGGAGCAGGGAGCATCCAGCAGAATGGCATCGAATGCCTCCGGCAAGGCGGCACCGAATACGCGACCGTCAAAATGGGTCAGGGCCACGTTATGGATACCGCAGCGGCTGATATTGGCGTGGAGCACCTTCACGCGGCTGGCGGAAAACTCGTTGGCGAGGATCGCCCCGCGGTTGCCCATGCGTGCGGCAATCTGTGTGGTTTTTGAGCCGGGTGCGGCGGCGACATCCATCACGCGTTCGGGCGCGTTACCCTCAGCGAACAGGGCGGCAACCGGCAGCATCGAACTCGCTTCCTGAATATAAAACAGTCCGCTCAGGTGTTCAGCGGTGCTGCCCAGTGGTAAAGCGTCCTCGTCGTCGCGTTCGATCCAGAAACCCTCTTCACACCATGGCACCGGCGTAAGTTGCCAGCCATACGGCGACACCAGCGTCAGAAAATCGGCCACGCTGATTTTGAGCGTATTGATGCGGATGCTCCGACGCAACGGGCGCTGGCACGCGGCGATAAAATCATCGAACGAAAGATGAGAAGGAAGCGCCTCGCGCATCTGCGCCAGGAATTGTTCAGGAAGAAATACGGAGTTTTGAGCCACGGGCACACCACAGGGAAACAGTCAGGCGCGCAGTGTAACATAAAGGCTCCGGCGCGTTGACACCGGAGCCTTTCAGATTAACGCGGCAGGGCGGTTCCCCATTCGCGCCACTCTTTGGGTTCACTTTCAAGCAGCAGGAAGTGTTTACCCGGCTGGGCTTTTGGTGCCAGCGGTGTACCCGGTGGCGTTGCAAAGGCGATACCGCCGCGTATGAACTGGTTAAAGGTACCGGTTTTCACCACGCCGCCCGTCAGGCCGAAGTCCAGTGAATACCCGGAGGCCAGCCAGAATACGGAGTTGTTGCGCACCAGATGCTGGTAACGATCGCTAATGCGCAGCGCGACCATTACGCGGTCCGAAAGGGTACCCAGCGTCAAACCCGTCACCGTACCGACTTCAATACCGCGGAACAGCACCGGTGTTCCGATGGACAGTCCACCTGCTTCCGGGACTTCGACCACAATGCTCAGGCCATCAAGGTAGCGTGAATCGGTAATCGTCGCTTCCTGCAGTTCAAAGTCACGACGGGCTTTGCCTCGACCGGCTTCCACGTTGATATAGGGCTGCAAAATCGTGTCGAGATGCTCTACGCCTGCGGCAGAAATCTGCGGCGTGACCACGGAGAATCGCGACCCCGCACGGGCGAAGGTCTGCACGTACTCCGGATAGAGCACGGCGGTGGCCTGCACTTCATTACGCGATGTAATCAGCGTCAGCTTCTGGATCTGCCCGATATCAATGCCGAGATAGCGAATTGGCATTCCCTCAGCGAGTTTCCCCGCATCGAAGGCATGGAGGGTGATCTGTCCGCCTACGGCACGCGCCGCGGTCTCAGACGGGAAGAGGATACGCTTATCCCCCTTGCGCATATCGCCACCCGCACCGGGCAGATTATCGAAGCTAATCGCGCCGCGCAGTGCGCGGGAGAGAGGCGAGGCCTGCACGGTTAACCCACTGCCGTTAAGCTGGACCTTCGCGCCGCCTTCCGCCCAGAACACGCTATTTGCTGTGAGCAGCTTGCGGTATTCCGGCTTGATATGCAGTTCGATATCAAAGGCGTCAGCGCGTGGACGTACGGTGATCACCTCCCCGACCTCAAACTTGCGATATAACACAACCGAACCGGCCTGCACGTCTGGCAGCGTCTCGGCGCTCAGCGTCAGCGTGGTGGTCGGCAGATCGCTCAGGCTGTTTTCAATCGCCTTGTCGAGATTGGCATACAGGGGATAACTCTCCCGTACGGGGCCTTTATTGCCCGGCAGAATGCGGATCCCGCCGTTGACCCATTCGCTGGCGCTGGCGCCGAGAAACTCAACGCCGTCCAGCCCGACCTTCACATCGACGCGGCTGTTCACCACGAACTTGCTGTCACCATGTACCAAATCGCTGTACTGCGGATCGATAGCGGCCGAGAAGGTGACGCCTTTTTCCGACAGGGTGCGCTCCAGGACCTGGCCCACCTGCACACCATGTAAAATCAGCGGCTGACCAGCTTCAATGCCGTAACTTTCCGGGGCGTTAAGCGTGACGGTCACCACGCCGGGTTTTTGCAGCAGCGCTTTGTCCGCCGGGGCAATAACAAAACTGTTGCTGGGCTGGCCCTCTCCGGGGATAAGTTCAAACGTACTGCCCGTGAGCAGGCTGCTGATGCTGGCATCGCGCAGCGACAGCTTCGGACTGCGCATTTCAATGCGGGTTTTCTCACGCAGGAGATCGACCACGCTTGGATCAACGGTCATTTCACCGGTTACCGAACCGCCGGGGTTTAACGTCATTTTAGTCAGCTGTCCGACCTCAAGCCCTTGATACATCAGCGGTGTAGAACCGGCTTTCAGTCCTTTGGCGTCGGGGAGGGCAAGTTTCACGATCACACCGCGCTGACTGTGGGCCAGATCGGCATACAGTCCAAAGGTGTCATCGGCTTTGGCAGGACTGGACCCTTCCGGGGAATCGAAGGCGATAGCGCCGTTCACCAGCGCCGCCAGGCTTTCCAGCTTCACTTTTGCACCGCTCAGGCTAACGTCCGCGTCCACGCCGGACACATTCCAGAAGCGGCTGCCTTTTTTCACCAGGTTAGTGAAGCGGCGATCGATCAGCACGTCAATGGTCACACCCTGTTTGTTCGGGTTGATGGCGTAATCGTAAACGCGACCTACCGGAATTTTTCGGAAGTAAACCAGCGAACCGCTGCTCAGTGAACCCAGGTCAGGTGCCTGCAGGTGGATCATGAGATCGCCGTTATTGAGTCGATACTTCGGCTGCGTATCGAGCGCCACAAAGTGATCCTGCGGCTCGCCTTTACCCGGCATCATGCCGATATAGTTACCGCCAACCAGGGCATCCAGCCCCGACACACCGGCGAGAGAGGCTTTTGGCGTTACCAGCCAGAACTGCGTTTCGCTGCGCAGGGCATCCTGCATGTCAGATTTGATACTGACTCGCACCTGAATTTTGTTCAGCCCTTTTCCCAGCGTGATGTCCTGGACCGTACCGACTTCCACCCCCTGGAAGCGAACAGGGGTGCGCCCGGCGACGATACCGTCGGCGGTCTGGAAGTCAATGGTGACAGTACTTCCGCGATCTTCATAACTCGTCCAGATAAGCCAGCCCGCGATCATCAGGGCGATGACGGGCAGCAACCAGAATGGCGAAATGCGGCGTTTTGTTTTAATTCTCGCTTCAGTCGGCGAAGCGGGCGTTTCCTGACTCATGTGCATCCCAAAGTAAGCGGCTATCCAGCCATTCCACAGCAAGAATAGTCAATATCACCGCAGAGCCGAAATAAAAAGCTGCGGGTCCCATCGTAAAAGCAAGCAGCTGATCGCGATTGATGAGCGACATCATCAACGAAATCACGAACAGATCCAACATCGACCAGCGACCAATCCATGTAACAAACCGCAGAAGCAGGATGCGTGTGCGCAGACCCTGTTCGCATTTAAAATGGATGCTGATAAGTAGCGTAAACATCACCACCACTTTGGTGAACGGCACCAGGATACTGGCGATAAACACAATTGCCGCCACGCCCACGTTGCTGTGGGCGAGGGAGATAATCCCTGAAAGGATGGTGTCTTCCTGGCGCGCGCCATTCACGTAAATGATTGAAATCGGCAGCATGTTAGCCGGGAGCAGGAATACCATGGAAGCAATCAGCGCTGCCCAGCATTTTTGCAGGCTGTTGTTACGCCTCAGCCTTAGCGGAATATGGCATCGCGGGCAGCGGCCCCGAGTGTCCGGCAAGCCGGTATAGTGACAACCCAGACAGACGCGCAGGTTTTCATCCGGACGCGAGGCAGGGCGCTGGGGATAAAAACGCTCCCAAAGCTGCTCTACGTTGAGATGGATCAGCGTCAGAATACTGAGCAATACCAGGCAGATGAAGGCAAACAGCCCAACGCCGGGCTGCAAAAATGCGTAGTCCTGCACTTTGATTGACGCCACACCGACCCCGACCAGGTAGATGTCCAGCATGACCCACTCTTTAAGTTTATCGAGCATCAGCAACACGGGGCGCAGATTCATCCCAAGAATGTTACCAAGCCACAGATAGGCAATGGCGGCGACCAACACCAGCGGCGCACCGACGGTACAGAACAGCACCATTGCGGCGGTCAGGGGATCGCCCTGGCGCGTCATCTGCCAGATCCCTTGCAGCACGTTGGCATCAATACGCACGCCGAGCAGATAAAGCTTCAGCAGCGGCTCGCTCCAGGCAAAGGGCATAAGCAACAGCATCGTCACGGCCATGGCTGCCAGACGGGTCAATGACCAGTCCCGCCCGTCGCGGATTTTGGCGTCACAGCAGGGACAAAAGGCACTTTGGTGCGATTTCATCTTCGGCAACATAAAAAGCGTATCGCACTGCGGGCAACGCTGATAATGTGCACGAGGCAGGGCTTCACTAACCGTATGGATAGTGATCTTCTTCGTCGGCGTAATTTTGGTTGTTTTTAAGGCCATCAGCTGCGCACAAAAGTGTATTGTTGAAAGTTATATTAACTCATGAATTGATTCATCTTGAGCATGAGCGCATTTAATGCTTATTTTAATAGGCTATGCGGTAATTTTGTAAGACAACTAAGTGATTGAAGAATGAGCAAAACAGAATTCTACGCGGATCTCAACCGCGATTTTAAGGCATTGATGGCAGGTGAAACCAGCTTCTTAGCCACTCTGGCAAATACGAGTGCATTATTGTTTGAACGGTTGACCGAGGTTAACTGGGCCGGCTTTTACCTTCTGGAAGGTGAAACACTGGTGCTGGGGCCTTTCCAGGGAAAACTGGCCTGTGTGCGTATTCCTGTCGGACGCGGCGTATGCGGTACCGCGGTGGCCACAAACCAGGTCCAGCGCGTGGAGGATGTTCACGCCTTCGACGGGCATATTGCTTGTGATGCGGCAAGTAATTCTGAAATCGTACTGCCGCTGGTAGTAAAAAATCAGATTATTGGCGTTCTGGACATCGACAGTACGGCCTTCAGTCGCTTTACCTCCGAAGACGAGCAGGGCCTGCGCGAGCTGGCGGCGAATCTCGAAAACGTTCTGGCAGCAACCGATTATCAAAAATTCTTTGCGAGCGTCGCAGGATAATCAACGGATAACGTAGCAATTACTGATAGCGTCATTATAATGTCGCCTGTTCATGCCTGCGCGAGTTGGCAACGTCCGTTGTAATCAGGAAATTTCATGGAAAATCAACCTAAGTTGAATAGCAGTAAAGAAGTTATCGCATTTCTGGCCGAGCGTTTTCCTCAGTGCTTTAGCGCTGAAGGTGAGGCTCGTCCTCTGAAAGTCGGTATCTTTCAGGATCTGGTCGCGCGTGTTGAAGGTGAGATGAATCTCAGCAAAACGCAGCTTCGTTCTGCCTTACGTCTTTATACGTCTAGCTGGCGTTACCTGTACGGTATCAAACCGGGCGCAACCCGTGTTGATCTCGACGGTAACCCTTGCGGCGAACTGGACGAGCAGCACGTTGAACATGCGCGCAAGCAGCTGGAAGAAGCCAAAGCACGCGTTCAGGCACAGCGTGCCGAACAGCAAGCGAAAAAACGCGAAGCCGCTGCGGCAAATGGTCAGGATGATGCGCCTCGTCGCGAGCGTAAACCGCGTCCAGCACCGCGCCGCAATGAGAATAACGATCGCAAACCGCGTGCTGACAAGCCAGCAGCTAAAGCCCCACGCGCACCTCGTGAAGAGCCGCGCCATACCCCAGTTTCTGACATTAACGCACTGAGCGTCGGTCAGGCTCTGAAGGTCAAAGCGGGTAACAATGCGATGGACGCCACCGTACTGGAAATCACCAAAGACGGCGTTCGTGTACAGCTGACTTCTGGTATGTCAATGATAGTACGCGCAGAACACTTGTTGTTCTGAAACGGAGGCCAAGCCTGGCATGAACACTTTTTTTAAGCTCACCGCGCTGGCGGGCCTGTTTGCTATAACAGGTCACGCCTTCGCTGTGGACGATATTACGCGTGTTGATCAAATTCCGGTATTGAAGGAAGAGACGCAGCACGCGACGGTGAGTGAGCGCGTGACGTCGCGCTTTACTCGTTCGCACTATCGTCAGTTCGATCTCGATCAGGCCTTTTCGGCCAAAATCTTCGACCGTTATCTGAACTTGCTGGATTACAGCCATAACGTATTGCTGGCCAGCGACGTCGAACAGTTCGCTAAACGTAAATCCGACGTGGGTGACGAACTGCGCTCCGGTAAGCTGGATCTGTTCTACGATCTGTATAATTTATCGCAAAAGCGTCGTTTTGAACGTTATCAATACGCGCTGAAAGTGCTGGAACGTCCAATGGACTTTACCGGCAACGACACTTTCAATCTGGATCGCAGCAAAGCGCCATGGCCGAAAGACGAAGCCGAGCTGAATGCGCTGTGGGACGCAAAAGTTAAATATGACGAACTGAGCCTCAAGCTCACCGGCAAAGACGAGAAAGAAATTCGTGAGACCTTAAACCGTCGCTACAAATTTGCCATCCGTCGCCTGGCGCAGACCAACAGCGAAGATGTGTTCTCCCTGGCAATGACGGCGTTCGCCCACGAAATCGATCCGCATACCAACTACCTCTCCCCACGTAATACTGAGCAGTTTAATACCGAAATGAGCCTGTCTCTGGAAGGTATTGGCGCAGTGTTGCAGATGGACGATGACTATACCCTGATCAACTCCATGGTGGCAGGTGGCCCTGCTTCCAAAAGCAAAGCAATTAGCGTAGGCGACCGCATTGTCGGTGTTGGTCAAACCGGACAGAACATGGTCGATGTGATCGGCTGGCGTCTGGACGATGTGGTTGCGCTGATTAAAGGGCCGAAAGGTAGCAAAGTTCGCCTGGAAATTCTGCCTGCAGGGAAAGGGACGAAAACCCGTATTGTTACTCTGACGCGCGAACGCATTCGTCTTGAAGACCGTGCCGTTAAAATGTCGGTGAAAACTGTCGGTAAAGAGAAAGTCGGTGTTCTGGATATCCCTGGCTTCTACGTTGGTCTGACCGACGACGTGAAAGTGCAGTTGCAGAAGTTGGAAAAACAGAACGTCAGCAGCGTGATCATCGATCTGCGCAGCAACGGCGGTGGGGCGCTGACCGAAGCGGTTTCCCTGTCGGGTCTGTTTATTCCGTCTGGCCCGGTTGTTCAGGTTCGTGATAACAACGGTAAAGTGCGTGAAGATGCCGATACCGATGGTGTGGTCTATTACAAAGGTCCGCTGGTGGTGTTAGTCGATCGCTTCAGTGCGTCTGCTTCTGAGATCTTTGCCGCGGCAATGCAGGACTATGGCCGTGCGCTTATCGTCGGCGAGCCGACCTTTGGTAAAGGCACCGTTCAGCAATACCGCTCTCTGAACCGTATTTACGATCAGATGCTGCGCCCGGAATGGCCTGCACTGGGCTCTGTTCAGTACACCATTCAAAAGTTTTATCGCGTGAATGGCGGCAGTACGCAACGTAAAGGCGTGACGCCGGATATCATGATGCCAACGGGCACCGAAGAGACCGAAACGGGCGAGAAGTTTGAAGATAACGCGCTGCCGTGGGATAGCATCAATGCTGCGACGTTCGTGAAATCTGGCGACATGACTCAATTTGGTCCTGCGTTGCTGAAAGACCATAACGAACGCATCGTGAAAGATCCTGAATTCCAGTACATCCTGAAGGACATTGCGCGTTTCAATGCCCTGAAGGCGAAACGGAACATTGTTTCTCTCAATTACGCTCAGCGTGAAAAAGAGAACAATGAGGATGACGCAACGCGTCTGGCGCGTATCAACGATCGCTTCAAACGTGAAGGTAAGCCTCTGCTCAAAAAACTGGACGATCTGCCAAAAGATTACCAGGAGCCGGATCCGTATCTGGACGAGACGGTGCATATCGCCCTCGACCTGGCGAATCTGGAGAAAGAGAAACCTGCGGTGCAACCGGCACCTGCAAAATAATCCCTCAACAGGCACAAGACATTGTGCCTGTTTTTTTAGTTCTGCTTCCTCTCGTCAAGCTGATCTTCAATTGTGTAAAGTTGTGTCTTTCTGGTGACTTACACCCCTCGAATCCTTGAAAATAGCCACAATACCCATACGATGTGGGTAATCGCATAGTGCGTTTTGTTAAACAGAGGTTAAAAGAAAATTATGATGCGAATCGCGCTCTTCCTGCTCACCAACCTGGCGGTTATGGTGGTATTCGGGCTGGTGCTAAGCCTGACAGGAATTCAGTCGAGCAGCGTTCAGGGTCTGTTGATTATGGCGCTGCTGTTTGGTTTTGGTGGCTCATTCATCTCACTGCTGATGTCGAAGTGGATGGCGCTGAAATCAGTCGGTGGTGAAGTTATCGAGCAGCCGCGTAATGATATGGAACAGTGGCTGATGAGCACGGTGGCTCAGCAGTCAAAGCAGGCAGGCATCGCGATGCCTCAGGTTGCTATTTACCATGCACCGGACATTAACGCCTTCGCAACGGGGGCACGTCGAGATGCGTCTCTGGTTGCCGTCAGCACCGGTCTGCTGCAGAACATGAGCCGTGACGAAGCCGAAGCGGTTATCGCTCACGAAATCAGCCATATCGCGAACGGTGATATGGTAACCATGACCCTGATTCAGGGCGTGGTGAACACCTTCGTGATCTTCATCTCTCGTATCCTGGCGCAAATCGCGGCAGGCTTTATGGGGGGCAACCGCGACGAAGGTGAAGAGAGCAACGGCAACCCGCTGATCTATTTCGCTGTTTCGATGGTACTTGAGCTGGTGTTCGGTATTCTGGCAAGCATCATTACCATGTGGTTCTCACGTCACCGTGAATTCCACGCGGATGCGGGCTCTGCAAAACTGGTAGGGCGTGAGAAAATGATTGCTGCGCTGCAGCGTCTGAAGACCAGCTACGAGCCGCAGGAAGCGAGCAGCATGATGGCCTTCTGCATTAACGGTAAATCGAAATCACTCAGTGAGCTCTTTATGTCTCACCCGCCGCTCGATAAACGTATCGAAGCGCTGCGCAGTGGCGAATACCTGAAGTAACGCGAAGAGACCGAAAAAAGCCGGGCTGGAGAGTACTCCGCCCGGCTTTTTTTATGCCTTCACGCCGGGCTGGGCGATCCGAAGTCCGCTAATTATGCCCGCGAGGGTAGCAAGGAACCCTGCGGTCAGGAGCGCAACGTGGTTACCATTCTGCCCGGCAAGGTTAAACATCAGCGCAACCAGTGCAGCACCGGTACTTTGGCCCAGCAGGCGCGCCGTGCCGAGCATGCCGCTGGCTCCCCCGCTGCGATGGGGCGGTGCGGAAGTGATAATGGTGTGATTGTTTGGCGACTGGAACAGACCAAAACCCGCACCGCACAGGATCATGCGCCAGATAATATCCAGATCCGTAGGCGATGAGGGAAGCAGAGCCAGGGCAAACAAGCCGGTTGCCATCACTGCCAGCCCGATTGCACCCAGCAGTCCGGCATGCACGCGTTCGATCAAATACCCGGCCAGCGGGGCCATCACCATCGTCGCCAGCGGCCATGGCGTTAACAGCAGCCCGGTTTCAACCTCAGAACGACCGACCACACTCTGCAGGAAGAAGGGCAGGGAAACCAGCGCCAGCATCTGGGCACAGAACGAACAGATCGAGGTGCAAATAGAGAGTGAAAAAAGGGGAATACGCAGCAGGTCTACCGGCAACAATGGTACCGGCAGTGCAAGCTGGCGACGCACAAAGAAAAAGCCTACAACCAGCAGAGCGGCAAGTTCTGCGCCGGTAAGCGCTAACGACTGACCCTGAGCAAACCCGCTCAGAGCAGTGATCAGCAGGCCAAAGGTTAGGGCATTCATTACCGCACTGGGCAGATCAAAGCGGGGCATGGTGCTTTTCGGGCCATTACCAGGGAGATAGCGCAGGGCAAAAACGATCGCGACGATGCCAAGCGGCACGTTGATGGCGAAAAGCCATTGCCAGGAGGCGACAGAAAGAATGGCCGCCGCAATAGTCGGTCCGGCGGCAGAAGAGACCGCGACAATAAAGGAGTTGATTCCCATACCGCGC